>NZ_NQMH01000001.1:470000-640000 GCF_002272965.1 Parabacteroides sp. AT13 | reverse complement strand
TTTGTCAGATTATCGATCTTGTCTTGTAAAGCGGCCTCCAGCCCTTTGTCCGGGGCCTCGATGTGAAATTGTATCATGATAGTAGTATTTTATATAAGTCGTTGTTCTTATTCCTTGATCTTGACGGGGATTCCGCTGACCATCAAGACAACCTCGTCCGCTTTAGAGGCAATATATTGGTTGAGCCAGCCTTGCATATCGGTAAATTTACGTTGCACCTCGTCTATCGGCACGCCTCCCATACCCAGCTCG
The DNA here is from genome assembly GCF_002272965.1 of Parabacteroides sp. AT13. Classification (NCBI taxonomy): domain Bacteria; kingdom Pseudomonadati; phylum Bacteroidota; class Bacteroidia; order Bacteroidales; family Tannerellaceae; genus Parabacteroides; species Parabacteroides sp. AT13. Next base: position 639,748 of record NZ_NQMH01000001.1, on the reverse strand, counting down.
TTCGTCACGAAGATCAGGTAGGCATCTTGCCGGGAGAGTTTATCGAACTCCGCTTTGAGGAGGGAGAGAGATAATTCCACGTCGCTTTGATTGTCGAAGAAGAAATTTGTCCCCCAAAGGGTTACGCAATCGATCACCACGACACGACCGGTAAGATCGTGGCGGCTCAAGTATTTCTCTTCCTCTATATTGGTCCACTCGGGGCCACGGTCTCGCTGGTGGCGTTCTACCCGCTTCCGGAACTCTTCGTCCCAGATGCGGGAGGTAGCTAGGTAAACCGGGTTGGGCGACAGCGATAAGGCGAGCCTCTGTGCGTACCCGCTCTTGCCGGACCGCTGTCCTCCAGTCACTAAGATCACTTTCTTACTCATCGCCTCCGTGATTCCTGTTTTTCCGGTGGGCGGCACGTTTCGCCTTGTTGATCGGGTTGTTCTTGCTCGTCTTCCGAAGGGCGGCCGATTTCGGGTTGGCGGCGATCCGTTGCGCCACCGCCGATTTGCTCAGTGCCTTTCCGAACTTGGGGCGTAAGGCATCTCGCAATAACTTCTCCTCGTCGGTAAGCTTGGCGGTCTTGGATTTCCAGCCTCCCTCTTTCTGCGCCTTACGGGCGGCAGCGTATTTATTGAACTTTCCGAACTTCTCCATTTTAGCGCCTTCACGGCCTCCCTTGTTCTCGGGTTTCGCTTTCCGGAGCGTGCCGAGTAATTCTTTTTCTTGCTGCATCTCCTTTTTCTCCTCCTCTTGCAGGCGGATATATTTCTCTACGTTCAAGCGTTCACCGTCCACCAATACGACATCCTCCGCCGTGACCTTCTGGCCTACGTGCGGTTGCTTGCCGTTTACGGTTACCCGTTCCATCTCGATGAAATTGTCCGCTTCCCGGCGTGAGCAAACACCGGCTTCGCTTATCAGTTTGTTTAATCTAATTTCCATATTATTAATATTATATTATTAGTAAAATAAGGGTGACGATCACACCCATCAACAGTTCCGTATTGCTATTCACTTGAATGGCGATACGCATATCCTCGGTCGTGAAAGGCCTCGCGTTCGTCCCGATATAAGGCTTCTCCACCGGTTTGCCGAAATAATCGTGCGTCCCCCCGAACTGGCAGTCCAAGACCGCCGCCAAGGCCGCTTCTGGATAACCGGAATTAGGGCTTGCGTGTTCAGGGCCGAAACGCCGTACGAAATCCCTTTTCCCCCAATTATTGGAGACAAGCAACATCAAATAGGCCGTGAGGCGGGCCGGGATGTAATTGGCGATATCGTCGATTAGCGCCGCTATCCGTCCGAACTCTAGGTAACGCTCATTCTTATAACCGATCATCGAGTCCAGTGTATTCACCATCTTGTAAGCCATCATCCCCGGCAACCCCAGCAGGGCGAACCAAAACATCGGGGCGATCACGCCGTCGCTCAGGTTCTCGGACAAGGTCTCCAACGCCGCCGCCCGTATCTCTTGCGGCGACAGGTTCGAGGTATCCCTCCCAACGATCCGCGCCACTTGCCGCCGTCCTTCTTCCGTGCTACGGTCCACGGCCTCGAACACCGCCTTCACTTCCTTAATAAGCGTCTTCCCGGATAGGCAATAAAATACGCCGACAGCCGTCAGCAACCCACTGAACTGCGGATGTATGATCCAAGCCCACGACAATATCCTCTCGCAGATTAAATACACGCCAAGGATAAGCACGACTGCCAGTATACCGCCTTTTAGGACCCGCTCGGAGCCTTTATTCAACTCTTTCTCTCCGGCGCTGATCGCTTTGCCAAACCATACGATAGGATGGGGCCAACCTTCCGGGTCTCCCAGCAACCGGTCGGATAACCAACCGCCCAAAAAGGGCACGATCTTGAGTAAATTGATAGAATGATGTAACCAATACATATTGAATGTCATTGAAGGAACAAACTTAGACAAAAAAAAGAACATAAGGAAGTGGTAAGCGATTCTTCATCACACATTAGGCGAAAGAAACCTACATTTAAAGGATTTCGAGCGTAGACTTTCATATTCTATCAGCTGTTGTATGATCATCCACCATCCGTTGCATGATCTTCTAACAGTTGGTGGATGATCATACAACGGATGGTAGAAGATGAATAGGTACGGAGAAAACGGTTAAAGGATGCCTTTAGAAGCCTTAAATCTTCGGGAAGGGAGGGCTTGATATACGGGGGATTCCTTTCAATTTTGTATTTATTAACAAGAAGAGCGTTCTTACGGCCGGTTATTATTACTTTATTTGCTCCCACCGTATCGTGAAAGGAGTTAATCGAGATGACAGATGAAAAATCCATTTTAGAACAATTTGCCGCTGGAAATCATACCGCTTTCCGGGAATTGTTCATGCGTTACCATCTGAAAGTCTATTATTTCGTGCTGGGACTCGTGAAGTCCGAGAGCGATGCCGAGGACTTGACCCAAGAGATTTTCCTAAAGCTTTGGACGCATCGGAGTCGTTTCACGGAAGTGAGGACGTTCGGTTCCTACCTCTATGTGCTGGCGAAGCATACGGCGTTCAATTATATCGAATCCCGCCGGGTGAATCTCGTGAGCTTGGAGAGAGCCGGGGAGGAAGACGGGGAACGAAGTGATACGCCTTACGAGGATTTAGTTGCCAAGGATTTACGGTTGCTAGTGGATATGATCGTGGAGACCATGCCGCCACAGCGGAAGATGATCTACCGGATGAGCCGCGACGAGGGTTTGTCGAACACAGAGATCGCCGAGAATCTACAACTCTCGAAAAAGACCGTGGAAAACCACTTGAACCTAGCGCTAAAGGAATTGCGGAACGCGGTATTGACTTTCCTTCTTGTTATGATGTGTTAATAGCTTGGGGGTAAAGCGGGAAAAGGAGGTCCTATAAACAAGATAAAATAGAAAAGCAGGAATGAGTCCTATAAAAAAGATATTAAAATACTTTTTCCATCATTCGTTCTCCGGGGAGATGGTGGATCGGGTACATCAGCGATTGGCGGAGCCGGGAGACGAGCGGGAAAAGGAAGAGGCTTTACGGGATATCTGGAATGAGATCGGTTTCCCGGAGGCGGATAAGCGGAGCGAGATGGCTTTCGCCCGGTTGGAGAATACATTGGGCGTGAGGCCCCGCCGCCGTCTGCGTATCCCGGCGTGGGTACGTATCGCCGCTATCTGGCTGATTCCTTTGTTGTCGTTGGGTGTTTCTTATTATCTATACAGGGATGCGCGGGATGTCAAGAAACTGGCTTTTATGGAACAGTTCGTACCTTCCGGCAAGCGGGAGCGGATCACCTTGCCCGATGGTAGCGAGGTTTGGTTGAATTCCGGTACCTTGCTGCTTTATCCATCCGCCTTTATCGGTCAGAGCCGGGAGATCTATCTGGTGGGAGAGGGATATTTCAAGGTGCGAAAACGCCCCGAGCAACCTTTCATCGTGCGGACGAAAGCGATGCGGGTACAAGTGCTGGGCACCGAGTTCAATTTATCCGCCTACCCGGACCAAGAGAAAATAACAACGACCTTGGAGGAAGGTTCCTTGAAGATTCTTCCCGATGATCCCTCGGTGGCTCCATGTATATTGAGGCCTAACGAGCAGCTTGTCTACATCCCTTCCCGGGGAAAGATGGACGTGCGGCAGGTGGTGGCCTCGGATTACTCGGATTGGAAAGAGGGAGGCTTGTTGTTTAACAACGACTCTTTCGAGGAAATCTTGAAAACCTTGGAACGTGTCTACAACGTGAAGGTGCATTTGCGTACTTCCGCTTATCATTCCAACCGGCTTACGATCCATTTCAATAAGCATGAGTCGTTGGAGAACATCATGATGTTGGTCAAGGAGATGATACCCGGCTTGGAGTATCAGATCAAAGAGGATGGGATCTATATTGATTGAGTTAAGGAGATATTAGGTTTTTATAATTCGTTAACGTTTTTCCGTTGGGTGCGCTCCTCGTTTCCCTTGTCCTAATAGCGAGTACGTACTACAAAGGAGATATAAATGTTTAACTAAAAAATCTAATATCGCATGAACAGGAATAAATCTATACGTGTCGCTATTCTTTGCCTGAGCCTCGCTATGGCTGGGAGCTTGCCTATCGATGCGCAGAAAGTGACCTTCCATGAAGGTTCGATCTCATTGAAACAGGCATTTGAGAAACTAGAGTCAAGCTCTGCTTATAAGATAGCTTATAATGATAGCCAATTGGACGTGTCGAGAAAGGTCTCGATGGATCAGAAAGATATGGAAGTATTGCAGGTCTTATCACAGCTGTTAAAGAATACGGGATACACGTATAAAATAAACGGGAATTATGTGATCATCGTGCCGGAAGAGGTCAAGACTGTCAAGGGGAAAAAGCAAGTATCGGGTGTGATTGTCGATACGAACGGCGATCCTGTGATCGGGGCGAACGTGGTGGAGAAAGGAACTACCAACGGTACGATTACCGATCTCGATGGAAAGTTTACGCTAGAGGTAAATGACAACTCTGTCCTTCAAGTTTCCTATATCGGCTATAATACGCAAGAGGTCTCGGCGAACGGAAAGACGAGTTTCTCTATCAAGCTGGGCGAGAATACACAGACATTGGATGAGGTGGTAGTCGTAGGTTACGGAACGATGAAGAAGAGCGACTTGACCGGATCGGTTACCAACGTAAAGGCGGAGAAGCTGTTGAGCAAGCCGGTGGTGAATGTTGGGCAGGCCTTGGCGGGAAAGGCTTCCGGTGTGGAGATCTTTGAGAATGGCGGTACGCCGGACGGGAAAGTACGGGTGCGTATACGTGGTAATAACTCTATCAACTCATCGAATGAGCCTCTGTATGTGGTAGATGGCGTGATTGGCGTAAGCAATATCAATCTGTTGAATCCTAGTGAGATCGAATCCTTGGAGGTATTGAAGGATGCCTCCGCCACGGCTATCTATGGTGCTCGTGGAGCGAATGGTGTGATCATGATTACGACGAAACGAGGTATCAAGAACGAGAAAGCGCAGATCTCGTACGACGGTTATGTCTCTATCGGTAAAATGGCGAAGAAACTGGACTTGATGAACGCTTCCGAGTGGTGGCAGAATTACAATACCACGATGGATAACGGGCAGAAATATGATCCGGAAGGGTATGCGCAAGGCAAGTACAAGAAAGTGACGCCGGCGGATCTGCCGAATTTATTCGATGCTAATGGTAACCCATTGTATGATACCGATTGGCAGGATGAGGCTTATCAAACGGCTATCAACCATAATCACCAAGTCAGCATCCGGGGCGGAGCCGATAAGACCTTGTATAGCGTGCATTTGGGATATATGCATAAAGATGCCTTGATGCGTAACGGTTTCCTAGACCGGTATAGCGGTAGGATCAACTTGGATTCCCAGCTTCGGGATTGGTTGAAAATGGGTGCCAATATGTCGTTCAATTATAATAAGGGAAACGATAATTACAAGAGTTATGGAGTAAAGCGTTTGGTACAGGAGGCTATTCCGTTGATTCCCGTAAAATATCCCGATGGCTCTTGGGGAAGCAACCGTGATTTCCCCGGTGCGGTACAGGATACACCTTCCCGGTATCTGGAAGAGATGGTGAACGAGACTTCCAATATCCAGACGATCGCCGACCTATATCTGGATTTCAAGATCACGGACGACTTGAACTTTAAGTCTACTTTCGCCGTAGATGCCAGTAATAGGAAACGTAATTATTATTCGGGTAAGGATCTGATCCAGTTCAGTAAGACGGCGGGAGGTATCGCTACAATAGCGACCTTGAAGGAATTGTATTGGCAGAGTGAGAATTATTTTAATTATAATAAGGAGTTCAATAAGAACAATCGTATGAATGTGATGCTTGGAGCAAGCTGGCAGCAACGGGCTGCCGAGAGCGTGGAAGCTACCTCGCAGAATTTCAGCGATGATTTTTACCAATGGCATAATCTGGGAGCGGGAACAGTGACGATACCGTCGAAATCGGATGATTATGCTTGGTCTATCAACTCTTATTTCGCACGTATCAATTATACCTTGAAAGACCGCTATCTATTTACGGCTACAGGCCGTTACGACGGATCGTCCAAATTCGGAAAGAATAATAAATATGCGTTCTTCCCCTCTTTCGCCTTTGCGTGGAGAGCCTCGGAGGAAAGCTTTTTGAAAAGTGTTCATTGGCTGAATAATCTAAAGGTACGTACCAGTATCGGCGAGACCGGAAACCAAGAGATCGGCAATTATGCTTTCTTCCAGAATTTAGGATCGGAGAATGCGATTTTTGGAGATAATTATTATACGGCTTTATATCGTAGTACATTTGGTAATCCAGACTTGAAATGGGAGAAGACCTTGCAATGGGATGCCGGTGTCGATGTAAGCGTATTGAATCAGCGTATCGATTTGTCTTTGGATTATTATTATAAAAAGACGAGTGATCTGTTATTGAATGCCCCGATCCCGGGAACTTCCGGATTGAATACGATCATGCGAAATATCGGCTCTGTGCAGAACCAAGGCTTTGAATTGACATTAAATACACATAATATACAGACTGACAATTTTAATTGGATGTCTACGGTATTGTTTAGCGTGAATCGCAATAAAATCCTGAGCTTGGGCGAAAATGATGAGGATATCTATCCTGCTCCGCGTCATCCGCAAGGGGATATGCTGATATTGCGTGTCGGTGAACCTGTTGGTTCGCTATGGGGATTGCGTCGTCTGGGAACTTGGGGTGAGGACGAGGCCGCTGAAGCGGCTAAATACAACCGCCTTCCGGGAGACGTGAAGTATGAGGACTTGAATGGCGACGGGAAGATCAATAGCGAGGATAATACGATTATCGGCTGTACCTCCCCGGACTGGACCATGACGATCTCTAATACGTTCCTTTATAAGAACTTCGATTTCTCGTTCGATCTCCGCTTCGTGTTCGGGAATGATGTCGTGAATTGCGCTACTCATAACGCCGAGGATCGCTCGGGCGTAGCGAATGGCTTCAAGTCGAATTTGAACGCTTGGACTCCGCAAAACCAGCATACGATGGTTGCCCAGCGTCGTCCGATGAAATCGTACTATGATTCTTATCCGGATTCACATTGGATGCAGAACGGTTCTTTCGTTCGGGGGCAGAACTTCGTCTTGGGATATACTTTCAGCAAGAGCTTGCTCCAAAAGATAAAGTTACAGGATTTGAGAATCTACGCGAGTGCTCAGAACTTGTTCTGTATCACGAAGTACAAAGGCTATGATCCGGAGGTTACGACCTATGAGGATGCTGCTTTCGGACAAGGTATCGACGACTTCAGCGAGCCTAAGGCACGTACTTTTACTTTTGGTTTAAATGTTAAATTCTAATACGATTGAGTTATGAAAATAAATAAAATCTATATCGTCTCATTATGTGCGTTATTCTTGTCTTCTTGTAATAATTTCTTGGATGAGCAACCTACCGGTACAATGACTACCGATTCAAAGTTGACAAGTAAGGAGTCCGCTTTGGCCTTGACGAATTCGGCTTATTTGAAGAATACGGTCTTTAATAAGATGACCCCGGGCTGGGGATGTAATACGATCTTATTGCTCGAATATATGACTGGCAAAGCTACTTCCGAGAATTCCCAATCGAATTATAAGGACTTTCAGGATCTACTGGTGAGTGATCGTTCTTTGTATATCGAGGACTGGTGGCAAGATTGTTATGCAGGTATAGCGAACTGTAACCTCGCGCTTCAAAAACTCGGGGAGTTCGAGAATCTGGATGCTTCCTTGATTAATGGCTACATGGCCGAGGTGAAGTTTATGAGGGCTTTGTATTATTTCTATTTGGTACGTATCTTTGGTGATGTCCCTAAGATTACGACCGTACAGTCGGAGTTGGGAGAGCTGCAAGTATCTCGTGCCCCGGTAAAGGAAATCTATGATGAGATCATTATTCCTGATTTGTTGGAGGCCGAGCAATCGGATCTGGCTTTTAGCGATCATACAGGGCGTGTCTCGATGGGAGCGGTGAAAGCGCTTCTTGCGGATGTCTATCTTACGTATGCCGGTTATCCTTTGCAAGGAGGTAAATCTTATTACGCGGAATCGGCTAAACGTTCATTGGAGGTTATAAAATCGAATGAGTATACGCTCTTCACGGATTATGAGAGCCTACGGCTTCCGTCGCAGAATAATAAGGGAGAGTTTATTTATCAAGTTCAGTTCTCCTTGAACAAGCGGCATAACGAGTCGGTACGTATCTTTTTACCTTCTCGTTCCGGCATTTCCGCCTACGATTTGGAATATGGTAGCCTGATCCCTACCAAGGAGTTCGTGGAAAGCTTTGAGAAAGGGGATAAGCGTACGGAAGAGAAGCAATATTTCTTTACGAACTACAAGGGGCATCCGAGTAAGTTCTCTCCGGGAGCGGCAGAGTTGGAGTTTATGGATTTGAATGGCTATTATATCTATAAGTTTTTTGATCAAGTGGCTATTGATAATACGGCGAAGTCAGACTTGAACTGGAGTGTATATCGTTACACGGATGTATTATTAATGTATGCGGAAGCGCAAGTGAACGCGGATGGTACTCCGAACCAGCAATCCATCGATATCGTGAACCAAATACGAGGAAGGGCCGGATTAGTACCGTTTAAGCAGACCAACGCAAGCGCATTCTTGGAGGAAGTCTGGGACCAACGTTACTTTGACCTATGTTATGAGAATAAGATGTGGTTTGATATGCTACGCACCCGTAAGATCCGGGATGATAAATCCGGGGAATATGTGGACTTTATCGGCTATAAGACGAATTGGGGTAAGGTGTATACGGAAACCCAGCTATTGTTCCCGATTCCATTAAGCGAACGGCAGGCGAATCCGAACCTGACTCAGAATCAAGGTTATTAACGAATAGAAAATAATATATGAAGATCAAGTTGTCTTTATTAGCCACCGGTTTACTATATGTGCCGGTGGTGTTCGCCCAAAAGCAACCCAATGTCGTGATCATTCTGGCGGATGATATGGGTTACGGGGATGTTGGATGCAATAATCCATATGCTAGGGTACGTACACCGGCCATCGATCAATTGGCCCGGAACGGTATCCGTTTTACGGATGCCCATTCTGCGGGTGCGTTGAGTGGGCCTTCACGCTACGGTTTAGTGACAGGACGTTATTTTTTCCGTACGCCGAAGAAGTCCGAGTATTGGGGGTACTTGTCTCCATATATCGAACCGGAGCGTTTGACGATCGGTTCCTTGATGCGTAATGCCGGCTATACGACCGCTTGTGTCGGGAAATGGCATCTAGGGCTCGACTGGCAGTTGAAAGATGACTCGAAACCACAGATTCTTACCCCTAAGAAATTTGGTTATACGAATACGGATTTCTCCGCCCCTGTAAAAAGAGGCCCTACGGAATTAGGGTTTGACTATTCTTTCATCCTTCCGGCTTCCTTGGATATGCCGCCTTATGCGTTCGTGCGTAATGACCGTGTCGTGGACCCGGATGTCATCTTGACGGCGGACGCTTATCCGAAGAAACAGGATGAGACGGTTTACGCTTGGGATCGTAAACATACGAACGAGAATGATATTTATTGGGAACGGGGCGTTTGGTGGCGTAACGGAGAGATGTCGCGCTCCTTTAAGTTTGAGGAATGTTTCCCGACAATCGTAGATGAGGGTATCGCTTTTATCGATCGGGAAGGACGAAAGGACAAGCCATTCTTTTTATATATGCCGTTAACCGGTCCGCACACCCCATGGCTGCCCACCGTTCAGTTTAAGGGATCTACTGAGTTAGGTACCTATGGCGATTTTATGGGCGATATCGATAATGTCGTGGCTCGGGTGAATGCCAAACTAAAGGAATTAGGTCTGGAGAAGAATACGATTGTCATTTTCGCCAGTGATAACGGAGGCGCATGGGAAGAGGAGGATATCCAGCAATACGGGCATCAAAGTAACTGGAGCCGCCGTGGGCAGAAAGGTGATGCGTGGGACGGCGGTCATCATGTTCCGCTGATTGTTCATTGGCCGGATCATATCAAGTGCCCCGGGGTTTGTTCCCAAACGGTTGGCTTGGTAGATATATTGGCTACATTGGCGGATTTAACCGGGCAATCCCTTCCTAAAGGACAGGCAGAGGATAGCTTTAGCTTTAAGAAAGTATTGGATGGTGATATGAATGCCTCGACGAGAGACCAGATCATGTACTTGTCCGGCTCCGGCAAATTAGCGATCAAGAAGGGAGATTGGAAATATATCGATTGTCTGGGCTCCGGTGGTTTTACGGCTCCCGCCCGTTTATCCCCGGTGAAGAATGGACCGAAAGGCCAACTTTATAATATGCGGACCGATTCTTTGGAGAGTAATAATCTCTTCTTGCGTGAGAAAGGCATTGCGAATGAGCTTTCCGCGTTGTTGAAGAAATTGTTGGATCAAGGATATAGCCGTCCGCAATAAAGGTAATCTTGATTAGGCAAAAAGTTGAATCGAATGACAAAGTTAGGCGTATTGTTTAGTGTTTTGGGAGTGGGGGCCGGTTGTATTCCGGCTTTCGCTCAAAAACAACTCCCCAATATCATCGTAATGTTATCGGATGACCAAGGTTGGGGCGATTTGGGCTTCACGGGGAATACCTTCGTGCAAACTCCTAATATAGATCGTATCGCTCATGAGGGAACGATTTTGGAGAATTTTTATGTCTGTCCGGTGTCATCCCCGACGAGGGCGGAGTTCTTGACCGGACGCTATCATGTACGGAGTGGCGTTAATTCTACGACCGGGGGAGGCGAGCGCTTTAATCTAGGAGAGAAAACGATCGCGGAATATTTCCGGGAGGCCGGATACGCTACCTCTCTATTTGGAAAATGGCATAGTGGTACGCAATATCCCTACCATCCGAACGCAAGGGGCTTCGAGGAGTTCTATGGTTTTTGTTCCGGGCATTGGGGGAATTATTGGAACCCGGTGTTGGAACATAACGGAGAGATTATTTCGGGCGAGGGCTTTATCATAGATGATCTGACCGATAAAGCCTTGGATTATATACGTGATCATAAAGAACATCCATTCTTTATGTTCTTGTCTTATAACACACCTCATAGTCCGATGCAAGTCCCGGATAGTTGGTGGAACCGTGTAAAAGATCGTACCTTGTCGCAGCGAGCTACTTTCCCGGAGCAAGAAGATACTACGTTTACGAAAGCGGCTTTGGCCTTGGCCGAGAATTTAGATTGGAATATCGGACGTGTATTGTCTTTGTTACATTCATTGGATTTGGAACAAGAGACGATTGTTATTTATTTCTCGGATAACGGCCCGAATAGTTTCCGGTGGAATGGTGGGATGAAAGGGCGAAAAGGCTCTACGGATGAAGGGGGTGTTCGTTCGCCGTTTTGTATCCGTTGGCCGGGACACATAAGGAAAGGGGCCGTGGAAACCCAGTTGTCCGGGGCTATAGACTTAATCCCTACTTTATTAGGTTTGGCGGGAATAGAATATACCCCGTTAAGGAAACTGGACGGAATCGATTGGGGACAGCGATTGCTGGATGAGAAAGCTCCTGCTATAGATCGGGTTTTATATAGTTATTGGGGAGGTAAGACGAGTGTGCGTATCTCATATTATCTATTGGATGCGGAAGATCATTTATATAAAACGGATATAGATCGTGAGCAACGGAAGGATGTATCGGATAAAGAACCCGAGATATATGAGCGGATGAAGCGTTATTCGAATTGGTTTAAGGATGAGTTACTGGCGGATTTCCCGAAGAAGGATACCCGTCCGTTTATAATCGGTCATCCGCGGGAAACCTATTCAAAGCTACCGGCCCGGGATGCGAGGATATCTGGCCCGATCGAACGCTCCAACCGTTATCCGAATTGTTCTTATTTTACGAATTGGAAAAGCCCGGAAGCGGAGATAAGCTGGAATGTGGAGGTTGAGGAATCCGGTTTGTTCGAGGCTTTTATCTATTATACTTGCGATAAACGAAATATAGGCTCTACTTTTGAACTTCGTACGGACCGGGATGCCGAGAATCTTGTATTTACATTGGATCAAGTAAATGACCAACCCATGCTCGGTGCGGATTTGGATAGGGTTCTCCGGGAGGAGTCTTATGTGAAAGGATTTGCTCCTTGCTCTGTCGGTATGATTTCCTTATCGAAAGGTGCGGCTACTTTATCCTTGCAAGCGAAAACGATCCGGAATGAGGAGGCCATGAATTTTTGGATGTTGGTGCTAAAACGAGTGAAATGAGTCTAAGATTGAAAAAAGTTGTATAACTATTTGCCAGTTATCAAATAATCACTACCTTTGCACCGCAAAATTTTTTATTAATCAATATTAAACAGCGTTTTATGAACAATTACGAAACCGTTTTCATTTTGACTCCCGTTTTGTCTGACGCTCAGATGAAGGAAGCGGTAGAGAAATTCACGAACCTTCTGAAAGCTCAAGGAGCTGAGATCGTGAATGAAGAGAACTGGGGCTTGCGCAAGTTAGCTTATCCTATCGACAAGAAGACAACAGGCTTCTACCAGTTGGTTGAATTCAAGGCAGATCCTAGTGTTATCGCTACGTTGGAGTTGAACTTCCGTCGTGACGAGCGTGTGATCCGCTTCTTGACTTTCCGTCAAGACAAGTATGCCGCAGAATATGCAGCTAAGAGAAGAAATCTGAAATCATCTAAAGAAACAGTAAAGGAGAATAATTAATTATGGCAGCAACTCAATCAGAAATCAGATATTTAACTCCGCCTTCAGTAGACGTTAAGAAGAAAAAATATTGCCGTTTCAAAAAGAACGGTATCAAGTATATCGATTATAAGGATCCTGAATTCTTGAAGAAATTCTTGAACGAGCAAGGTAAGATCCTTCCGCGTCGTATCACTGGTACTTCCTTGAAGTTCCAACGTCGTGTGGCTCAGGCTGTAAAGCGTGCTCGTCACTTGGCTTTGCTTCCTTACGTGACCGATTTGATGAAATAATTAATTAAGAGGAGACAGAATATGCAAGTTATTTTGAAAGAAGATGTAGTGAATTTAGGCTACAAAGACGATATCGTAACAGTAAAAGACGGTTACGGACGTAACTTTCTAATCCCCACGGGTAAGGCAGTGATCGCTTCAGAGTCTGCTAAGAAAGTATTGGCTGAGAACTTGAAGCAACGTGCCCATAAATTGGCTAAGATCAAGGAAGACGCTCAGACTTTGGCCGCTAAGTTAGAGGGTGTAGCTTTGACGATTGGTGCTAAGACTAGCTCTACAGGTACGATCTTCGGTTCTGTAACGAATATCCAAGTTGCTGAGGCTTTGGCTAAGGCTGGTTTCGAGAATATCGATCGTAAGATTATCTATATCAAGGAGTCTGTTAAGGAAGTAGGTAGCTATAAGGCTGTTTTGAAACTTCACAAAGAGGTTTCCGTTGAGGTTCCTTTCGAGGTTGTTTCTGAATAATAGATACTTTAATATATCATGAAAGAGGGTAGTTTCGAAACTGCCCTCTTTTTTTGTTTTAATTATAAAAAAAGATATCTGTCAATCAGCAAAAAAGCGCTACATTTGTCTCCAAATTTGCAATAATTTTAGAAAGTGAGCAAAAAGTCTTTTCTATATATTAACTTGCTATTTGCGTTGTTTTTTTTCTTGCCCGGACTTCAGGCGAGAGAGAAGACTTTTACGGTCGTGATCGATGCTGGGCATGGCGGTAAGGACCCGGGAGCTAGAGGGGCGAATGTTAATGAGAAGGAGATAAATCTCGCTGTCGCCTTAAAATTGGGTCGATTGATAGAGAATAACGCGGAGGATGTGCGTGTGATCTATACTCGTAAGACGGATCGTTTTATCGAGTTGGACGAACGTGCGAATATAGCGAACCGCAATAAGGCGGATCTTTTCGTGTCTATCCATACGAATGCCGTAAAGCGTGGAAGTACCGTGCAAGGTACGGAGACGTATACGCTGGGTTTGGCCCGTAGCGAAGAGAACTTAGAGGTGGCTATGAGTGAGAACTCAGCGATCTTGTTGGAGGATAATTATCAACAACGGTATGAGGGATTTGACCCGAACTCTTCGGAGTCCTATATCATTTTCGAGTTTATGCAGAATAAGCATATGGAGCAAAGTATTAGTCTGGCTTCCGAGATACAGAAATCGTTCGGGGCTTGTAAGCGGGTGGACCGTGGCGTAAGACAGGCTGGTTTTTTGGTGCTTCGTAAAACGAGCATGCCCAGTGTTCTGGTCGAGTTGGGGTATATCTCGAATCGTCAAGAAGAGCAGTTCATGAGAACCGCCGCCGGACAAAATAAATTGGCGGAAGCGTTGTACGATGCTTTTTGCAAATATAAGAAGAATTACGATCGTCGTAAAGGAAATATTTCCGGAGCTGTCGTTGCTCCCGTAGCGAATGAGAAAACTCCGCCTCCGGGGAGCGAGGCTGATATCTTAAATAAAAAACAGCAAGCCACAAGACAGAAAACCTCAGTTTCTTCTACCACTTCCGTGAACAGGAACACGAAAGGAAAGGTTATATATAAGATACAATTCTTGACTTCCAATAAGAAGCTTCCTGCGAACTCCCGGTTATTTAAGGGGTACAAGAACGTGGATTTCTATGTGGAGAAAGGTATCTATAAATACACGTATGGCGAGACTTCGGATTTTAACTCGATCCGGAAGATGCGCCGAACGATCGCAAAAGATTTTAAAGATGCTTTCATCATCGCTTTTAAGGATGGGAAGAAGGTGAAATATTAATGATTTAGGAATAAATTATACATTATAAATAAAGGAAATGAAAAGTGTATTCACTAAAGAGGCGAAGATCGGACTTGTGACGATCGTAAGTCTGGCGTTATTGTATTTAGGCATTAATTATCTGAAGGGTATTAACCTGTTTCAACCGGTGAACCATTACTACGTATCATTCAGCAACGTAAAGGGGGTGACGATTTCCAGCCCTGTATTTGTGGATGGTTTTAAGGTGGGATTGGTTCGTGATATTATTTATGACTATGATACGACCGGTAAGATCATCGTTGAGGTTAGTTTGGAAGATAAGATGAGGCTGAATAAGGGAAGTTATATAGCGGTTGTCAATACTTTCTTAAGCGGAGCTGAGTTGCATATCCATTTGAACACTTACGTGGATGACTTTTTGAAGCCGGGTTCTACGCTTGAGGGACGAATGGAAGAGGATATGATGCAATCCGTACAGGAGAAGATCTTGCCAAGCGTTGAGAACCTTTTGCCGAAGATCGACACGATCTTGGGTAGCTTGCAAACCTTGATCGCTCATCCGGCCTTGGCTCAATCCTTGAATCATATCGAAAAAACGACTAGCAACCTAGAGGTGTCTACCCGTCAGTTGAATCAGATGTTGAGTAAGGATGTACCGGGTATCGTGAATAACTTGAAGACGATGACGGATAATTTCTCGGAGGTGAGCGCCAACTTGAAAGAATTGGATTTGGCTACAACGGTCAATTCCATCAATGCGACCTTGGCGAACTTGAAGTTGACTACGGATAAATTGAATTCGACGGATAATAGCATCGGCTTGTTGTTAAACGACAAAGGATTGTATGATAATCTGAACAGCACGATGGACAACGCCTCTAAGCTATTGCTTGATTTGCGGGAGAATCCGAAGAGATACGTGCATTTCTCTGTTTTTTGATTATGTTAAAAAATCATAGCATAAAAGACGTTATTTAGAATCATTCTAATTAGACAAAAAGTTAGGGGACTCCTGCTGATTATATACATAAGGCCTTTAGGTAAAGTGAGATAGATACTTCCTGAGGCCTTATTCCGTCACCGGACGTCAGCGTTTACGCTTTTGTAGAGGTCTCTAAAATAAAGGGTTTTTGAACATTGGTCGATCTAAATAACAGTAAATCAGATAGGTATTAGTAACTGTCTGAATCTAAAAGGGATATTGAAAATTCATATTTACCAAACAAAATAGCACTTTTTTTTTCGGAATTAATTTCTAAACTTTGTAGTCCGAATGTAAAAAGTATTAGTGGGAGAGAAAGAAAACATGCAGACTGATTATCAAACATTGTGGAATAAGTGCCTTGCGGTCATAAAGGATATTGTGCCTAAGGCAGCTTTTGACACATGGTTCGTACCTATCGTTCCGTTATCATACGAAGACAAGAAGTTTACCATACAGGTGCCTAGTCAATTCTTCTATGAGTATCTGGAAGAG
This sequence comes from Parabacteroides sp. AT13, assembly GCF_002272965.1. Lineage (NCBI taxonomy): Bacteria > Pseudomonadati > Bacteroidota > Bacteroidia > Bacteroidales > Tannerellaceae > Parabacteroides > Parabacteroides sp. AT13. The sequence goes on along the minus strand of NZ_NQMH01000001.1, from coordinate 623,563 downwards.
AAGTATGTTAATGTTTTGAAAGTTACATTGTATCGTGTAATCGGTCAAGGAACCATTCTTAACTACCGTATCATGGTGGATAAGACAACTGGTGGTACGGTTGATTATCCGGCGGAGAATGCTTCCACCGCTGTAAAGAAAGTCACTCCCAAGGACGCTAACAAGGCTCCGAATCCTTTTATGACGACTGCTCCGCAGGATTTGGACCCTCAGTTGAACCCGAAGTATAATTTTGATAATTATTTCGAGGGTACGAGCAATAAGCTGGTTCGTACGGCGGGTGAGGCTGTTGCCCAGAATCCGGGAAAGACTACGTTTAACCCGTTGTTTATTTTTGGTCCGTCAGGAGTGGGTAAAACTCACTTATGCCATGCGATCGGAACCCGTATCCGGGAGTTGCATCCGGAAAAAAAAGTGTTATATGTATCTTCGCATTTGTTCCGGGTACAGTTTACAGATGCTATCCGTAAGAATACGACTAATGACTTCTTGAATTTCTATCAAAATATCGATGTGCTGCTGTTGGATGATATACAGGAGTTGATCGGTATGGATAAGACTCAAAATACATTCTTCCATATTTTCAACCACTTGCACCAGTTAGGTAAGCAGCTTATCTTGACTTCTGATAAACCTCCTGTGGATTTGCAAGGGATGGAAGAGCGCTTGATCACCCGTTTAAAATGGGGATTGACGGCTGAGTTGAGCCGTCCGGATCTGGATCTACGTAAAAAGATACTGAAGAATAAGATCAACCATGACGGAATCATGATTCCGGATGAGGTCTTTAACTTTATCGCTAATAATGTGACGGAGAATGTCCGTGACTTGGAAGGTATTCTCGTCTCTTTAATGGCTAATGCGGTTATCAATAATCGTGAGATCGATCTGCCGTTGACGAAACGTGTGGTTAGCCAAGCGGTTCGGTTGGAGAAGAAACAGATCTCCGTACAGATGATTCAGGAGATCGTTTGCAAGTATTTCAACTTGGAGCAATCGGTTATCCAGACTAATTCCCGTAAACGTGAGATCGTGCAAGCCCGTCAGATCACGATGTATTTGGCGAAGAAATATACGGACTCCTCTTTTTCCCATATTGGAAAGATCGTAGGAAAGAAAGACCATGCGACGGTCTTGCATGCTTGTAAGACGATCAAAGACCAGATTGAGACTAGTAAGTCTTTCCGGTCTTCCGTAGAGGAAATCGAGGTCTTGCTCAAGAACTAAATTAAGAATCCCTATATAGTAGGATAAGGACGTCTCTCTAAAGAGGCGTCCTTCTTTGTTTTGGAAGATCCGTATAAGTGTTAAGTTTTCTTTTTGGAAAACTATTTGATGCTTAGTTTTGTTTAAGTAGTTGAAAATGTGGAGTTGCAAGTTTTGTTTTGGAAAACTTTTCAATAAGTATTCTTTTTAACGTAGGGTAATTTGGATAACTGGTAAAGTATGCGTAAACTTGCAGTCGCAAAATAAATATAATAATTGTGGATCGTAAAACTTACACTTTTGACGAAGCGTTTAAGGCTTCATTGGATTACTTTACCGGTGACGAGCTCGCCGCTAAAGTATGGGTAAATAAATATGCCTTGAAGGATGCGTTTGGAAATATCTATGAGGAATCTCCGAATGATATGCATCATCGCTTGGCAAGTGAGATTGCCCGTGTGGAAAAAAAGTATCCGAATCCGTTGTCGGAACAAGAACTTTTCGACCTGTTTGATCATTTCCGCTACATCGTTCCGCAAGGAAGTCCGATGACGGGAATTGGCAATGATTATCAAATTGCCTCACTCTCTAATTGTTTTGTTATCGGATTGGACGGGCAAGCGGATTCGTATGGTGCGATTATTCGTATTGACGAAGAACAGGTACAATTAATGAAGCGCCGTGGTGGTGTAGGCCATGATCTTTCGCATATTCGCCCGAAAGGTTCTCCGGTTAAGAATTCTGCGTTGACTTCTACCGGGTTGGTTCCGTTTATGGAACGTTATTCGAATTCCACCCGTGAGGTGGCCCAAGATGGCCGTCGTGGAGCTTTGATGCTGAGCGTTTCTATTAAACATCCGGACTCGGAGGCGTTTATCGACGCTAAGATGACGGAAGGTAAGGTTACAGGTGCAAATGTATCTGTGAAGATTGATGATGATTTCATGAATGCCGCGGTTAATGGCGGTACCTATAAGCAACAATATCCAATTGATTCGGATTCTCCCGTTTATGTGAAGGATATCGATGCTTCTGGCTTATGGAAAAAAATTATTCATAACGCTTGGAAATCCGCTGAACCGGGTGTGCTATTCTGGGACACGATCTTACGTGAGTCTGTACCAGACTGCTATGCGGATCTGGGGTTCCGTACGGTTTCCACGAATCCTTGTGGCGAGATACCTCTTTGTCCGTATGATAGTTGCCGTTTGTTAGCGATCAATTTATATTCATATGTGGTAAATCCGTTCACTCCGGACGCTTATTTCGATTATGATTTGTTCAAGAAGCATGTAGGTTTGGCCCAGCGGATTATGGATGATATTATTGATTTGGAGTCGGAGAAGATCGAGATGATCTTGGCTAAGATCGACTCGGATCCGGAATCCATGGAGGTAAGACAAACAGAGCGTCATTTGTGGGAAAAGATCCAACGAAAGACTTTGCAAGGACGCCGTACAGGTGTGGGCATTACGGCGGAAGGCGATATGATTGCCGCTTTAGGTTTGCGTTATGGAACAGAAGAAGCAACCGATTGTGCGGAACTTATACAAAAGACATTAGCTTTGGCCGCTTATCGTTCATCCGTAATGTTGGCGAAAGAACGTGGTGCCTTTGAGATATTCGATGCGAAGCGTGAGGAAAAAAATCCGTTCATCAACCGTTTGCGTGAGGCTGATCCTGCTTTATATGAGGATATGTTGAAATACGGCCGTCGTAATATCGCTTGCTTAACAATCGCTCCGACGGGAACGACTAGCTTGATGACACAAACCACTTCCGGTATAGAGCCGGTATTCTTGCCGGTATATAAGCGCCGCCGCAAAGTAAACCCGAACGATTCCGAGGCTCGTGTGGATTTCGTGGATGAGACAGGCGACGCTTTCGAGGAGTATATCGTATTCCATCATAAGTTTGTAACGTGGATGCAAGCGAATGGTTATTCGGCAAGTAAGAAATATACACAAGAAGAAGTGGAGGAGCTAGTTGCTAAGTCTCCTTATTATAAAGCGACTTCCAATGATGTCGATTGGTTACAAAAAGTCCGTATGCAAGGACGCATTCAGAAATGGGTGGACCATTCTATCAGCGTAACGATCAATTTGCCGAACGATGTAAGTGAGGAGTTGGTAGATTCTTTGTATGTTGAGGCATGGAGATGCGGATGTAAAGGATGTACTGTTTATCGAGATGGTTCTCGTTCCGGTGTCTTGATTGCGACAGATAAAAAGAAGAAAAAAGAGGATTGCAACTGCATGCAACCACCGGTTATCGTATCTACCCGTCCTCGTGAATTGGATGCGGATGTGGTAAAATTCCAGAATAACCGTGAGAAATGGATCGCTTTCGTCGGCTTGTTGAATGGCCGTCCGTATGAGATCTTTACCGGTTTGGCCGATGATGACGAGGGTATCATGTTACCTAAAAACGTTTCTAAAGGTACGATCATCAAGAGCTATGATGAGGATGGTAATAAGCATTACGACTTCCAGTTCAAGAATAAACGCGGTTATAAAATGACAATCGAAGGCTTGGATGGCAAGTTTAATCCGGAATATTGGAACTATGCTAAATTGATTTCCGGTGTGCTCCGTTACGGAATGCCTATCGATCAGGTTATAAAACTGGTACAGGGTATGGAGTTGAATAGCGAGTCTATCAATACTTGGAAGAATGGCGTGGAACGGGCCTTGAAGAAATATTTACCGAACGGCATGGAAGCGAAAGGGCAGAAATGTCCGAACTGTGGGTTGGAGACCTTGATTTATCAAGAAGGTTGTTTGATCTGCACGAATTGCGGAGCCTCTAAATGCGGTTAAATAATTGACTAAATCTATATACCATGAAAGTCACTTTTAATATAAACTTCCATACCGTTTGGGGACAGAAGTTATGTGTAGTGGGCTCCATACCGGAATTAGGCTCTTGGGAACCTGCTTTGGCTAAGGAGATGAATTACTCTGGGGATGGAAACTGGAAACTGGAACTGGATCTTCCACCCGATATAAAAGATATAGAATATAGATATTTCTTAAGTGTTAATGATAAGCAGATCTTTGAGGAGTGGGAGAAGAATCACCGGATTGTATTGGATGGACAATCTGATTCTTACATCCTTTATGATTATTGGCAAATCCGTCCGGATAATCTAGCCTTTTATTCTTCGGCTTTCACCAAAAGTTTATTCGCTCATCCCTGCAATACACATGAGAGGGTCGTTAGAAGTGGAAGAAAATTGGTGATAAAGATATCCGCTCCCCGGGTGGAAAAGAATCAGTGTGTAGCCATTACTGGAAATCAAGAATGCTTAGGTAACTGGCATCCGGACAAGGCTTTATTGCTGAGTTGCGATACTTTCCCGGAATGGCATATTGATTTAGACGCTGCGGAGATACGGTATCCTTTAGAATATAAATTTTTGGTTTGGGATAATGATTCCCGTCAACCTTTGTATTGGGAGAGTGATGAGAATCGTATTCTAAGTCTTGTTCCGCAGAAACAGGGTGAGACCGTTGTTATATCTGGTCTTTACTTCCGGGATAGCTTACCGTTATGGCGTTGTGCCGGCTCGGTTATCCCCGTCTTTTCCTTGCGCTCGGAAAAGAGCTTTGGAGTAGGTGATTTGGGAGATTTACACATGTTGGTGGATTGGGCTAGAAAGACGCACCAACGTATCATTCAAGTATTACCTATGAATGATACGACAATGACCCATACTTGGGTGGATTCCTATCCGTATAGCGCTATTTCTATTTATGCCCTTCATCCCATGTATGTGGATTTATCGGCTTTGGGGACCTTGAAAGATCCGGAGAGAGCTGCTTTTTATGCAGGGAAGCAAAAAGAATTAAACGCAAAAGATACGGTTGATTACGAGGAAGTACTGAAATATAAATTGGGTTATTGTCAAGAATATTTCGCAGGGGAGGGTAAGGCCGTATTAGATACGCCGGAGTTTAAAGAGTTCTTGGCGCAAAATGAGTCATGGTTGATGCCTTACGCTACTTATTGTTTCTTGCGGGAAAGTTATGGGACATCGGATTTCTCTCAATGGCAAGGTAATTCTACTTACAATAAGACACGTGTTCGCGCCCTATGCCGGGAAGATAGTGACGCATGGCCGGAGATCTCGTTCTCTTATTTCTTGCAATATGTATTGCACAACCAGTTCAAGTCGGTATCGGATTATGCCCGTAAGAATGGAGTTGTATTGAAAGGTGATTTACCCATTGGCGTGAGCCGCACTAGTGTAGAGGCTTGGACGGAACCGAAATATTTTAATATGAATGGTCAAGCGGGTGCTCCCCCCGATGACTTTTCCATGAACGGTCAGAACTGGCTGTTCCCGACTTATAACTGGGATGCGATGGAGAAAGATAATTTCTCTTGGTGGAAAAAACGCTTCGCTAAGTTAAGTGATTATTTCGATTGTTTCCGTATAGATCACATCTTGGGATTTTTCCGAATATGGGAGGTTCCTTGTGAATATGTGCAAGGGCTTTGTGGTCATTTCAATCCAGCGTTGCCGTTCTCGAGAGAAGAGATCGAGCAGTATGGATTGAATTTTAACGAATCTCGTTTCACGACCCCACATATCAATCGACAATTTTTATCGGAATTGTTTGAGGAAAATACAGAAGAGGTGATAGGTGCTTATTTGGCACAATCCTCCTCCCGGCATTATGTGTTAAAACCGTTCTGTGATACGCAAAGGAAGATTGAGGCGTTGTTTGCGGATAAGGCGGATCCAGTTTCCCTACGGATCAAGAATGGCCTGTTTACGATTGCGAATGAGGTATTATTTCTTCGTGATCCAAGAGAGACCGATAAGTTTCATCCCCGGATCTCGGCGAATCAATCCTATATCTATCGGGAATTGAGTGGTTCCGACCGTTATGCGTTCGATCAGTTATACTGGCATTTCTTCTATCATCGCCATAATGATTTTTGGAAGGCGCAAGCGTTTAAGCGTTTGACACCGTTGGTTGCGTCCACGGAGATGTTGGTTTGTGGAGAGGATCTCGGTATGATCCCCGCCTCTGTTCCCGAGGTTATGAATAAGTTGCAAATACTAAGCTTGGAGATTGAGCGTATGCCGAAGAGCCCACAGCGGGAATTTTCCGATATGTTCAATCTGCCTTATCATTCGGTTTGTACGACTTCTACACATGATATGACTCCTCTTCGTAATTGGTGGAAAGAAGATCCGGAGAAGACACAGCGTTATTACAACCATGTATTGCAACGGATCGGTGAGGCCCCGGATGAATGTACGGCTGAAATCGTTGCCCAGATTATTTCTAATCATTTGAAGACTCGTTCCATGCTGACGATTATTCCGTTGCAGGATTGGTTTGCTATGGATGATTCTATCAAGCGGAAGGATATAGAATCCGAGCGTATTAACGTTCCTGCGAATTCAACGCATTATTGGCGCTACCGGATGCATATTACGTTGGAACAGCTTTTGCAGGCTGATAACCTGAATAATAAGATCGTCTCGTTGATAAAAGAGGCTGGACGAAAATAAGAAAGACTAAGGGCCGTATCGAAAAGTGCGGCCCTCAGTCTATTTGTCCGCTTTCTTTTTCTCGGAACACATCGAGCAGGCTCCGTTGAACCGTGCGTTTGGTTCGATCTCTAGGGATTGGGTATATATATCTCCCTTGATAATTGCTGTTGATTTTAGAATAAGCTTTGCGCTTACTTTTACGGAGCCATCTACCTCACCGAGAATCTCAGCATTCTCGGATACGATATTGCCTGTTACGCTACCTTTGGGGCCGATAACGATCTTGCCGTTGCAACTGATGTCCCCTTCTACTTTTCCATCCAAGCGAAAGTCTGTCTCTGTGATAATATTACCCTTTATCGTTGTCCCCGCAGCCAAGGCGTTGTGTAATCCGCCTGCGGAATTTTCATCTTTTTGTTTTATTCCCATCATAATGTGTTGTTACTTGGTTGACAAATATAAGACTATTTTTTTGCAGGAAGGTTTACTTTCTATACATTTACAGATAAATTAAAAGATTATGACAACAAAGATTGAATTACGAAGGATGACATTCTATGCCTATCATGGCGTGGCACCCCAAGAGACCCGGGTTGGGAATACTTTTATCGTAGATTTGATACTGACAGCGCCGTTGGAGAATGCGGTATGGAGCGACGATTTAAGCGATACGATCAATTACGCCACAGTATATGAAACCGTGAAAGCAGAAATGGCTATCCCCTCGAGACTTCTTGAGCACGCGGCGGGGCGTATCTTGAAGGCTTTGAAAGAGAGATTTCCACAGATCACGGAGGTGGAACTTGTCTTGTCTAAATTAAATCCTCCGTTTGGCGGAGATATTCATAGTGCTTCGATAATTCTTAAAGAAAGCTTTCTTTCTGTTTAGAAACTTTTATTTACCTTCGCGTTTGTAAAGAAGTGATGCGATATACGATATACTAAAAGCACAAATACGATAACATTATGGCATTTACCAACAACGTAATGATTGTTCGTCACGGATTGCTGGCGAAGTTAGTAAAGCTCTGGAAAGAAAACCGTCTTCTAGAAGAAATAGATCGCTTACCGATCGAGTTGAGTCCCCGAAAATCGAAAGTGAGGGGCCGTTGCTGTGTACATAAGGAACGTGCCGTCTGGAAATACAAGACCTTGCCTTTGCTTGGTTTTGATATGCAGGACGAGGAAGATGAGTTGACACCGCTTTCAGAGTATGCGAAGCGTGCCTTGTTCCGCTCGGAGAATAAGAAGGAAAATATCATGTGTGTAGTGGATGAGGCGTGTTCCTCTTGTGTCTCCGTGAATTATGAGATCACGAATCTTTGCCGGGGTTGCGTGGCTCGTAGTTGTTATATGAACTGCCCGAAGGACGCTATCCGATTCAAGAAAAACGGTCAGGCCGAGATTGATCATGAAACTTGTATCAGCTGTGGTAAATGCCACCAAAGCTGTCCGTACCATGCCATCGTTTATATCCCGATCCCTTGCGAGGAAGTTTGTCCGGTTAAGGCGATCAGCAAGGACAAGTATGGGGTGGAGCATATCGACGAGTCTAAATGTATATATTGCGGTAAATGTGTGAATGCTTGTCCGTTCGGTGCTATCTTCGAGATCTCGCAAGTATTCGATATCTTGCAACGCTTGCGGAATAAGGAACAGATGGTAGCGATTGTCGCTCCGTCTATCTTAGCTCAGTTTAGCGCTCCGAAGGAAAAAGTGTATGGCGCTATCAAGTCCTTGGGATTCGAGGAAGTGGTTGAGGTGGCGCAAGGCGCTATGGAAACCACCCGTCATGAGGCGGAAGAATTGATCGAGAAATTGAAAGAAGGACAACCGTTCATGACCACTAGTTGCTGTCCGTCTTACGTGCAATTGGCCGAGAAACATATCCCGGATTTAAAGAAATACATCTCTTCTACTGGATCTCCGATGTATTATACGGCCCGTATCGTGAAGGAAAAATATCCGGATGCGAAGATCGTGTTTGTTGGCCCGTGCGTGGCGAAACGAAAAGAGGTGAAACTAGATCCGTGCGTGGATTTTACACTTACGTTTGAGGAAGTAGGTTCCGTATTGGAGGGATTGGGTATCAAGATCGAGGAGGCCCAGCCTTTCTCTGTATTATTTAACGCTGTCCGTGAGGCGCATGGCTTCGCCCAAAGTGGTGGTGTGATCAACGCCGTTAAGGTTTATTTGAAGGACGAGAACGTAAATGCCGTGCAGGTAGCCAACCTGACAAAGAAAAATGTGGCATTATTACGTGCTTATGCTAAAACCGGAAAGGCTCCCGCGCAGTTTATAGAAGTGATGGCTTGCGAGGGCGGTTGTGTGACCGGTCCTTGTACGCACGCCGATAAGACTGCCGGACAAAAGCAGCTTATTAAGGAGCTTACTAAATTCTAGACAAAATGATTAAAAAATTGGTTTTATTTGTCTCCTTGACGGGAGTTTTTCTATGTACCGCTTCTTGCGGACATAAAGAATTACCGTCAATGGGAGATTATTCCGTACAGGTATTTAATGATACCCACGTACGTTTCGCTCCGGATGTATATCCCGCCGCTTTTAACGCTCCGGGACCGGACAGTATCTATCATTTGGTGAATGGCCGTATTATCTTGAAGAAGGTAACATTGCCGGAATATAAGCGAAACGTTTCCGTCAAACTCCGGGTTACGGTAGCTTCGAATGGAGATCGCTGGGATAAATCCGGCTCTTGTTTTGTATTGCCAAATGCCTCGGGCATTAATTTGTTGAATATCGCTAAAGGGGAGAAGGAGTTTCCTGCGGTGGATAGCGTGAAACTGGAGAAGATGATCGGTATCATCCCCGGGACGGATTATCAACCTACCGTGGAATTGATGCGTTTCATGACTCCGTTCGGAGTAGGGCATTACAGTAGTCCCGAGGATAGCTTGACGAAACATCGTAAACCTGTGTATGTCGACCATTGGGAGGATAGCGTAAGCTGGGAGCAAGACATAACCGATTTGTATCCTCTTCTGGAAGGTGGCGCTTATGTTGGGATCTTTATCGATACATGGACACCGGAAGGATACGTCGCTAGCATGACGATCGATGTGGACGAGTCCGATCTGACTTGCGACGCTTTGCCGAAGAAACATGTAGAGCCGTTGATGAATACGGTTTATTATATCGGGCAGGAATATCCGGATATATTCGCCCGGAAGGACGTGTCATTGGATTTTGATATTCCTCAAGGCGCACGTGATGTCCGTCTGAAATATATCGTTACGGGACATGGCGGTCATTCCGGTGGTGATGAGTTCGTGGAGAAACAGAATATTGTATCTGTTGATGGAGTTCCTGTCTTGGATTTTGTTCCTTGGCGTACGGACTGCGCTTCTTTCCGTCGTTTTAATCCGGCTACCGGGGTTTGGTTGAGAAAGCGTCTGGCTGCCTATATCACCGAGAAGGGTTATTCGGAGAAAGAAGTAGAGGAACCCTTGGCGTCTTCGGATCTTTCCCGCTCTAATTGGTGTCCCGGATCGGACGTGATACCGGAAGAGGTGGAGCTGAAGGATATCCAACCCGGCCATCATACGCTGACGGTGAGTATTCCGGAAGCGGCAGAAGTGGATGGGAATAAGCTGAATCATTGGTTGGTCTCAGCCTATTTGGTCTGGGATGAGTAAATAATGTGATAATATGTTATGTACCAATGTGCCAATCATGCTCTCTTCAACTAATTGGCATATTGGCACATTAGCCAATTAAAAAATTATTGATATGGAAGACTTGTTACCTTTCGCCCTATTATGTTTCACTTCGTTTTTTACGTTGACCAATCCACTCGGTACGATGCCGGTTTTCTTGACCATGACCAATGGTATGAATGACCATGAGCGGAAAGCGATTGTCCGAAGGGCCACGATCGTGTCGTTCATCACCTTGATGGTTTTTACTTTCTCCGGTCAGTTCCTGTTTAAGTTCTTTGGTATCTCCTCGAACGGCTTTCGCATAGCTGGCGGCTTTATTATCTTCAAGATTGGGTTTGATATGCTTCAAGCACGCTACTCGAACGCGAAGTTGAAAGAGGAAGAGGTGAAAACCTATGCGGATGATATATCCATTACTCCTCTGGCAATCCCGATGTTGTGCGGTCCGGGAGCGATCGCCAACGCAATCATGCTTATGGATGACGCCTCGACACTCAGCTTAAAGGGTACGTTGATTGGTATTATCGCATTGGTTTATTTTATCACGTTCTTGATCTTACAAGCTTCTACCCGTTTGGTACGGATATTGGGAGAGACTGGAAATAACGTGATGATGCGTTTGATGGGATTGATACTGATGGTGATCGCCGTGGAATGTTTCGTAAGCGGATTGAAGCCTATCTTGATCGATATCTTGCGTGAGGCGATGGGCTAACAAATTACCAGACCAGCTTCTTTCTGCGATGGGCGCTAAATATTGGAATAACCTTTTTTATCCTCATCGCAATCGGAGATATTTGCTTTCCAGATAAGTAGCTCTGCTTGGAACGGGAGATACGATATGATATCATGGGTGTGTGTTGTTCCGTTTGAGATCGTGATCTTCTTGGATTTAGCATACAGGTTCATATCCTTCATTTTTTGCTGTCCTTCAGGTGTCGTATCATGAACTTCTTGTGTGAAATGAAGTCTGTTTATTTTTAACATGGCTAGGTGATCGATTAATTCTTTGAGATTATCCTTCGAGATGAGAGTGAAAGGTGTGTGTATTGCCACGGTCCGATTGCTGTATCGGGGGCCATCTAGTATGGTCATTCCCGGTACGTTCCATTGAATATCTCTACCTGAGTTGGGCTGTTTATTGCTGGAGGAAGCAGAAAACGTAAGGTTTGCGTTGCGTAAAAGAAACCTTTTTGTCCGGATGCTTTTATTAGAATACAAGAGGGGGCTATATTCAGTTTATAATGTTCGGCCGCTAGTTCTTTGTCTGTGCGGAATATGATATTGGCTCGTTTGTCTTGTATTTTTATTTCCGGGGTGAATCCGGCGGAAAGCGTGAACAGATCGGTCAACTCCCGAGCGATCATAGCCTGTTTTTCATTTTCTACACTGATGAGGGTTGCCTTGTTGAATGTGAAATCACCTTTGTCTGATACACTTTGCAAGGGGAAAGGAATGATCTCCGGTTTTTCGTCCGGAAGGAAACATTTTACAAGTATCATAACCAAAATAATAAAATATATACCCGTTGTACGTAACATAAGAATAATTTTTAATGATATGCTTTTTTGTTTAATTTTTCACTTGCTGCAAATCTATGCTTTAAGGATATTTTCTTGAGTCCAAAATCGTCCGTGAAAATTCAAAAAACGTTTTTTTATACTCTGCAAGCCTTATATTTCGGACGATTTAGTGTTTTTGCCGAACAATGGGTGATATACAACTATGCGAGTATTTTGGAAGTTTTTACAATTATATCTATTGCTGTTTTTAGTGTGTTTAACAGAGTCTCTTTATGCAGCTCCTAGGTATTATTTTAAACAAATCTCTTTGGAAAACGGATTATCGCAGTCTTCCGTAAAATGTGTGCTGGTAGATGAAAGAGGGGTTATGTGGATTGGTACCCGATTTGGGTTGAATCGTTTCGATAGGGAAAAGATTACCGTTTATCAGGAGGAGAGGGAGAATCCGCATTCTCTTCCTTATAATGATATAGTTTTTTTGGAGGAAGATGCGGAGGGAAATATTTGGGTAGGAACCTGTTGCGGATTGGCATATTTCGATCGTGGTACTTTCCGGAACCTGCTTTTGAGTCTTCTTCCGGTAATATTTATATTTCTGGAGTGGAAGGGCTGGTTAGGATACGGCCCGGCTATGACATTCATGAGGAAGAGGATTTTTCTGTGAGCATGATTAATTTGGCTTTAGATGGGTTACCGATTCATCCTGATGGTATATCCGGGGAACAGGCTATTTCCATTCCGTGGGATTATGTTTCCCTTGGGAGGGGTATAAATCAGGGGCGGATATCTATTTGGCGAAGCCGTTTGATATAGATTCCTTGTTGGTGATTCTGCGGAATATATTAAGACAACGAGACCTACTTCGTGTGCGTTATCGTGAGTCCGGTTGTCTATTCTCTCCAAAAGAGGATGCGACAAGCAATGCGGACGAACAATTCATGTGTAAATTGAATACGTTGCTTCGGGAGAACTTGAGTAATCCGGATTTGAATGTGCCTTTTATCGCCTCTGCGATGGCGATGAGTAGAACGACGCTTTATAGCAAGTTCAGTCATTTGTCGGATGTCTCGGTTGGTGATTATGTGATTCGGTTTCGTATGGTCGAGGCTTCTCGGTTGCTTTCATCTCATAAGGATATGAGTATTCAGGAAGTAGCGGACCGTGTCGGTTTTTCCAGCGCTCGTTATTTTAGTACGGCTTTTAAACAAAGCTATGGGGTCACTCCAACCGAATATCGTCGAAATAATTAAGTGTTAGTTGCAGACTATTCTTTTCATAAATTCAATCTTTTTAGCAGAATCTGATAGATATCTCCTATAAACAACTTTTTGGGTGAGTCATATGTTTTAAATAGCTCCTGAATGAGGACATTATGATAGATTTTCTATGATAATTATTATTGTCTACCTATTGACATTTCGGGTTGGCTAGTGTAAAATTGGCTTAAAAAAGTATGGCTACAATAAAAGTAAAGTTTCGTCCATCGACGGTGAGAGGCAAAGCGGGTGTTGTCTGCTACCAACTTTGTCACAGACAGGAGAATAGGCAAATAACTACCGATATGCGGATATTTCCTCATTGGTGGAATGGGGAGAAACGAGAGTTGGTTGTTACGCCTGACAATGAAAAAACTATTTTTTCTTATCAGAAACGAATAAATGCGGACTTAGTTGCGATCCGGAAAATCATTCGGGAATTAGATGCTGTAGGGGATGAATACACCTTATCCGATGTGATCAGGAGATTTCGATCTCCAAAAACTGAAACCGGAATGTTGGACTATTTGAGAAAAGAGATTGGACTCCTTCATGATAGCGGTCAATTCAGTACTTCCCGTAATTATTTACGAACATTGAACAGCTTCTCCTCTTTTTTAGAGAATTGTGATATACCTCTCACCGCATTAGACTCCGATACGGCTTGCAAATATGAGAAATGGCTATGGGGAAGGAGAGTGAGTAAGAATAGTAGCTCATTTTATATGAGAATCTTGCGTGCCGCTTATAATAAAGCTGTACAAGAGCAACTTGTGGAGCAAGCTTTTCCTTTTCATGAGGTATATACCGGGATCGCCAAGACATCGAAACGTGCCGTTAGTGAAAAGACCATTTTGAAGTTGCAGAGACTTGACCTGTCTTATTCATCGGCTTTGGCTCTCTCTCGGGATTTGTTTGTATTCAGCTATAGTACTCGAGGGATGGCGTTTGTGGATATGGCTTATTTGAAAAAAGAAAATATAGGTAAAGGGGTAATTACTTACTGTCGCCATAAGACCGGTCAAAACCTGACGTTGCGAATTGAACCTTGTATAGAGGCGATCTTGAGACGATATCTATCGGACTCTTCGAAAACTCCCTATGTATTTCCAATCATTACCGATGAAAATCCGGATCGGGCTTACTTGCAATACCAAACGGGATTGAATTACCATAATCAGAAATTAAAGCGATTGGGGAAGTTAATCGGTGAGACATTGCCTCTATCTTCATACACTCCCCGCCATAGTTGGGCTACCGCTGCACGCAATCATAATATCCCTGTTGCGGTTATCAGCGCAGGAATGGGACATACCTCCGAGAAGACAACTCTTATTTATTTGGACTCTTTGGATAACTCGTTGATAGACAATGCGAATAATGGAATTTTAAAAGACCTAAATTCTACTGTCTCTTGGTAAGAAATCTTAGAAATACGTCGCAAATGTAATTATAATCTGCAAAACAAAAAAATAAAGGGGGGATTTTTGGATATAAATTGTATCCTCTGTTGATGTAACTCGTTAACAAATAGCATATATAAATACGTTAATTGTTTTCTTCTCTATTATTCTTTGTCTGGTCTGGAAAATGAGAGTGTATACTTTTTTCGACAACAACCTTATCTTTTTTCGAGTATCAAATTGAGTAAACCGAGTAAAAAAGTAGTTTTTATATATTTTATGTATTTGATAATAAGATAAATAACTATTTGTACTGTTTCTTACCAAGAAACGGTAGAAATATAGGGTTAGGGTTTCCCATTCACTGTAGTCAGGAATGGTCCTCATTTCGGAATTTTATATAAAAATAGCCGGATTAACCTTGATTGCTGTATATCCTTTAATCAAAAAATAAGGAAATACAGGAATGGAAGGTATATCCTCTTTGTACATGAATAAAAACGGTATAATTCATTGAAAACAATAACACTTGACGGCAACCATTGGTTTGCGCTAAAAGTATTTTATAACAAAGTTTTTGAGATCGAGGAATCCCTCAAGAAGGATGATATCGATTGCTATTTCCCTTGTGAGGATGCGGTGGTCATGCGGAATGGAGTAAGAAAGATCATACGTAAACCAATTATCAGTTCAATCCTGTTCTTTCATTCTACGACGTTGCGTGCGATGGAGATACAGCGACAATTCACGGACAAGGTGATACTGTATACAAGAGATAAGGAATTGAAAAAGGTGCCACTTATCATTCCGGACCGGGAGATGAATATTTTCATGTTGGTCACGTCATCCGGCGAGAAAGGAATGGAATATTTGGGGGCTGACAGTACCAAGTTTTGTCGGGGAGAACGTGTGAGAGTGATTGACGGGAAATTCAAGGGGGCGGAAGGATATATCTGCCGGATCAAGAAAAACAGCCGTTTGGTTGTCGCCATTCAGGGGGTCTGTGCCGTAGCGACCTCCTATATCCCACAAAGCTTTATTCAAAAAATATGAGAACGATAATAGAGACCGGTCTTTTTTTATCGGGTGGTTTTTTGATATCCATTTTACAGGGATTGATACTTATCCCCAATATCTTGTTGATCTCCTATAAGAAACGATTGTTCGATCAGCCCGACGAGCGTAAGGTGCATTCCATACCTGTTCCCCGCTTGGGAGGTATCTCTTTCTTCCCGGCGATACTCGTGTCGCTCTGTTTGATAATCGGTCTGTTCCATTGCGTTGGGATTCCGATAGCTCGTTTGCTAACCGATCGAAGTTTGTTGGAGTTACTGTTTTGGGTCAGTGGTTGTATGCTACTTTATCTCATTGGTGTGGCAGATGATCTGGTGGGTGTCGGTTATCGTTACAAATTTGTTGTTCAGGTTTTTACGGCGATCCTATTGGTGTTGCCGGGGGCATGGATTAACTCGTTAGGCGGTTTGTTCGGAATTTATATGCTTCCTTCGTGGGTGGGTATTCCTTTGACGGTTTTGATAGTCGTTTATATAACCAACGCTATTAACCTGATTGACGGTATAGACGGCTTGGCTTCCGGCTTGAGTTGTATCGCGCTTACCGTATTGGCGGCTATCTGTATATCTAACGGATCTTATTTTTATGCATTGTTGGCGTTAGCTACATTAGGTATATTGATACCTTTCTGGTTCTATAACGTTTTTGGCAACGCTCAGCGTGGGCACAAACTTTTCATGGGGGATACAGGAAGCTTGACGATCGGTTATATCCTCAGCTTCTTGGTAATACAACTAAGTGTCGTACATTCAGATGGGGAGGTCCGGACAAACCCTTATATGGTTATAGCATTCTCGACGCTCCTGGTTCCTCTTCTTGATGTCTTCCGTGTGGTGTTGCATCGATTACGTAAAGGCAGGAATCCCTTCTTACCGGATAAGAATCACATCCATCATAAGTTGTTGCGGACTGGTATGCGTGTCCGTACGGTATTGGTGACGGTCCTGTTAATCTCCTTCTTTTTCATAGGGATGAATATCCTGCTGTCCCCGGTTTTAAATCTTACTTGGTTATTGGTACTAAATATGTTGTTGTGGGCATTGATACATCTTATCATCAACCGGTGCATCATCCTTTATCAGGAAAAAGAGTGGCATCAATGAAATCAAATCAATTAATTTTATATCATGAATAAGAGTTCTCGTTATTCACATGTGTTTTTCATACAATTGGTAGGGTTGTTATTTCTTTTAAGCGCCTGTTCCACTACGCACCAAACGAATTATTTTCAAGATCTTCACCCCGGAGAGAGTGAGCAGAAGGTCGTGTCTCCATTGACGGTCAAGATACGACCGGGCGATCAGATCTCTATTCTGGTGAATAGCCGAGATCCCCAACTGACCAACCTATTTAATTTGCCGATCCTGTCGCAGCAGGTCGGACAGGTATCGCAAGGTAGTGGATCAAGTCGTGGCTTGTCCGGCTATACGGTAGACGATCGGGGTGAGATTGATTTTCCTGTATTGGGAAAAATCCATGTGGCGGGGAAAAGCCGGTCTGAGATAGCGGCCTTTATCAAGGATGCGTTGATTACAGGGAATTACGTAAAAGATCCGGTGGTGACCGTTGAATTTATGAACCTTACAATATCGGTTCTGGGTGAGGTGAACAACCCGGGGCGTTTCAATATCGACCGGGATCAAATGACCTTGTTAGACGCTATCAGTATGGCGGGCGATTTGACGATTTATGGCAAACGGGATAAGGTAATGGTACTACGTGAGGAAAATGGAGCGCAACGAGTTTACGGCATAGACCTTTGCTCCGCCAGCCAGATGTATGCGTCTCCCGCCTATAACCTCCAGCAGAATGACGTGATTTATGTGGAGCCGAATACCGTGCGGGCACGTCAGTCCACTGTCAACGGAAACAATGTTCGTTCCACCTCCTTTTGGATATCGCTGGCTTCCTTGTTGACAACGATTAGCGTACTTGTATTCAAATAATAATTGATCATTCAATTCATTCATTAAAAAATTATGGCTCAAAATAACGTTAGAACGGGTCAACCGGAGGACTTCATGCGGATTCAGGACTTGTTTTACCTCTGTCTCTCCAAGTGGTATTGGTTTGTCATCTCTTTGGGGATAACGCTAAGTGTCGCTATTCTTTATGTATTGGTTACTCCTCCGGTTTATATGCGGTCGGCGGCTTTGTTGATCAAGGACGAGTCGAAGGGGCAATCTCTTTCCGGCGAGGTGGGAGGCTCTTTTTCCGATCTGGGGCTTTTTCAGGCGAACACCAATGTGAACAATGAGTTGATATCCTTGCAATCTCCTGCGATTATGCTGGATGTCGTGAATCGATTGCGTTTGGATGTTGCCTATCATACGGATGGGGCTTTTTATCGCAAAGTCCTTTATGGACAGGATCTTCCGGTCTCTGTTTCATTTGCGGATTTGCAAGATAATGAATCCGTGTCTTTTACCTTACGTTTGCTGGATGAGGAGAACGTGGAACTATCCGATTTCATTCGGGAGGGTGAGGAGCTTGAAGAGACCTCGGTCATGACCTGTAAGTTACGGGAGTTGGTTACGACTCCGGTGGGTAAACTGACGATAGATCCGACCCCTTATTTTCAAGGAGCGTTCGCTCAGCCGATTTATGTCTCGCGATCCGGTCTGTATGGCACGTTATCCGCCTATTCCGGTAATTTGAGCGTAGCGTTAAGCGACGAGAAATCAACGGTGATCAACCTCTCGATTAAGGATGTCAGTGTGCGGCGTGCGGAAGACATATTGAATACCTTGATATCCGTCTATAATGAGAATTGGGTAATAGACAAGAACCAGATCGCCATCAGTACCTCCATGTTTATCAATGATCGTTTGGGTGTGATTGAGGGGGAGTTGGGGAGCGTGGATGAGAATATCTCTACTTATAAAAGCGAGAATCTGCTGCCGGATGTGCAAGCGGCCTCCAGTTTGTATCTGGCGCAATCCAGCGAGACCAATTCCCGCATCCTTACTTTGAACACTCAGTTATCCATGGCCCGTTATATCCGGAACTACTTGACGAACGCTTCCAGCAAGAACCAGTTGCTACCGGCTAACTCCGGTTTGGAAAGCACCAATATAGAACATCAGATATCAGAATACAATACGACGCAGTTGCAACGTAACAATTTAGTGGCGAACAGTAGCGAGCGAAATCCGTTGGTGATGGATCTGGATCATTCCTTGCAGGCCATGCGTACGGCTATCATCTCGTCCATTGATAATCTGGTAGTCACGCTTAATACGCAAATTAGTACTTTGCGACAAAGCGAGAAGCAAACCACGGCCCGTATCGCCGCTAATCCCTCGCAAGCGAAATACCTGTTATCAGTGGAACGTCAGCAAAAGGTAAAAGAGTCATTGTATTTATTCCTGTTGCAGAAACGTGAGGAGAATGAGTTGTCCCAAGCTTTTACGGCATATAATACACGGTTGATCACCCCGCCGACGGGAAATATGCTTCCTATAGCCCCGGTTAAGAAGAATATCTTATTGGTAGCTTTTGCGCTCGGCTTGTTAATACCGGTCGTGATCCTGTTTATGTTGGAGAATATGAATACGACTATTCGCGGGCGAAAAGATATAGAGCGATTGACCATTCCATTCGTTGGAGAGATACCTTTGTCATATCGGGCGAAAAAAGGCTTTTTCCGGCGTAAGAAAGAGGAAAAGGCCATAATCGTAGTCAAGGAAAAAAGCCGTAACGTAATCAATGAGGCATTCCGGGTAGTACGTACCAATTTAGAGTTCATGATGGGAAAAGACGCTCACTCAAAGGTTATCATGGTATCTTCCTTGAATCCCGGTAGCGGTAAGACCTTTATAACGATGAATCTCTCCACGAGTCTCGCCGTAAAAAGTAAAAAAGTTCTGGCGATAGATATGGACCTTCGTCGAGCATCCCTTAGCGATTATATCCATTCTCCAAAGTGTGGCATATCCGATTACCTAAGCGGACAGGTTCCGGATTATAGCTCTATTATCGTAAAGGGAGAAACTATCGCCGGTTTGGATGTGATTCCCGTAGGTACGATCCCCCCAAACCCTACGGAACTTTTATTCTCGGAACGTTTTGCCACATTGCTGGAACAGCTCCGTATGGAGTATGATTATATCTTTATCGATTGTCCGCCGGTCGAGATCGTGGCCGATGCTTCCATTATCAATAAGTACTCAGACTTGACCTTGTTTATCATCCGTGCGGGATTACTTGACCGAAACCTGTTAGTGGATGTCGAGAAGTTCCATACGGAACGTAAATACGGCAACATGTCTTTGATCTTAAATGGAACAGACGGAGGAGGTAACCGTTATGGCTACAAATATGGCTACCATTACGGCTACGCCGGATATACGAAAGAGGAATAAATAGGATGTGGTTTTTCAAAAAGCAGACCAGTCTTGTGGGAAGCGGTATTTTGGAGGGATTTACTGATTACCATTCACATATATTACCCGGGGTGGATGATGGTATACGGACGTTGGGTGAATCTTTGGATACGTTGGATTGTTTGGAGAAACTAGGAGTTAAATCTATTTGGCTTACTCCCCATGTCATGGAAGACATTCCCAACACGAGCGAGAAATTGAGAGAACGTTTCCAGCTTCTTCTTCAATATTATTCCGGAGGTATAGCTCTCCATTTAGCCGCGGAATACATGTTGGATAACTTATTTGAGGAGCGACTGGCCTCGGAAGACTTGTTGCCGATTGGCAAGGCTCAAAAACATTTGCTAGTGGAGACTTCCTATTTTAATCCTCCGATGGGATTAAATAATATTCTGCTTCGGATCAAGGCAAAAGGCTATATACCTGTACTGGCGCATCCCGAACGATATACCTATATGAATGAGAAAGATTATTGGCGATTGAAAGGTATGAACGTGAGGTTCCAATTGAATCTCCTTTCCTTGATCGGTGCATATGGTCCGGAGGTTCGAGGTAAGGCGGAGTGGCTACTGAAAAACGGCTATTATCAACTCTGTGGAACTGATATTCATAGCCTTACGCTTTGGAAAGAAAGTGTTATGAAGAAAAGAATATCGGGAAATGTCTCTCGAATGTTGCAAGGCATCATAGCGACACATTTCCCGGGATAGTTAATGGAACAAGTAACGATATTCATCGCACGAGAAGCAGGGACAAGCTTTCTTTACGCCGGGCAAGTCACGATGCCCCACGATAAACGCATGAGGAAAGAGCGTGTGGAGTTTCCACAGGAGTTCCCTCAATCGCTCCTTCTGTTCCGGGGTACGGGTATCGGCGGTTTTGCCGCTTTCATCCAATCCGCCTTCATAACAAATACCTATGCTGCAACGATTGAGTCCACGGACATGGGCACCTACTTCCAGCAGTCGGCGATGCTGTGTCACGATTCCACTCCTGCGGATATAGAAATGATAGCCGATGGTACGGAATCCCCGTACCTTATGGTCACGGTGAAGCTGTTCCACCGTATAGTCACGGTCACTTTGGGTAGCGGAGCAATGTATGACGATGAAGCGGACAGAGTCCGCCCCATTCATCATCAATCCGCTTTCCACTTGCGTCAGCAGGGTACGCTCGTTGAGCGTCTCTTCTCCGCCGACAATCATGGGAAATGTTTCTTGCGTCATTGTCACTAGAATTTAGAAGTGAGAAACACAGGAAGATACACCTAATGCCGTTAAGGCTGCGATAATAGCCTGTACGATAGCTTGGACTATTTTCTTCCAATCGATTTTACTTGAATTGCTCATGTCTGTTCAAATTTGAGGGTGAATAATGTATAGTTCTTGGAGATCAGATCTCGTCGGGACTTTCGGAGTCCCCTTCCTCGGGAGTTACGATAGGTACCCCACCCTTAAAGTCGATTCTCACCAAATTGGTTTTCTCGGGCAGGAGCGCATAACGGAACGTCCCGTTAAGGATCGTATACTCGGCGTTAAACGCTGGTCGGATACTTTTCACCAGCTTGGCTGTCACCTCCTTGGGTGTGCTTACGCTTTTCTCGGTGAGCAACTCGTTGTAGAAGATGCCCAATCCGTCCAGCTTGATCTTGTAACCAAGCGCCATGTGGGTTTGGCAGAAATAAGCGAGACGTTCGATGACCCCGATCACGTCGGCCGGTGTCAAGGCCGACTCTTGTGCGATCTGGGTAGCCACCTGCTTGGTAGTGATTGTACCATAATAATAAGCTTGAGCACTGTAAACAGTTTCTCCCTTACGAGGGCCAATGTTCAAATCGATTTTTCTAGCATAAAAAGGCTGTGCCATAATGTTAAAATTTTAATAGTGAATACTCTGTTATTTTTATCAATGTCATTGACTGATACAAAAGTAAGGAAGTCGAAAACCTCACTTTCCGATGCTTTCGGTTTCATTCCGGTTGTTTCGTTTAAGGCGTTTCCGAAGTGAATAACTAATGGCTTGTCAAGTGAATAACTAGCGGCTATACCTAGTGAATAACTAACGGCTTCAGTTCCCGCTTACGGTTCACCGAGATACTGTACGATGATGCCTGTCTGTTTAGGCGTAAACGTTTTGTTGTGAGGCTTATAGTACGCTTTTTTCAACTCGGTGATCAGGTCGGGGTTATGCTTCATCAGGTTACGGAGGTTTGCGATGGCAGATTCCTCGTTATTTGTATCAGGAAAATAGAGCTTCGCCAACTCCCTTTTGGAGTAGGGGCGGATGCGGAAATTCGGTTCGTTCATATAATAAAAAGTTTTTTTAATGAATACTTTAGATTGCTTTCTCATTCGAATGATATTGCGAAGCTACCGGAGCGAAGACATTAAACCATGAATAAATAAAAGCATTCGGTTATGATTCCGTGCCTATTCGGAAATCCGGGAAATAAATAAAGAAATGAGAGTTGAGGAAAAAAAGACATTTACCAATATACAATTGAGCGATGAAGAATGGTCTCTATACCGATATATCCCCAATGTGGAGAGATTAAAGTATTATGTCGGACGTATGAGAAACTGCATGAATATGGATCATGTGATGGATCACGTCGTGCTCCCCATGTTGCTGCATGAGCTGGAAGTCACCAAGGAAAATTCAGAGAAGAGAGACTTCTACACCCGATTACGCCCATTCATCAAGCACTTACGCGGCTCGTCCGGCACGACGCTGTTTGAGCGTATCACTCGATTGAACGAGATACTGAAAAGGGAGAAACGGTGCGGACAAACATTCGCCGGCATCCTTCAACAAATCAAGATAGAGCCCCCAAAGCTTGGCGAGGAAGCCTCCTGCATCATCGAACTGATCATAAGCTCCTCTCCCGAGAATGGTAATGTGATAAGCGTGAGCCCTATCCTTGTAGGAGTAGAGTATAGAAAGAAAGTCAACCAGAGCATCGGTAGGGAAATCGGCGTGAATGTATCTGGCCGATCTTTACAGGATCGTATATAATATAATTACAATTTTTAACAATAGGGAATGAAAGCATGTTTTATGGGCTTGGGTTATATTGGTTTGCCCACAGCCATTATCGCTGCCAAGCACGGCATTCAGATAACGGGAGTTGATATCAATCCCCATGTAGTGGAAATGACTAATGCGGGACATCTACACATCATTGAACCTGGTATGGAGAAAATGTTACAGGAAGTAGTGAAAACTGGCATGTTGAAGGCTTCGGTTACACCAGAAGTAAGTGATGCTTATTTTATGGTAGTTCCTACCCCTTTCAAGGGAAACCATGAACCTGATGTGAGTTACGTGGAAGCTGCTACTCATGCGGTATTGCCGTTGCTGAAAGAAGGGGATCTTTATGTAATAGAATCCACTTCACCCGTAGGAACCACAGAGGCCATGGCACGCATCATCTTTAATGAACGTCCGGAACTGGAAGGTAAGATTTATATTGCCTATTGTCCGGAGCGCGTATTACCCGGTAATGTGATTTATGAATTGGTACATAATGACCGTGTCATAGGCGGTTTAAATCCTGAATCTACCGATAAGGCCTTTGAGTTCTATTCCCAATTTGTACAAGGTACGCTTCACAAAACGAACTGTCGCACGGCAGAAATGTGCAAACTGACGGAGAACTCTAGTCGCGATGTACAAATTGCTTTTGCCAATGAGCTTTCGCTTATCTGCGACAAGGCGGGCATCAATGTTTGGGAGCTTGTCAATCTTGCCAACAAGCATCCGCGTGTGAATATCCTGCAACCCGGTTGCGGTGTTGGGGGACATTGCATTGCGGTGGATCCATACTTTATCACTGCTGATTTCCCTGCGGAAAGTAAGTTGATTAGTGATGCCCGTGAAATTAACAACTACAAGAGTTTCTGGTGTGCCGAGAAAGTGAAGAATGCCATGTTGGAGTTTGAATTGAAACATCATCGCAAACCTTGTGTCGCTATGATGGGACTTGCTTTCAAACCCAATATCGACGATTTGCGTGAAAGCCCGGCAAAATACATCACTACGAAAGTGATGCAGAGTTGCAATAATGCCGATATTTTGGTTGTGGAACCGAATATAAAAAAACACAATGTCTTTAAATTGACTGATTATAAAGAGGCTTATGACAAAGCAGATATCGTGGTGTTTTTGACGGCACACATTCCATTTAGAGAACTGGAATGGAGGGGCGATAAGGTGACATTGGATTTTTGTGGAGTGTTTAAGAAATAAGATGGAGAATTAAAATATGAATAAGATTTTGGTTACTGGAGGAGCCGGGTTTATTGGTTCTAATCTTTGTGAGCATTTGTTGGCTCACAACTATGAAGTGGTATGTTTAGACAATTTTGCCACCGGTAAGCCAGAGAATGTGTTCCCGCTTTTAGAACGCTATTCTGAAAAGTTTAAATTGATAGTCGGTGATATCCGGGTTTTGGCAGATTGTCGCAAAGCAGTGGAGGGTGTGGATTACGTTATGCACGAAGCCGCATTGGGAAGCGTACCTCGTTCTATCAAAGATCCGATTACTACGAACGACACCAATATATCCGGATTCTTGAATATGCTGGTAACCGCCCGAGATGCAGGTGTGAAACGATTTATATATGCTGCAAGTTCGTCTACTTATGGCGACAGCAAGTCACTACCGAAGGTCGAGGATGTGATAGGAAAGCCACTATCTCCTTATGCCATTACCAAGTATGTGAACGAACTCTATGCCGATGTGTTTGCCAAAACATACGGTATGGAATGCATCGGACTGCGCTATTTCAATGTGTTCGGGCGTCGTCAGGATCCGTTTGGCGCATACGCCGCTGTGATTCCATTGTTTGTGAAGAAACTGATGGCTCATGAAAGTCCGGTTATT
This sequence comes from Parabacteroides sp. AT13, assembly GCF_002272965.1. Lineage (NCBI taxonomy): Bacteria > Pseudomonadati > Bacteroidota > Bacteroidia > Bacteroidales > Tannerellaceae > Parabacteroides > Parabacteroides sp. AT13. The sequence continues at coordinate 598,639 of NZ_NQMH01000001.1, read as the reverse complement.
AATGGTGATGGTGAATACAGCCGCGATTTCACTTATATAGACAATGTGGTTCAGATGAATATGCTGGCTATGACCACCAATAATAAGAATGCTGTAAATCAGATATATAACACAGCCTACGGTGAACGCACCACATTGAACCAACTTGTAGGCTATCTGAAAGAATTTTTGAGCGAGTTTGATTCTGAGATTATTCAAGTGGAAGTGATTCATGGTCCTAACCGTTTAGGAGATATACCCCATTCTCTGGCTTGTATTGACAAAGCCAAATCGTTATTGGGCTATAATCCGCAATACAGTATGCGCGAGGGGTTGAAAGAAGCTGTGAAATGGTATTGGAATAATTTGATATAAAAATGAAAAGTATTAAGATTTGTGTAGTCGGATTAGGATATGTAGGCTTACCGCTTGCCCGACTTTTTTCAACTAAATATCCTACTGTGGGATTTGATATGAATCAAGCTCGTGTGAATGCTTTGATGAAGGGGCATGATGCAACACTTGAAGTTGCTGATGACCTACTTCAGGATGCCATTAACAATCATGGGTTTAAATGTACAACAGATATTGAACAAATTCGCGACTGTAATTTCTACATCGTAGCAGTTCCAACTCCTGTGGATGAGAACAACAATCCGGATTTAACTCCACTTTATGGTGCAAGTACCACTGTTGGAAAGGTGATTTCCAAAGGAGATATTGTAGTCTATGAGTCTACTGTTTATCCCGGTGTTACAGAAGATGAGTGTATTCCAGTTGTGGAAAAAGTGTCCGGATTGAAGTATAATGAAGATTTCTTTGCAGGCTATAGCCCTGAACGTATAAATCCGGGAGATAAACTTCATACAGTTGAAAAAATCAAGAAAGTTACTTCTGGTTCCACAGTTGAAATCGGTAAGAAAGTGAATGAAGTTTATGCGTCCGTCATTACAGCTGGTACCCACCTTGCTTCAACTATCAAGGTGGCAGAAGCCGCTAAAGTTATCGAAAACTCGCAGCGTGATATAAACATCGCTTTTGTCAACGAACTTTCCAAAATTTTCACTAAGATGGGAATTGACACGCAGGATGTGCTTGAGGCAGCTTCCACAAAGTGGAATTTTCTTCCATTCAAGCCGGGACTTGTAGGCGGACATTGCATAGGTGTCGATCCTTATTATCTCGCTCAGTGTGCGCAGCGTCACGGATACAACCCTGAAATCATTCTTGCCGGTCGACGTATGAATGATGGCATGGGAGAATATGTAGCCAACGAAGTAGTGAAACTTATGTTGAAAAAAGGTATTCAGGTGTTGGGGGCAAACATCTTGATATTAGGTTTTACATTCAAGGAAAACTGTCCTGATGTGCGCAACACAAAGGTTATTGATATTTATAATGCTCTACGAGAGTATAATGTTAATATAACAATTTATGATCCATGGGCAAATCCGGCAATCGTAGAACACGAATATGGAATAAAAGTAACGAATCAACTTCCAATGAAAAAGTATGACACTGCAATTCTTGCCGTTGCTCACAAGGAATTTACGGAGTTAGATATATTGTCAATGCTTAACGACAATCATATAATTTATGATGTCAAAGGATTCCTTGACAAACAAATAGTGAATGGTCGATTGTAATTTAAATTAAATGCATTAATGAAGAGATTTACTTTGTGGAATAGCTATGTTGCAATAACTGAAAGTAAAGAGTTTGTTGATTGGAACAAAACAAAAATTATAGGCAGTTTTAAATGTCCGGCTTTTTCCTATAGATCAAGTACTCAGATAAAAGCAGACCCTTTTTTATTTGAGTATAACAACGCTATATATCTCTTCTACGAAGAAAAGTATAAAAACGGGAAAGGTTATATTGTCTGTACTTGGACATCGGATTTAAAAAACTGGTCTCAACCGGTTGTAGTATTGAAGGAACCATTTCATTTGTCATTCCCTTATGTATTTAAGATAAATGATAAAATTTATATGCTTCCGGAAAGTAATGAATCAAATGAGTTGAGGTTATATGAGTGTGTTGACTTCCCATATAAATGGAAATTAAACAAAATTATCTTTGATAATGGAAAATATGTAGACTCATCTATTATTTGCAAGGGCGACATCTACTATTTGTTTACTACACATAAAACTGAAAACTCTTTTTATCATGAATTATATTACTGCAATGATTTATTAAGCGATAAGTGGATAAAACATCCGCAATCTCCAATCTCGAATAATCCTAAATTTGCTCGTAACGGAGGCTCCGTTTTTTCGCATAATAACAATCTGTTCCGTCCTGCTCAAGATTGCTCGGTATCCTACGGGAATAATTTGTCGATATTTAATGTAACACATTTATCTATTGATAAATATGAAGAAACGCTTGTTGCGACTAATTTCTTTCCTAAATATAAATTCAAACACGGAGGACATCACTTTTCGCATATCGAATATAAAGGTCAAAATATAATAGCTTTTGATAAAAAATCAAGAGAATATGCGATAACTCCACTGTTTTCTTCGCTTTATGCTTTAATTTGTAGACTGATGAAGATTACATCTCATAAATAGTTCAAACAACTACAGATTTAAACGATATAATATGAATAGAGAAGTAGTAGTTATAGGTGGCAATCATCACAATACTTTATCAATACTTAGAAGCTTAGGTGAAAAAGGTATAAAGTCGTTGTTAATTGTTTTATCTCCATACGATCCTAAACCATTTGTAGGTTATAGTAAATATATTCAGAAGAAGATAGTAGTGACAAATATAAATGAAATTTCATCGGCTATGTATTCTCTTCACACGACAGCAGAAAAAGCTATTGTTATAGCCTGTAATGATTGCATTTCCAGTTATCTCGATATGAACCACAATAATCTTTCCAAAGATTTTGTACTCCCGGGCTCAAAGGATGAAGGAATGATAACTCACTTCATGGACAAAGGTGCAATGGCACAACTTGCTGTAAAAAGCGGACTAAATATTCCAAAATCAATTATCATTTCGACGGCAAATCCTGAATTTGAATCGATTACTTACCCATGTATCAGTAAACCTCTTGTAAGCAAAAACGGCTCAAAATCGGATATTGTTATTTGTGAGGACGAAAGTGCGTTAAGAAAATATTTAAATCATTGCAGATGCGATAAAATAATAATTCAGGAGTATATCTCAAAAGATATTGAATTTCAGCTTATTGGCTGTTCTATTAAGGAAGGGGATAAAATAATTATTCCGGGAGTATCAATAATACTTCGTCAACCTATGAACGGCAACACGGGATTTTTGCGATATTTCCCAATTAAAGAGTTTACCTACGATAAATCTTCTTGTTTTGAGTTTATACGAAGCACAGGTTATTCAGGACTTTTTAGTGTTGAATTTATTCGGGATAAGAATGGTACTGATTACTTTATGGAAATAAATTTCCGCAATGATGGGAACTCGATATGTGTTACAGCTTCCGGTATGAATCTTCCATATATATGGTATCTTTATAATTGCGGTGAAAACATAGAAAGTGAATTATGTTATGATTCAATGAGAGAGGTACTTGTGATGCCGGAATTTCAAGATTTTAAAAATGTCAAACATAGACAGATCAGCCTGAGTAATTGGCTTAAAGATGTTAAGAAAACAGATCGGTTTATGGTGTTTAGCAAGCACGACCAAAAACCATTTTGGATGGTTGTTTTCAAGCAATTTTTTCATTAAATAGGTAGCTAAGCACTATCTGATGTCAACCATCGCATTATAATAAAAATAACACGTTAATTTAAGATAGATTTATATTGTCAAAGACTGATTCAGATGCCAGGGGAAATTTCCGATGGCTTTAATTCTTATTTGATTATAATATAGTTTGCAAAAATTAATACAATGAATTACAATTCACTAAGAGTTTTCAATAAAGTAAATCAACTTTGTAGGAATTGGAGAAGCCAATTATATTCTCTTTTTGTTTTTGGCTCAAGCAAATATATTTACAAAGGAAAAAACGTTCACATTTATGGGTTTAAAACACTGTCAATAGGGAAAGCTTGCCATATAATGGATAATTCTGATATACGAGGAAATGTAAATATCGGGAACAATGTTTTTATTCATGAAAATGTATTAATTAGATCCATGGAGTGTTCTATATCAATCGGAAATAATACGACTGTAAATCGAAATACTAACATATTGGCACAAGTAACAATAGGTTCAAATGTGTCCATAGCTCCGAATGTTGTAATAGTAGGAATGAATCATGTATTTTCGAATCTTGATGATACAATTAAATCTCAAGGTAGCACATCCAAAGGGATTATCATTGAAGATGATGTGTGGATAGCAACAAATGTTTCCATTCTTGATGGTATTACAATTGGGAAAGGTTCTGTTATTGCAGCAGGTGCAGTTGTAAATAAAGATGTTCCACCTTATTCAGTAATGGCGGGTGTACCGGCAAAAGTTGTCAAGCAAAGGAATGGGTAATACAAAGCATTACATTTGGTCTGCGGTTGATAAATTCGGTACGCAAATTATAAGTTTTGTCAGCAATATCCTTATTGCAAGGATATTGTCTCCCGATGACTATGGTTTGGTGGCTATGCTTGCCATATTCACAACAATCGTCATGAGCCTTAGTGATGCAGGATTCAATGACGGACTTATTCGCAAATCAGATTGCGATAAAAAAGATTTTGGAACAATTGCATCGTATAATCTTGCAGTTGCCTTATTTATGTTTGCAGTAATGAACATTGCCGCACCATATATTGCTATTTTTTTCGGACGCAATGAATTGACAAACATAGCTAGGGTTCTTGCCATAGGATTTATATTAAAAGCCATTACATTAACTGGATTTGTTCAACTTGTAAAGCAATTAAAATTCAAACAATTGTCGCAAATCAATATCATTTGTTCGCTATTGTCATTCGTAGTGGTTTATACGTTAGCGATTATAGGATTTGGATATTGGGCTTTGGCATTGCAACCTGTTGTTATTGCAATATTCAATATTATATTGTTGCTTATCATTGGAAAATGGAAACCTTATTTCTGTTTTTACAAAAAACGATTCAAAGAAATGTTTGCTTATAGTTCCAATCTTCTTTTGTCGTATATTATAAATCGAATAGGAGAAAATATTTATAGCGTCATTATTGGTAAATCATTTTCCTCGTCTTCGTTGGGGTTTTATAATCAGGCACATAAAATGCAAACAGTTCCAAGCGAAGCTATTCGAAGTATAATAATGACTGCAAGTTATCCGATAATCGCAAACGAAAAGAATCCGAATAAAAGATATGATTTATACTTATCGGTATTCAGTAAGTTTACCTTTATCGTATCGGCAATGGTGTTTTTACTAATGGCTGTATCTGATTTTGCCTTTTATGCATTATTGGGAGAAAAATGGATACCTGCAGCACCTCTGTTCTCAATTTTTATACTAATCACACTAACGTTCCCTCAAAAAGTAGTTAATGCGAATATCATTAAAATTCAAGGAGATTCGGCGTTATATAGGAATTTGTCCTTGCTTGACACGGTATTAAGAATAATAGCACTGCTTGTAACCATGACCTACTCTTTGGAAATGATTGTAGTTGGGCAAGTGGTAGCTGCTTTCATTTCAGCCTACACTTACACTGCGTGTTGTGGAAAGAGGATAGGTTTTTCTACAAAGAAACAGTATCGAATATGGTATTCGATTGTGTGGAAGCCATTAGCGGCATTTTTTGTTAGCAAGGTGATTTTGTCATTCTTCAAAATGGGTTACTGGGGCGATATGTTCAGTGCTGTGTTTTTCTTAGTGGTTTTATGTTCGCTATGCGAACTAACAAAAGACCATACATATATCAACCTGAAAACAATTTATATAACATATTTGAAAAAGCTGTGCAAATAAGATGAATATAAAAAGAGTTATACGATCTCGAATAAGGAATTGGGAATTGCACCTGTCAAAAACTTCTAAGAAAAGATATATAAATTATCTAAGGAAACAGGGTGTTAAGATTGGAGAAAACATTTGGATGACCCCTTGTATTAAAACTGTAAATATAGACATTACAAGACCATCTCTTGTTGAAATCGGAGATTATGTCCGTATTGATAGGAATTTTACCTTGCTTACTCATGATGCGGGATTTTATGTTTTACTCAACAAATGGCATGAATTCATTCCCCAATCAGGAAAAGTAAAGATTGGAAATAATGTATATTTTGCGAGAAATTGTACTGTTTTCAAAGGGGTAACAATCGGTGATAACTGTATTATTGGTTTTGGCTCTGTTGTGACTCATGATATTCCGGCTAATAGTGTTGCTGTTGGTGTACCAGCACGTGTAGTTGGAACTGTGGAGGATTATTACAAAAAAAGAAGTACGAAATGTATAAGTGAAGCATTGGCTTATGCAAAAAGTATAGAGGAAAGATTTCATCGGAAACCGCGATTGGATGAATTTTGGGAAGAATTTCCATTGTTCGTAGATAAAGAGAATATGCATTTGTACCCCCATTTACCTTATAAACGTCAGTTAAGAGATAGCTTTGATTATTGGGTTGAACATCATAAGAGAATTTATGATGGTTTTGAAGAATTCTTAAAGGCTGCCGGGATAGAATGAAAAAAATAGCTATATTATATCCTGCTCATTATGAGCAATCAAGCGGAGGGGCAGAAATACAGATACTCTATTTGATTAATGCTTGCAAGCAGCAGAACTGGGAGATTCATTATATCTTTGAAGATAAGGGAACAGATATAAAAAATAAGGAGAACATCGTGCTGCATCCCTTATGCAAGATGAAGAATTATAAATTCTGTGGAAAAGGGTGGTTCCTATATGAAAAACAGATACTAAGAGAATTAAATGCGATCAAACCGGATACGATATATACGAGAATCGGTTCCTCATGGATAGGTATAGCTACCTCGTATGCAAAAAACCATAAAGTTAAGCATGCTCACGCTTTAGCATCTGATAGCTCGGTAACACGAAAATTATTGGGAAAGCCATTATATCCATTATTCAGTCAAATCGAAACCTATTACATAAATAAAGGTTTGGTAGGTGCAGATGTGATTATCGCTCAGAACGTTTTTCAACAACAAATGTTAAGTAAGCGTTATGGGAAAGAATCAATTTTAGTAAACCAAATGACACCATCTGTTGATGAATCATGTTTGCAAAAAAAATACAATAAGATAAAGATTATCTGGGTTGCAAATTTTAAAGAGTTGAAACATCCGGAATTGTTTGTTCAATTAGCAAAGGATTTAAAAGGTCATTCGGATAGAATCGAAATGTATATGTGTGGAAGATCCACTTCTAAATACAATAATCTTTTACAGGATCTGAATCATATAGATTATTTAAATTATCTGGGAAGTCTTGATCAAGAACAGGTTTTTGATTTGATGAATGAAGCACATATTTTAGTGAACACAAGTGAATATGAGGGCTTCTCAAATACATTTGTTCAAGCATGGATGCGTAAAGTTGTCGTTGTCAGTATGAATTCTAATCCCAGCGATATTCTCACTAGTCAAGGAATTGGTTTCCTAACTCCCAACATGACAAATTTGGTAGCAACCATTCATAAGTTGATTGAACACCCTGAAATAATATCGGAATTGGGTGAAAAATCTTACCAATATGCGTTGGAAAATCATGATTTAAACAAAAACATGAAAAAAATAATTGAAGTGTTATGAATGCAATCCATTGGTTTGAAGCAAAGCAACTTGACAGAGTTACTAATTATTCTTCAAGAACAGAATGTATAAAAAATGTATTAGATTTTGATGGCGAATTATATTACTATTGTTCTTTTTCGGAGAAAAAAGAGTATTATAGCTTTGACAAGAATATTGTTTACTTAGGCCGAATAAAAAATAAATTCCTCAAATTTCTCGAATTTCGTCTATTGATAATATTCAAGACCCTTCAACTTGTTGTGGGTTCAGACTCAAATGTCTTGATGTGTAATCAGGACTTGGTAAAATACCTGAAACCAGCAATTTTTCTAAATAAGTTATTAGGGAAAAATAATAAGTTTGTATTGGATGTACGGACACTACCCACTGTACCTGAAACTTTTGAAAAGGATATGGTTCAATATCAACGTCAGATAAAACACGCATGTAAATCCTTTGACGGATTAAGTTTTATAACTCCATTCCTTGAAAAAGTGTCTTTATCGGGTAATAATGGTGAGATTCCTACAGTTAATTGGAGTTCGGGTGTCAATATAGATTTATTTGATGCTGATAGATATGATTATACAAGAGATACCAAAGCTTTCAGAATCTTTTATCATGGCGGCATATCTCACTCCCGAGGGAATATGGATTTGATCAAAGCGTGCGAAATCATAGCTCAAAAGGGCTATTCAATTGAGTTGGTCCAAATAGGGAAAATAGTGGACAAAGATTTGAAAACCTATATTTCGAAAAAAGGAATCGGACATTGGTGTAAGTTATGTGATGCCAAACCTTTATCTGATATGCCAGCAATGGTGGCACGTTGTGATTTACCAGTTCTTCCCTTTCCCAATTTTATGGCATGGAGGGTGTCAAGTCCTATAAAACTTATGGAGTATCTGGCAATGGGGAAACCGGTGCTTGCACCTGACATGGAATGTTTTACAGATATTCTGGATAAAAACAGCGATATGGTATACTATTATGATATGAATAATGAGCACGTTGTTGAGGAGATTGCTAATGCTATTATCCATATCATAGAGCAACGCGACAATACAAATGCTTTCATCAAAAATCAAGTGTGTATCGATTATGTAAAAGAAAAATTTACATGGAAAGCACAAGTACACCATCTTTATAAATTTTGCAATAAACTATGCCAGTAAATCGAGTAAAGCTTTATTTTTTGTATGCAATACTCTTTCTTGTTTTTACGCAAGGATTTTGGGAACGATATACCCCAATTCCTGCTCAACCTATATTGGAGATACTCATTATAGGAATAACACTATTGTCTTATAAAAATATCTTAAACCCTCTTTGTTATAAATTGCTATTTGTGTTGTCAGTAGGGTTTATATGTTCAATATATACCGCTTCATCAATTGCTTATTTTAAGAGCATCAGGTTTGTCTTGTATTTTTTCTTCTTGTATGATATTTACAGAAGTACTCATTTTGAAATTTATCAGTACCTCCGCTTATTGAAATTTCTAATGGGACTTGTTATCTTGCAAGGAGTTGCTTCTATTATTCAGATATTTATCATAGGAGAACGAATTGAGGGATACGTCGGTTATATGTCCAGTTTAGGTGGATCAACAGCCACAACATTCTTGGTGCTTGTACTGTCAATATGTATGGTGATTCTGCTGTATTCAAACAATAAACTTTCAAGAAAATATATTTATGAGATATTGCTGTGTATAGCCTCTGCAATATTGGTGGGATATTCAAGCGGTAAGCGCACAATCTATTTCATTGCTCCTGTTACACTTGTACTGTCTGTTTTTTTTACGCGTATCTATATTCGTCGCGATCGCTTGATGGAACTTCGAAAAAAGGTAAGATATATAGTCATTGGAACTGTCATATTATTTCCTATATACATAATAGGGGCAACTTCAACACAGTTTAAATTAAATGATCGGATAAAAACAAGTGGTGATAGAATGGAAATTCTGTCAGGTATGATAGAGTATGCTATGTTTTACGAGAATAGTGAACACAATGGAAGTTCTACCGGTCGGTCAGGGACGACTAAAAATATAGTAAAATCAGCATTAAACGATGCCAAATATTTTTTTGTTGGTTCCGGATTTGGTTCCTATAAAGACGAGGAGGCTACAAAAGAAAGAAATGTAATATATGGTATCGTCGGTTTTACACGTGATGTTTTCTCTGGGGGGATGATATTTGCTGTGCTTATGTCTTTATGGCTTATAAAAGTCATTCTGTATCATGACAAAACAGAACAAGACCCATTTTCCATCACTTTAAGATATATGATTCTATTTTCGTTCTTATTTACCCATTTCGCCTATTCTGCTGATTATGTTACTCATCTAAAATTGACATCATTATTGATAGTCATATTACCCATCATCAATACAAAAGAATACGAGCATATAAAAGAACATCTTTGGGCATACCTAAAATAGCAATATACTTATGAATATAACATCTTCTATAAAAGAGAAAATACGGTTATATGGGTTTTGGGGTATGATGCAGCGTGTCTTTAAAAGCATCATATATGCCGTTTTTAAGATCAAATGGGAAAAATGTTACTTGATGTCTCGAACAGTTGAAAAGATTGACTATTCACTTTCAGAGAAAGGTATAGAGGTTCGTGAACTTAAAATGGAAGATTATGATAGCGAGCTATGGATCACTTATCTAACAGAAGAAAAAAAAGATACGTTACAAAAAAGATTCAAGACAAAAAACACGAAAGGATACGGGGTGTTTGTTAATGGGGTTTTAGCCTGTAGTGCATGGATTTCATTCGGAATTATTGCATATAATGAAGATACCATATTGTTTAAAAACGACAAGGCCGCATTATTATTTGATGCTTACACACATTCGTATTTTAGAGGGAACGGTTATCATAATTATATGATCAAATGGCGTCTAAATGAATTAAAACACAACAAGATAGAAAAAGCTTATACAATAGTCTTTTCTTACAATAAGCCCTCTATGGTTAATCAAAGAAAATGCCGTTTTGATATAGATCAAATATTTTATGTGTTTAAAATAGGCTCCAAAATATATCTCAGTAAATATTCCAATAAATAATAACAATGATAATAGACAAAGATACTTTTTTTCAAATCGTTGAGAAGTTTGAATATATTCCTTTTGAACAAACTTTGGCATGGGAGAATTATAAAGATGAAAGTGGCTCTCACTTCATTCATTTTGTGGATGATAAATCAGCTCCAAATATATGTTGCTGGGGGAGAATTATAAAGAAACCATTGGTTGGAAAAATATTGGATATTCAAGGTGAAATAAAGCAAACAGCGATTACGAATAAGCAGATTCAACATTTTTGGAAAAATGTGATAGAGGAAGCATCATGCAATATGATTACTTACAATAGTGTAAGCGAATATTCGTGTAATTATGAAATATCAATGCGCAGGGCGGGTTTTATACGCCCATTAGGAAATCGTGTATGTCCTTTGACTATATTCATTCAGACTCAGGAAGACCGTGATACAGATCGAAACTGGCGCAGAAATTTGAAGAAAAGTTTATCAGAAAATCTCGTGTTTAAGGCTATTGACCAACCGACATTAGAAAATGCACAGGAAATAAGTCGCATGTTTGGAGAACTCAAAGAGATGAAAGGACTGGGATATGATCTTGTTCCCAATCAACTGATGCAGATTCTAAAAGACGACAATTTCAAATTATTCTATACTTTAAAAGATGATATTCCTCTTTGCGCCAGAATTGTGTACATAAAAAACGGAATGGCTGCCGATGTGTTTGCTGCCAATTCCTTCGAATCAAGAAAATATTCAGCAACCCATTTTATGATGGAGCGGATTTTTGATCATCTAAAAGAACAAGGAATCAAGGTCTTTGATTTTTCAAGGATTCCGCCAAGTAACAATGAGACAGATTCTGTATACGTCTTTAAAAATAGTGCAGGAGGATACCCAGTACAATATAATGGAGAGTGGATTTGGAGTAAAAAAAGAATCTATTCCCTAGCATTTTGTGTTTACAATTTCTTCATACGAAAAGCTCATCAATACTAACAGAGAGAAAAATGAACAAACGAGAAATAGTCGGATATGCGCTTTATCAAATAGGTAAATTCGGCAGGAAAGAACCCGATTTTTTATCGATATATTTTCACGACCCAGCTCCAAAAACGTTCACATCCATCTTGGAGTGGTGTAAAAAGAAAAGTTACCGTTTTATAACTCTCCAAGAGTGTTATGCTATTTTGTCGGGTAAAATTAGGCAAGAGGGGAAAGTTGCTTACCTTTCGTTTGACGATGGGTGGCAATCGAATTTGAATCTTATTCCGATTATCGACAAATATCAAGCACCAATCACGATATTCGTTTCTATCGATCCTCTGCTTTCCGGTAATTTTTGGTGGGAATATGCGCTTGCAGATGGAATTGAGTTAAGGAATAAAATGAAATTGATGAGTTATAAAAAATTCGTTTCATCATTGGAATCCTTAAAAAAGAAATACTCACTTGAGCGTTCCGTTCTAACTGAGCAAGAATTGGTTAAAATTGCATCTCATCCGTTAGTATCCATACAGTCTCACACAATGTCACATCCCATATTAACTAACTGTGATGATGAGATACTATCGTATGAGTTGAACAGCTCCAAAGCTTATTTAGAAAATCTACTCCATCATAAAATCGAAGCATTCAGTTATCCGAATGGAAACTTTTCCAATCGAGAAATCGAAGCGGTAAAAAAAGCGGGGTATAAAATGGCTTTTACAACAGAATATATCCCCATACAAATAAATCATACCAACCTTTACAGAATACCTCGCATGGCAATGAATACATATGGAGGGTATTATGAAAATTTATCTAAAATATTGGGAATATGGCAAGATATTCTAAAAAAATGAAGCTATTGATAAACACTCCGAGTCTCAAGTTTTTGGGAGGTGGTGTTGCTAATCATTATATCGGATTACGTACATTTTGGACCGAAAATGTTAAATACAATGTTGTCGGTCGGCGTGGAGGAAAAAGCGGAAGCGGTAAGTATTGGTTGCCTTGGGATATTTTTAAATTTATATTTCGTCTGCTAACCTTTCGCCCGAATATTATACTCCTTAACCCATCGCTTGGAGATAAAGCCTTAAAGCGAGATTTTATATATTTAAATATTTGTCGATTTTTTAGGAAGAAAACATCTGTATTTATTCATGGTTTCAATTTCGAATATGCTAAAAATGCAGACTGGAAATGGATAAGTACCAATTTGAATAAAGCCTTGTGTATTTTTGTGTTATCCCAAGAATTTAAGAATGAATTAATACGAAGAGGGGTAAAATCTGATATACATCTAACTTCAACAAAAGTACCAGATTATTTTATTTCAGGTTTTGATCTTTCGATGAGACAAGGGAAGGCTAAAAATATTATGTATAGTGGGCGAATAGAAAAGGCCAAGGGTGTATATGAAACAGTCGATACATTTTCAATACTGAAGTCACAATACAAAGATCTAACATTGACTTTTGTTGGTGATGGCTCAGAACTTCCCAAGTTGAAACAATATGTTGAGAATAAGAAAATAAAGGATGTCCGCTTTACAGGAAGGTTATGTGGTGAAGATTTTAAAAAGGAATACATTAATGCTGATATGTATTTGTTTCTAAGTTATACGGAAGGTATGCCAACTGTAGTTTTGGAAGCAATGATTTTCGGACTTCCTATCTTTACCAGAAAAGTGGGTGGTCTAATAGATTTCTTTGAAAATGGAAAGATGGGATATATATCAAGTTCTTTAGACCCAGTAGTTTTTGCAGAAGCGATGAAACCATACATTGAGAGTTCTGCTAAAATGAAGAGTGTATCACTCTATAATTCCGAATATGCAAGAACCCATTTTATTGCATCTGTTGTTGCCCGAAAATTTGAAAATACATTAAACTATGAATATTTTAAGAATCAAGAGCATAGAGAGCATTAATTTGTAACAGGGGGTGGAGCGTAGATAATCTGCCCGAAAGTTTTGTGTCTAACTTTTTTAGGGAGCGCACTTCATTATTGGTGATATTATCATATTTGACACAATTATCCACAATATATTTTTATCAAAGAAGGTGCTCGTTTGATGTTGGAAGTAAAAACAATAACACATTTTCATATGAACATTATATTACTCTACAGGGTCGAACGTTGGCTATTTGAACAACATATTCCTGTTTTGCCTAAAATCGTACAACTATTGATTTTTCTCATTTTCAATTCAAAAATAACTGCTGATTCAAAAATAGGGAAAGGGACATATTGTGTGTGTAAAGGGATTAGCACGGTCCTAATACCGGGAACAGAAATTGGAGAAAATTGTGTATTAGGATTACGATTTTCTACTGTACGGCAGTTCCCATACAAAGAAGTTCCTCATCTAAAGAATAATGTTTGGGTGGGTCCTAATGTTATTATTGCCGGTCCTGTTGTAATAGAAGATGATGTAATAATCGCAGGGAATTCATTTGTTAACAGAAGTGTTCCCCAAGGTGCTATCGTTGCAGGATGTCCGGCAAAGATTATTGGCTGGAGAAAAAATCTTGATTATGCGATTGAAACAAATCCAAAGTATAAAGAAGGTCATATGCCATTTTTGACAAAATGAATAACATCAATGAATGATATAGCCGATGCTTTTTATAAGCTAAAAAAATATTGTGAACGAGAGGATTTCAAAGGGTGGGATCCATATGACGGACTAAACTCCAAAGTATTTCAAGCATTGCCATTGCTGAAAAAGTCAGCAGTATGCAGATTAGTGGTGATACAAGGCTTTAAGCGGTGCCCGATAAATTTGCGTAAATTGGCACTTGTGCCGAAAGAATACAATGCCAAAGGCATTGGGCTCTTTCTTTCAGGATATTGTAACCTATATAAAGTTATAGAAAAACATCCAGAGAGAGAAAAGGAGCTTGGGTCAAAGCAAGAGTGTCGTCAAAAAATTACAGAATTGGCTAATTTGCTGATTGCCTTGCAGTCAAAAGGATATAGCGGATCTTGCTGGGGATATAACTTCGATTGGCAGGCAAGAAGGCTTTTCCTTTTTCCGAAATACACTCCTACGATTGTGGCAACAAATTTTTGTGCCACAGCTCTGATGGAGGCATACGAAATAACAAAACATACGAAATATTTGGAGGTGGCACTTTCTGCAGCGGACTTTATAATCAAAGATTTGCATCGGACATCTTATAAGGAAGGATTCTTGTTTTCGTATAGTCCGCTGCAAGGAAATGATACAGTATTCAACGCTTCACTGCTGGGGGCTCGGTTGCTGAGTTTTTGCTATCATTATACCTCAAAAGAGGAATATCGAAAATTAGCCGTACAAACTATACGGGCTTGCTGTTCAGGGCAACGAAACGACGGTGCTTGGGTATATGGAATGTTGCCCGTACAGAATTGGGTGGATAGTTTTCATACAGGGTATAATCTGGATGCACTTATCGCTTATCAGGAAATGACAGGTGACGAGAGTTTCAAACGATATATAGAGAAAGGATTTAACTATTATATCCAGCACTTTTTTGAACAGGATGGAACGCCTAAGTATTACGATAATCGCATGTTTCCCATTGACATTCATTGTCCTGGACAGTTGTTCGTAACACTTTCGAGATTGCACGAATTTGGCAATCACCGTGATTTGGCAGAAAGGGTGATGCAATGGACTATACTGAATATGCAGGACAAAAAAGGGTATTTCTATTATCAATTGAAATCTGGAATCAGTTCTAAAATATCATATATGCGATGGAGTAACGCATTTATGTTTAATGCTATGATCCATTATTTGCTTTCCGAATAACATTTTTTGATTTTATGGATAAAGTTTCATTGAACGGGGTCGAAATATTCCCTTTCGATTCCGAACAGCAACTATTGCATTATGTGGATACGCATAAAGGCATGTTGATAGCGATCAATGCTGAAAAGATATTGCATGCCACGGAACAAACACGTGTCATCATCAATCGAAATATTGGGTATTGTGATGGAGCCGGTGCGCAAATGGCTTTAAAGCAGAAAGGTTATAAAGGTGCCTGTAAGATTCCCGGATGCGAACTATGGCTAAAAATTATTACTCGCTTTTACAGGGAAAAAACATTCTATCTAGTTGGTGGAAAGCAGCAAATCATAAATGAGACCGTAGAGAAACTACGTTTTGAATATGAGGATATCCAAATTGTAGGTTACCGTAACGGCTATATCAAGACGGATGAGGAGAAACGACAATTGATAGATGATATAGTGGAGAAGAAGCCAGATGTGGTGTTTGTGGCAATGGGCTCACCTAAGCAGGAATTGCTGATGGAGGAAATTCAGCGGCAACATCGGGCAATATTCCAAGGGTTAGGCGGCAGTTTTGATGTCTATACCGGACATGTCCAGTGCGCCCCGAAATGGTGGGTGGAGCATAATCTAGAGTTTGCCTATCGTCTAATAAAAGAACCGAAGCGCCTCAAACGACAGATTCATTTGATAAGATACGCATGGTGGTTATTGATAAAAAAATTATAAACAGAGAATATATGAGGAAAGTATTGTTGGTTTTTGGTACCCGTCCAGAGGCCATTAAGATGGCTCCGTTAGTGATGGAGCTTCAGAAGCAGAAAGAACGTATAGAAACTGTGGTGTGCGTAACTGGACAGCATCGGGAAATGCTGGATCAAGTGTTGGAAATATTCGACATCAAACCAGATTATGATTTAAATATCATGAAACGGGGACAGGATCTGTATGATGTAACAGCTCGTGTGCTGACCGGTATGCGTGAGGTATTGAAAGAGATAAAGCCGGATATAGTATTGGTACATGGCGATACGACAACCTCTACTGCCGCTGCGTTGGCGGCCTTTTATCAACAGATACCAGTAGGGCATGTGGAGGCAGGTTTGCGTACACACAATATTTATAGCCCGTGGCCGGAGGAGATGAATCGGTTGTTAACAGGACGTTTGGCGACCTATCATTTTTCTCCCACTCCGTTAAGTCGCAATAATCTGATTAAAGAGAGCATTAATGACCGAAATATCATTGTAACCGGCAACACGGTGATTGATGCGCTCTATTGGGTAGTGGATAAAATCAAAAACAATAAGGAACTAGATAATGAATTAGAAAGTGTATTGAGCAAAGCAGGTTATGATGTGAACCGCTTGGATAATGGCAAAAAATTGGTGCTGATCACGGGGCATCGCCGTGAGAATTTTGGTGACGGGTTTATCAATATGTGTACAGCTATTAAAGACTTGACAATTAAACATCCGAATGTGGATTTTGTTTATCCCATGCACTTGAACCCTAATGTGCGCAAGCCGATTCATGAGGTGTTCGGGGAGGATCTCTCCGGTTTGAAGAATATGTTCTTCATTGAGCCATTGGAGTATTTAAGTTTTGTGTATCTGATGGAGAAGAGTAGTATTGTGTTGACGGATAGCGGCGGCATTCAAGAGGAAGCTCCAGGATTGGGAAAACCGGTATTGGTGATGCGCGATACTACGGAGCGACCGGAAGCGTTAAATGCCGGAACAGTGAAATTGGTAGGTACGGACTATAATAAGATTGTAAACGAAGTGTCATCTTTGATTGATGATAAAGCTGCTTATGAAAAAATGAGCAAAGCTGTAAATCCGTACGGTGACGGATTGGCTTGCGGACGTATTGTAAATGCATTGCTATATAGGATATAAGCTGAATTATGAAGCTGACACTGAAAAATATTGAAAATAAGATTCTTAAAGAGGTTGATTGTGGGTTGACTGCTGAATCTGGCGATTTTAAGACATTGGCAGAAAATGTAATTGCAATGTATCGTAAGACGGAAGAAGAAAGATTGCAATTGGGGATGAATGGGCAAACCTATTATAAGGTACATTTTCAAAAAAAGGTATGTATCGACAAACTAGATCAAACAATGAAAATTTGAAAAATAATATGTTACTAGCCAATGAATTATTCAATACCATTTGGGATAAAGCTAAAGATTCAGTACGTCACAGAATACATTTTGATTTGCGGGATTCCGAAAACGATGATTCTCAAAGGATGCTAAATGTATTGGAAATTGATACAAAAATTCCTATACATCGACACAGAGATACGTCTGAAGTGGTGATTATCCTTAGAGGAAAAGTTCGTGAAGTTTATTTTGATAATCAAGGGAATGAAATAGCATCATATCTCCTTGAATATGGAAGCCCTATTCCCGGAATTTGTGTTCCTAAAGGGATGTGACATACTTGTGAATGCCTTGAGCCTGGTTCTGTGATCTTTGAATCTAAAAATGGAAGATATGACCCTCTTTCAACAGAAGAATTTCTATTCAAATAGAACTACTCGGGAAAGGCGGGAAGGATGCAGAAGAATCCAGCCGTGTCGGCTTTTATCAGAAAGACTACTTTTTTTCTTTGAAGGTGAGTCCTTTGAAAGAAGGAAAATATTATCCGGCTATAGCGGTGGGGGGTAATGACCCGTCCAGATCGATCAATTGAAGGTAAGGGGGGGGATATGAGCGTTATTTTATGAATTATTATGTGGCTATGACTAAACGTATTCATTTTGGCCAGCATGAATTAGGAATCCATTGGTAGGCTCTACCATGGATGAAATTGTTGTTAGTTTTATATTTTGGCGTAAATAATATGATTATTAATAACTAATATATGATTATTCGGTTTTTATATGTATCCTCTATCTTATCTCCAAGGTCTCCGGTCTTCTTTTCTCCTTAGGGGGAGTAAGAAGGCCGGTTTCTTTATCGTCTATCCTTTATCGCTTTGAATGTCCTCTTCCCTTTTAGATAAAATGCCAGAATTAAACTGTCCCGCATAAGTTCCGGGATGGTGCTCAGTGTACTTTTCTCCAGATTCTCTTTACGCTTGGGCGCATATTCCGGCTTCAGCTGGTGATAGGCTTTCCGTGCCTCATAAACCGCTTTCGCATTTTGGATATGACCTTCCATCAGAAACTTAGCGGCGGCGATATAGTCCAGCCAAAAGCGAATGCGCATCACATGCTTTAAATCAGCTTCCCGGGAGTTCTTATAAAGCATCAGCAAACTATTCCGGAAATTGAGGAAGGTCTTGCGGGGACTTTCCGCGTTCAAGGTGGCTCCACCGACGTGGTAAACGATGGATTGTGGGACGCATACCAACCGATATCCTCGGGAACGTAAACGCCAACACATATCGACTTCTTCTTGATGTGCGAAGAATCCGGCATCTAATCCCCCGACTTCCTTATACGTAGCCGTGCGAACGAATAAGCAGGCTCCTGTCGCCCATAAGATATCGGCGGGAGTGTCGTATTGTCCCTCGTCCTTTTCCACGATATGCAAGATTCTCCCCCGACAAAATGGATAGCCGTATTTATCAATGTATCCTCCGGCCGCACCTGCGTACTCGAAGTATTCTTTATTTCGTTGAGCCCGTATTTTGGGTTGGACACAAGCGATTAACGGATCAGAGTCGAGAGAGGCAATCGGGGCATCTAACCAATTGGGAGTAACTTCTACGTCGCTGTTTAATAAAACGCAATATTCATGGTCGAGCCTTTTGAGCGCTTGATTATATCCTTCGGCAAATCCGTAGTTCCGGTCGAGGCAGATAATGCTGACCGTGGGGAATTTTGCTTTCAACATCTTGATCGAGTCATCGGTTGAACCGTTATCTGCTACGATGACCTCCGCCCATTCCGGAGAGTTGGATACGACGGAAGGAAGGAATTCCTCCATTAGCTTTCTTCCGTTCCAGTTTAAGATGACAATCGCTACTTTTTTCATCCTTGTTGCTCGTGTTTATGTTTCCAACGTTTATGGGTCCATAGCCAGTAAGCCGGATCACGCAAGATCATTTTCTCTAAAAGTCGTGCGTATCGCTCGGTGATGTAATTCTCCGGAGTCTCTTTTGGATTCTCCGTAATCAGCTTCATGTCTACGGTGTAATATCCTCTTTTTACCTTTTGGGTATCGAGGAAGATCACAGGCAGGTTCAGTTTCCGTGCGATACGCTCCGGACCGGTTAATATGGCTGTGTCTTGATGAAGGAACTCGGTCCAATAATGCAGGTTCGCCTTGCTGGGTGTCTGGTCCGCCAAGAAGATGACAACTGATTTGGTTTTGTCTTGTTTTAACTTGATGATATCCCGTATCGTATCGTTTTTCTTGATGCCGAAAGAACCGAACTGTGTCCTGAGATCGGCGAATAGCTTATCAAAGGCCTTGTTGTTTAACGGACGGTATATCTGATAGATGCGTGAGTCCTCAAAGCGAGTGGTCGAGCCGGAAAACCATTCCCAGTTGCCATAATGCCCCATCGTGAGGATGAAGCAAGTATGGCCTTTCTCCATAAGTTGGTCAACCAATTCCGGGTTCCTCAGATAGGCTCGCTGTTGTATCTCATCCAGAGAGATATGGGCCAATTTGATCGTTTCCACGATATAATCGGCGAAATGATGGTAGAACCGGCGTTCCAACTGACGCAACTCAGCCTTGGATTTATCCGGGAAAGAGGCGGTTATATTACGGCGCACTACTTTTACCCGGTATCCGGCTATCTTATAGATAAGGACATATAGGATGTCTGATAACACGTATAAAGCCCGCATGGGAAGTAAGGCGTGTACTTTTACCCAGCTATAAAGAAAGGCATATTGTATTTTATCCCACATCTTAGTTGACGGTTGATGATTGATTGTTGACTATTAATGCGGTGCGATCCTCATTCCAGCCGCCTAGTACGACTTTGCGGGTCTCATTGACCAAAGCGGCATCATAAGGGATTTCTACTTTTATATAGTTCTCGGTGAAACCGTGCATCTTGCCGTCTTTCTTGGTATGCTCGAATAAGACATTCGCTTCCTGTCCGATATGGGCCTCATAAAAGGCATGTAGTTTCCGATCCGAGATATCCAAGAGTTGTTGGCTGCGTGCATGCTTGGTCTTCGGATCTATCACGTGATTGATCTTCAACGCTTGGGTTCCGGGGCGTTCCGAATAGCTGAACACGTGAAGTTGGCTTATATCCAAACTGCCTATGAATTGGCGTGCCTCCTCGAAGTACTCGTCTGTCTCGCCACGGGTTCCAACAATTACGTCTACACCGATAAAAGCATGCGGCATTACTTCCTTGATCTTTTCGATCTTATGACGGAAAAGAGCGGTGTCGTAACGGCGGCGCATTAATTGCAAGACAGCATCGCTGCCGCTTTGTAAAGGGATATGGAAATGAGGAGCGAAACGTTTGCTGTGAGCCACGAAGTCTATTGCCTCGTCGGTAATCAGATTCGGCTCGATGGAAGAGATACGATAGCGTACGATTCCATCTACCTCATCCAAAGCCCGGATTAAGTCGATAAAGGTCTCGTCGGTACTTTTGCCGAAGTCCCCGATATTCACGCCTGTCAATACGATCTCCTTGCCTCCTTTACGTGCGACTTCCTGCGCCTGTTCCACCATGCTGGCGATCGTCCCGTTCCGGCTTCTTCCGCGGGCGAAGGGTATGGTGCAATAAGAGCAATAATAATCGCATCCGTCTTGTACTTTCAAGAAATGACGGGTACGGTCGTCCGCCGAGCAGGAAGGGGAGAAGGAACGTATATCCTTGCTTTGTGAGGCGATAACCGCTCCACCATTTTCTTTCTTCTCTAGGTTCTCCAGATATTGAAGGATCTCTAATTTCTGTTCGGCGCCAAGAACCAAGTCAACGCCTTCTATATGGGAGACTTCCTCCGGCTTCAACTGTGCGTAGCAACCGGTCACCACGATAAAGGCACCGGGGTGTTGTTTACCGATCCGGCGAATCGCTTGCCGGCATTTCTTGTCGGCTAGTTCCGTTACGGAGCAAGTATTCACCACGCATATATCCGCTTTTTCACCGGGGCGCACCTTGCGTACCCCTTGTTCGGCTAATAGCTTTCCAATGGTAGAGGTCTCCGCAAAATTTAGTTTGCAACCCAGCGTATAATAAGCGGCCTTTTTATTGTTAAATACGGTCTGATCTATCATTTTCGATTTAGTTAGAGTGCAAAGGTACTAATTAAGCCCGGATTAGTAAAGAGTTCGGATTGAGATGGACTTAAAAACTCATTACTATTGCATAAATAGTTTTCCGGAAGCTTATCTATTCTTTTTTGCTATTGGATATATTCTACAAACCACGGCGTGGTTTGTGCGATTCACGTCATGGCCTGTATAAACCATGACGTGGTCTGTAAAAACCATGCCGTGAACTAAGGAATAGATACAGTCAAGCAACATTATTTATGAAGACTTGTTATCGAATAGTCCTTGCTGCGGCCTTGTTTTGTTTATTGTGCCGATAGAGGAAATACGGCAACTAGGGTTCCACTAAGATTAATACCGGATTGTTATCATTCTCGGGTTGCTCCCAGTCGATTAGGTAACGGTTGTCGTTTGAGATGTATTTGGGAGTGAAATAGGCTTCTTCGGGAAGTTCAAATGAGTTTTCCGGGTATATGAATTGTACATAGGCTAATTGCTTCTCCGCTATATCATAATATAATGTATAGGTATCTTTATCAGAGAAGTTATGCATATAGAGCCGGTCTCCGATTTGCCCGGGTATGACAGGGATTGTCTTTGTCCTGAACAGGTCGTTTTTTATATCGTCTATCGTGATATTATAACGGAGTTCCTCGGGTGTTCGGTATTTACCTAGATCGAGGACGGCATAAGGAGTTAGCTTCATGTCGTTGGAAACTTTAAATATCGTATCGCAGAACAACTCCTTAAATGCGGCAATCTTATTTCCGTCGAAAGGACGGAACTCATAGGTAAATGTCATGACGAAAGGAGGTTCTGTATAAGATTTATAGTAAGGTATGCTATCCGATATGACTATATCTTGGCAAAAATAGAACCGAATGGGTGCGTTGCCAGAGAGGTTGGGTACGTGACCTAGGATAACGTTCGTCTTAGGGAGGGGATAAAATCCCCGGATGTTCTTATCCGGAATTTGAATGGTTTGGTGGAATTTCCCTTGCCAATCGTATATCTTTATCCGAGTGGGGCTATCTTTTATATAAATAAGATGATCATGAGGTTCTAGTCCGGATATACGACTAAACTCATCCGGACCTCCTCCTTGTTTGCCGATATCGTATAAATATTTTCCTGCCAAGTCGAAAACGGAAGCTCTGTTATCATGCTGTACCAATAGCTTATCGCCATGTTTAATAATGCGGGAGATGTATTTGATCAAGATTGAGTCATTCGTTTGCAGAGGGATGAATTGGATGGATTTCGCCCATTTCTTTAAGGCTACTTCTTGAGGCTGATGGTCAAAAACAGTTGCTAGGTCAATTGTTATACATTCCTCTGATTTCTCGCTTGTGCCGGTACAAGCGGTTAGTAATATCGCAAATATAATAAGCCATTTATTCATAAAAATATCTTTGTCCTAAAGTTGATAGGACAAAGATATTTAATTTGTTTCGAAATATTCGTAATATTATGAAGATTTTGTACTGTTATTTCCAATCCACTAAGGATGATTTAAAATAGTTCCAATCGGCCTTTTCCCATAAGGGGGCTTGCGCACCAAGTCTTACTTTATATTCGTCCCAATGTGTGTTCTCTACTTTGGACCAACCTTTTTCGGCGACACCTGCCAAACGAGGCATTAACAGGAATTGCAGATCTCTGAAATTGGTGATCGTCTCGCACCAGATAGCGGCTTCTATACCCGCTACATCTTTTTGAGGATTCTCTACAGTCGGGTTGAAGGTCATCGGGTCCCAGTCGTACATTTCTTGGATCGTTTGTTTCTCGTAGGCGGCCATACCTAAACGTTCTTGCTCCGCGTTTTGGGTGGAGTCCGCACTTGGTTCCAGATATTTATGGTCCAGATAAACGTAACCGCTCGGCGAGAGAATCACTTTCGCTTTTTTGGATATACCAAGACCCGGATCTTTTGGTGCCTCTTTCATGAATTCGGCGAATAAGGCCATGATCTCTTTATATTCGGCAGGTATATTATCTTTTTTCTTAGAAGAGTCCTCGTTTTTTTGCTTCAGATAAATCCAGTGCTGGATGACATCGCCTTCCGAGATATCCGCACGGGCGGTTTCTTGCCAGCCGACCATTTTCTTTCCATTCTTCAATACGATTTCCCGTGTCTTATTTATAAAACGGACGAACTTATCATGGGGTAAGCCGATCGCCTCGTCACCTCCGATATGAATGTAGTTTCCGGGTGCTAAAGCGGCTAGCTCCGCGATAACATCCTCCGTAAATTGCATCGCTTTCGGATCATCTACGTCGAGGGCATTGAAGGCCTGTCCCGGGATGTTAACATTGGTCTTGAATTTGACAGCGTTCTTAAAGTCCGGATAAGCGGCGAATATGGCAGCTGTATGCCCCGGGATATCTACTTCCGGGATGATCGTGATGAAGCGTTCTTTTGCGTAATTAACGAGATCCTTGAATTCCTCTTGCGTATAATAGCCTCCTTTTCTCCCGTTGTTGGGAAGTTGACCTCCTATTTCCGCTAGCTCGGGATATTTCTTGATCTCGATACGCCAGCCTTGGTTATCGGAAAGATGCATATGCAGTACGTTCATCTTATATAAGGCGATCATATCGATCACTTGTTTCACTTCCTCGGGATCGAAGAAGCAACGAGATACATCGAAAGAAAGCCCACGCCAAGCGAAACGAGGTGAGTCCTTCACTTCCAGTAGCGGTAGATAAATCTTCTCGCCTCCGGGTTGTAGATTACCACCCACGATTTGTTTCAAGGTAGTGATACCTCGATAGATACCTTCTAGGGTAGTGGCCTTGATGTAGATGTTTCTCTTTTGGATGGAGAGGGAGTAAGACTCATCTACGGGGACACTATCTTTCGGACTCAATCCATAAGCTTTTGGCAGGTCGGCGAACTCTTTCGGATCTGTCAACTCGAGGAAGATGATGCAATTCGATTCTTTGTCTGAGGCGGAAGCCAGCTTGATGCCGGATAGCTTTTCTATCTCGTTGGATAGCAACTCGCCCATACCCTTTAAGGATTCGTCCGCATAACCGATCTCGATGCCGGGATGGATCGTGAATGTACCTTCGCCTACTGTCATTTGGGCCGGAGCGGGGATAATGCTTACGCTTCTTTCTCCAACATCTGGGGATGAACAGGCGATAAATGTAATAAAACTACAGAGGGTCAATGCCCATGCGAGAGTGATTCTTTTCATTCTTATTTTAAATTTATAGGTTATATCATGGCAAAAGTAAGGATTTGTTTTTACTTTTACGCGAATTTCACAAAAGTGTGCTATGATCAAAGAGAATTTCATTAAGATTTACGAGGAGAGTTTCAAGGAAAACTGGGCCTTGCCGGCATTAACGGATTACGGGAAAGGTAAGACCTTTACTTTCGGTGATGTGGCGACGGAGATCGCACGTATTCATCTTTTATTCCATGAGTGCCAAGTCCGTCGTGGAGACAAGATCGCGTTGATCGGTAAAGACAGCTCCCGTTGGTGCATCGCTTATATGGCGGTTGTTACTTATGGGGCGATTATCGTGCCTATTCTTCAGGACTTTAATCCGAATGATGTACATCATATTATTAACCACTCGGAATCTGTCTTTTTGTTTGTTAGCGACCGGATTTGGGATTCTTTGGAGGAAGATAAGATAGAAGAGGTTCGCGGTGTATTCTCTCTTTCCGATTATCGTTGCTTGCATCAACGGGATGGAGAGAATATCCAGAAGTTGATGAAATCGCTGGATGAGAAGATGACCGAGAAATATCCGGATGGCTTCACCCAAGAGGATATCAAATACGCTGAGCTGGATAATGACAAGGTGGTAGAGATCAACTATACATCGGGTACGACCGGATTTAGCAAAGGGGTTATGTTGACGGGGAATAATTTAGCCGGAAACGTGACGTATGCCCGGACACTGGATCTATTGTTCCGGGGTGAACGTGAGTTATGTTTCCTGCCTCTGGCCCATGCCTATAGTTGCGCTTTCAATTTATTGGTACCCATGGCATTCGGTGTGCATGTCTATTTATTAGGTAAGGTGCCGTCTCCTAAAATCTTATTAAAGGCATTCGAAGAGGTGAAGCCGAACTTGATCTTGATGGTTCCCCTGATTTTGGAGAAGATCTATAAGAAGATGATCCTTCCTCAGTTGAATAAGCGAACCTTGAAGTTGGCCTTGAATATCCCACTGTTGGATTCACGTATCTATGCGCAGATCCGCAAACATTTGGTGGATGCCTTGGGAGGACGTTTCCGTGAAGTGATCGTGGGGGGCGCCGCCATGAATCAAGAAGTAACGGATTTCTTGTATAAGATCAAATTCCCGTTCACGATCGGTTATGGTATGACGGAATGTGGCCCGTTGATCAGTTATGACCATAATAATGAGTATGTGCCCGGTTCTTGCGGACAGATCTTGAAAGGGATCATGAAAGTCCGTATCGATTCGGAAGACCCTTATAATAAGGTAGGCGAGATTCAAGTATCGGGCGAGAACGTAATGAAAGGCTATTATAAGAATGATGAGGCAACCCAAAATGTCTTCACGGAAGATGGCTGGCTAAGGACGGGTGATTTGGGTACGATCGATCATGACAACCGTATTTTTATACGTGGACGTAGCAAGACGATGATCTTGGGCGCTAGCGGACAAAATATTTATCCGGAAGAGATTGAATCCAAATTGAACAATTTGCCATTCGTGATGGAGAGTTTGGTCGTGGAGAAAAACGGGAAATTGATCGGGATGGTGTATCCGGATTACGATACGGTGGATAGTACGGGTATCTCGCATACGGATCTTCCAGTTATCATGGAACAAAATAGGATAGAGTTGAACAAGCTCCTGGCTCCTTACGAAACGATCTCGGAGATACAATTGTATCCGACAGAATTCGAGAAAACACCGAAGAAAAGCATTAAGCGTTACCTATACAGTAATTATTGATAAATAAATAGAAAGCAAACGCAGCTAATATTCAGCATATTGTAAAAGCGGTAGAAAATAATTCAAAAAAAAACGTCTTATGTTGTACAACATATATGATTAATACATACATTTGCATCGTTTTACAACAACAAGATATTATAGACCGTTTAAATTAAGAACAAAATGAAAAAGTTAGTTGCATTTGCTGCTGTTATCGCAGCTGTATCATTCGCATCTTGTGGCAACAAATCTGCTGAATCTACCGAATCTGTTGCTGAAACAGAAGAGGCTACTGTAGTTGAGGAAGCTCCTGTAGTAGAAGAGGATGCTGCTGCTACTGATTCTGTAGCTGTCGAGGTTACTGACTCTGTTGCCGTAGAAGCTGCTCCTGCTGAATAATAATCAGTAAACGAGTTTTGAGGACAGTCTGTATGCGTTGAACATACAGACTTTTTTTGTTTATAAACCATAGATAATGATATGAGACAAATTTTACTTCTTCCATTGGCCGCTCTATTGGCTATGCCGGTATTCTCGCAGACTCCTGCCGATACGACGCTTACGATCCGGAATATAGAGATTCAGGGTACCCGTTTCGCCGGGTTGAGCGAGAGGGGCGGGATGAAAATCTTGCGGGTAGATAATAACTTGAGTAGCGTTACCAATACGGCGGCGGATGCTTTTCGCCAATTGCCTTCTGTCATAACCGATATGGAAGGAGCCGTTACATACAGGGGCTCCGGTAATGTCGGGATGCTTGTCGATGGAGTTCCTTACGGTTTGCTGGAAGAATATAGCGGTGACGTGCTGATCCAACTTCCCGCCCTGTTCTTTAACCAGATCTCATTAGGTGCGTTTCCTCCGATTAATGCGGTGCCGGATGGTGATGCGGGCATACTCAATCTGGTGCCTCGTATGTATGGAACGGGAGATTCCCCTCTATATGTTACGCTTGGGGCGGGATGGAATGAGCGATATAACGCGGGAGCGGTATTGAATTTGCATCCCGGAAAATTCCATATCAACGCGAAATACAATTATAGGAGGGAATACCGGGAACGATCTTTCAGCAAATCGACCGCGACCGCTAAAAACCGGACGGAGATGAATAATAATGCCACGGCTCGTCCGGACGTACATGTGGCGGATATGAAAGTAGACTATGATCTTTCCGCGAAAGACCGGATCACCGTGCATGGCCTGTATCATTTGATGGATTATAGCCGGTATGGACGCATTAACAACCGGGTATTCAACCCGAAAGGGAAGCAAATGAAGTACGTGATCCGTAATCGGTATAACGACCAGCGCCAGGAAGCTTATGCCGCCGAAGCGTATTGGAACCATGAGATTTCGGAGAATCAAGGTTTTTATACCGTATTCAACTATAATAATTTCTCGTATGATGAGGATAATGATTTCAAGAATGAGAATCCTCAAAACGGGAATATCGTCTCGGAGGATAACCAATCTATCGACCATACGAAACATAATTATTTCTGGGGATTTGGATATGGGCAGGAGATCGATGGTTGGGATTTCAAGCTTGGTTATATAGGTCGTGTGCGAAACGAGGATTATCTGACGGCTGCTTTTGATAAGGTTGACGGTAGTTTTGAGTTAAGTCCGGCGAAATCGTATAATTACGATTTCAACCGTTATCTGAATTTGATCTATGCGGACGTGGTTAAGAATTGGGGCGCTTTTAATGCGGAGATAGGGATACAGGCGGAATTTAGTCATTTTAAGATGGATGAGTTTAGCCCTTCTTGGATCAACGATCCTTATTGGCAGGGGATAAAAGGCAAAGAGAACAAGAGTTCCCGTTTTCATTTGTATCCTCGTTCCCGTTTTACTTATGAGGTGAATAAGAGCAATCGCTTAAGCTTGAGTTATCAGCAACGGGCGATTCGTCCGAATGGCAGCTATTTGTGCTCTTTCTTGAATAACAGTGATCCTACCCATATCATACAGGGGAATCCGGACTTGAAGGATGAGTTTATCCATAACGTAGAGCTAGGATATCAGTTCTCGGCTCCCCGTCTCCGTTTGACTCCGGCTATTTATTACCGGAATCGTACGAATCGTATCATGGAAACCGCTAGCCAAGTAAATGACGAGACGGTTTGGAAGAAAGAGAATATCGGACATAGCCAAGCAGTCGGAGCCGACTTGTCCGGTAGCTGGAATCCGGTACGTATCTTGACGGTCGGTTTCTCCGGGGATATCTATCGGGACGAGATCGATGGGCGTACGATAGGCTATGACGAGAAGAAATCCTTGGTTTGCTGGGATGTGAAGGGGAATGTAAATGTAAGTATTACGCCGACTACGGATTTTCAGGTAGACGGCTTCTACGTTTCCGACCAGCTTACGCCTCAAGGTAAGATCAAAGGCCGTTATAGCGTAAATGCCGGTCTCTCTCAATATTTCCTCAATCGTAAATTATGCGCGAACTTAAGTATCAACAATATATTCGATAGTTTAGAAGAAACAACGATTATTGATGCCCCGAACTTAGAAATGACGCAAAAGCGCAATCGTGATGCCCGGGTAGCTTGGCTTACGTTGACTTATAGTTTATAAAGTAGGTTCCGTGCCCTGTGTTCCATCTTGTTTGTGCTTTTGGATGAACAAGATGAAACGCATGGAACGGTCGTACGTGAAATAATTCCAGATCCAGTCGATCAGTACAATTAGCTTATTCTTGATTCCTAAGATGGAACGTAAATGTACGAGCATCCAAACCAACCATGCCGTAAATCCATGTAATTTCACCTTATTTAAATCGGCAACCGCTTTATTCCTGCCGACAGTAGCTAAAGTTCCTAAATTCTTATAATGGAAAGGTCTCGGTTTTTTTAGAGCCTCGATCCGTTGTAGATTTTCGGCTAATAACTCACCTTGCTGAATCGCTACCTGAGCGACTTGCGGATGTCCGTTCGGGTAATCCGGTTCTGCCATCCAGCAGACATCTCCTATGGCGAATATATTGGATAAGCCTTTTACTTGATTACATTCATTGACGATAATCCGTTCCCCCCGGGTCAAGAGTTCTCCTTCGATATGATCGAAATGCACCGCTTTCACACCACTTACCCAAAGTAAGGTCCTAGTGGGTATGGTTTGTCCGTCATCTAAGAAAACGTTCCCATCCTTATAGTCCACGACACGCTTCTGAAGAATGATGTTAACGCCCATATCCTCAAGGAAGCGTTTAGCGTTGGAGGAGGCTTCCGGAGACATGGCCCCTAGTAATTTAGAGGACCCTTCTATCAGATAGATATTCATATGAAAGTTTCCTAGATCCGGATAGTCTTTCGGCAAAACAAACCGTTTCATCTCGGATAAGGCGCCGGATACTTCTACACCTGTAGCCCCTCCACCTACAACAACTATATTTAGCAAAGCTTGCTTCTCGTCCGGGTCCGTACAAGTAGTCGCTTTCTCTAAATTAATTAATAAGGTGTCTCGTAAAGCTAACGCCTCTTCTACCGTTTTCATGGGTAGAGACTGTTCCTCGATCGTTTTGTTTCCAAAGAAGTTGGTGATAGTTCCAGCGGCGATTACAAGATAATCATATTCCAATTCGCCGATGGAGGTTTGAATGGTATGCCCTTTCGGATTGACGCCATAGACCTCTGCCAACCGGAAGTAAAAGTTCTTTCTCTTCTGGAATATCTTTCGATATGGAAAGGATATTTCATTATATTCTAAGCCGGAGGACGCTACTTGATAAAGCAGGGGAGGAAACTGGTGATAGTTGTTCTTGTCGATTAAGACTACTTGAAACTTGCTCTTTTTTAATTTCTCAGCTAGTTTTAACCCTCCAAATCCGCCCCCGATAATTACGACCCGCTTTTTGTCTGTGTAAGGAATGTTGAAGCCCATGATCTAAACGCTTTTTTTATATAAACATAGAAAGAAGCGAATTGGTTCTTCCGTTAATTATTAATGAATGTAAGCGGGTAGAGGCTTTATTTACAGGAAGGTTTATCGTGTTTCGGGGAAATACGTTTCTTTACCTTCCGCTTCAATCGCAAAAACTGCAATATGGAAAGTATACGCATCAAGATTATGAATAAGATAACCCCTAGCAAAATATAGCAAATTATCGGCGATGTCATTTTACCCTCTTCTTCACAAATTTTATCCCAGTCTTTAATTTGGAATAGTAAAACATAAAAAAATATGGTGGTCATTATACACTATCTTTTATTAGATCATCCATACGGATAGGTGTCTAAAATCAATGAGGCAAAGATAAATGAGTATAACTTATTAGGAGTTATACAACTTGACAATTTAAATGTATATTCTGATAGGGGGTGTTTTTTACAACGATTTAAGTTTTTTCCTTAGCTCCGTGGGACTATATCCAAAGCGTGCCTTGCAAAATTTGTAGAAATGCGAATGCGAGGAGAAATCGAATTCATCTATTATATTCTTAAAATCATCCTCGCTGTTAGCTATGGCGACCAATAGTCGTTTGGATTTCTCTTGCATCAGCCATTCGTAGGCTGGAATACCGAAAACTTTTTTAAACTTCATCCGAAAGGAATTTACTCCGTAACCTATCATTTGAGCTAGATCTGTTACTGTTTTAGC
The DNA here is from genome assembly GCF_002272965.1 of Parabacteroides sp. AT13. Lineage (NCBI taxonomy): Bacteria > Pseudomonadati > Bacteroidota > Bacteroidia > Bacteroidales > Tannerellaceae > Parabacteroides > Parabacteroides sp. AT13. The sequence goes on along the minus strand of NZ_NQMH01000001.1, from coordinate 567,358 downwards.
TTTTATATAATTCTCGGCGATGAGTCTCTCAAACTCTGCTGAATGCGTACTTGATAAATAGAAAAAGTAGTCTAATTCCTCTTTTCTATAAAGCTTTTTCAGTAAGTAGAATAATTCCGTTCTCTTTAATTCATACAAAGGGTAGTTCAGGAAATTATTTTCAAGATATTGTCCGACAAGTTCTAGAAAACCGTATAAAGGTTCCACTATTTTCAGTTCTATCCACTTAGAGATAGGTTGAGGTAATATTCCGTACGGATGTTGGTAATACGGTAACTCATTCATCGTTAAACTGTCAAAAAAGAAAATGATGATTTTTGAACCTAGTGTGATATCATATGTGTAATTTTCAAATGATCTTAGAAAGATCATATACTGTTCACCGATTGTTTTCTTTTCTTCTTTAGTGGAATATATAGTTATGGATCCGCTTAAGATAAAAATAATCATATCGCTGGATAAACCAGATAGGGTTTGTGTTATTTCCTCTGACATCAATATGATACTAAAGCCAGCGTGTAAGATTCGGTTTTCAGATGTTTCCGGAGAAATTCTGTTAATAAGCTTGTTCATAAAATTATTGTTATTTAGTTTGTTATACAAATATTTCCCCCTTCAGTAAATCTAGATGCAAAAAAAGCGCAATGTATTAGTATGGTCTGTATACAAACTATCATTTTTTGTATACATTATGATATGAATGAAAAATAAATAGGAATCAGAGGAGGTCTCTGATTCCTTGTAAAATAAGATCTCCCATTTTTTTATGGGAAGAATTAAGTTCACTAATACTTTAGGAGGGTAATTTCTATTATCACAATAGAATGAAATAAAAACTAAATACGTCTTACAGATGAAAATAAGACATTACGTGTGAACAAGCTTGAATATTATAACGTATTGTATTTTATTTTCTTAGTCGTTTTATTTATCCGTGCGGAATGGAAGCACCGGTAATCCTTGTACGTTTTGCAAGTTGCCAATTTGGAAATTCCGGAAGCCATAACGAACGGCTATTGGGGCTTTTACGTCTGGAGCTGAGATAATAACGGTTTTTTTGTTAGCGTCTATAGTTGCGTTAGCCTTGTGGAAACGCATGTCTTTTCCGGCTATCTCGAAGCCTATGATCCCGTTATCTCGATTGAAGCCATCTTCCGCATTCTTGAAAAAAAGAATGATTTTATCTTTATCTACTTCCATATGATCGTATTGGGGGCCCTCACAAGCGATGGTTGTATAACCATAGGTTTTGTTTAGAGCCATATAACAAAGACGCTCACCGATCTTTTGTTTTTCTTTGGGGTGTATTTGCCGTTTCTCGTAATCCTGTACCAGATCGTTCGTGGAAACAATACCGCTATTGGGGATCAATCGGGTAGCTTTGTATTGCTCTTCACGAAGGTACGCGGCTTGGTCTCCTTCTCCATATTCGTAAGGGGCGATTTCTACCAGATAGAAAGGTAATTCTTCTTGTCCCCATAATCCTCTCCAATGTTCTACCATTGTCGCTAGGCGTTTAGCGTAGTCCGGGTGTCCGACATTTGATTCTCCTTGATACCATAGGAAACCTCTGACCGTATATTTGCTGGCCGGTTTCAGCATTCCGTTATACATGATCATGGGTTGTAGCATCGGATGGATTTTCTCATCGTTACCCGCTAAGGATAGATCTATATCGCTATAATTCCGCAGGATGTCTTTGGGCAACCAACCTTCAACCGTGGAACCGCCCCAGCTACAATTGATGATACCTACCGGGACATTCAATACCTCGGTCAATAGGGTCGCGAAGAAATAGGCGGTAGCTCCGAACTCCGGGGCGTTTCGCGGATCACATACTTTCCATTCGCCACCTACCGGATAATCTTTCGGTTCCAAGGCTCCGACCCGTTGGATCGTAGCGTAACGGATCGAGTTCTTATATTTCCCGGATGTAGCGATAGCGTGGTTTCCTCCCTCGATAGGGCAGTGCCAGAAACCTCTTAATGGCATTTCCATATTGGATTGGCCGGAACCGAACCATACCTCGCCGATCAGAAGATCATGCAAGACAATCTTGTCTTGTCCATTCTTTAATGTTAACTGTTGCTTTTCGAAACTGGCCGAGGGCGTCTGAACCCAGATTTCCCATCTGCCTTGATCGTTTACTTGGGCCGTGTATTCCGTATTGTCCCAAGAACTACGGACTTTCAGGCTTGAATTTGGGGTTGCATTTCCCCAGAGCCGTACTTTAGTGGCTTGTTGGAGTACCATGTTGTCGCTTACCAAAGCTGGCAGCTTGATCTCGGCCCGGAGGTTCACCAAACCGAGAAGGAGGCCTATCACCATCCAATAGAATTTGTTCATATCGCTTGTTTTTTTGATGTCGGAAGCTTCCGACGGTTGTTAATCTGATAAAAAAGAGCCGGCAGGCGGTCTGCCGGACGGTTATTCGCCGGCAAGTCGTTCGATAATCTCCATACACATCCGTCCGTTGTGATAGGGACATTTCCAGAAACCGGCCTTGTCATCCTCGCGATTGATCTCGTGATCGAGCGATACGCTCCAATGCCATTCCCCTTGTTCCTTGTCGATCAAATAACGCTGAATGAATTTCCAGCATGTATAGGCTGTGCCTAAGGCAGGCTCATCTCCGAAATGTTGATACAAGTTGAAATGACCCACTACATTCTCGGCTTGCACCCACCAATGCAGGTCCGTGTCGGCTTTCTTCTCATTCGGGTGATACTCGTAAATGAGGCTACCGTTCGCTAATAACCCGTCTTCGGCCGCTATCGCTACCTTTTGAACCAAGGGCTCTACTTTCTGAAGAATCTCGTTGTCTCCCAATTCGATAGCGGCCTCATGCAGTAACCAAGATGCCTCTATATCATGACCATAGGAGATGATACGGTATTTGCTTTCCCAATCCTCGTTGAAAAAGAGGTTTAAATGATAGGTACGGTGATCCAGAATCTTGTCGGTGAAAATCAGGATCAAGTTTCGGAGTTGTTTTTTGAGGTGCTCGTCTTTCCATACCCGATACAAGTTAGTATAAGGTTCGAGGATATGCAGATGGGTGTTCATAGTTTTTTTCTCATTCTCATCCTTGTCGCTTAGTCGCATATCCTCTATCAGTTTCCAGTCTTTCGTAAAGGCTTCCATATAACCGTTCTTTTCCGGGTCGAAACTATATTGTTCGATTGCCTTGAAGAGACGGATCGCATAATCCAACGCTTCTTTATCTCCGGTAGCCCGGTTGTACTCGCTTAATCCGTAGATAGCGAATCCTAAGGCGTAGATTTGCTTTTTGGTTTGCACGGGTTGACCGGTATAGTCTAATTCCCAGTAAATACCCTCGAATTCTTGGTCGTAGAATTTATCGATAAGGTAACGTTTGGCACGGGTCGCCGTTTCCAGATATTCCGGCTTTCGTAATAAACGGTATGCGGCGGAGAATGTCCATAGGATACGGGCGTTCAAGATGGCGCCTTTAGGGGCATGTACGACTCGTTGATTGTTTCCCGTGATTTGCCCATGGAAACCACCATACTCACTATCTATCATTCGGTTCATCCAGAAAGGGAGGATATTGTTCTCTAGCTCCCATTGAACCTCGTTTTGTAAATCTTCGGTGATTTTATTCATTTGTTTCTTTTCTTTTGGTTTCTAACGTAGCGGTGATTTCCTTCATCTTTGTCTCGCTAAGCGGGTAGAAGGCGATAAATACAACGGACAGGATCGTACCTACGGCCGGTAAGAAACTGAGGAACATCTTGATTCCGCTAATCGTTTCCTCGCTTTGTACGGTATTGGCCTGAAACCCGAAGAAAGCGAGTAGCCAGCCTGTGATTGCCGTGCCGATCGCCCATCCGAATTTCTGGCTCATGGACGAGGAACTGAAGATCAATCCTGTGGCACGGTTCCCTGTTTTTAGTTCTGAGTAGTCCGTGCAATCGGCATACATGGACCAAAGTAGGGGGAAAATACTACCGGCACAAATACTGATGAACACTTGGAACGTGAATATCAGGGCTAGATCCGTCTTGTCGAGCCAGAAAAAGAGGATGCTTAAAACCGAGGCGATCAGCATGGAGCCCATATAGGTTCTTTTCTTTCCGATCTGGTTGCTTAATGGGGCGGCCAAGATCACGCCGACAATATTGGCCGCCTGTCCTACCGCCAGATATAATCCGCTTAAGACGAAGGAGACTCCGAAAAGAGATACATTGGCATAGGCTTCCTCAATGATAAAGTATTTGAAATAATATACGGTAGCCCCGTCGCGGATGGAATTGAAAACCAGAGCGGAGACACCTGCTCCCAATAGTATCCACCAAGGCTTGTTGTGCAATAGATCTCTCAAGTCATCTTTTAACGAGCCTTGTTGCTCTTTAATCGGTTTTACCCGTTCTTTTGTCCATGCGAAACATCCATAAAAGAGAATGGCGCACAGGATAGCGATAACTACGACAGCCATGGTCCATCCATGTTGTTGATCCGCCAATTCATCGCTATTTCCACTAAAGAAACGCACCATCGGCATGAATAGCAACAGGGCTATAAAACTGCCAATATAGGCGAATACCATACGGTACGTAGAAAGGGTATTACGGTCTTGTGGCAACGGGCTCATTACTCCAAGCAAGGACGCATAAGGCACGTTTATAGCGGAGTACACCATCATCATCAAGGAATAGGTGATATAGGCATAGATCAAATTACCTGTTTGTCCGAAAGAAGGAGTCATGAAAGTGAGCACTCCGATAGCGGCGAACGGGATCGCCAGCCAAAGCAAATAAGGGCGAAATTTTCCCCAGCGTGTTTGCGTACGATCCGCCGCAACGCCGACAATCGGGTCAAAGACCGAGTCCCATATACGAGTTATCAAAAACATCGTACCTACGGCTGCTGCCGGTAATCCGAATACGTCCGTATAGAAAATCATCAAGTAAGCGCCAAACAGTTTCCAGAACATGGACGATGCCATGTCCCCGAAACCGTAGCCTATCTTCTCTGTTAGTTTAATCATATGAGTGGTTTTTGTAGGTTATTTCAGGAGTGGAAGATTTCGATCGATTAGCTTTTTCAGCGTCTCGACAGATGCGGTCGTAGTCAGCCCGTCGGCCGGAGTGTTCATGCAGTAATCTACCAATTTATCGATTGTGGATACAGCCACGTGCATACGGGTATCGGAAGACGCATAGTAAATATACACGGTTCCATCCTCATCCGCGATCCATCCGTTAGAGAATAAAACGTTGGATACATCGCCGATCCGTTCCTCATTTTCCGGAGCCATGAAATAGCCGGCGGGTGTGGCGATAGGTCTCGTGGGATCTTCCAATGCGGTCATATACATATAAAGCACGTAACGTAATCCGGCGGCGCATCCCCGTACGCCATGGGCGAGATGTAACCAGCCTCTCGGTGTCTTGATCGGGTGGGGGCCTTCGCCATTTTTCACTTCCTTGATCGTATGGTAGTAACGTTGGTCGATGATGGTTTCTTCCTTGACTTCGGCGTGCGTGATATCATCAATCAAGGCCCATCCGATACCACCGCCACTTCCTGCGTCGATAAATCCGTCTTGGGGGCGGGTGTAAAGGGCGTATTTGCCATTTACGAATTCCGGATGTAATACGACGTTACGTTGTTGGCTCTTGGTCTTTAAATCCGGGAGACGTTCCCAGTTTTTCAAGTCTTTTGTCCGGGCGATAGCTGCCGTGGCGGTTGCCGAGGATAGATCTCCGGGAGCTGCGTTCGGGTCATGGCGCTCGGCGCAAAAGATTCCGTAAACCCAGCCGTCTTCATGAGCGGTTAGGCGCATGTCGTAAATATTCGTGGCCGGGACAAGATCGTCCGGCATGGTTACCGGGTAATCCCAAAAGCGGAAATTGTCTACTCCGTTCGGGCTTTCGGCTACGGCGAAGAAGGATTTACGGTCGCTTCCTTCTACACGTACCATTAATATATATTTGTCATTCCATTTGATCGCACCGGAGTTCATGGTTGCGTTCATGCCGATGCGTTCCATCAAGTAGGGGTTTGTCTTTTCATTTAAGTCATATCTCCAGAAGATCGGGGTATGCGCGGCTGTCAGTACAGGGTGTTGATAACGGGTGAAGATTCCGTTTCCGTCTTCTAAAGGGATATTTTTCCGGCTTAACAAGGTTTCGTGTTTAGCGAAGAGTTCGTTTACTTTTTCTTGAAATTGTTCCATGATGTTTTTGCTTTAAATGATATTATCAGATGGTGGGAGACGGGGCACGCCCCGTCTCTACAACTGGATATGACGTGATTTATCTGGTTTATGTATGATGTTATTTATATAGGTTGATATCGGAGGCGAACAATGTTTTCGGATTTTCAAAGAACTTCTTGAAATCCTCGGCAGAGGCTTGTCCGGGATAAGGGCCAAAAAAGTGAGTGACTTTTTCACGGGCGTTTCTCCATACCAATACATAAGCGACCGGATATTTCTCCATGGCAGGCAGCAGGGTTCCCGTCCACCATGTGGAGTCTGGTACCCCTTCGTAGCCGGTCTCCGTGATCGCTATGATCTTATGGTTGGCTTTGCCTATGCTGTCTATTACGGAAAGACTGGTATCCATGCTTTTCAAGAAGAAATCCTTATCTTCCCGTTGGTAAGCGTCGAAGCCTAGGACGTCGATCAAGTCATGTCCGGGGTAACGTTCCAGATAAGACGCTTGATCCCGCGGCTCCGTACCTGTGGAATAAGCGTAAACGATCTGGTCTGCCGCTCCGTGAGCGTTTAGATAATCGGCGGTCATTCGCCATAGCGCCTTGTATTCATCCGTGGTACATAAATTCTGTCCCCACCAGAACCAACTTCCGGTGTGTTCGTGCCAAGGACGGAATAGGACGGGAATCTTGGTGCCATCGCTTGTTTTCAAGGAAAGGATGAAATCATTCACTTTGCCTAGCCAACTTTGGAATTTCTCATAGTTCTCCCCTTCCGGAAGGATCGATTTCACGACAGCATGGTCTGATACGTCCCAAGCGTCCCCTCCGGTTTTAGGGTTACGGGGATGCCAACTTAAAGATACCAAGCCTCCCCGGTTATATTGGTTGATGATTTCCTTGCGTATTTTCTCGAAAGGTACTTTATCAAGGCTTTTATCTCCCCCGAGTTCGATCTCTCCAAGATCAAAGCTGATAACGGCCGGATAATCGCCGCATACTTTTTGCACGTCTGAGCCTCCTTCGTCAAATTCCCATCCGATCCCATAAACCGTATCATCGTGATGTCCGAACATGATTCCTTTTTGTGGAGTCGCACGTAGGTTCTCTATTAAACGTTCTCTCGGCGAAACCTGTTCGCTTGTCGGTTCTAGTCCTTTCTTCGACGGTGAACAGGCGATTAGTGCCCCTAGGCATAACATGGTAATTAATTTCGTGTTCTTCATGATAACTGTCTTTCTTTATGAACGCGAATGTAAGAGGTATCGGGCAGACAATCTAGTATTATTTTATCTGATAGCGATATTATTTTCATTTTAACCGGAACGGTTGTTTGATTTGGAATTCATTGTTATCTTTGTGCATGTTAATTAATCAAATAGAATGACTATGGGAAAATGGAATGATTTACAAGAACAAGTGAAGGAAGGGAGAGAATGAGAGAAAGCCCGAAAGGAGAATTTGGGAAAGTTCTTTTATGATTTGGCGAAACTGACTTTTGCGGGTGTAGTTATATGTGGGGTTATCCCGTTGTATAAGAATCCGAATGATTTTTCACAGTGGGTAATGCTCATAACAGGTTTAGGAGGTACAGGAATGATTGCGGTTTGTGCAAATAGAATATTTAAATAATAACAGATATGAATAACATGACATTTTTGTTTTTAATTATTATCGTGGTAATGGGGATATTTCTTGCATGGACTTATACCAAATCCGGTAAGAAATGGCTGAAGAACCTATAGCGAACATCTAGATATAGAACTATACCCAATACACGGATCTTATGGAATTATTTATTTTTTCTATAAGATCCGTGTATTGTTTTTGGTAACCCTTGGTTTCTAGTCCCCAACTTGAACCTGTATACGCTCTTTTGAAGTTATCCTCTTCTCAAATACTTTCGTGTCCAGCAGAATAGGGGCATTGACGAAATCCGGGACATTATAGGAATAGACAGAGCGATCGTAATAGGTTTCCGGATCTTCCTGGGGAAGGAGAAAGGGCTTGCTTATCTTGCCATTCTCATCCATGCTTGCCAGATAAAGGCGGGTATAAAGGCCGTCACCCCGGCGGCTACTGAAGACAAACCAGCGGGAGTTGCTACTCCAGTTGTGAAAGCTTTCGGTATCATCGCTATTTACTTCGGATAGCTCGCGGAGGTCTCCGCTTGTCAAGTCCAGTAACCATAGATTCGCCTCTTTATGCCAGATCGAAAAGTTTCCGTAATCGGATAAGGTGAACATAATATATTTGCCGTCATAGGAAGGGCGGGGAAAAGATACGCTTTTCCCTAAAGCCTCAGCGTTCACCAACGTATCGATACGGCTCCCGAATGTACCGGCAGAGGGATCAAAATCGATACTACATAAATTATATCTTATCTCTTTATATTCTTCGGGAATCTTTTTAGCTTCGGCGGAACAAAAGTAAAGCGTACGACCATCCGGGGAGAACGCAGGGAAGGTCTCGAACCTGTCTTTCTTTTGCAAAGAATCGCAAAGGAGTAGACGATGATCTGCCGGATGGTAAACGACTATATCAGATTCCAAATCCAATACTTCTACCCGCTCGTCCTTAACCGTATGGAACGATTGTCGGGTGTTGTTCGTGGAATACGCTATATATTCGCCTCCGGGATGCCAGTAGGGATAGACGCAAGCGGCGATTGTCTGATCTGTTTTCGTGTTGAGGTATTCATCCTTATTGTCGGTTCTCATAAAAGTGGCTCCATGCGTTCCTCGGATGTGAAGACTGAAATGGCTCGGGTCCGTACGGTTAAAGGCATGGCAGTTTACGCACATACCTTTGACCAGCGTGTTTTCCACCAAAGGCCTTTCTTTATGAGACGATAGATCACGCTCATAAATACCCATACGGCTGTAGACTTCATAACCGGGAGCGATCTTTCGGTATACTAAGCCGTAATCGATCGGGTGGGGGCTGATGTACATGGGGAAAGGTTTGTAAGTACTCCATTTACCCTCTTGCTTGATACTGACAGTAAAGAGTAAACTATCGCCTTGATTGGAGATGAGCAGTTGTTTCCACTCTTTTTCCGAGAAATTGACATGCTTCGCGTTTATATGCACCTCTTTGCCTTGGCACCCTTTTACGATAACATCTATCCGCTCATAGGAGGTATCCGTATAAGAGAAATTCATAGGTGCTATCGTGGCGGGTATTGTCACCCCGATATAATCCGGATAGATGGACGGGTATTTCTCTATTTGTTCGGGGGATACTACCGAATTCCCACAAGCGGTAAATAACGCTATACATATACTATATAATAAGATAAGCTTTCTCATGGCCGTTTATTTTCTGAATAATAAGTAATACCAAAATGTCTTCTCGTATTTTGGGCGAAGGATAGGCTCGGAGTCTTTCTGCGTCATATAAACACGGGCGAACTCGCTTACCCCTTCCAATACGTTGCGGGAGATGCTCCAAGGAAGGCCTTGGAAATTAGGATGCTGCTGTGTCCAAATGAAAATCAATGCCTCTTGATAAGAGATGGGTATGTGGTTATAGCCCAGATCTTTTCCCAGCGGATAATATTTCATGAAACGTTCCAGATCCTTCTTTTGCAAGACATAGGCTAACATATACTCGAAAGCCATCCGGTTACTTTTGTTATGTTGCAGCAATAAGCCTAGCATGACATCCATTTCCGTGTCGCTGAACAAGAAATCTTCTGTATATCGGGCTTTTCTCAACCATCCCCATTCGGGATGCTTCTCTATCTTTTCATCGTTATTTAGATAGCTCATGGCGTTGGTCGCCCATTTCTTATAGAACAAGGTATGCTGCAAAGCCCGCAGGTATTTGGCGGCGACAGCGTATTGTCCATTGATCAAGTTGGTCTCGGCCAGACGCATATAGGCACGTCCGCTTTTCTTATAGTCGGGGATAGCCTCCATCGCTTCGAACATATAGCGTTGTGAGGAGTTGATCATTCCCAGATGATAGAATATCTCGCTGGTAGGGAGCGGTGAGGTGAAATCTCTTTGGAAGGTGGGGATCAATCCTTCCGTTCCATTTTGGTAGAAATGGAACATGCGATCCCCTAATTGCCCGGTCTTGGCGAGAGCCAGATTTAAGCAGGTCACGGAGAAAGGAGAATTAGGCTCTTTGTTTTCCGCCGCCTTGATGATCTGGTTCCATTGTTTCATGCGGGTGAGGTAGTCGTATTTCATAGCCTCCTCCTTATCCGAATTGCTGGCGGCATAGATCCATGTGCCACCACCGATAAGGAGCAGGGTGGAGATAATACCCATCCATGCCTTAGTGCTCTTTACGGGTGGGGGAAGTAAAGCAAGTGCCCCGGGGGTTATGGCAACGGTAGCAATAACAAGTAACAGGGTGTTGGGTACGATCATGGGGAAACGATAATAATCGATGCCGGTCATGAGGCTAAGCAATGGATATTGCGTAAGGCTTTGTGCCAATAGGGGGCATAGGATTCCAAGCAAGATGTAGATAGGAATCCATATATAGGATTTGTTGGATACGATTGGTACGGGTTTGATGCAATGCCCGATTGCTACTCCGATAACGAAGATGAAATAGGCCCCACCACCTACGATCCAGTAGAGTACCGGCATTATTAGGAGCGTATAGATTATTCGTCCCCATGGATGAGTGATTTTTCGCTGGATGATTAAGGCGAAGAGGGCGAGAGTTATGGAGACAGGGAATGCCAGCAGGGCATTCTCATCACATAAAAATACCCAGAGCAGGATAGAGGGGAGAAAGCTGAACGGATACCAAAAGTCGGAAGCCCCCATTTGTTGGGCCAGCCAGTTTATTTGCCGTTGGATAAGCACGAGAACGATCGCCAAGATCGTAGCCCCTGCCCAAGCGAAATAATAGAACTGCGTCAGGAACTCCGCTATATATTCAGCGATGCCTCCGGGATGGAGACATTTGTCGATTCCATATTCCGGCGTGAACAGGAATAACTGGAATTGCTCGTGGTAATGTAAATGATGAGGATAATAAAGTCCCCAAAACAGGCAAATCGCACAGCCGAATAATAAGGAGGCGATTCCTCTTATGTATCTATATTTACGTGTATTTTCCATGATTCTATTATTTAAAAGTCTCAGCTTCCTCGTCGTAGTAGATATCTTGTACATCTTCAGCGTCGAAAGGAAGCTCGCTAGTGGATAATTCAGGTATATTATAAGATTTCAACGTGATATCGTAATGTTCCGGATCCTCTTGCGGGAGAACGAAAGGTTTATAGGCTTTTCCCGTACTATCCACGTAAGAGAAATAAGGCTTTCCGTATAGTCCGTCATCCCGCTTACTGGCAAAGACAAACCAATGGCTGTTAGAGGACCAACTATGGTAGGTATCCGATTTATCGGAGTTGACGGCAGGTAAGGTATCTATCTTCCCGGTCTGGAGGTTCATCATATGCAGGTCTGTTTCTTGGTGCCAGATCGGGAAGGTTCCATAATCGGCTACCGTGAAAAGTAGGTATTTACCGTCGGGCGATATCTTGGGATGGCAGGCGGAGCCATTATGCTTCTGGGCATCCCATACGGTTTCGATCTGTCGGCCCCATTCCTTGGTATCTTTATGGAAAGATATGCGGCATAGGGAATATTTTAGGTTATGGATGCTATCGGGCAACGGCTGGATGGGAGCGGAGCAATAATAGATCCAGTTCCCATCGGGCGAAAAGGTAGGGAAGGTCTCTAACTCATCCTTCCGGCTAGTCAATGGGGAGGTGATGAGTTGTTTCTTTCTGAAATCGGCGACCACTAGGTCGGAGGTTGTGTCATAGACTTCCAACCGCTTACTTCCTAACGAATGAAAAGCAGGGATGATAATATTCGTGGAAAAAACGGCGAACTGCCCCGATGGATGGAAATCGCCATAGACAGCCCCATTCGGCAGACTGTCGTTGCTCAATTTCAACTTCCTCAAATGTCCGTTACGGTTCAGCAGGGTGCCTCCTTGCTTTCCCCGTAAATGGAACATGGATAAACTTCCTTTCTTATTTCCGTAAATATGGCAGTTCATGCAAGAACCGTCGGTATCTTTGTTGTCGGCAATAACCCGTTCCTCGAAGGTATTGATCTCCCGCTCGCATAATTGGATCTTGTTCCATACCTCGTAGCCGGGTTCTATAAGCCGGTAGCTTATGTAACTATCCAGTTTCTCCGGAACTACTTGCCAGTAGAAAGAGGGGTAACGAAACCATTTACCCTTGATACGGGCGACTACGGTTATTTGCAGGCGGTTGCCCACTTCCTGCTCTAAAAGGCTTTCCCATAGGTTTAAAGGGAAAATAGCTTTCTTTCCGAAAGATAATTGTATCTCTTTTGATTTCCCTTTTAAGGTTACTTGCATAGCGTCCGCATCGTTTCTCAATAAGAAGTTGAGAGGGGCAATATTCGTGGGAATCATGATATCCGTATAATCGGGATACATGGGGATTGGGTCTGTGGTATCCTCTATTTGCTTCGGGGTAGGGGTACATCCTGCCAGCAAGCAGATTATCCAGACGAGGTAATAGGTTATGTTCTCTTTCATGATTCTTGCTTCTTTCATGGCTTACTCTCCTTTCCGGGCTCTGTGGTCGCAAAATGATAATAGAACCAATAGGTCTTGCCGTATTTCTCTTTCAAACTCGTGTCCTTTGCCTCATAAAGCCGGGTATAATCGGCGAATTCTTTCGCTATCTTTACCGGGATTTGGTATTTTATAAGCTCTTCCGCACGGATATTACCTTGGCGGGCGAGATGGATCAGCAGGGCCTCGGCGAAAATGGAACTAGAGACCTTACCCGGTACATAATCTTCTACAAAAGAACGGAGATCTTTAGAGAGTAAATGATAGCAGAGTAAGTATTCGTAAGCACGGAGATTGCCGGCGTTCGAGGCGACTAAGTTCCGTAAGGAAGTCACGGCATCGTTACCGGAACGTAGATGGTCTTGGGTCGGGATGTCTCTGCGTTTCTTCTCCAGCCACTCCTTTACTCGCGGGGTTTGCTGACCGGGTATTCTCTTTTCGGCCCAGCTTTTATGAAGGAGTGTCTTGTCTAATATACGTAGATATTTAAGAGCTGCCTCATCATCCCCATTGACCAGATTGATCTCAGCCAGCCGTTTGATCATACGGCTACCCGAATTGCGGGGAGAGAAGATCATACTTAGCATGGCGCAATGCTCGGCCATGGTCATATCTCCTAACGTAAACCATAACTCGTTGGCGAATAGGATAGAGAGAAAAGAAGCGGATGGGTTCACGGGGAGGATCAACCCATTCGTACCCGGTTGATTCCACGCTAGGAGGTTCCGGGAGAGAGATACGGGTGAGTTGATCTCGGACGGATGCGTGGCATTGTACAGGTTCCGGTAATAGGTCACCCAAAGGATTTGGCGGTCTGTCTCGAGATGTTTCCTCATCTTTTGTATATTTCCGAAATAATGTTCCACATCGAGGCTGAGTACATACTCCCGGTCGAGATCCGGCTTACTCCACCAAGTGGTAGCGGGATATTGGGTCGCTGGAAGAAGTAATATACCTGCCGCAAGCAGGGCACTTAGCTTTTGATGGTGCGCTATGATTCCGGCGGCCAGCATAAGGGCCAGACAGAGCCATGCCCCGTACCCGAAGCACCAATAGCAAAGAAGCATGGCGGGAATGCAGGTAAGAAGACGTTGCCCCTCAGTTTGGCTCCGGCTATATAACAGGAAAACACCTTCTGCTCCGATCAAGGAGAGAGTCGCGGATAACGGATAGGCGAGTCCGCAAGACCTTCCGGCCTCCCATAATACAAGTAGTATCATAAGAGGAAGGGCGTATCTCTTGCTGACGAATTGCCGGAATGTCCGATAGGTAAGCAGGGCAAATAAAGTTAAGACAACGCTTAGGATGAACGGGCCTCCCCCGATATAATAAAAGAATTGCGTAAGGAAATCGCCGGTGAGACAAGCCAGCCACGCTTCCTCCTGAAAATATCCACGGAGAAACTCGCCGCTGTACAAGAACAGCATCATTTGCTCTTTGTGGAACAAATGATAGGGGTACATCCAGAAGAAGAAAGCGAAGATCGCTATCGCCAGTACCGCTAGCGTGATCGACAGATCCTGTTTAATGATTCGCTTCATCCAGTTCCTTTCGTAGCTCTTCGGTCAAGGAGGTTTTTATCATCTTATAGAGGAATTTCCCGACCGTTTGGTTGATATGTTCTTTCATGAACGCATAATTAAAAGCTTGCGTCTCTACTCTCAAGGAATCCCATGTCTGCTTGATGCGGATGGAATCTTCCGGCGAGCAAGTCTTAAGCGCTGTCCATAGGGCATAGGATTCGCTATCGGTCTTTTGCTTCCGGTCTTTCCAATGCTGCAAGGCGTCGTTTTGCGGTGTACCGGAGGCCGAGCTGATGGAGTCTATCCGTACTGAGGTCACACCCGGTTCCGTTACGACCAGTAGCTCTTGGAACTTGAGACGCAAAAGGATGCGCATACGGAGGACTTTCATCTCTTCTCCCGTTCCTTGGAAAGTAAACCGTGCGTTCTCTATTCTCGTAGAATCGATATTTTCGATTGAGGCGTTTTCCATGGGTGCCAGATAAATCCATTCCCCATCCTGCTGTGCGGTGGGTAGGGTGCCTTCTATGATGTATTTGGAATCGTTAGATTGACAGGCAAATAGGCACAATAAAGTGAATACTCCTATAAATAGATATTTCATCGATCGTGTTCATTAGTAATTAGAGACTCAAAGTTTAGACTGCGTAAAGTTAGTATTTTTTCGGAAAAGGGAATGATGTTTTTTTGACAAAGGGTGATACTTAATTTACGTCGCTGTTGAGGAGGAATGGAAAAAAGGAGGACACTAATTCAGACATCCTCCCTTTTTATGAAATAAAGAACAATTAAGCGTTTAGGACTTTCTTGAAGCGACGGATAAATTCCTTGGCCTCATCCATCGTCAAGCAAAGCGGAGGAAGCAGACGGATCGTATGGGTTCCGGCTACACCCGTGAACACTTTCTCCTCAAAGAGAAGTTTGCTACGTACTTCCTTGATAGATTCCTCGAACTCGATACCGATCATCAAACCACGGCCCCGAATTTCCTTGATACCCGGAAGTTTATGAAGCTCATCCAATAAATAGGCACCCACTTTCGCCGCGTTATCAATCAAACGCTCGTCTTCCATAATATCGAGAACGGCGATAGCGGCCGCGCAAGCCAAATGGTTACCGCCGAAAGTAGTGCCGAGCATACCATAAACCGGCTTGAATTTCGGGCTGATCAATAACCCACCCATCGGGAAGCCATTGGCGATACCTTTCGCTACTGAGATCAAATCCGGCTTGATACCGGCATATTGATGCGCGAAGAATTTACCGCTTCTTCCATATCCGGACTGGATCTCATCCAAGATCAGACAGGCATCATAAGCCGTACACAAGTTGCGTAACTTACGCATAAAATCATCCGTTGGTAACTGGATGCCACCTACACCTTGGATACCTTCGATGATCACGGAAGATACATCCCCCTTCTTCAACTCTTCCTCTACGGCGGAAGCGTCGTTCAATGGAAGATAAGTAACCGCTAGATCCTCATTTACCGGAGCGATGATCTTTGGGTTATCCGTGACACGGACGGCGGCGGAGGTACGCCCATGAAAGGCGTGCTTGAATGCGATCACCCGCTTCTTGCCATTATGAAAAGAGGCCAGTTTTAACGCGTTCTCGTTCGCCTCCGCTCCGGAGTTGATCAAGAACAACGAATAATCATCGTAGCCGGAAGCCTTCCCTAGCTTATCCGCTAATTTTTGTTGCAAGCTATTGATAACCGAGTTCGAGTAAAAGCCTAATTTATTTACCTGCTCGGTAATCGCCTTTACGTAAGTAGGGTGGCTGTGCCCCACCGAGATCACGGCATGGCCGCCATATAAGTCGAGGTACTCGTTTCCCTCGCTATCCCATACATGACATCCCTTGCCTTGTACGATCTCTATATTAAATAATGGATATACGTCGAATAAATTCATCTTTATAGTATTTTTTAAAACGCGGAGGGTTTTAAGTGTAAGCCAACCGTCTCCTCCAACCCGAACAATAGATTCATGTTGTGGACCGCTTGGCCGCTAGCGCCCTTCAATAAGTTATCGATCATAGAGATGATAAGAAGCTTATCATCTATTTTCTGTAAGTGGATCAAGCATTTATTCGTATTTACCACTTGTTTCAAATCCGGGTTCTTATCAGTGATAAACGTGAAGCTGTGATCATCATAATATTCCTCATAAATACGTCGGATCTCCACCAAGTCGATCTTGCAATCGATGTACGTCGTGGCGAATATGCCACGGGAGAAATTACCGCGTACGGGGATGAAGTTGATCCGGCTTGAATAGCTCTTCTGCAACTGGCTCAAGCTCTGGTTGATCTCGGCCAAGTGCTGATGCGTAAAAGGCTTATAGATCGATATGTTGTCGTTGCGCCAGCTAAAGTGAGAGGTGGAAGAAGGCTTCACGCCCGCTCCCGTCGATCCCGTGATGGCATTGACATGCAAGTCGGAATTCAACATCAAGTGCTTCGCCAACGGCAATACGCCCAATTGGATGCAAGTAGCGAAACAACCGGGGTTCGCTATATGCCGGGCGTTGCAAATCCGGCGGCGGTTCAATTCCGGCAGGCCGTACACGAAATCGTGCTCCGGGCCTTCGATCCGGTAGTCCATGCTCAGGTCGATAATCTTCACGTTCTCGGGGACCGTGTGGCTCTCCATGAACTTTTTCGTATCGCCATGAGCGGTACAGAAGAACAGAAGGTCGATGCTATCTAACGGCAACTCGCTGGTGAACACCAAATCCGTCTCGCCATAAAGACCGCCATGCACGTCCGTGATCTTGTTACCGGCGTTACTGCTACTGTTTATAAATGTAAGCTCGGCATCAGGGTGGTTTAGGAGCAGGCGGATCAATTCACCCGCCGTGTAACCCGCTCCGCCTATAATTCCGCATTTAATCATATCTCTTCGTCTTTATGGTTCGTATAATAAACACGCAACGGAGTGGAAAGAACCTTGATGAAGCCTTTAGCGTCCTCGGCGGTCCAGCCTTTCTGCATCTCTCCGTACTCACCGAATTTCGTCTTCACCAAGTCATCCTCAGATTCTACGCCAACGGTAGAGAAGGACAACGGACGAAGCTCCAGAATAGCCGTACCGTTCACGTTACGCTGAGACTCTTGCAACATCGCCTCGATATCGCGCATCACCGGTTCCAGATATTGGCTCTCGTGCAAGAACATGCCGTACCAGTTCGCTACCTGATCCTTCCAGTATTGTTGCCATTTGCTCAACGTATATTTCTCTAGGAAGCGGTGCGCCCCGATAATCAACATAGGAGCGGCAGCCTCGAAACCGACCCGTCCCTTGATACCGATGATCGTATCGCCCACGTGCATATCACGGCCGATACCGTAAGCGGCCCCGATCTCCTCGATCTTCTGGATAGCGGCGATCTTATCCTCGAACACCTCACCATTCACGGCATGAACCTCACCGTTCTTGAACTCGATGCGCAATTGCTCGCTGCCGGTCTTCTCCACTTGTTTCAGATAAGCGCTCTCGGGCAGTCCTTGCGCGGAATCAAGAATCTCGCCACCGCAGATAGAGGTTCCCCAAAGACCTACGTTATAGGAATATTTCAACTTCGTGAAATCGGCCTCGAAACCGTGCTCCTTCAAGTAGTTGATCTCAAAATCACGGCTCAAGGCCATATCGCGGGTCAACGTGATAATCTCCACGTTCGGAGCCAATACCAAGAAAGTCATATCGAAACGGATCTGGTCGTTACCGGCTCCGGTAGAACCATGGGCGATAGCGTCGGCGCCAATCTCGTTCGCGTAGCGGGCGATCGCCAAGGCTTGGAAGATACGCTCGGAGCTTACGGAGATCGGATACGTACCATTACGCAGCACGTTTCCGAAAATCATGTACTTCAAGCTCTTCTCGTAATACTCTTTCGTAACGTCGATCGTCACGTATTTCGTGGCGCCTAGCTTATAGGCGTTCTCCTCGTTTTGTTTCAATTGTTCCTCGCTGAAACCACCTGTGTTAGCGCAAGCGGCGTATACCTCGTATCCTTTTTCTTTAGCCAGATACATGACCGTGAATGAGGTATCCAAACCTCCGCTGAACGCTACTACTACTTTCTTCTTCATCGTTTCTTTATTTTATGTTGTTTTTCTATCGTATTAATTTAGTCCTTTTTAGTCTGATTACGGGCCTCCCGCTCTCGTTGCGCACGATGCGGATCGGCCGGGTCGAACAGCATGGCCGTGCAGATGCAATACTTACGTTCGGTGCGTTCCAAGATATCGTGGTTCACGCAACCGTTGCAACCTCGCCAGAAAGCCTCATCGTCCGTCAAGTCGGAGAACGTAACCGGTACATATCCCAGCTCGGTATTCATCTTCATCACGGCAGCGCCGGAGGTAAGGCTGAATATCTTCGCTTTCGGCCAGCGCATGCGGGCAAGTTGGAAAGTCATGTCTTTGATGCGTTTCGCGATACCCAAGCCCCGGAAATTCGGATGTACGATCAAGCCGGAGGTAGTCACGTACTGCTTGTTTCCCCATGACTCGATATAACTAAACCCGGCGAACTCGTTTCCCGCCAAGGCGATCACCGCTTTGCCCTCTTTCATCTTCTGGGCCACATACTCGTGCGTACGTTTGGCGATACCCGTGCCCCGGACTTTAGCGGCAGACTCGATCGTATCTAGGATCGTATCCACATATACCTCGTGAGAGGCATCAGCGATCATAACATCAATTTCTATTTCTTGTTCCATTTTATTGTTTGTTCTTAGTTTTTTCCTTTTATATAAAATGTGATAAAGCGGCAATCACCTTCTCTTGGCTCACACCGTTGCGGGGGATTACCAAGATCGTATCGTCTCCGGCTATGGTGGCCAGTATCTCGCTGGGGGCATGGGAGTCTATGTCCGAGGCAATTCCCATGGCGTAACCCGGTCGTGTCTTCACCACCGCCAAGTTTCCGGAAAACTCGATATTCGGCTTTTTCTTGCCTTCAGGCTGTGCTTGTTTGCTTATACTCTCTTCGGGAAGGCGATATACATAATCTCCGGTTCCGTCGTGTACCTTGGCTACTTTCAGTTGCTTGATGTCGCGGGAAAGCGTAGCTTGCGTAACCGAGAATCCGCTATCTTCCAGTTCTTTAAGCAGTTCTTCTTGATTACTTATCACTTTCGTCTGTATAATACCGCAAATGGCATCCAATCGTTCCTTCTTTGTACTCATGTTGTATATTTATGCAAAACAGGCTGCAAATATAAAGAGTATTGTTGAATAAATATACAATCAAGGGCTTTTTTTTCTGATATAAGTAGGGGGTAAGGGATTTTCCTGCTTAGCTTAGGTTTAATCACTGTAAGTGTTAGGCATTTCATCTATTTATATTCATCTTTTATCAGCCGTTGGAGGATCATGCAACAGCTGTTAGAAGATCATGTACCAATTGGTGGATGATCATGCAATGGATGGTAGATGATGAATGTCATTCAAAGAAAAGGCTAATACTCCCTATAGAAAGAACGAAAGGGGGTGCTCGTTTTGAACAAAATGGTAGTATCTTTGCGTTATTAAAAAGAGAGTATCAGGTTTAATTTCAAGTAAAAGGATATGAGAAAAATAGCAAGTTTATTCGTGGCCTTGCTTTTATTGGCAGGCTGTTCCAGCGTACCGTTGACAGGACGTAAGCAAGTGCTGTTGGTTTCGGACCAAGAGGTGTTATCGTCCAGCCTTACCCAGTACAACGATTATATAAAGACGGCGAAGAAGTCGACGAACGCGAACAAGAGCGCTATGGTAACCCGGGTCGGAAAGAGGATAGCCGCCGCTACGGAGGACTATTTGCGGGCGAACGGGATGGCGGATGAGGTAAAAAACTTCTCTTGGGAGTTTAATTTGGTGAATGATCCGCAGGTGAACGCCTTCTGTATGCCGGGAGGCAAGATCGTGGTGTACGAGGGATTGCTGCCTTTAGTTTCCTCGGACGATGAATTGGCGGTGGTCATCGGGCATGAGGTCGCCCATGCCGTAGCTAAACACAGCAATGAGCGTATGAGCCAGCAACTAATGGCCCAATACGGGGCGGCTATTTTAGGTGCGGCTGTAAGCAATAAGAGCGCGGCGGTACAGCAAGCGGCCAATACAGTATATGGTGTGGGAGCGCAGTATGGCGTAATGCTTCCTTTCTCCCGTAAGCACGAGTCGGAAGCGGATTATATGGGATTGGTATTCATGACTATGGCGGGATACAATCCGGACGTGGCAGTCAACTTCTGGCAAAAGATGTCCGCCGGAAAGAGTGGCTCTACGCCGGAATTTATGAGTACGCACCCCAGTGATGCCACTCGTATAGCGGAAATCCAAAAAGTCCTACCCGCAATCAAAACCAAATACAAAAAGTAGTTGACAGTTGACAAGTGACAGCTATTTTACCACTTGTCTCAATTTTCAATTCTCAATTTTCAATTAAACAAGATTCCCATCTTGTTCATTAAGAAACAAGCATTCATATTCTGGGCTATCCCTTCTCTTAGTTGATAAGAGAAGGATAGCTCCTCGTCTTTTATATCCGCTTCGAAGCGGTAATTCTTTATTTGTTCCGGGAACTCTTCCTCCAAAGTACCCAACACTAAATCGTGGGTGGCGATGATGCCGCAAGCCTTATAAGCGACCAGCTGTTTCATAAGGGCAAGAGAGCCTTTCTGCTTGTCGATAGAATTTGTTCCCTTCAAGATCTCGTCCAAGATGATAAATAGCTTCTCCCCGTTTTGCAGCCTGTCGATAATCATTTTCAGCCGTTTCAACTCCGCGAAGAAATAAGACTCGTTGCTAGCCAAGGAATCCGAGGTACGCAAGCTGGTAACCATGTGGGCGGGATAAACCGTCAAGGAGGCGGCACAGACCGGAGCGCCTACGCAAGCCAATAAGTAATTGACACCGATCGTCCGGAGGTATGTACTTTTTCCGGCCATATTCGCTCCGGTGATAATCAGGAACCAAGGACTTTTGCGGATATCGATATCGTTCTTTACGCAGACATCCCGGTTCAAAAGAGGATGTCCCAAAGCCTTGCCTTCCATCTGGAAATAAGTGTCGGCGATCTCCGGATAGATGTATTCCGGATGGTTGAAAGCGAAACCACCCAACGAGTTCAGCGCGTCGAAACGAGCCAGCGCGTCGAACCAAAGCGGAAGTTTATCGGAGTAAGTCTGAATCCAGCGTTCCAAAAGGATGGCATGGCGTGTATCCCGCAAGTAGAAGAGATTGAAAATGATACCCGCCAAACTGAATCGTTGGTCTAATCCTCCGATATACGACGACAAGCGTTTGATAGCATGCGAGGCCAATTCCTTCTCATTCGCTAATTGCCCGCTGATCTCTTTCAGCTCTTCCGACTGGAAATTATCTTCTTCCACACATTGCATCAGCTTTGAGTACCGATTGAAAATAGACTCCATCTTATTGACGGTCGCGTAAAGCGCATTGATTTCCTTGGCTCGTCCGTAAGCGATCACTAACGTGATTAAGAAATAAATATTCAATAAACTCCCGCTGATCCAATCCAGCGAGTAAGCGATACCCAATACGATCCACAACACTGGGACCGCCCAGATCAATAGTTTCCACGGTAGGCTATCAACGAATTTATGCTTACGCTGAGTGAGTCGGTCCATAAAGTTGATATCGTTGTCTCTCGTATCTTGCGTGTCCTGCCGGATGATTCCCGTCACATAGAAATGCTGCCGTAAGGCGGATAAAGCCGCTAATTCCTTGACAGCCTCTTGCCGTTTGACGATCTCCTTCTTATCCGTCAAGGGATTCGAGAGCCAACTGGCCAGTCGTTCCCGCCCGAACCCGGTTACGGTACGATTGAGCGATTGAAATAAGGAGCGGTCTCCAAACACATCCAGATCCAAGCAGAAAGAGTGCTCGCCCGAGATCTTATCGGCCGCCCCATCGAATGCGCTGAAATCATAGTCCAGTCCTTTTAGCTCATCCTCGTTTAGTTTAATCAAGGTCTCGGCGTATACTTTTCGTGCGTACATTTTATTATGGTACCACATCAGGAGCGCAAACGGGATGATATAAGCGAAGGTGATCCCCGTCAGCCATTGCCAACTCTCATCCCTGAATATCCATAAGGAGAGGATCGCTCCCACCACTAAAGCCAACCGGATACTCCCCATCAAATGGATCTTCTTTTTCAAATTACCCAAGCGCCGTGTATAAGCGTCGATATTTTCTTTGTAATAACTATAGATTTCTTCCATAGCCGCGAATATAGGAAAAATGAACTAACCTCTTGAATTTTGGTTTATATATTATATTCATAGGTGAAATGACCATTATTCATGTAATTTGGGCGATAAAGCCAACTGCCGTTTCCCCTATATTCGCGGACATATTTATAATTTAAGATCATTTATGAAAAAAACGATTATATCCTTTCTCTTCCTTCTTGTTTGCGGTATGGCACATTCGCAAGTTTTAGCGAAAGGGCCGGAAGAGAGTTATAATGCGGATAGTATTCGTGCGATTTTGGATAAGTCACCTTATTTTACCTTATTCAAGGACAATTATTTTATTGGCGGTATCCCTATCGGCAACAAGCCTACGGCGAGAAACTCCGACGTTAAATTCCAGTTGAGCATCGCCCAGCGTCTTACGAAAAGTAAACTCCCCTTCGATACCTATCTTTTCTTGCAATACACGCAAAAGGCTTTTTGGAATGTCTTTCAAGAGTCCTTGCCGATGCGCGACTTGAATTTTAATCCGGGTATCGGTTTGGGGCACCTTATCGTGCATAAGAATAAATATATCGGGAAAGGCTATTTGATGGTCGAGCACGAGTCGAACGGTAAAGATAGCATCTTCTCCCGAAGTTGGAACAAGATCACCCTAGCGGCGGCTGTCCTGTTGAATAAGAACTGGGAAGTTCAATTCAAGGGCTGGATACCGATCGTGGACGGTAAGGAAAATAAAGACATCCTTAAATATAATGGTATATTCCAAGTAGCCGCCAATTACCGGACAGACAACAGGCGCTTTAACTGCGGGGTTATCTTGACCAAACGAAAGACTTGGTTCAGCTTTAACACTCAGATCGAGTTGAGCTATAAGTTTAATAATAACGAGAACCAATATTTCTTCCTGCAATATTATAATGGTTACGGTGAGAACCTTTTGGAATACAATCAATACAAAAGCATGCTGCGGATCGGTTTCGTGATCAAGCCGCAAGATTTCAGTATTTACTAAAAAATATCCTTCTTGATAGATCTCATTGATCGGGCGATAGATGTAATATATGATACATTTCGTTTCTTTAGGAAACAATACATTTACAGACTTTGTTTTCTAATATATTGAACGTTTCCCGGATAATTAAAGAGATACGCCATGAAGGAAAAAATTGAAAAATTAAAAGCTCTCAACCACAAAGCTGAGTTAGGGGGCGGAGAAGACCGCATTGCGAAGCAACATGCGGCAGGTAAACTAACCGCTAGAGAAAGAATCGAACTACTATTGGAAAAAGGTAGTTTCGTGGAAATCGACAAGTTCGTGACACATACGTGCCATGAGTTCGGTTTAGAAAAACAGCGTCCATTAGGGGATGGCGTGGTCACCGGTTACGGAATGATCGGGCAACGCACGGTATTTGTTTTCGCTCAGGACTTCACGGTATTCGGTGGAGCCTTGTCCGAGACGTATGCCCGTAAGATCTGTAAGATCATGGACATGGCAACGGAACTAGGCGCTCCGGTGATCGGGTTGAACGATTCGGGAGGCGCACGTATTCAAGAAGGAGTTCGTTCCTTGGCGGGATACGCCGAGATATTCCTCCGGAACTCGTTGGCTTCGGGCGTGATCCCGCAGATTAGCGCCATTATGGGCCCGTGTGCGGGTGGAGCGGTTTACTCGCCGGCGTTGACGGACTTTATCTTTATGGTAAAACAAACGAGCTATATGTTTATCACCGGCCCGGAGGTCGTGAAAAGCGTGACGCAAGAAGAGGTTACGATGGAGAATCTGGGAGGCTCGGAAGTGCATAGCACCCGTTCCGGAGTGGCTCATTGCACGGCGGATAACGATATGGATTGTATCTTGAAGATACGTGAGTTGATGTCGTTCTTGCCGAATAATAATATGGAAGAGCCGCCATTCGTTCCTACTACCGATAGCCCGAACCGCATCGATCCGCAATTGGATCTGCTGGTTCCTACTAATCCCAACCAGCCGTACGACATGAAAGAGTTGATCCTTTCCGTGGCTGATGATCAAAACTTCTTCGAGATACAAGAGGAATATGCCAAGAACATCATTATCGGTTATATCCGTTTGAATGGAAAGACGATCGGTGTCGTGGCGAATCAACCTGCCGCGTTGGCCGGTACGCTGGATATCAATGCGTCCGTAAAGGCCGCCCGTTTCGTCCGTTTCTGCGATGCGTTTAATATACCGTTGTTGACGCTGGTGGATGTACCGGGTTTCTTGCCGGGCGTGAACCAAGAGTACGAGGGAATTATCCGTCATGGCGCTAAGTTATTGTATGCGTATTGCGAGGCTACCGTGCCGAAAGTGACCGTCATTACCCGAAAGGCTTACGGTGGCGCTTACGACGTGATGAGCTCCAAGCATATCCGGGGCGATATCAACTTCGCTTATCCAACCGCCGAGATCGCTGTCATGGGACCGGATGGTGCCGTGAATATCTTGTTCCGTAAGGATTTGAAGACCGCGGAAGATCCCGAAGGCAAACGGAAGGAATTGCAAGCCGATTACCGGGAGAAGTTCGCTAACCCGTACCGGGCCGCTGAGTTAGGCTATGTAGACGAGATCATCGAGCCGTCTATCACACGCAGCCGCTTGATCCGTAGTTTTGAGTTGCTGGCCAACAAACGGCAATCCAATCCTCCGAAGAAGCATTCCAATATTCCTCTTTAAAAACGAATCCTTATGATAAAGAAAGTATTAGTAGCCAATCGTGGCGAGATAGCGATGCGGATATTCCGCACCTGCCGGGTGATGAACATCCCGACCGTAGCGATCTATACGCATGTGGATCGCGGAGCATTACATGTACGTTATGCGGAGGAAGCCTACTGCATCTCGGAAGATGAAGCGGATACCTCTTACTTGAAGCCGGACTTGATCCTTGAGATCGCCAAGAAGACAGGAGCCGCCATTCATCCGGGTTACGGCTTTTTGTCGGAGAACGCCGACTTCGCTCGTCGTTGCGAGGAGGAGGGCGTGATCTTTATCGGCCCGAGCGCCGACGTGATTGCGAAGATGGGTATCAAGACCGAGGCCCGTAAGATCATGAAAGAAGCCGGTGTGCCGGTTGTACCCGGAACGGAAAAGCCGGTGACGGACATAGAGGATGCCAAGAAAGTAGCCGCCGAGGTGGGTTATCCGATTATGCTAAAGGCGCTTGCCGGAGGCGGTGGAAAGGGTATGCGTTTGGTACATAGCGAGGATGAGATGGAAGCGGCTTTCCGTATGTCTCGTTCCGAGGCTGCCAACTCATTCGGAAACGACGCCATCTATATCGAGAAGTATATCGAGAACCCCCATCATATCGAGGTGCAGGTACTCGGGGATAAATATGGGAACGTGATCCATCT
This sequence comes from Parabacteroides sp. AT13, assembly GCF_002272965.1. Taxonomy (NCBI): domain Bacteria; kingdom Pseudomonadati; phylum Bacteroidota; class Bacteroidia; order Bacteroidales; family Tannerellaceae; genus Parabacteroides; species Parabacteroides sp. AT13. Next base: position 541,473 of record NZ_NQMH01000001.1, on the reverse strand, counting down.
GTATGAGCGTGAGTGCTCTATCCAGCGCCGTAACCAGAAAGTGATCGAGGAAGCGCCCTCTCCATTCGTGAAGGAGGCCGCTCGCCAGAAGATGTTGGCCGTAGCGGTGGAGGCTTGCAAGAAAATCGGTTACTACAGTGCCGGGACGTTGGAGTTCATGATGGATAAGGACCAGAACTTCTATTTCCTCGAGATGAATACCCGCCTTCAAGTGGAGCATCTGGTGACGGAGGAGACAACGGGCGTGGACTTGGTGCGCGATATGATCTTGGTGGCCGCAGGAAATCGTCTGCCTTATAAGCAGGAAGATGTGGCTTGCCGGGGGCATGCCTTGGAATGCCGTATCTACGCGGAGGACCCGGAAAAGAACTTTATGCCCTCTCCGGGCGTGATCAAGGTGCGTGAGGCTCCCGAGGGACGTAACGTACGTCTGGATAGCGCCGCTTACGCCGGTTTCGAGGTGTCCTTGCATTACGATCCGATGATCGCCAAGCTTTGCACATGGGGCCGGACCCGTGAGTCCGCCATCTCGAATATGATACGTGCCTTGCGGGAATACAAGATCTTGGGAATCAAGACAACGATTCCGTTCCACCTGCGTGTGTTGCATAACGCGACCTTCTTGAAGGGGAATTACGATACGACCTTTATCGACACCAAGTTCGATAAGGAAGACTTGAAGCGTCGCCAGAACAGCGACCCGACCGTCGCCGTGATCGCCGCCGCCTTGAAGCATTACGAGGAGGAGAAAGAGGCGGCCGCCCGTGCGACGACCGTTCCGCTGGTAGGGGAGTCCCTGTGGAAGCACTACGGGAAGTTACAAATGTTGGCCAATAACTTTTAATGAGAGGAGGAATGATTATGTCAAAGGCTTTAGCGACTTATTTTGCCACGGTTAACGATATTCCCGACACAGAGTTCAAGGTAGAGATTCTGGAAGACGGGCCTATCAAGAAAGTATCCGTAAACGGTACCGTTTATGATGTAGATTACAATCTGGGCGGAGATACGATCCACTCGATCATCATGAACCATAAATCTCATGGCGTACAAATATCCAGTGTTGGAGATTCCACCTATGAGGTAAAGAATAAAGGTGATTATTTCCAAGTACAGGTGATTGACGAGTTGAAGAAATTACGCCTGTCGAGAACCAGTTCCAAGACGGTCGGCCGTCAGGTCATACAGGCCCAGATGCCGGGCGTGATCCAGAAGGTATATGTCAAGGTAGGCGATGAGGTCAAGGCGGGAGACCCGCTTTGCGTATTGGTTGCCATGAAGATGGAGAACGAGATTCGTACGCCGATCGATGGGGTGGTGAAAGAGGTGTATGTCAATGAGACGGACAAGGTCTCCGTGGGTGATAAGATGTTGGTTGTAGAGTGAGTTGTCTCGGGGTTATAGTTTTCCCTCGAGAGAATAGGAAAGGAATCGGAGCAGTCCGGTTCCTTTCGCATGTTTGGTAAAATTATCTTAAAAAACATTCCGTCTTTCTATCGTGTTACAGAGTTATTATTTCTACATTTGTAGCGTTTAAACCTAAATCATGAAGTTATGTTGACAGCAATGGTCATTGTGTTCCTTGTCGGTTATTTGATGATCGCATTGGAACATCCTCTAAAGATAAACAAGGCGGGAACGGCTTTGCTTATCGGTACGGTCTTATGGGTTATGTACACGTACGCGGCCCCGTTTTTCATCCCGAGGGCCTCGGCAGAGGAATTCAGCTTGTTCTTGGAATCGTTCCCCTCTTTGGGTTCTTTAACGTTTAAGGAACAATGTACCCGGTTCGTCGTGGAGCATCAGGTTCTGGATAGTATCGGAGAGATCGCCGAGACGCTTATATTCCTGATCGGGGCGATGATAACCGTGGAGCTGATCGATGCCCATGGCGGTTTCATGTTTATCACGAATCATATTACCACGAAGAAAAAGAAGAAACTGCTGGCGTTGATCGCCGTGATCACGTTCTTTATGTCGGCCGTGTTGGACAACCTTACCACCTCGATCGTCATGATCATGTTGATCCGTAAGTTGCTCGGGAATTATAAAGAGCGGTGGGTGTTCGGCAGTATCATTATTATAGCGGCGAATAGCGGTGGCGCTTGGTCACCGATCGGCGACGTGACTACGATCATGCTTTGGGTAAGGGGAAATATCTCCACCTCATCCACGATCCCCCATTTGATCCTGCCGAGTATCGTATCGGCGTTGATCCCGGTCTTGATCGCCATGCGTTTCTTGCATGGCAACGTGACGCCCCCTAACGCATTCTCGCAAATGGAGGCGGACAATGAGTTGCTGAAGAAATTGAAGGATAAGGAGAAGTTATCGATCTTGATCATCGGTGTGTTGTGTTTATTGTTCGTGCCTGTATTCAAGACGGTTACTCATCTTCCCCCGTTTATGGGTATCTTGATGGGAGTGGGTATTCTTTGGTTCTATACGGAGATGCTATACGCCCGTAAACCGATCGACGAGGACTTGAAATTGCGCTTGTCCAAGGTGGTTCACCGTATAGACGGGGCGACCTTGTTATTCTTCCTCGGAATCCTTTTGGCGGTGGATGCCTTGCGTTGCAGCGGCGTATTGTCGGATTTCGCTTTCTGGCTGGACGATACGGTAGGCAATGTGTATGCGGTGAACCTGATTATCGGCGCCTTATCGTCTATCGTGGATAATGTTCCGTTGGTAGCGGGTGCTATCGGTATGTACCCGGTGGCTACGGACGCTATGGTGGCTGCGGCGACTGATCCGGCTTATCTGGCGAACTTCATGCAAGACGGCGTGTTCTGGCAGTTCTTGGCTTATTGCGCAGGAGTAGGTGGAAGTATGTTGATCATCGGTTCCGCCGCCGGAGTCGTCGTGATGGGCCTGGAGCGGATCAATTTCATTTGGTACTTGAAGAATATCTCGCTGCTGGCCTTGGCGGGATATTTGTCTGGTGCGGTGGTATATATTCTCCAGAATTTGATATTATAATAAGTGTATGATATTAATTGCGGATAGCGGATCTACAAAGACGGAGTGGTGCCTGGCGGATCAAGGCAGACCGGTGCGTACGGTCGTGACGGCGGGTATCAATCCCTTCTTCCAGACACGGGAGGAGATCGCCGGAGAAATCCGGGATGCCTTATTGCCCGCCTTGAAGGGTGAGCGGATCGATGCCATTTACTTCTATGGCGCCGGTTGCGCCTTCCCGGAGAAGAACCGGATCGTGGAAGAGGCGATTACGCCTTATATCCCGGCTCCCATAGAGGTGTATAGTGACTTGATGGCGGCTGCTCGTGCCTTATGCGGGAGCCGTCCGGGAATCGCCTGTATATTGGGGACGGGATCGAATTCTTGTCTGTATGACGGGACGGAGATAACGGAGCATATCTCTCCCTTGGGATTCATTCTGGGGGATGAGGGTAGTGGCGCCGTGCTCGGGAAGTTATTGGTAGGGGATTGCTTGAAGCGTCAGTTGCCGGCGCCTTTGGTTCGGAAGTTTATGGATCAATATGAGTTGACGCCCGCCTTATTGTTGGAGCGGGTATATAAACAACCTTTCCCGAATCGTTTCTTGGCTACCTTATCCCGTTTCTTGTTGGAGAATATCACCGAGCAACCGATTTATAATTTGGTCTATACGAGTTTCCGTAGCTTTTTCCTCCGTAACGTGGCGTTATATCCGGGAGCTGATACGTACCCGATTCATTTCGTAGGCTCTATCGCCTATTATTATCAGGAGGTATTGAAAGCTGCGGCCTTATCCTTAGACTTGAAGGTCGGTACGGTCGTACAGGCTCCCATGAACGGATTGATCCGGTATCATTTTACGAACGAAGAAAAAAATGAATGAGTTATGGCATTTCAAAAGATAACCGAGTCGGAATCGTTGTACGATAATCTGGATCAGATGTCTGTCCGGGAGTTGCTGGAAGGCATCAATAACGAGGACCGGAAAGTGGCGATCGCCGTTGGCCGGGAGATCCCGAAGATCGAGAAGCTGGTAACCCGTATCGTAGAGCGGATGCGGAGAGGCGGCAGGCTCTTCTATATCGGGGCGGGTACGAGTGGTCGCTTGGGTGTCTTGGACGCCTCCGAGATTCCTCCCACGTACGGTATGCCGAATACCTTGGTGATCGGTTTGATCGCCGGCGGTGACCGGGCGCTCCGGAATCCCGTGGAGTCGGCGGAAGACGATCTGGATAAGGCTTGGGAGGAACTTCAACAATATCATATCAATACGAATGACACCTTGGTGGGGATAGCCGCCTCGGGTACGACTCCCTACGTGATCGGCGCCCTGCGTAAGGCGCGCTCCGGGGGAATCCTGACGGCCTCTATCTCCTGCAACCCGGACTCTCCGATGGCGGCGGAGGCGGAGATCGCCATCGAGCCGATAGTAGGTCCGGAGTTCGTCACCGGAAGTACGCGGATGAAGAGCGGTACGGCCCAGAAGATGGTGCTGAATATGATCACGACCTCCACGATGATCAAGCTTGGCCGGGTGAAGGGGAACCGGATGGTGAACATGCAACTGACCAACCAAAAATTGGTGGACCGTGGCACCCGTATGATCATGGAAGAGCTTCGTCTGGATTACGAGCAGAGCAAGAACCTCCTGCTCCTACATGGCTCCGTCCGGGAGGCGATCGATTCTTATCACCGTGAATGGCGGCTGAATCAATAAATAATTCCTATCTTTCGGGGTAAAACCTAAAAGATCGTTGATTATGATGTGGGATTTCATACTAAGACTTTTCGTGGCAGGTATTCTGGGCGCCGTTGTCGGACTAGACCGTGAGTACCGTGCGAAGGAGGCGGGTTACCGGACTCACTTCCTTGTTTCGTTGGGTAGCGCGTTGATCATGGTTGTCTCCCAATATGGCTTCCAAGATGTCATCCTAGAGAATAGCGTAAGTCTCGATCCGAGCCGTGTGGCCGCCCAAGTGGTGAGTGGCATCGGTTTCATCGGGGCGGGTACGATCATCATCCAGAAACAATTCGTGCGGGGATTGACTACCGCCGCCGGTATCTGGGCGACCGCCGGTATCGGTCTGGCCGTCGGCTCAGGCATGTACGGGCTCGGTATCGCCGCCACTTTGTTGACGCTCGCCGGGCTGGAGCTGTTGAGCGTTATTTTTAAAAGCATCGGGATGCGAAGTTCCTTGGTGGTATTCTCTACCTCCGACAAGGAGGCGATCAACCGGATCGCCCGTGTTATCTACGAGAAAGGTTTCCTGTTGGTAAGCTATGACATGAAAAGACTGGGGCATCAGGAGAAGGACGAGTACGTCGTCAGCATCGTGTTGAAAGCCCGTAAAAACACGGAGGAAAGTCCACTGTTGTTATTGATGGAGCAATTTCCGGAGGTTACGGTGGAGAGAATTGAATAGTTATTCTGTATTGGCGGTAAGTTTTCGTATATTCGCGGCTCGAAACTATTTAATAATCGTACGATGAATTTTATTTCTAAGCTATTCAAGAAGAACGTATCTGAGGCGGAAGAGGCCGGCAAAGGTTCCGTGGAGGAGTTCGTATCTTTAATCCGTGTATATTATCAAGCCGTTATGGCCGTGAACTTGGGTATCACCAACTTGAACATGCTCGCCGATATGGCTTTGTTCAAACGCATGTTGAAGATACCGACCCAGAATAACAAATTGGGTGTCGCCGAGAAATCCCGTGTGCGCAAGGTGTTGATGGAGGATTACGGCCTAAGCGAGGCTTTCTTCAAGGAGATCGACAGCTCGGTGAAGAAGAACTGCAAGAACCAGAACGATATCAAGACGTATTTCTTCATGTTCCAAGGTTTCTGCAATGACTTGTTCAACTTGCTTGGCAATCTGATGCAGTGGAAGTTCCGCTTCTCCATGCTGGTGAAGAAGTTGCTGTATAATATGACGACGAAGACGGTTCACGATATCTTGACCAAGTCCGAGTGGAAGGATATCAGCGTGCAGAAGGCCGCATGGAGCGTGCGTAAGTATGCCGAGAAACTAGGCTACTCCGAGCAATGGATCACGGACTTCGTGTATAACGTCGTGCTTCTGGCGAAAGAGGATCAGAAGAAGGAACTCAAAAAGAGCAAGGAAGCATGACCACCGAGCTGCATCCGCTAGGTTTCTTCCTCCCGGAGAATACGAGATTGCTGATGCTGGGAAGTTTTCCGCCTCCAAGAGCTCGTTGGAGCATGGATTTTTATTACCCGAATATCCAGAATGATATGTGGCGCATCCTTGGCTTGATTTTCTATGGGAACAAGGATGCGTTCCTGCGAGACAAGAAGGCGTTCAGCGAGGAGAAGGCGAAGGCTTTCTGCCGGGAAAAGGGGATCGGGATCGGTGATACCGCCATGGAGGTGATCCGCTTGAAAGCAAATGCCTCCGATAAGTTCCTTGAGGTGGTACGGCCGATCGATCCGGAAAAGGTCTTGTCCCAGATACCGGAATGCGTGGCGATCGTGGTAACCGGGCAGAAAGCGATGGATACCCTCCTCTCCGTATTGCCCGGCACGGAGGAGCCGAAAGTGGGCTTCTCGTCGGAATTTTCTTGTATGGGAAGGACGATGAGGCTGTTCCGTATGCCTTCATCCTCTAGAGCTTATCCGAGGCCGTTGGAGGAGAAGGCCGCCGTTTACCGGGGGATGTTTGAGACGTTGGGGATGGTGTGAGGCAAGTCTGCCATACAGCATTCCTCGTTTACGCCCCACCTCTTCAAGGAGTGCGGTAAGCTCGGAAACGTCCTATCTGAATGATGTCCAATTATCTCTTTCGTGTATATACATATTTTAAGTACTTGATGCGACATTAGAACAGGAGAAACGCTGCGATATTTGCGACGTTATTCAGTTTAAAACGTCCGATTATGGAGTTTAATGCACGAACTTATTTTCAGTAAGGTACAGTTGTAGCATCTTATCGCCGTAAGATGTATGATCTTACTGTTGTAGGATGTATGATATTACCGTTGTAAGATGTATCATCTTTCACGGATACTTGACATCTCCTTGTCTTGCGTCTTTTAGCAAAGTGACAGTTTGTAAATTTAAGTCATGGAGAATCGATTCTTTCGGGTAAAGGTAAGGTATGCTCTCGAAAACGAAAGAAAAAAACGACAATCGATTGGTTGATAGGCTAATGTTGAATAACGGCCTTTTATTCTAGCGGAATTTATTCATCGTATTTCATGTTTTGGGGGCAGGAAGGGAAGAAAAACGGTGCTACAATAGGGTTATAACAGGGTAAGAATGCCCATTCGCGACTACTCATAACCCTATTCTTGACTACTTACGATGCCCAACGGCAGTATCGGCGTTGCCTAATACGACTAGTTACGCAGGCTTCCGGCACCTATTGTGTGTGGAAAACGCTGTATTTTAACAAAAAGGGGTGCTTATTGCTACTGCTTTCTCGCTATTTCGCTAGGTTTGGAAAATAGGTGTGTCAAGGTAAATGCTCTATGGAAATCAAAAAGATGGCCGGAGAGCGGTTTGGTTGACGGAAGGATATTTGCAGGGCGAGTACCGTGTAAGATAAAAAGAGAGGAGACGGAACGATAAACGCTCCGCCCCTCTTATATAACAAGAATGAATGAATTATTGGGATAATCTCATCATAAAATATTGCTAGTGAGATACATCTTCTTCATTTATCCGATCAGAGATACTCAATGTCACGGAGAACATTGAGTATCGTGATATTCATTTTTAGATCAATTATTTACGTAAAATCCAATATGCCCAGTTGCGCCGCTAAAAGTTATGACAGATCCTACTTGAACTGTAGATCCATTACAAGAGACTCTATATCCCTTATCTATGGAAACAACTTTATACTTTCCATGTTCAACAAAGTAAACCCATGGACCTCCACTATAAAAACCACTGGTGATAGTATATTCCATGAAATTTTGATCTTCAATAACCATTGATATATGGGCGTCCTGATTTTGAGCTGTAACGTACATTTTTGAATACCCTTCTCTTTCTGCGGCATAGGAAGGTGATGGACCATTTACGTCAGCATTGATATTAATAACAGTTGTTGTTAATAGTGCAATATAGAATGAATAATACTTTCTTCATGATATATTTTCTTTATTTTCTTGTTTTAAAATTCCAGAACCAAGCCTCTCCCCAATCACCTGCGCCGGGTTTCGGAGCCGCTAGTTTAAGATGCTCACCATCCGCTTCCAAGATGTGATATTCATATTGAGGAGCGAAGGTATCATCAGTGTCTCCCATTTTCACCAGTCCTAATAAAGGAATGGTTCCGGTGAACGTTAATGTACCTTGATCCCAACCTTCTTTGGCTACAGCGGATAAGTCCCATGCGATTGTTCCGGATTGACCGCGGCTGGTTTCTACTTTCTTGCCAGCCAAGGTAAAAGTCATCCAACCTTCTAATCCATCTTTGGCATATCCTTTCTCAGTACATTGTTGGTCGATGTCTGTGGCTTGAACTTGCCACCATTCCGGACCTGTGCTTTCCATATAAGCACCATTTCCCCAAAGGCCGTTGCTGGCATCTGTATCCCAAACCCAAGTTACAGAATTATACTCCGGTCCGAATAATCCTTCATAAATAGAAGGCACATCCACATACTCGGAGATCGTCACATCGTTAGAGAAAGAGGTGATGGAGCCGTCTTGGTTCATAGCCCGGACGGTCAAGCTCGTGAGGGGAGGAGTGCCAATGATGGAACCCTCGGTTCCGGTGGCTAGGATGGCCCCGTCTTGATCCAATACCTGTACCGTCAGTGTGGGATTGGTGGAGAAGGTGAACTTGTTTTGTCCGGCCGTCGTTTGCGTAAGCGCTACACGGGCTTGCAGATCCGCCTCGGTTAAGTTGGCGGATATGCCCGGATCACTTTCTGTGATTGGGTCGCAGGAAACCATCATTCCTGCGATCAATGCCATTGCTATATAATATATATTCTTTATCATGATTGTATATTCTGAATTAAAAGGTTATTAATTAGCCCAGCCATTGTACTCGGCGTCCGCTCCCCAACCTTCGTTCTGCTGGAGTTCACTGGAGAGTGAGATTTGGCTCTCAGGTATCTTCATGAAACCGGCGGAGGTGTTGTAGCGGGAGGCGTAACCACCATTTTGCGCCTTGTTCGTGGCAGGATTACCTGCGATGTAGATAGGCGTACCTATCTGTTTCTGCAAGGCCGCGGCGGCAATGTGCCAGCGGCGGATGTCGTTCCAACGGGTACCCTCCAAAGCTAATTCCCAACGGCGCTCGTTTTGCAGAGCTTGGAGCGAGTAGCCGATAGCCGGAAGGCCGGCACGCTCCCGCACCTTATTCATACCGGTGGCATCTCCCTTGAGCTCGGATTGCATCAAGAGAACGTCAGCGAAGCGGATCAATACCAAGTCGTGGATGTTGTCCAAGGCTTGGTTATTCGCGCCTTGCGTCCAGCCATCGATTCCGTACATCTCGTTCTCGAAGGTCTTGAAGTAGCCACTCTCGTCATTGGATGTCTTGCATGCGACAGGAGACCATTTCATGGCATAGTAGTCCGTTTCCTGTACGAAGTCCGCCCAACCGCCTTTGTTATAAGCGGGTAATTTGTCCGTACGATATACGGAAGCGTCGCGACGCATGTCATTTGGTTCTGCGCTTGCCCAATCGTTCACGAAATTCGGTGCTACAGGCCCGGCTCCCCAACCTTGTCCGAAGGGGAAGGTATTTGCTACGTCTTGATCTCCGCGAAGACCGAAATGAAGCGCGTAACCATTGGCGAAAGCGATGGTAGTATTCCAACTGGCCAGCTTATTGAACTTGATGGCGAACATAGATTCCGGGTTGACGGCGTTATCATCCTCTACCCATTTCAATCCTTTTCCGGCGGTGTATTCGAAATCGTTCACCGTGCAACGGTTCGTGTAAGCCCAAAGGCTACGGAAGTCGGATGCTAAGGAATATCCGGAATTGTTCACGCAATCATCGATATAAGAGATCACTTGATCCTTCGTAAGGGTAGAGCCGTCGGCCAAGGTGACGGAGGTCAGCGGGTTGTAAGTGGCGCTGGTCAAGGCGGCTATATCTTCGCCATTCCCGTACATGCCGGTGTAGAACAACCAAGCACGGCCTAACATGGCCTCGGCGGTGTACTTGTCGACGTGTCCTGCCTCAAGGGATGACGTACCTCCACGCCATGCGGGCATGATGTCGGCGGCTGTCTTAAGGTCTAGCAAGATCTGTCCCCAGATCTCGGCGGGGCTTGCCTGTGGCACGTCGCTTGTCTGGGATGTAGTGATTAGGGGTACACGATTGTACATCGAGGCTAGCTCGTAGTAGAAATAGGCACGCATGAAGAGAGCCTCGCCCATCAATTGGTTACGTGCTTCCGTGGAAGGAAAGTCCGGACAGTTATCCAAGGTCTCTATGGCGCTGTTGGCACGGAATACGCCGGCATAACGGTCTTTCCAGAACTGGCGGGTCATGTCGGACTGATAGTTGCAGAGCAGGTCCATGGCCTGCATCAGCTTGTCGTTCGAGCCGCCCCCGCCTAGCGCGTCATCGCTGGCTAGTTGGGCGTAATAAAGGAACGATCTCTCGGGGTTGGCGCAAACGGATGCCATGCTGGCGTAAACGCCTGCTATCATTTGCTGGGCATCGTCGTACGACTCCGGGAATGTAGCGGTTGTCTTCTCTGTGTAATTGGTCGTGTCGAGCATGTCCTCACAACTGGAGAAGGCTACGGCAGCGCCCATACATATTGCATATATTAACTTTTTCATGTTGCTTTTCTCTTAAAATTTAATGTTAACACCTACCATATAAGTTCTGGGTGAAGGATAAGAACCTAAGTCGATACCTCTTGCCCAAGGATTGTCCTCGCGGTAACTATCGTTCGTACCGATTTCGGGGTCCATACCCTTGTATCCCGTGAAGGTGAAGAGGTTCTGGGCGCTTACGTACAGACGTAATTGCGGTAGTGGGCAGTTCTTCCATAGGTTCTTGAAGTCGTAGCCCAAAGTAACGTTCTGGATGCGGAAATAGCTGGCGTCTTCCACGAAGATATCGGATATCTGTTGGAAGTTGACACCTGTGTTACCCGGAACCAGACGAGGATAACGATTGGAGGTTCCCTCACCATGCCAGTACTCAAATACCTCGGAGGTGTAATTCTCCACGTTGCCGTCGGTAAACTTACGATAAGAGCGCATATTTTGTTGTCCGAAGGCCCCATAGGTGGTTACCGCTAAATCGAATCCTTTGTAACCAACGTTGAAGCTTAGACCCATCGTGATATCCGGGTGCGGGTTGCCGACTTCGGTCTTGTCGTCCTCGTTGATCACGCCGTCGCCATTCACGTCTACGAATTTCAAGTCGCCCGGTTGGATGGAGCTACCTTGCAGGGAGTTGGCTGCGTTGCCTTTACAGTTCTTATCCAGATAAGCCTGCACGTCGTCGGCGTTTTGCATGACACCTTCCGTTTTATAGGCCCAGAAATAACCGATCGGGTGTCCTACTTCCATACGGGATACAGGACGTGTGTTCTCGGCCAGTACCTTGTCCGGACCTAGGATGTAACCGTCTTTGTTGTTGATCTGCGTAACCTCGTTCTTGTTATGGGCAAGGTTTAGGTTCACGCCATACGTCCAGTCGCCCTTCTGGTCGTTCCAGCCTAAGCCGATCTCGACACCTTTATTTTCCACGGTACCGCCGTTGATATAGGGAGCGTTCGTTCCGTAAGAGTCTAGGATCGGGGCAACGATCAACAGGTCCTTGGTTTTCTTGTTGTACCAATCGAAGTTCAAGCTCAATCGGCCGCTTAGGAAACGGGCGTCCAGACCAAGGTCTAGCTGCTCGGAAGTCTCCCATGTCACGTCCTCGTTCGGCATGATGCTGGCATAACCGCCTTGCGTGGCCGTACCCTTGTTGTTGCCGAAGGAATATTGTCCGAGGTGGTCGAACGCTACGGTCGAGAAATATTGGAAGTTATCGATATTACAGTTACCGTTCTGACCCCAGCTGGCACGGATCTTCAAGAAGTCCATCCAGTCGTGCGTGCTTTCCATGAAATCTTCATTGCTCACGACCCAACCAGCCGATACGGAAGGGAATGTACCCCAGCGTTTACCACGGGCGAAGTTCGAGGAACCATCCGTACGTAAGATCACGCTAGCCATGTATTTCTCGTTGAAGTTATAGTTGATACGTCCGAAGAATGACGCTAAGGCGTTATCCCCTGTCGGATATCCTTTGGCTGAGGTAGGCTGAGAAGCCATGCTATTGCTGATATAAGCCCGGTCCCAGTCGGAGAACAGAAGGTCGTTCGCCGTTGCCTCCAGATACTCACCCATACCGAAACCGCTCTTCTTGAAGGATTGACCGACTAATACATCGAAGTTGTGTTTCTCGATGTTGAAGGTGTAGCTAAGCGTATTCTCGATCTGCCAGTCCCAACCAGTCGTCATGTTCTGGGTAACCTCATTGGTTAGTTTTTGATCGGTAGAGGTTAGTTTATAAGCCGGACTGTAGCCACGGTAAGAGCTGGAGTTCTGTTTGTAGCTGACCTGTCCTTTATAGACGAGTCCCTTGATTGGTTGTACCTTCAAGTAGCCAACCATAGTTAATCCGTAGTTTTTGCTCTTGTTGTTTCCACGGGAGGAGTTGACCATTGCGGCGATCGGGTTACTCGTATAAGAGTTGTAGTTGAACCAACCGGCCTTGTTCAAGTCGTCATACATATAGTAATCCCCGTTCTCGTTATAGATAGGAACCAGCGGGTTGGCACGTAACATCCAAGAGATGTCGTTACCGTATTGATTACCCTCGGAGATACCGGAAGATTCATTATGATTATAGTACAGGTTCTCGCCGAATGTGATGATATCCAAGTCACCCTCTTTCCACAAAATATGTTCAGAGTTCATGCGAACCGTGAAACGTTGGTAGTCGGAAGCGACCGGCTTGCCTAGCGTACCTTCCTGTTTCGTGTAGGATACACCCGTGGAGAATTTGGAGCGTTCCGTACCACCGGCCAAGTTCAGGGAGTGGCTGGTAGTGATGGCGTTCTTGTTGCGGATTGCGTCAAGCCAGTTGGTACCCTCATCCTCGCCGCTCATGTAACGGTTGTACTGTTCTTGTGACATGTAATTCGTCCACGTGTAAGGTTGGTTACCCGTGTTGAAGTTCAGTTGGTCCATGACTGCCATGTATTCCTTTGCATTCAGCAAGTCCGGCATCTTATATACGTTCTGGAAACCTACATAGCCGTCGTAACTAACCTGTAATTTACCCTGTTTGCCCTGCTTTGTCGTGATCAATACAACACCGTTGGCCGCACGTGAACCGTAGATCGCAGCGGAAGCGGCATCTTTCAATACGTCCAAGCTCTCGATATCGGCGGGACTTAAGGAATTGATGTCGCCTTCGACGCCATCAATAATGTATAGCGGAGTCGTGCTGCCGTTCGTTCCGGCACCACGAATGTTGATATCGAAACTCTTACCCGGCTGGCCGGAGTTCGCTACGATATTGACGCCCGGGCTTTGGCTCTGCAAGGCACCTAGCGGGTTTGTCGTGTTTAATTTTTGGATATTCTCTCCCTTTACTTGAAGGGTAGCACCTGTCACCAACTTTTTCTTTTGTACACCATAACCTACTACCACTACCTCGTCCAAACTCTGTGAGTCCTCTTTCAAGGTGATCTGTAAGTCGGATGTTTGGGCGGTTACGGGAATCTCTTGGGTCATATAACCGATGTAGGAGATCTCTATGATAGAGCCGGGGGCGGCCTCTAAGCTGAACTTACCATCCAAATCGGTTATCACTCCGTTTGTCGTTCCCTTTACGATAACATTGGCACCGATGACTTCCATTCCTGTTGCGTCTTTCACGGTACCAGTGATTCTTTTTGTTTGTTGCATGACTTCCATCGAAGTACTAGGGGCGGCTAACATTTGTGGTATGCCACCTAGCTGGAAGGCCATACATGCGCCTAAAAACAGCGTCGTTTTCTTAATTGTTGAATTCATTATTTTTTACATTAAATCATATAAGGCTAAACTAAAATTCATTTACTCAATAGGGTCATTAGCGGTTAACTGCTAAAAACATTAGATTTTCGGTCCTTCCTCATAGGCAATTGTTTTTTGTTGTTAATATGTATTGTTAATTTCTGTCGCAAAATTACGTCGGATCCCAAGTGCGTTCAAATACTATTTTATCCAAGAATAATACTTTTTTGCCGGAGTGTATTTTTAACACATCGATGGGGTAGCCGTAGGCATGAAAGCCTTTGTGACTGGTCGCAAAGATAGATGTGTGAAGGAAAAGAGAAGGGGGGATTTTGTATAGAAATAGGGGGGGATATGTATTTATCCCTGTTAAAAAGGTCTCTTATACAATGATTTTTGTCTTTTTGTAGTTATCCCGGAACTCTTTGGGAGAGCAGTTTTTCTTTTTCTTAAAGATACGGTTGAAGTTCGAGAGGTTATTGAAGCCGCAGTCATAACAAATCTCCGCGATGGATCGTTGCGTGTCCACCAGCATGCGGGCGGCGTAACCGATACGGATATCGGTGATATAGTCGGAGAGGGTCTTCCCGGTCCTCAACTTGAAGAAACGGCTGAAAGCGGAAGGGGCCATACCTACGAGTTCCGCCAGTTGGTTTAGGCGGATATCCTGTTGGTATCGTTCGTTAATGTAATTTTGTACTTTCTGGATACGACGGCTCTCGGAATGGATATCTGTTATTTTAGCGAATGAGGAGCTGGCCAATACTTTGTAGTTCTCCTCGACAGAAAGCTCATATAAGATGGTTAAGAAGTTGATGACCGCATAAAAGCTTTGCTCCTCGGAAACCAGCTTTTCCAGTAAATGGTAAACCTTCAGGATGGAAGACATCGGGAAACTGATGCCGCATTGGGCTTTCTCCAACATTTTCCGGATACTGTTGAATTGGTTTTTCTCCAATAGATTCTTCCCGAAGAGATCGGGAGAGAACTGGATCGTGATCTCATGGATCAAAGGCGATTTACATGCGTTCTGCTCCCAGACATGCTCCAGTTCTTTCCCGGTTATCAATACTAACTCGTATTCTCCGATCACTTCCGCAGAGTCACCGACCACACGCCTTACCCCCGGAGCGTGCTCAATGAAATTGAGCTCGTACTCCGAGTGGCAATGGATCGGATAGGTAAATTCTGTCTTACGCCGGTCTACGATGTAAAAGCAGTCCTTTTCCGATAGTGGGGTTATCTCGCGGATAATGTCCATTCTCTGTTGACAATTTAGTTAGTGAGCCTCGGTCAGCTCTATGACCTTGCTATGGGCATGAGCCGTAGAGAACACGTTCATTCCTATTTTCATCAAGAAATCTCCGCTGAAGGTACCTCCGTCGGTAACCAAGGTCGATTTCTGGCCCGGCATGAGGTTTATCTCTTGTACCTTATATTTCTTATTCGGGTCCAATCCTTGTAGCTTTACGGGGAAAGTCTTTTCTCCGAAGCGAGGGTGGATATCATAAGCGAATAGGACGGATTTGCTTTTTGCCTTATCCACGTACATCACGGATGAATGGTTGGTATCGTAAGGGGAGACTAGACGGTACAGATCGCCGTCGAGGATCGTGCCCTTTAGACGTTTGTAGTTGGCAACTGCTTCTTGGCAGTATTTCATCTCGTCATCGTTCATTTCCTTCAAGCTGATATCGAAGCCCATCTTACACATCATGGCCACGTCGGTACGGAACTTGATAGAGGTATTCTTGTTCCAGCTAGTCACGTGGGCGCACATTGCCTTTGCCGGGAAGAACTGGGAGAATCCCCATTGGATATACAAACGCTCGATCGGATCGGTGTTGTCGCTGCACCAGAATTCCGTGAAATATTTCAATGCCTCGTAATCACAGCGGGCACCCCCACCGGAGCAAAGCATGATCGGTAGGTGAGGGTATTTCTCGGCTACCCGTTTGAATACGTTATAGACACCTCGTACATGGTCGATATACAATTGATTCTGCTTCTCTTTAAGATAGGGGGAATAGACATTGGTAATCGGGCTGTTGCAATCCCATTTGAAGAAAGCCAGATCCGGATTCTCGATCATGATATTATCCACCACGCTGAATACATAATCCTGTACTTTCGGGTTGCTTAAGTCTAAGACAAGTTGATTGCGATAGTAATAGGTCTCACGATTCGGTAGATGGATCGCCCAGTCCGGGTGTTTCTCGAAAAGTTCGCTCTTGGGGTTTACCATCTCCGGCTCGATCCAGATACCGAATTTCACGCCGGCATCTTTAGCGACCTGCACCAGATGAGGAATGCCGTTTGGCAACTTATCGTGTGTAACCTCCCAATCGCCCAATCCGGCCTTATCGTTTTGACGAGGGTATTTATTAGCGAACCAACCATCATCCAGCAAAAACATATCTACACCTAGATGCTTGGCTTCTTTCATTAGTTCCTCCAATTTCTTCTCGTTGAAATTGAAACCGGTCGATTCCCAGTTGTTCAGTAGGGTAAGTCGATCGCCTTTACCATCCTTGATCTGGTAATTACGTGCCCAATCATGGATATCACGACTGGCTTTTCCGGTTCCTTGGTTACTCAACGTAAAGATAAACTCAGGGGTGACGAACCATTCGTTCGGTTTCAATTCATAGGCGGACGCATAGGGATTGATGCCGGAGATGACACGAAGGTTACCGGCGTTGTCCACCTCGAACGTAAAGCGGTAGTTTCCAGTCCAACCTATCGTTCCCATTAAAACATCTCCTGTATTCTCGCTGGCCGGGGCACCTAACCCAATCTCAAAAAACGGGTAAGCGTGCATGGCGGCACGGGAGCCTAGTTTCGTA
Source organism: Parabacteroides sp. AT13 (assembly GCF_002272965.1). NCBI lineage: Bacteria > Pseudomonadati > Bacteroidota > Bacteroidia > Bacteroidales > Tannerellaceae > Parabacteroides > Parabacteroides sp. AT13. The sequence continues at coordinate 524,658 of NZ_NQMH01000001.1, read as the reverse complement.
TCGATAATCTTTTTCCCGAATTTCAAGTCTTGGCTGCTCATCTGTACTTCTTTGGCCCAGTCACCGCTAAACTCGGTCAATACATAGCGAGGACTCTCGAAATAAAGCATATTGGAAGCGTATTGGGTAATCGTGACCGGTTTTTTCTCCATATGACGAATCTCAGTCCAAGCCTTGATCACGTTTTCTTTAGCGAAGGTTACATAATGTAATTTAGCCTCCACTGGGTATACATCGTCTTTCAGGGAGATAATTGTCTCCGTAACGTTATTGTCTAGTTTCTTAGATTCGCTGGAAACATACTTGAATATGCTAGTCATGTTTCCGTCGTTATGCTGGATGGCGAAAGCTGGTTCGAAATAATCTTCCGCTCCTGAGCAAGGATATACTTCCCATCCACGGGTTGATACGCTGCCATCCGTTCCGGCTTGGATATTCCATGAGAGGTTCTCAAATTCGGATTCGTTTACTAATTTATTCCCTAGATAAGTTTGGTAGAGCCGTCCATTGGGGGCTACTTGTAAAATCAAGTCCGTCTCATTGGTTGAGATTAAGATCATCTTTTGATCGGCGGCTTTTACGAATGGCAAACAAAAGCACAAAAGGATAACTGTAAGTAATAGATTTTTCATGGTAAATTATTTGAATGTGTAAATAGTAGAGACGTAGCGTGCCACGCCTCTACTAGAATACATATTGTAATTAATTCTGCTCTTTCAGGATCACGTCGTGAGCGCCACCCTCAACGATACTCGTAGAGGAGACAAGCGTGATCTTGGCATGCTGCTGCAACTCTTGGATAGAGATGGAACCACAGCTACACATCGTAGCGATCATCTTACCCAATGTTACGTTTAAATTATCTTTCAATTTTCCGGCATACGGTACATAGCTGTCCACGCCTTCCTCGAATTTCAAGGATTCGTTCCCACCCATGTCATAGCGCTGCCAGTTCTTCGCACGGTTAGAGCCCTCACCCCAATACTCCTTCACGAAGTTGTTTCCGATTTTCATCTTCTTCGTAGGCGACTCGTCGAAGCGGGCGAAATAACGGCCCATCATCAAGAAATCGGCACCCATAGCCAACGCCAATACCATATGGTAATCGTGTACCAGACCACCATCGCTACAGATAGGGATATAAACGCCGTGTCTTTTGAAATACTCGTCACGAGCTTTCGCTACGTCGATCAAGGCGGTAGCCTGTCCGCGACCGATACCTTTCTGCTCACGGGTGATACAGATGGAACCACCACCGATACCTACCTTGATGAAATCCGCTCCGGCGTCAGCCAAGTAGTTGAAACCATCTTGGTCAACCACGTTTCCGGCACCAACCAGTACCTTGTCTCCGTAGGTATCCTTGATCCAGTGCAAGGTCTCGTACTGCCATTCGGAATAGCCGTCGGAAGAGTCGATACACAATACGTCAACGCCAGCCTCTACCAATGCCGGAACACGTTCCTTATAGTCGCGGGTGTTGATACCGGCACCTACTAATAATTTCTTATCACCGCCGGATAACTCTTTCGGGTTCTCACGGTGGCTATCGTAGTCCTTGCGGAATACGAAGTATTGAAGCTTCTGATCCTTGTCGATGATTGGCAATGTATTCAACTTATGATCCCAGATAATCTGGTTCGCCTCTTTCAAGGTCATGCCTAGCTCGCCAACGATTAGTTTAGCGAACGGGGTCATGAAATCTTTCACCTTCATGTCGATCGGGTCTTTGCCTTCACGGTAATCGCGACTGGTTACCATACCTAGCAATTTGCCGTTAGGCGTACCATCATCTGTCACACCAATCGTAGAATGTTCTGTCCGGCGGACTAGCTCAAGCACGTCGGCCAAGGTATTCTCGGGCGTAAGGTTAGAGTCGCTGATAACAAATCCGGCCTTGAATTTCTTTACTTTGCGAACCATATCCGCTTGGCTCTCGATCGGTTGCGAGCCGAAGATGAAGGAAAGTCCTCCGTTGCGAGCCAACTCGATTGCCAGTTTAGGGCCGGAAACCGATTGCATGATCGCTGAAACGAAAGGAATATTTAATTCAATAGCGGATTTCTCGCCAGACTTGAATTTCACAAGCGGCGTTTTCAATGAAACGTTTGCGGGAATACATTCTTTGGTGGTTAAACCGGGAATAAGTAAATACTCACCAAATGTTCTCGATACATCGTTTAAGTAGATTGCCATAAGATTTTATATTTACAGGATGAGTTTTTTTAATTGTGCAAAAGTAGCGATTTCTGTTCATATATGAATCACATGTTTACATGAAATGTTCGAAATATGCGTCCCGCAACATTTATAGTTATGGATTTGTTATTAATGTAGATTTAAAAAGGAGGAAAATATGAGAGTTGTAGTTGATAAGGCTCAATCCAGAGGGTATGCGAATCACGGTTGGTTGAAAACACATCACACGTTTAGCTTTGCTAATTATTACAATCCGGAAAGGGTTCATTTCGGGATGCTACGTGTATTGAATGATGATTCCGTGGCGCCGGGTGAGGGATTCGATATGCATCCACATAAGAATATGGAGGTTATCTCCATCCCGTTAAAGGGATATTTACGCCATGGGGATAGCATAAAGAATAGCGAGGTGATTACGCCGGGAGATATTCAGGTGATGAGCGCCGGTACCGGTATCGTGCATAGCGAGTTCAACGACAGCGGTAATGAACAATTGGAGTTCTTGCAAATATGGGTATTTCCCCGTGAGGAGAATACCAAGCCTCATTATGCCAGTTATGACGTGCGTCCGGTTACTTCGGAAAAGAATAAGTTGTCCTTGATCATCGCTCCGGACGGTAGCGCTCCTGCGTCGATCAATCAAGACGCTTGGTTCTCTTTAGGAAACCTAGATGCCGGTCAAGTAAAAGAGTACAAGCTACATAGTAAAAATAATGGAGTTTATTTATTCGTGATCGACGGAGAGGTGGAGGTAAGTAATACGATCCTGTCTAAGCGTGACGGGGCCGGATTCTGGGAAACCGATAGCATTACGATAGAAGTCTTGAAGCACGCAAAAGTTCTTTTGATAGAAATTCCGATGATGAAATAAATGTTGATAGGTTAGTGCTGGCGGGTATCTTAATAGTTGATGTAACAAAGCTATTAGGGTACCCGCTCTTTCCTTGTTAATGTTTTATCGGTTTATCCGTGAAGTAATCGATCATCTTTAAGATCGCCCGGCTACAAGCTGGACAGAATGGAGCGTAATCACGCATCATACAGTGATCCATCGGGCGATAAATGCCTTTAGCGATGTAACCGCCTCCCTCGAATACGCCTGCCTTATCCTTATGGGCGTCATCTAATGGGGTAGGTATCGGTGTATTAGTCGGTAGAAGATCTTTCCATTTAGCATCGAAGTTAACCAAGGTCGTGATGTTCGGTTCCCAAGGCTCGTACTTCAAATTATAAAAATCTTGATAAGCGACCTCGGAACTGAAATATTCATCTGCTAGACCAGCGAAACTATGTCCGAACTCGTGAACGAATACGACCGGGGTACGTGGGTTATCGGCGGTTCCCATGGCATAAAAATTATACATACCGCCACCACCGTAAGCGTCCGTGTTTACCAAGATGAAGATTGCGTCGCAAGGAGCGTTCCATACGGCGTCACGTATAGACTTCATATCCGGGGTGGTTAAATAGCGATCTACACCGAATGTATAATAACCGGAATTCAATGCGGTATTCTTGAATATACCTTTACCGGATACATCTGTTCCCGATTCTTCCGAAACGGCATCTACCGCCCAAATATTGAAATCTTCCCGGCGAGTGTCATAAGGCGGGGTTTTAAACAATGCCTCCGTAAAACGTTTGGCATCAGCTACGAATTTCTCTTGCTCATCCGCCGTATAACCTTCCGCCAAAAATACGAGGTCTACTTTCCCGGAGGAATCCCCGTTATATTGGATTTTTGTGATCCGGTTTTCCTTGAGTTTTCCCCGGTCAATAAAAATACTGGCCGGATCAATCTCTTGTTTCAATAAAAGATGGAACTGCATGTCGGCCTTGTCTCTTGCCGTAATCTCAATGATGACAGGAGCTTTCGGATAGGGGATAGAGATGCTATTTGTCCAAGATTGTGTCTCGGTCTTCGCTTGCTCCGTACTTCTCCATTCTTCGAATAACGTATTGAATCCTCGTGAGTAGATCAACTCTTTACCGGCTTTATCATATACATTAATATAATACCCTCCATAACCAAACGGATCGGTCAAGTTTTTGACCGGCCCTGCCCAGACGGGTTCTTCCCGGAGTTGTTGTATAGCGGCGGCTTGGAAATCCCAATTCCCGCTCAATGCGAAATCAATCCGGAGACTTTTCTTCGTGAAGTGTTTTTCAAAATTAGTTTGTGCCAGACAAGTGAAACTGAAAAGAATGGCGAATAATAATAATAAGGTTATTCTTGCTCTCATAGATCTATAATATTTATCATGTGTCAACTTTATGACGCAAATGTATATTATTTTTTTATAGATTTGCCACGATTAGTGTATTATACTCGTTTATAAATAAATTAGACCTATGTTTAGAGAGATCAGACGAAAAGACCGGATTTTGGATAATGAGTTGGCAATTCGTTTATTGGAGGAGGCGGAATATGGTTTTTTGGCCATGTCGGGGATAAATGGGTATGGGTATGGAATCCCGATCAATTATGTAAAGGAAGGGGATTCTATTTATTTCCATTGCGCTCCGGAAGGGTATAAGCTGGAATGTCTACGAGAAAACCCGAAAGTGAGTTTCACGGTAGTTGGCGCTACACAAATCGTTCCGGGAAAATTCACGACAGGTTACGAGAGCACTATCGCTTTTGGAGAGATACATTTGGATTTGCCGGAAGAAGAGCGTCGGTATGCCTTGCGGCTACTCGTGAATAAATATTCATCGGCGTTTAAGGAGATCGGCGAAAAGTATATTGAGAAATCTTTTTACCGGACTAATATCTTACGTCTAGATATCTCGCATATCTCGGGAAAGTGTAAACGATTGTCTCAATAGTATAAGAAAGGGGGCCTAGCCCCCTTTCTTGCAATATATCAATGATGGCTTAAATAATTAGAGACTCCTGCGTTTGTCGCTTTCATGGCGTCTTTTCCTTTGGACCAATTTGCCGGGCAAACCTCGCCATATTCTTCGAAGTGCTGTAAGGCATCGACCATACGGAGAGCCTCGTCTACGTTACGGCCTAATGGTAAATCGTTGATTACATAATGACGGATCAAGCCCTCTTTGTCAATCAGGAACAGACCCCGGTAAGCGACCGGATTTCCTCTGGAGATAAGTTCTCCACTTTCGTTTGTAATATAATCAGCGGCTAATACGCCAAAGTTTTCAGAGATGGTTTTGGAAAAATCGGATACGAGTGGATAAGTCACCCCATGGATACCTCCTTTATTCTTATCTTGGTTTAACCATGCGAAATGAGAAAATTGAGAATCGACGGAGCAACCAACCACCGCTACGTTACGTCTTTCGAATTCCTGTAACTTTTGTTGGAAGGCATGTAATTCTGTCGGGCAAACGAATGTAAAGTCCATCGGATAGAAAAACATGACTACATACTTCTTGCCTACATATTGTTCCAAAGAGAAATCCTCGATGATCTCATTGCCATTCACTACTGCCGGAGCGTGGAATTCCGGTGCCTTTTTACCTATTAATGCTTTCATATTATAATTAATTTGTTTGTTAAGTAACAAGCGTAAGTGAAGGTTTGTTGTTGCTTTTTTAGTAAAGAGACTGATTTTCTTGTGAAATAGACCTAAAGTTTATGCTTTAAAATTTCTCTGATTTTCAAAGATTTTATTTCTTTGTAACTTATTGATGTTAATAAAGAAAGTATATGGAGGTTTCCGAGGTAAAACAGCGTTTGCTGACAGATTTTTTTACATATTATCCCATGGGAGGTGCTCTGTATGATAAAAACGGTGCGCTAATTGATATAAATAAGTCCTTAAACGAGAAATTTCCTTTTACAAATGAAGCGGACTTCTTATTAAATAATCTTTTTCGTACAGATTTGTTGACCGATCTTCAAAAACAATATCTGCGTGGGGGAAGCGTGGTTTCCGGTTCTTTGCCTGTACCGTATTCTATCATCCCCTCAATGAAAGAGAATAGAGAGATTCTTGGATATACCTTATTATTAACGGGTAATCCGGCGGTCGGGCAGGAGGCAGCCGGTTATGACCGGGAATTGAAGGAATTGACGGACATGTCGCAAAAGATGGCGGAAGCGGTTCCTGATACGATCCTTTTGGTAAACAAGCAATTGATCGTAGAGCGGATTATCGCTTATGCTGTGGAGACTTGTATAACGCCGGAGTCGATCAATCGGCGTATCGATGATCTTCCGGGTTTCATTTATCCGGATGAGACTAAGCGTCGTGTGGCCACGATCGTGCAAAGTTGCTTGAATAAGTCGGAGATCATGAATTTAGATTTATCGATTCCGGGACATAACGCTCCGGTCGTTTATTTTAAACTACGGTTGGTACCTGTACATGACCGGTATGTGATTATTTATATACGGAATGTGTCGGAGCTCGTTGAGCAGGAGAAAGCGAATGAGGCGTTAAGCAGTAAGTTGTCCGAAAGTCGGATGATGATGGAGCTTGCTTTGCAGAATAGCAAGATTACGACTTATTCTTTTAATTTCAGCCGATTTAAGTCTTGCGATAAAGTACATTGTAACCGTTGTTTCCAGTTTTATGGCACGACCAATAGTTTATTGAAACGTAATCAGTTCATCTGTCAGGCTTTGCCGCAACTTCGTCACCCGGACGATTCTGGCGACTTTTTCTATCTGTTCAATACGATCCGTGCGAATAAATTGGATGAATATAAAATAGATTTTCGTCTAAAGAACGATGATAATACCTATCGGATCTATGAGGTGATCGGTAAGACGCATGAGAAGGATGAAAATGGTTTCCCGAATTTGATTGTTGGCTGTATGATCGATGATCAAGAACGATTGGAGTTTGAGGAAGACTTGATCTCAGCCAAGGAAAAAGCGGAGGAGGCGGATATGCTTAAGTCGACTTTCTTAGCGAATATGACCCATGAGATCCGTACACCATTGAACGCTATTGTCGGTTTCTCTGATTTGTTAGGAGTGGAGGAGGATTTGGAATTGCGTCAAAATTATATTAGCTTGATCAAGATGAACAATGATTTACTTTTAAGTATAGTCAATGATGTTTTGGATATTTCCAGAATCGAGTCTGATATGATGACATTTACTTATATGGATGTTTATTTACCTTCCTTTATGAAAGATCTATATAACTCCATACAATTACGTAAGCCGGAAGGGGTGGAAATAACCTTGGATGCATGTCCCGATATCATATTTAATATAGATCGAAATCGATTATGGCAAATCTGCATGAATTTATTGACGAATGCGGTTAAGCATACCAAGAAAGGTAGTATCTGGTTTGGGTATACGCTTGAGGCTGAGGAGAAAATGATTAAGTTTTATGTTTCGGATACAGGCTGTGGCATTCCCAAAGATGAATTGGATAATATCTTTGCTCGGTTCGTGCAATTAAGCGATTTTGAGCAAGGAATCGGATTGGGATTAGCAATTTGTAAAGGTCTGGTATTAAAAATGGGCGGTAATATTTCAGTGATGTCCGAAGAAGGATTTGGTTCTACATTTATTTTCACTTTACCTATGAAAAGACCCAATAGTTGGAAAAACTAGTGAACAATACTCTTTGAAATTCGGTTGTCTATATAAGAGATGATTTAGGTTGTAGTCAATTTCCATAATAAGCATTAACTTATATATGCTTTTGGTTTATGTTTTGCCATAAGAAATTCTGGACTTATGGCCTAATCTTTTTGTATCATACCTGTAATCAAAGATTTTATATGACGAAAATAGAAATAAAGAATTTATCTATTCTTTTCGGCCCGGAGAAAATGCGTGCGAAAAGAATGCTAGTAGCGGGAAAAAGTAAACAAGACATTTTGAAAGAAACGGGTTGCACGGTAGCTGTACGTAATGCGAACCTAAAAATTGAGGAAGGGGAGTTATTTGTGATAATGGGACTTTCCGGAAGTGGAAAATCTACGCTGTTACGTTGTATTAACCGATTGAACGAGCCCTCTTTGGGAGAAGTCTTTATCAACGGAAAAAACATAACGACTTCCTCGGATAAAGAATTATTGGATATACGGCGTAAGGAAATGGCTATGGTTTTCCAGCATTTTGGATTGCTGCCCCATCGCACGGTATTGAGTAATATCGCTTTTGGCTTGGAGTTACAAGGGGTTCCTAAAAAAGAAAGAGACCAGAAAGCTGTGGAAAGTGTAGCCCTAGTAGGGTTAAAAGGATACGAGAACCAGAAGGTTAGCGAGTTGTCTGGAGGTATGCAGCAACGTGTCGGATTGGCCCGTGCGATCGCGAATGATCCCGAGGTGCTCTTAATGGATGAGGCTTTTTCTGCCTTAGACCCATTGATCCGTGTACAGATGCAGGATGAGCTATTGAAACTACAAGAGAAGATGCAAAAAACGATCATCTTTATTACGCATGATCTTGACGAGGCGATTAAGTTGGGGGATCGTATCGCCATTATGAAAGACGGGGAGGTCGTGCAAGTAGGTACCCCTGAGGAGATCTTGACAGATCCGGCCAATCATTATGTCTCTAGATTTACGGAAAATGTAGATCGTGGACGTATCGTTACAGCCTCATCGATAATGATAACCCAGCCGGTTGTCGCTCGTATCCGTAAAGATGGCCCGGAGACCGTGTTGAGGAAAATGAAAGAGAAAAACTTATATGTATTGCCGGTTGTGGATGGAAATAGGCAATTTCTGGGCGAGGTTCGTTTGAAAGATGTCTTGGCTCTTCGGAAAGCGGGGAATCATGATCTCTCGTCGATTGTGATGAAAGAGGTTCCTTCGGTTCTGGAAAACACGACGGTTGAGGATATGCTTCCTTTGTTACCGGAGATCCGGCAGGCCTTACCGGTCGTTAATGAGGCCAACCAATTGGCTGGCTTGGTTTCTACTTCATCGATTATAATCGAGATGACGGGGAAGGATAAAGAGGAAATAGATCAAATTGTTCAAAATGCGATAGAATTATGATAAATATAGGAAAATATATAGAGATTGCCATTAATTGGCTGACTGAGCATTTCGCTCGTTTTTTTGATGTGATAAATGATGGGGTCGGAGGATTTATCGATGCTTTTCAAGATGGGCTGACTTGGATTCCGTTTTATGTGATGATTTTGGGCTTGGCATTGTTGGCTTGGTTCAAGGCAGGAAAAGGAGTCGGCGTGTTCACGGCATTGGGTCTATTGTTAATTTACGGAATGGGTTTCTGGGTGGAAACGATGCAGACTTTGGCCTTGGTACTGTCTTCTACCATCATCGCCTTGATGATCGGAGTTCCGTTAGGAATTTGGACCGCACGCAGTGATCGGGCGGATAAGATCATCCATCCGGTCTTGGATTTGATGCAAACGATGCCGGCTTTCGTCTACTTGATACCAGCCGTTTTGTTTTTTGGTTTGGGACCGGTACCCGGCGCTTTCGCAACGGTGATTTTCGCCATGCCTCCGGTTGTACGGCTGACCGATCTGGGAATCCGTCAAGTCCCGGCCGATATTGTGGAGGCTACCCGCTCATTTGGCGCTACTTCCTCTCAGTTGCTTTATAAGGTGCAATTGCCATTGGCTTTGCCTACGATCATGACGGGAGTGAATCAAACGATCATGCTTTCACTTTCTATGGTAGTTATAGCGGCCATGATCTCGGCAGGAGGATTGGGTGAGATTGTCTTGCGAGGAATTACCCAAATGAAAATAGGTTTAGGTTTCGAAGGAGGTATAGCGGTCGTTATCTTGGCTATTATCTTGGACCGTATTACGCAGGGCTGGGCGAAAGGTAAAGTGAATAAACAAAAGAAATAAGAAACATAGAAAAGAAAGAAATAGATATATGAGACGATTTACGATTATTATTGGATGCTGTATGCTTTTGGTGACCTTACAATTTATTTTCAGTTGTGTGGATAGCAAGGATCGAAAGAAAATATCGATAGCGTACGCTAATTGGGCGGAGGGCATTGCTATGACCAACTTAGCCAAAGTGATATTAGAGGAGCAAGGATATCGGGTAACATTAAAAAATGCGGATATCGCCCCGATCTTTACTTCTGTCGCTTCGGGAAAAGCGGATGTGTTCATGGATGCATGGTTACCGGTGACCCATGCGGATTATATGGAACAATACGGGGACCGGCTTGAGACACTCGGAACGGTTTATGAGCATGCGAAATTGGGCTTGGTAGTTCCGGAGTACGTTACCATTCGTTCCATCGAGGATTTGAATGCCCATAAAGATCAATTTAAAGGTGAGATTATAGGGATCGATGCCGGCGCCGGTTTGATGAACTCGGCGGATAAGGCGGTTCAAGATTATTCTTTGGATTTTGATTTGAAATCTTCCAGTGGGGCTACGATGGTTGCTTTCTTGAAGAAATCGATTGATGCGAACGAATGGATCGTGGTTACCGGATGGACCCCTCATTGGATGTTCTCACGTTATCCGTTAAAATTCTTGGAAGACCCGAAAGAGGAATTTGGAGACTCGGAGCATATCGAGGCTATCGCTACGAAAGGATTCTCTGAGAAAGATCCATATGCAGCCTCTTTTTTCAAGAACTTTAAGTTAACCGATGAACAACTGAGCGAATTGATGTATTATATGGAAGACGGGACACGTACGGAATCGCGATCAGCCCGTGCTTGGCTTGAAAAACATCCCGAGATAATCAAATTATTCTTACCTTCGCAGGAGAATCAATTGAATGGGAGCCATGAGACAAATTAAGGGAGTCATATGTATTTTAATAAGTATCGTTATGTGTTGGTCTGCTTCAGCCGCAAACAATAAACGTTATGTGAATATCGTATTTATCGGGAATAGTATCACGTTTGGCGCCGGGTTACCGAAGCCTGTCCATGATGCGCCTCCTGTAAAGGCTGCATTGTTTTTAAGCAAGTGCCCGGAAGTGGCTTCGGTCAAGTATTCCAATAGAGGACAGAGCGGCTGCACTACCGTTGATTATTTGCCGGATACGAATACGCTCTTCCCGTGGGTCGTACGTGCTGCCGATAAATTTAAGGATGAGACTTGGGCGGATTTGGTGTTCTCTATTATGCTGGGGACGAACGATAGTGCGATAGAAGGCACGAACGGCTGCCCGGTAGCGCCCGAGCGGTATTATGAGAACATGAAGACAATTATCAATCGCTTATTAGCTTTATACCCGAATTGCCGTATTGTGGTACATCGTCCTTTATGGTATAGCCCGAATACGTATAATGGAGCTAAATATTTGGAAGAAGGCTTGCGAAGGCTCCAAGATTATTATCCGCAAATACAACGATTAGTCGATTATTATGCGTCTCATTTTCCCGGACAAGTCTTTCTGGGAGATACGAAAGGATTTGATTATTTTAAGGAAAACCATTTAACGGATTTCCAAGTGGAGAAGGGCAACGCCGGAGTGTTCTATCTTCATCCGAATGAGAAAGGAGCGGTCCGGTTAGGCGAATTGTGGAGTGAGGCGATTCGTCAGGCTTTAGGGCTTTGACCTCTATAAAAAAGCCATGCCATCCCAAGAAGACGACATGGCTTTTTAGGTCCATTTATAGGTATGACAAGCAAGTATTCGTTTATCTTTTTCCTAATCGATGATCCATTAATACGGCATGATGTTCTCCGTATAATTTAAGTTTCTCGACAATATTTTTCGCTGTAGCCTCTTCCTCTACCTGCTCTCGGACGAAGCCCCATAGGAAATCTTGTGTCGCCTTGTCTTTCTCTTCGGAAGCGATATCGACAATCTTGTCGATTGATCCGGATACATGCACCTCATGCTCGTAGATATGCTGGAAAATCTCCAACGGCTCTCCCCATGCCGTAGGAACGGAATTAACTACTCCGATCGTCACTTGTCCGCCACGCTTGATTGAGTAATCGATCATTTTATAGGCATGTTCAAGTTCCTCTTGCGATTGTTTTAGCGTCCAATGCGCGAAACCATCCAGCCCTATCTGAGTGAAATGTACCGACATGGATAAATATAGGTTGGATGACCACATCTCCATGTTGATTTGCTCGTTTAGAGCATCTGATAATTTTCTGCTTAAAATCATAATGGCTTATTCTATTTTATGTTGTTTATAAATAGAACAAGCCATTATCGGTTTTGTTGAGTTTTTACGAAGGAAAGTGTATCGAGGTTATTTGATCTCGATTACTTTCTCGGCCATTTTAGCCTCTTCCTCAGTTCTTTTCGGTATGCTGATACTCAAGACGCCGTTCTCAACCTTCGCCTCAATCTTGTCTTTCTCTACATTGTCAGGCAAAACCATGGTTTGTTGGAACTTGCTATAAGAGAATTCGCGTCTCAGATAGCGTCCGTCTTTCTTATCCTCATTCTTTTCTTCTTTTTTCTCCATAGATACGACCAAGTTGTTGTTCTCATCGATCTTGATGTTGAAATCGTTCTTCGTCATACCGGGAGCGGCTACCTCAACTCGATAATCCTTATCGGATTCTATCACGTTGATGGCTGGAGCTGTAGAGTTTGCTTTTATCATCCAGTCGTTGTCAAATAAATCATTGAATACATACGGTAACCAATTTTGACTTCTTCTCATCGGTGTCATAATACAGTCCTCCAATTATTAGTTAAACATTCTATTTACTATTCTTATTTCTGAACTCGTCCTTTTTAATCTCGAATTCGCTATAGATACTTCAAATGGTATGCCAATCTGATAATGTGTGTGTTAACTCGGATGAAAGAGATTGAATAAGGTTTAATCCACGCATGGGGAACTTATGTTTCGGGGGATGCGGGTGCAGGGAATAATATCTTTTAGAAACTGGAATAAGATACAATGAAACGGGAATCTGTAATATTGGCATAATATACGTTATTTTGGCACGATAGAATGACGGGTTGGATAATAACTTTTATCTTTAGACGTTCTATTCATGAATCATATGGGATCATGTTATCTAAAACAGTAAAGCTATTATGCCTAGAAGTAAGGAATTGATTTTATTGGCCCAACGTATCCGGGCCTTGTCCCAGACGGGGTTGGTTTATTCATTAAGCGAGTACGATACGGAACGTTATGAAGAGTTGAGCCGCCTAAGTGATGAGATAACGGCTCTGGCTACCGGATTGAAGCCCGATGATGTGGCGAGTGGTTACCGCCCGGCCCAAGAGTATGTAACCCCGAAAGTCGATATCCGTGCGGTTGTCTTTAACGAGAAAGACGAGATTTTGCTGGTCCGTGAGAAAATGGACGGATGTTGGTCGTTGCCCGGCGGATGGAGCGATGTGGGGTATTCCCCGAAAGAGGTAGCGGCGAAAGAGGTGAAAGAGGAGACGGGCTTGGATGTGCTTCCGGTCCGCTTGCTGGCCGTGATGGATATGAGCAAGCATCCGCATCCCGCTATACCTTATTATGTATATAAGTTTTTTATCCTTTGCGAGTTGAAGGGCGGATCGTTTACCGAGACCTTCGATATCTTGGGGAAAGGCTTCTTTCGATTGGAGGAGTTGCCCCCGTTGTCCTTGGAGCGTGTGCTGCCGGAGCAGATCCAACGGATGTACGGCTATTATAAGCATCCGGGCGAAGATGTTTATTTGGATTAAGGATACTTTTGTACCTTCGTGACTTCATTTTAAAAACAATGTTATGAAAAGATATTGTCAGACCTTGGATCTGAAAGAGGACGAGCAGTTGATAAAAGAGTATTGCTATTGGCATTCGCCGGAACATATCTGGCCGGAGATACCGGAAGGAATCCGTGCGGTAGGGATCTTGAATATGGAGATTTACCGTTTGGGAACCCGGTTGTTCATGATCGTGGAGACGCCCGATGATTTTGATTGGGATGCGGCGTTCGCCCGTTTGGCGACGATGGATAAGCAAGCGGAATGGGAGGACTTCGTGGCGAAGTATCAGAAAGCCGTTCCGGGAAGCTCCTCGTCGGAGAAATGGCAGTTAATGGAATGTATGTTTAAATTGCCGGGCGCGAGTAAATAGACGGAAGGATGGAAAAACAAAAGAAACAGTCGCTGGTGGCCGCCCCGGGAGGGAAATCTTATTTGGTCCCGTTTGTCTTGATCACGAGTTTGTTCTTGCTTTGGGGATTCGCCCACGGACTCTTGGATGTGCTGAACAAGCATTTCCAAGGAGTCTTCACGATGACCAAGGCAGAGAGCGGCTTGGTGCAATTCTCTACGTATATCGCTTATTTCTTGATGGCGTTGCCGGCGGGAGCGTTCATGAAACGTTACGGATATAGGAAAGGGATTATCATGGGTTTGCTATTGTTCGCTATCGGAGCTTTCGGGTTTATCCCGGCGGCTTTTTTGCATTCGGCTACACCTTTCTTGATCGCCTTGTTTGTGATCGCTTGCGGGCTTTGTATCTTGGAGACGGCGGCGAATCCTTATTCTACGATATTGGGGCCGCCCGCTTCCGCCGCCCAACGGCTGAACTTATCCCAGTCTTTTAATGGATTAGGTTGGATATTGGGGCCATTGGTAGGTGGTTTGTTGATATTCGGGGCACCGGAGGGAGATTCGATGGCGTTGACTAAACCTTATATCTTGGTAGGTGGTATCGTCTTGTTCGTAGCGTTGCTTTTCTTTTTCACGAAGTTGCCGGAGATTAAGCTGGAAGAAGAGGAGGAGGTGACCGCTATTGTCGAGGAGAAACCCGCTGCCTCCCTATGGAAACGTAGGCAGTTTGTGCGTTCCGTGGTCGCCCAATTCTGTTATTGCGCCGCGCAGACGGGAATCTTCGGGTTCTTTATTAATTACGTGACGGAGATGGACCCGGGTATCAGTAATTTGCGAGCGTCTCGTATTTTGGCATTCGGTGGAATGGCCTTGTTTATGATCGGGCGTTTGAGCGGTAGTTTTACGATGAAGT
The DNA here is from genome assembly GCF_002272965.1 of Parabacteroides sp. AT13. NCBI lineage: Bacteria > Pseudomonadati > Bacteroidota > Bacteroidia > Bacteroidales > Tannerellaceae > Parabacteroides > Parabacteroides sp. AT13. The sequence goes on along the minus strand of NZ_NQMH01000001.1, from coordinate 509,632 downwards.
GGTTGGCTCCGGGCCGCTTGCTGACTTGGTATTCTTTGTTGAGTGCCGTTTGTATGGCTTTGGTGGTGGCTTCCGTAGGTACGCTTTCGCTATACGCTCTTTATTTATCCTTTTTCTTCATGTCCATCATGTTCCCTACGATTTTCGCGTTGGGGCTGGAAGGTATGGGCGTTTATACCAAGAAAGCCTCTTCTTATATCGTGATGGGAGTCGCCGGCGGCGCTTTCAGTCCGATGCTGATGGGATATATCGGCGAGGAGAATATGGCGCTGGGCTTCATCGTCCCGTTGATCGCTTTCTTGTATATCTTGTATTTCGCTATCAAATGCAAGCGGTAAATTTGGAATGCTGTTTTTTACTTATGGAATCCGGATAATAAACCAGCATGGCTTGTGTATGAAGGCTTGGGTTTCATGGGGTAAATGTTACGCTCTAGCAATATCTGCTTATCTATATCGTTTTCATTTTAAATAAAATAAAAGAGAGTGGATATGAATAAAGGTTTGTTTTTGTGTGGGCTATTTATAGCTCTATTTCTGGCTGGTTGTGGGGATGATGAGGTTAAAATCGCTAATCAGATGACTTTATACTCAAGGCCGGATACGATTCATCTGGGGGGTGACTTAGGGATGGATTCCATATTGGTGAAGGGCTTCACGGCTTGTGAGGCGTATGACGCGAAATGGGGAACATTGCCCGGGGATGTTGCGCAAGAGTTTGATATGAATGCCTCTTATCTCTATTTCTCGTATGAGGCAAGGGTGGTTTCTTTAGAGGATAGTATTTATGATATAGGGCAGAACTCGTATGCGGAAGAGAAAGCGGGTTTTTTGAAGGATTTTAGTTCGCAAGGCTTCGTTATCAGTTCACAGCATATGCGAGATGATAAGAGGCAAGTGATAGCATGTACCTATTTAATATATGTAGAGAAGAACTCAGATGGAGAGAAGATCGATCGCTGGCTTCCTGTACGGCCGGAGGAGTTGCGATGGCGTTATCTTCGTGTAAACTTTGATCAATTAAAAAATATAGAATGATATGAGACATTTAATCGTTGTATGTTTGGCTTTTATGATGGGCCTTAATGTGGCTTGCTCACGGGTGGAAGATCTTGGTAAGGATGATTTGCATTCTGAACCGACGATAGAGATCGTAAGTGGTGATACCTTGGATATTGTAGGGTTCACTCTTGCGCATGAGCTGGCTACTAGTGAAGGACGTTTGCCTTATAACGTAGGGGATGAGTTTGGTTATACGGGTTCTTACACCTATAAGTCCTATGTGGTAAGGACGGAATATACGTATCAGGATGATGGAAATAGTATTTGGGTTTGGGAGGATACATTGAGTTCAATAATAGGTTTTTATCCTTATCTTAGATCTGAGGTATATGATCTTGCGGATGTTCAGTTCCATATCCGGTCGTGCGCTCAAGGGGGATCGGTCTCTGTCGGGGAAAGGACGGATAGGTATGATACGGCTCTCCTCCATATCATTCGTTCCGCGAATGGAGAGGATATGGATGTATGGATTCCTTGTAAACCATCGGAATTGAGGTATCGATGTGTTGTATATCATTTAGAAGAGTGAACGGAATGTTTTTAGCCAAGCTCCGGCAGTAGATAATACCTGGAGCTTGACAATATCATTATCACTGCAACATCTGCATCAACTTATCCAACTTCGGAGCCATGATGATCTCCGTACGGCGGTTCTTGCTACGTCCATCGGCGGTCTCGTTATCAGCGACCGGCATAAACTCCCCACGACCACAAGGCTGTATCTGTAACGGATTCACCCCGTAATCCTTGGTAAGGATACGTACTACGGAGGTCGCACGGATCACGCTTAGATCCCAATTATCCTTGAATTGGGCGGTATTGATCGGCTTGCTGTCCGTATGGCCCTCTATATAAACGTCTATATCGTTTTGCTTATTCAACACCTCGGCCAACTTAGCCAACGCTTCCTTGCCTCGTTTATCGACCTTTGCGCTACCCGATTGGAACAGAAGCTTATCCGACATGGCTACATATACTTTACCATTCTTCTCGGTTACGGTCAGCTCGTCGCTGTTGAAACCCAGCAAAGCGTCTTTCACGCTACTCAACAGATTCTGTACCTTCGCATTCTGTGCGTTCATCATATCCTGTAGCTCGTTGATGGTACGCTCACGCTCGTCCAGCTCACTCATCTTTTGCTGTAACAAGGCATTCAGTTTGTCCTGCTCACCCATATTGGTATTCAACATGGTCTGGTAATTACGGATATCACGCCCCATTGTGGTCGTATCCCTTATCAAGGCGGCGATCCGGTTGTTGAGCGCGTCGTTATCGTCCTTGCATTTAATCAATTCCTCCTTCAAGGCGTCGCCACGTCCGATCGCCTCCAACCGGCCGTTCTCGGCAAGGAGGTATTTCTTTTTACTCACGCACGAAGAACATAAAAGGAGTGCGGAGACCGAGATAAATAACAATCTTTTCATTTTACGCATAAAATTTCGTGCAATGTAATATTTATTACAATTTCCCGCACGCAAGTTTAGGATATTTGTGTCTCATAAACCAATATTAAAGAATCAGCGGTATGAAAATAAGAGAAATAATACAAACGCTGTTCCCGACAAGAACTTGGAAACTAGCCGCTATTATAGCCGGAGGTGTCCTTTGCGGGCTGGGGTCTTATACCTTATATGCTTCCCGGGCGTGGACCTATTTGTCCGATGACCCGGCTACTTGCGTGAATTGCCACATCATGGGCCCTTATTACGCTACATGGAATCATAGCTCGCACAGCCGTAACGCCACTTGCAACGACTGCCATGTGCCGCACGAGAACGCCGTGAAGAAGTGGTTCTTCAAGGGTATGGACGGAATGCGCCACGCCTCGGTATTCATGATGCGAGGGGAACCGCAAGTGATACAGGCGATCGACGAGAGCGCGGAGGTAATCATGAATAACTGTATCCGTTGCCATACGCAGTTGAATACGGAATTCGTGAATACCGGAAGGATCGATCATGAGATGGCAATGGCGGGAGAAGGGAAAGCTTGCTGGGATTGCCATCGCGAGGTGCCGCACGGAGGTATGAACAGCCTGTCTTCTACACCGAATGCGTTGGTGCCTTATCCGAAGTCCGTATCGCCGGACTGGTTAAAAGATATCCTAAGTAAATAATAATAAATCAGTATAGTTATGGAAAAGAAATTAAAATCATGGCAAGGTTGGTTGCTGTTTGGAGGAACCATGGTCGTTGTTTTTGTTTTGGGTATGATCGCAGCTTCCGTGAACGAGAGACATGCGGAGGTCACTAGCGTAATGAATAATAAGAAGACGGAGATCACAGGAATCGAGGCTCGCAATGATAAGTTCGAATCGAATTATCCACGTGAGTACCAGACTTGGGAGGCTACGGCGGATACGAGTTTCAAGAGTTTATACAACGGGAATCAGGCGGTCGATGTGCTGGAGGCTCGTCCGGAAATGGTTATCCTTTGGGCTGGTTACGCTTTCTCTAAGGATTATTCTACCCCGAGAGGGCATATGCATGCGATCGAGGATATGCGTAACACGTTGCGTGTAGGCGCTCCGATGACAGAGAACGAGGGGCCGCAACCGGCTACTTGCTGGACTTGTAAAAGCCCGGATGTTCCCCGTATGATGCAAGCGATGGGCGTGGATAATTTCTATAAGGGCAAATGGGCTTCTCTGGGTAAAGAGATCGTGAATCCGATCGGTTGCGCCGATTGCCATGAGCCGGAGAATATGAACCTGCATATCAGTCGCCCGGCTTTGATCGAGGCTTTCCAGCGTCAAGGCAAGGACATCACGAAAGCGACCCAGCAAGAGATGCGTTCCTTGGTTTGCGCGCAATGCCACGTGGAATATTATTTCAAGGGCGATGGCAAATACTTGACTTTCCCTTGGGATAAAGGTTCTACGGTTGAGGATATGGAGGCTTATTATGATGAGGCCGGTTTCTCCGATTATACGCATAAGCTAAGCCGTGCTCCTATTTTAAAGGCACAGCATCCGGATTATGAGATCTCCCAAATGGGTATCCATGCGCAGCGGGGTGTATCTTGCGCCGATTGCCATATGCCGTATAAGAGCGAGGGGGGCGTGAAATATAGTGACCACCATATCCAAAGCCCGTTGGCTATGATCGACCGTACGTGTCAGGTTTGCCACCGTGAGAGCGAGGAGACCTTACGCAATAATGTGTACGAGCGTCAGAATAAGGCGAACGAGATGCGTAACCGTTTGGAGACCGAGTTGGCGGAAGCGCATATCGAGGCGAAGTTCGCGTGGGATAAGGGGGCTACCGAGGATCAGATGAAAGATGTATTGAAACTGATCCGTCAGGCACAATGGCGTTGGGATTTCGGCGTGGCTTCTCATGGTGGTGCGTTCCACGCTCCGCAAGAGATTCAAAGGATATTAGGCAATGGATTGGATAAGGCGATGCAGGCTCGTCTGGCTACTGCGAAAGTGTTAGCGAAATTAGGTTATACGGATGATGTTCCGATGCCGGACTTCTCTACGAAAGAAAAGGCTCAGCAATATATCGGTTTGGATATGGCCGCTGAACGTACCGCCAAGGAAAAATTCCTGAATACGATCGTTCCTCAATGGGTGAAAGAGGCGCAAGAAAATAATCGTTTAGCGAAGAACATTTGATTATGTGGAAACAACCTTGGGGATCTGCTGAAGGCTGGGCCATCTGTGCCGGTTTACTGATTACGGGATTTGGCTTGCAACTGATCACTGGCCCGGTTCAGGCAGGGTTGTTCCAATATCCGGTGAATGTGGCCGGAGGATTGATTTTTCTGCTGGTTCTATGTATAGGGTTTGTTGTTAGCCGGAAAATCACGGTTGTCCAGTGGTTTTCCGGGTTAACGGCGAGCATTACCTCTTTGTCGGCTCTTTTGTCAGTTGTGTTGGTTATGGGATTTGTGGGTCCGGGTATCGAGCGGATTACGATGTCGTGGCCTTTTGTCCTGCTGTTTCTCTATTTCTTGTTTGTCTTGGGCTTTGTCACATTGAAGCGTATCGTATCGTTTCGCTGGCGGGATGTTCCGTTTATGCTGAACCATGCCGGCTTATTTATCACGCTGCTGGCGGCGATCTTGGGAAACGGGGATTTACGCCGTTTACGGATGACGGTTCCGTTGGAGAATCCCGAGTGGAGGGCTTCGGACGAGAAGAATGAGATGATAGAGCTACCGCTCGCCATCGAGCTTCGTTCGTTTACGATCGATGAATATCCTCCTAAGTTAATGCTGATCGACAATACGACCGGAAAAGCGCTTCCCGAAAAGCAACCCGAGAATCTATTGGTAGAGGAAACTCCCTTGGCCGGGAACCTGCAAGGCTGGAAGGTTGAGGTTACCCGTTCACTACCGATGGCAGCTTGCGTGATGGGGCAGGATACGGTAAACTTCGTGGAATTTCACTCCGAGGGGGCGACCACCGCTTTATACGTAAAAGCACGTAACGAACTTACCGGACGGCAGAAGGAAGGCTGGGTGAGTTGTGGCAGCTATATCTTCCCATATATATCGCTCCAGCTGGATGATGCGGTTAGCATGGTGATGCCGGAACGGGAACCGAGACGCTTTGCCTCGGACGTTATGGTCTATACGAAAGATAAACAGACCAAGGAGGCGTGTATCGAGGTGAATAAGCCGCTCTCTATCGCCGGATGGAAAATCTACCAGTTGAGTTACGACGAGACGAAAGGTAAATGGAGCCGGATGAGTGTATTTGAGTTGGTAAGAGATCCATGGTTGCCGATCGTTTATACAGGGATCTTAATGATGATAGCCGGGGCGATCGGATTATTCCTGTCCGCTCCCGTAAAAAAAGAATAGTATGGATTGGAGTTACTTTATTTATTTCGCCGCTCCGGCGTTACTTTGCTGGATAGGTGGGGCATGGTTGGCTTATCGTCCTTCTTTTTCCAAGGGGGCTGTCGCTTGGACCGTGTTTGGCTTGGTTATATTTTCCGCTTTTATCGTAGGGATGTGGATCTCGTTGGAGAGGCCGCCCTTGCGCACGATGGGCGAGACTCGTTTATGGTATTCTTTCTTCTTGCCGGTGGCGGGCGTGATCACTTATGTCCGTTGGCGGTATAAATGGATACTTTCCTTTAGTACATTGTTGGCCTTTGTCTTTATCTGTGTCAATCTGTTTAAGCCGGAGATACATAACAAGACCTTGATGCCCGCTTTGCAAAGCCCGTGGTTCGCTCCGCACGTGATAGTCTATATGTTCTCTTACGCCATGCTGGGCGCCGCTGCCCTTATCGCCATTTACCTGCTGATCCGTGCGAGGAAGAAGGGGATTGACGAGGGGATGATGAGTTTATGCGATAACTTGGTATATGTCGGTATGGCCTTCCTCACGATTGGGATGCTGTTCGGCGCTTTATGGGCCAAGGAGGCGTGGGGGCATTATTGGAATTGGGACCCGAAGGAGACATGGGCGGCTGCCACTTGGTTGGGGTACTTGATTTATATCCATTATCGCCTTCGTCATCACTTGCGTTATTCGGCGGCGTTGGGGCTTTTGGTTTTCTCTTTTCTTTTGCTACAGGTGTGTTGGATTGGCGTGAATTATCTACCCTCCGCACGAGGATATAGTGTACATACTTATAATATGGAATAATTAAAATCAGAGGTATATGAAAAAACTAGTTGTTTTAGTAGCGGGCTTGCTCTCTGTGCCCCTTTTCGCGCAAGCGGAAGAAACACAAAATACGAAAGAGAATACGTTTTCGATGAAAGTGCAGATACGTCCGAGAGCCGAGTACCGGAACGGGGTCTTATTCCCCCGGCCTAAAGATGCCGAGTCCACCGGGTTTATCAATAACCGTGCCCGCTTTTCTTTGGGGTATGAGCGGGATCGTTTGTCTATCGGTTTGTCCGCGCAACATGTTGGCGTATGGGGGCAGGATCCTCAAATCGATAAGAATGGTCGTTTTATCTTGAATGAGGCGTGGGCGAAACTGGATTTCGGATCGGGTTTCTTCGCTAAGTTAGGTCGCCAGTCGTTGGTATACGATGACGAGCGTATCATGGGTGCATTGGATTGGAACGTGGCCGGTCGTTATCACGACGCTTTGAAACTGGGCTATGAGAACACGAATAACCAACTGCATTTAATTCTTGCGTTCAACCAGAATGATGAGAAAACGATCGGAGGAACGTATTACGCTCCGGGCGCGCAACCCTATAAAACAATGCAAACCCTTTGGTATAAGCATCTCTTCGACAAGAGTTTTAACGCATCCTTCTTGTTTATGAACTTAGGGATGGAAGGCGGTGATGCCGAGAAACAAAACTCGGATACAAAATACCTGCAAACGTTGGGAACGAACCTGATCTATACGCCTAGCCACTGGATGGTAGGCGGTACGTTCTATTATCAATTCGGCAAGACGAAAAGCGGACGGGATGTTTCCGCTTTTTTATGGGCGGTAAACGCCGCTTATCAAATCGATCCGCAATGGAAGATCGGTGTAGGTAGTGATTATCTGAGTGGCTCGGATGGGGCCGACGGGAAATATAAGGCGTTTGATCCTCTGTACGGAACCCATCATAAGTTTTATGGTGCCATGGATTATTTCTACGCCTCCTCTTTTGTCAACGGATTGAATCCGGGCTTATGGGATAATCAGGTAAATGTCGCCTATAAACCTTCTTCCAAGGTAAACCTGTCTTTAGCCTATCATTATTTCTCCATCACGGGCGACGTATACGAAGGTAATGATAAATTGAGTAAAGGTTTAGGTTCGGAATTGGATTTCCAAGTGGATTGGGTAATCATGAAAGACGTGAAATTATCGGCGGGATATTCTACGATGTTGGGAACGAATACCATGAAGGTCGTGAAGGGTGGAAATCCGTCTCATTGGCAAGATTGGGGTTGGTTATCAATAAATATTAATCCGACTATATTCACGACGAAATGGTAACAGTTCTCAAGGAAAAGGGTATATTTGCAGGAGTAAACCTTTTTTCAAAACAAGATACGATGGATATAACCGATATGTTTAAAATTCCGCTTTTTAAGAATTTTACGCTTAAGATGCGGGAAGAGTTTTTGGATAAACTTGAATATACAGTAGAGGAGCATCCAAAAGGAAAAACCATAATTCATCAAGGAACGACTTGTAACGCCCTTCATGTCTTATTGAAGGGAAAATTGAACGTGGATGTTTTGGACGTATCGGGTAACATCGTGCGCGTGGAGACGATACAGGCTCCACGCACGTTCGCTACGCCTCATATCTTTTCCGAGAAAAACCAGTTCCCCGCTACTTTTACCGTCGATGAGGATGTGGTATTGCTTAAGGGTTCCAAGGAGTCTGTATTTACCTTAATGCATTCTATGCCGTTATTCCTGCATAATTTCCTTTGTGTCAGTACAAGCTGTAATAAATGTACGATGACTCGTTTGAAGGTGCTTTCGTTTCGTGGCATCCGGAACCGCTTTATTTATTACTTATTCGAACATCAGCAAAAGGATTCGAATGTCGTGGAACTAGAACATACCCAAGAGCAGTTAGCGGAGTATTTTGGTGTTACCCGCCCGGCTTTATCGAAGGAAATCGGGAGATTGGTGGATGAGGGATTTATCAGCATTACAAGGAGAAAGGTGACGATTTTAAATAAGACGGCGTTAACATGTATGCTTTAATGCTTTTGGGAAAAAGGTAAAAAGCGTACATTTGTGCCCAAATAAATAACTCCGGTGTATGGGCAAAGTTTTAATTATCGACGACGAGAAGCAGATTTTAGGTTTACTTTCACGCATTATCGGTTTGGAGGGATACGAGGTCTTACAGGCTGCTACTTGTAAGGCGGGGCTGAGGCAGATGGAGCAACATTCGCCAGAGGTGGTATTGTGCGATGTGTTCTTGCCGGATGGTAATGGTGTGGATTTGGTGTCGGACTTAAAGAAACTTCGCCCTCTATCCGAGATCATCCTACTTACCGCGCATGGTAATATTCCGGATGGCGTACAGGCAATCAAGAATGGAGCCTTCGATTATATCACGAAAGGGGATGATAATAATAAGATCATTCCTCTGGTAGCCAAAGCGATGGAGAGAGCTTCTGCCGCTTATCAACAGCAAAAGAAGGAAGCTACGTCCGTCGGGAGGCAATATTCGTTTGATACGATTGTCGGTAAATCACCCGCTATCCAAGCGGCGATAGCGTTGGCTCAGAAAGTCTCGGCTACGGAGGTTCCGGTTCTGTTGACTGGTGAGACCGGTACGGGAAAAGAGGTCTTTGCTCAATCCATCCATCAACATAGTTCCCGGAAAGGGAAGTCTTTTGTCGCTATCAATTGTTCCTCTTTTAGTCGGGATTTATTGGAAAGCGAGATGTTCGGTCATAAAGCGGGGGCTTTTACCGGTGCTTTGAAAGAGACAAAAGGCTTGTTTGAGGAAGCTTCCGGAGGTACGATCTTCTTGGATGAGATCGGGGAAATGGCTTTCGACTTGCAAGCGAAATTGCTCCGTATCCTTGAGACCGGGGAGTTTATCAAGATCGGCGATACGAAACCTACGAAAGTGGATGTACGCATTATTGCCGCTACCAATCGTGACTTAGAGAAAGAGATCGAGCTAGGACATTTCCGGGAAGATCTATTTTATCGGCTTTCCGTTTTCCAGATCCATCTTCCTGCGCTTCGTGAACGGGTCGAGGATATCCCTCTCCATATAAAAGCCTTTGTTTCCGCTTTTTCCTCCAAGATGGGAAAGAATATCCGAACAATTTCGCCCGAATATATAGATGCCCTGAAAAAACGAGCTTGGAAAGGTAACGTACGTGAGTTGCGTAATGCAATTGAGCGTAGCCTAATTATTGCCGATGGAGATACCTTAACCTTGGATGCCCTCCCTTTGAATATGCAAACCTCCTCTGCGGCGAGTACGGAATCTTATAGCGGTTTTGACCTGAGTGGCGTAGAGAAAATGCATATCCAAAAAGTGCTCAAATACACAAAAGGCAATAAAACCGAAACTTCCCGCCTTCTAGGTATAGGCCTCACTACTCTTTATCGGAAGATTGAGGAGTATGGGCTTTAATCTCATATTCTGCATTTATGTATACCCGAAAGCATTTTGAAGATATGCAAGGAGAAACGGACATTGCTAAATATTTTATCTTTGCTGAACGTAAACTTAATAATAATCGCTTAAAATACATCACCTATGAGTCTGAAGATTAAAACAAAACTAAGATACGGAATCGGGCTGCTGTTTGCCATGATCGTTTTGCTGGGAGGTCTATCGGTAAAGAACATCTCCGATATGTCTGCCGACACAAGGAACATATTGGCCGATAATTATAATTCTTTGCTCTATTCACGCCGGATGCTGGATGCGCTGGAACGAATTGATAGCGATCCTTCGGCTCAAGCAGATTTCGAGAAAAACCTAGGGCTACAGAAAAAGAATATCACGGAGGTCGATGAGAATGTGGCCACCTCACATCTAGTCGCTCAATACGAGCAATTGGCGAAAGAGCGTAATGAGGAGAATATCCGTCGTGTACGTCTCGCCTTAAATCAAGTCATGAGTTTGAATATGGCTTCTATCTACAGGAAAAGCCAAGTGGCGGAGTCTACGTCTCAAAAGGCTTTATTTTGGATTTGGGGGATTGGCCTCTCTTGTATGGTGGTCGCTTTCGCTTTTTTAATACGTTTCCCCCGTTCGATAAATACCCCTATCCGTATGTTGATGGACGGTATCATGGAGATCGCTAACCATAATTACGAGAAACGCTTGGATCTCGCTAAATATGATGAATTCGAGGGGGTCGCGAAATCCTTTAACCGGATGGCGGAACGGCTTACGGAATACCGGAAAAGTACGTTGGCGGATATTATCCAAGGAAAGAAATATATAGAGGCTATCGTGAATAGTATCACGGAGCCAATCATAGGCTTGGATCGGGATCGTAAGATTCTTTTCGCCAATAACGAGGCTTTGACGATCTTGAATCTCAAGCGGGAAAACGTGATCGGAAAGTCTGCCTCGGAATTATCCTTACGGAACGATTTGCTTCGCAGGTTAGTTCGGGAACTGATCCAGCCGAGCGAGAAAAAAGAGCCGCTTAAAATTTACGCAGATAATAAGGAAAGTTATTTTCAAGTGCAATATATACCGATCCGTGTGTTGGAGAATGGCGAGGCGGAGGTGTATGTGGGCGACGTGATCTTATTGAAGAACATCACGGAGTTTAAGGAGTTGGATTCCGCTAAGACCACTTTTATCTCGACGATCTCCCATGAATTGAAAACTCCGATATCGGCGATCATGATGAGCCTGAAATTGTTGGAGGATGCCCGTGTGGGAGCCATGAACGACGAGCAAAAAGCACTGGCGGAAAGTATCAAGGAAAGTAGTAATCGATTACTGGAAATAACCAGTGAGCTATTGAAAATGACGCAGGTGGAGGCTGGCAAGCTACAATTGAATCCGAAAATAACCAAACCGATCGAATTGATCGAGTATGCGATAAAGGCGAACCAAGTGCAAGCTGATCGCTTCAATTGCCATATAGAGGTGGAATACCCGGAGAAGATTTCCAAGCTTTTCGTGGATAGCGAGAAAATCGCATGGGTCTTGACGAATCTATTGTCGAACGCAATTCATTATACCCCGGAGAATGGCCGTATCATAATCGGTGCCCGCCAGCAAGATCATAGCGTGGAGATCTATGTGCAAGATTTCGGTAAGGGTATTGATCCCCGATATCATCAAAGTATATTCGATCGCTATTTCCGTGTGCCGGGAACGAAGGTACAAGGGAGTGGCCTAGGGTTGGCTATCAGTAAAGACTTCGTGGAAGCTCATGGAGGAACACTTTCTGTTGATAGCGCAGTTGGAAAAGGAAGTACTTTTGTTATAAAATTCAATGTATAAGAGGGTAAAAAAAGAGGGTGTTAATTACCCTCTTTTATAATATCGCTTCCTCTGGAAGTGGATGTATCCGATCTTGCCGAACCTTTGTAATGTACATCACTACCTCCGCTTGCCGAAGCCTTGATATAATCGGTTACGTGCGTATAAATATCGGAGCCACCACTGGCGGAACATTCCAACTGGTTTAAGATAAGATCATAAGCCTTGATATCCGAGCCACCTGAGGCGGAATATTCGCCGTTCTCCGCTTTTCCCGTAAGCTTGAGATCGCTACCTCCGCTGGCACGGCCTCGTATTATTCGGGTAGTAAGATCGTTGATGATGATATCGCTACCGCTGGTCGCCTCAATTATGCAATTAGATACGTTGACCGGTTTCTCCATTTTCACGTCGCTACCCCTTGTCGCTATAATTTCCAGATCATCTCCGGATAAAGCGCTTCTCAGGACAAAATCCATACAACCGGACATCTGGATTTTTTCCAGCTTCTTGGAAGTGCCCTCTATTTTAAATCGGGTAGGGCTTAATTGTGTACCATTCTCTGTGGAGATTGAAAGTTCTTCGTTTTTTACTTGAACGTTTATATAAGGATATAAGTTCTCGTCGATCGTGATTCGTAAGGACGCTGATTCTCCTTGCGTATATCCGAAAACGTACGACGGATTTCCCCCACGGCTGAATAGGCTGAACCAACTGTCGCTATATCCCATGGCGGTTGAGCCGACTTTTATCGCTGAATAGTCTCTGACGGAGATTTCTTTCGTGATAATATCCCCATTCCCTTTTACTTTCTTCGCCTCGATAGGCATCACGCAAAAAGCGATCAACGCAAATAAGGCCATCATTCTTGTTCTCATATGAAGTGTAATTAATTTATACTCTTTTCTTATAAGACGAATGGAGTTGAAAAAACGTTACATCTAAAATGAAAAAAAAAAAGCTATCATTGACTTTTTTTGTGATAGCTTCTTTTTCTTGCCCTAATAACAGGGAGGTCGATTAATTACTTTTAGGTTTTTCAACCATATGTTCTACTCTGTCTTTGACGTATTCGACTTGATTTTACCCGTGTCTACCACGTCCTTTACTTTTTTCTTCGCCTTATCTGTAAGACCGTGGAGTTCGTTCTCCAGACATTCGAACTGTCCTTGATCTTCCATCCTGCGAAGTACGTAACCAACAACTACACCTACGGCTAAACCGAATAATACATTTTTCATAACTACTACTTTTTATGAGTTAAAACATTATTTTTTGTAGTTATGAAACAGCAAGTCAACCAATAAGGTTGGTGTTTATTTGTTATTTTTCAGTAAATCCCTAATCTCGGTAAGTAATTGGATATCCGCAGGGGGAGCGGCCGGAGCTTTCGGGGCCTCTTCCTTCTTCTTGCTTAAAGCATTAACACCTTTGACAAGTAAAAAGACGGCGAAAGCTATGATTATGAAATCCAGTGTCACTTGTATGAAATTTCCGTAGTTAATGGAGACCGCCGGAGAGATCACCTTGTCTCCCTCCATTACAGCATGCTTCAAGGTGATTTTTAAATCCGTGAAATTGACGCCACCTACAAGTAAACCTACCGCCGGCATGATCAGATCCGCTACGATAGAAGATACGATCTTTCCAAAGGCACCACCGATAATGATACCTACCGCCATGTCCACTACGTTACCTCGCATGGCGAACTGCTTAAACTCTTGTAATATTTTTTTCATAAAACAACGCTTTTTATATTATAACAACAAAATTAGCCATAAGTTGAATATTTTCAATGCTTATAGCGAAATTTGAAGAAATTATTTTTGATTTTCATGTTTTTGTTTGACCCATTTGAGCATTGATGTGTTATATCCTCTTTCTTTGGCCTTAGTCAATAAAAAGAGAATAGCCTCTTCTGGGAGTGTAGGCGTACGACTAAGTAGCCATAAATAGTCTGAGGTATTACTGCCTACGAGAGCGTATGAGTAATTATCCTCGTCAATTTCCATAATGTTGTACTCGGCGTAGAACCGCATAAAGAAACACACTTTTAATTTACTAGGACACGTAGGATCTGTTATTTTGGCTATACCTTTCGCTCGTTTGAAGGAACCGGAAAAATTACCCCAATATCCGCTGTTAACAACTTCTATATCTCCATTCGGGAGAAATGAGTATTCCACGGTAGCCCCTACGAGATTATGCTCAAAGCGATGATCAAAGCGTGCTATTTCAAACCATTTCCCCATATAGCGGTGTAAATCCAAAGTCTGGACGGTTTCTTTGTTTATAATGTGTTGAGTGCAAGATAAATTACACTGCATTATAAGACAGATGAGGCCTATTAGTTTAAATCGCATAGGTTTTTATTTTTATCTCATAATAAACATAGAGAGCCTCTAAAAAGTTTGAAAACGTTCATATTTTAGGATTTTTATTTTTTCGACAATCTGTGCTTTAACTTTTAATTTGAAATTTCTATCCTGTCTGAAGTGAGAAATTCGTAGTTGTGGCATTTCCGGACGATAGATTTAGATCCACGTTTTTATATGTTTTTTTGTATTGAAAATTTCATAGTTATGATTTGGAAAAGTCATAACTATGAAATAAAAAGTCATAACTATGAAATAAATGACTCTTTACAGTGAAAAAAATATATGAAGATGTTTTAATTGTAAATGCTTGTTTGAGAGTTAGTAATCGTCAAGATGTCTAACTTTGCGTGTTTGTTTTCAGTTGGAATTTAAAATAGAGAGATATGGATGAGAAAGATTTGGTGGAAGGGATGCGAGAGTATATAAGTCTGTTACAAAAGGAAGGACGGTATTCCTCGGCGAAAAGTTATCAGGATGCGATGAACTCTTTTATACGGTATAGCGGGACGGATCGTATCCCATATACATATATAAATAAGGATACTCTTCGCCGGTACGAGGCTTATTTGTTGGAGAAAGGCTGCATGCGTAATACGGTCTCCACGTATATCCGCCGTTTGCGTTGTATCTATAACAAGGCGGTGGAGAATGGCGAGGCGGCGTTTATCCCTTCATTATTCAAGGGGGTTTTTACGGGTGTGGAAAGCCAGCGCAAGAAATCCTTGCCTCTGGGTGATTTGAATCGCCTGATGACTGTCCCTGTAAAAGGAGAGAAGTTAAGGAAGACACAGTTGGCCCTTTGTTTGATGTTTCAATATGGGGGAATGTCGTTCGTTGATTTCGCCCATTTGAATAGAGGTAATATCAAGAACGGCATATTGGATTACAATCGCCAGAAGACCGGGACCTCTATGCGGTTGGAGGTCTTGGATACGGCGGAAGCTATGTATAAGGAACTGGCAGGTGAGAGGGCGGGAGGCTCCGGCTATTTATTTCCCTTTTTAAGTGGGACGAAGAACGGCCATGAGGAATATCTCGAGTACAATGCGGCCTTGTCCCGGTTTAACCGGAACTTGAAGACGTTGAAAGAGGTTGCCGGAATAGTCTCGGATGTGACTTCCTACACGATCCGTCATTCTTTTGCCATGGCATTGAAGGAACAAAATGTCCCCATAGAGATGATCA
Source organism: Parabacteroides sp. AT13 (assembly GCF_002272965.1). Taxonomy (NCBI): domain Bacteria; kingdom Pseudomonadati; phylum Bacteroidota; class Bacteroidia; order Bacteroidales; family Tannerellaceae; genus Parabacteroides; species Parabacteroides sp. AT13. Next base: position 494,146 of record NZ_NQMH01000001.1, on the reverse strand, counting down.
GCGAGTTATTAGGCCATAAATCCATCAAGACAACCCAGATTTATCTGAGAAGTTTCTCGTTGGAGAAAATGACGGTGGTAAACAAGTCTTGCTTTGAGAATGTATATAATTATATGCCAGAGGTGGGATGAGGCTACTTGGGGAGTAGCGTTCATTTCACGGTGCAAATGTAGCAAAAAATAGCAAATAACAAGCAATCATTAGTTTTAGTTTGTGCTCCGGCCTTGATTCTCCTTAAATCTTCGTTCTTATTCCTAGTGTATAGACATGGCAATAGAGACGAAATGATCTCGTATTTCCTACATCATCACGTCCCTTCTAAAAATCGAACATACATTCCTGTAGAGACGGGGCGTGCCCCGTCTCATCCCCTCCAAATGGTAACTTAAAGCTACTATCAGACAGTGGGAGACGGGACACGCCCCGTCTCTACAACCGGGTGATAACCGTTCTCGCACCTTTTACGCTACTCCCCAAGTAGCCTAAGATTTCGAGAGATGGTAATTTTCAGTAATGCCATATTTAAAAATATAAAACGCTGTTTATCAAGATGATGTAAATGATTCTTGGTAGGGCTCTGAATTGCCGTGGGGTCTGTTTTCGGGCCACGGGATAACCACTAGAAAAGATAATCATAGAGATGGATATATTGACAGGCAAGTGCTCGGATAGGTTCATGGCGCATGTTCTGAAGCGACGTGACCAGGAGGCCGTCCGCTGGTACGTGCTCACGCTCCCTACCGCCGGTGGCGGGCGTGACAGGATCAGCCCCTCGAAGGGGCTGGACGCTGAGCTTTCCCGCCGTGAGCGTCGTGGGGAGGCCTTGTTCGAGTATTTCTCCCCCTCGTATGTCGAGGCGAGGAAGGTGGGCGGCAAGATGGTCAACACGAAACGGCCCCTGCTGTACAACTACGTGTTCGTCCACGCCTCGGAGGACGAGATCTTCCGCCTGAAGCGTACGCTTCCCCTGTATAATTTCCTCCCCCGGGTTTCCTCCGGCGGGCGGTCTTATTTCCCGTACCTCTCGGATCGTGAGATGGATACCTTGCGTTGGGTCGCGGCTTCTTACTCCAACGAGCTTCCGGTGTACGTGCCAGATAGCGGCCGCTTGTTGAAAGGCGACCGTGTGCGTATCACCTCCGGCCCTTTTACCGACATGGAGGCGGAGGTGGTGGTGCAGCCGGGCGGTGGGCATAAGGACGTGATGGTGCGTATCCTCGACTGTCTGTGGGTCCCCTTGTTCGAGGTGAGAGCGGGGGAGTATGAGTTGATCGAGCTGAACACGGGGGGCAAGCACGTGTATACCCATTTGGACAACGACCGTCTGTCGGAGGGCTTGCACGATGCCTTGGGCCGTTACCATGCCTCCGGCGTGGTAGTGGATGAGGATGTCCGTCTGGCCCGTGAGGTCCTGCGTGGCTACGCCTCTCTCCGTGGTGAGACCGACGTGATCCGTTGCAAGCTTTACTCTTTGCTCCTTCCAGCCTATCTGCTTTTGGGCGAGTCGGATGAGTTCGATCGTTTGCACGCCACGATGCGCAGCATGCTCCCGGTGATAAAAGCGGGGCAATCCCGTGCCTTGTTGCTGGTCACGCTGTACGGCTGTACGGACAGCAGCCTCTACCAGCGCATGGCGCACGAGGTGGTTGACCCGTGGCTGGACGAGCCTTCTCCCAAGAAAAGTAAGTCTGTGTTGATACGTCGTCTACGTGATTACGACGGTTGGCTGAAACATAATGAATAAGGAATAATTCAAAATTCATACATCATACATCATAATTCAAGACATGTCTTCCCTTCCTTCGGGCATCCGTTTGATGAACCTGTTGCGTGACCATTTGACAGAGATCATGGATCGTGAGCGTGCGAACCTGAACTCAATACACCTGTATTGTACGGGATCTTACTGGGTGTCGTTCGAGCGTTCTGCCTATCAGTTGCGTCGTGTGTTTCCGGATAGCGAGACTACGCCGCTGCGCCTGTTCGCTTATCCGTTCCCGATCGTGATGGTGTCCGTTACGGATCGCTCACTCCGTTTGTACGCCCGTAAACATATCTTGAGGAGGGACGAGACGGATTACAAGCTATTGACCGTCCCCGGGCTTCCCATGGCGGATTACCATGTATGGCACGCTGGCGAGGTGGAAGGCTTGCCCCAGCTGACATGAACTCCAAATATGAAGCGCTGGAAAAGTAATAAACTCAATTATGGTATAATGATTTTGATTGATGGTTGGCAATTAGCATGAAATTTCGTATATTTACTCTAGAGGAAAAATAATTGTCATAAATTAATGAAAGCGGACGTGCTAAATTCGATAAAAGAGACCTTACGTAAGGTGATCTTGATTTCCATCTGAAAGGCACTCATAAGGAAATGCCGTCCGATGAGATGGGCAATGGGGCGATAGACCCCCATGAGCAATCTTAGGTGACTTGCGCCACTAACCTAAGATATTTTACCAACGCACCTAAGATACATGGTGGATGAACCTAGGATATTTTTTTAGTCAAAACAAATGCTTTGGGTCTGTTACGGATCTGAAGTGACTACTTATATACAATAATCATTATGTCAGAGGAAATCAAAATTGCTGTAGCTGGAACCGGTTATGTCGGGTTGAGTATTGCTACGCTGTTGGCACAGCATCATCCGGTCACTGCGGTTGACGTTATACCGGAGAAGGTGGAGACGCTAAACCGGAAGCAATCTCCTATTCAGGATGAGTATATCGAAAAATACCTAAAGGAGAAGGAGTTGAACTTGACGGCTACGCTTGATGGAGCGTCCGCTTATCGTGATGCCGATTTCATCGTTATTGCGGCTCCTACCAATTATGATCCGGTGAAGAACTATTTTGATACGCACCATATTGAGGATGTGATCGATCTGGTATTGAGTGTTAATCCAAGGGCGGTGATGGTGATCAAGTCGACCATTCCGGTCGGATATTGCCGGAGTCTTTATCTGAGATACGCCCAAAAGGGTATTGAGCGACTCAATCTGCTGTTTTCTCCGGAGTTTTTGCGTGAGAGCAAGGCGCTTTATGACAATCTTTATCCCAGCCGTATAATCGTTGGTTATCCCAAATTGCTAAGCGATGAGCAATTCAATGCGGAGAATGAGGCGATCGAGAGGATTGCGGATATTCCGGGTTTGGAGAAGGCTGCCCACACGTTCGCCGCCCTGCTTCAAGAAGGTGCCATTAAACAGGATATTCCGGCGCTATTCATGGGAATGAAGGAGGCCGAGGCCGTGAAGTTGTTTGCTAATACCTATCTGGCTTTGCGTGTAAGTTATTTTAACGAGTTGGATACCTATGCGGAGGTGAAAGGTTTGGATTCGAGTGCCATCATCCAGGGCGTGGGGCTGGATCCTCGTATTGGCACGCATTATAACAACCCTAGCTTTGGTTACGGGGGCTACTGTCTGCCGAAGGACACCAAGCAGTTGCTCGCCAATTATCAGGATGTTCCCCAGAATATGATGACCGCGATCGTGGAGAGCAATCATACCCGTAAGGATTTCATTGCGGACCAGGTGTTGCGCAAGGCCGGCTACTACGATTATAGCGAGAGGAACATTTTCCGGTGCTCCGAAGAGCGAGAATGCGTCGTGGGGGTATACCGTTTGACGATGAAATCGAACAGTGATAATTTTCGCCAGTCCTCTATTCAAGGCGTGATGAAACGTATCAAGGCGAAAGGGGTCAAGGTGATCGTCTATGAGCCTGCATTGAAAGACGGGAGTTCTTTCTTCGGCAGTGCCGTGGTGAATGATCTCGCCCGTTTCAAGGAGATGAGCCACGCCATCATAGCCAATCGTTATGATGATTGTCTGGACGATGTGTTGGGAAAGGTCTATACGAGGGATATCTTCGGTAGGGATTGAATCTTTAGATGATGGCTTTACAAGAGAGGCTGGGAAGGAATAAGACCATACTGGCTAATTTTTCCTATCTGAGTTTGCTGCAGGTATTCGCTATTCTATTTCCATTGCTTACCTATCCTTACTTGCTTCGGGTTATAGGCTTGGAATTGTATGGCGTGATCATATTCGCTCAATCTATAATAAACTATGTATCGCTGGTGATCAACTTCGGGTTCAATATGTCCGGAGCGAGGAACGTGGCGACTTACAAGCAGGATAGGGCAAGATTATCCCGGATCGTCACATCCATTTATTGGTGTAAGTTCATTTTATGGCTTGTTTGCCTAGTCCTGTATTTATCGGTCATCAGTATGGTTCCGTTCTTTGAGGATCATTATTGGGTGTATATTCTTTCTTTTCTGTTGACATTCAACGAGCTTATGTTGCCCATCTGGTTCTTTCAAGGGATTGAGAAAATGAAATATATCACATTCGTAAACCTGTCTGCCCGCCTGTTGTTTGTGGTTGCCATATTCTTGTTTGTCCATCGGCAAGAGGATTATTTGCTGGTTCCCTTGTTAAATGGGATCGGAGCTATACTGGCTGGTTGTCTCTCTTTATATATCTTGTTGGGAAAAGAGAGAGTAAGGTTTTCTTTGATACCGGTAAGGGAATTGCGATCGACCTATAAAGAGAGCTTGCCCTTATTTGTTTCGATCCTGTCCACACAGATTTATGTGAACGTTAATAAATTGGTGATCGGTTCTTTTCTGGGGATGTTGGAGGTTTCCATTTATGATATGGCGGATAAGGTGCTTCTTTTGATGAAACTCCCAGCCTCCATGATAGCGCAAGCCGTTTTCCCGAAGATCTCCCGTGAACAGAATATTCGTTTTATCAATCATGTGATGTTCTTATCGGTAGGGATCGCTTTACTTTTCTACATTAGTATGTTCTTCGGTAGTGACTGGTTGGTGTATCTTCTCGCCGGAGAACACATAGAAGAGGCTTCTGTCATTATGCGATTGCTGGGAATCTCCGCAATCTTGACATCTATCAATGGTTTCTTTGGAGGAAATCGTTTGGTCCCGCTAGGTTATTCGTTTGTGTATATGAGAGTGATGGTTGGTAATTGTCTGTTTTTCCTAACGGCTATAGGCTTGTTGTGGCTGACAGAAAGTATAACCATGTATACGGTTACAGTGATGGTTGTAGGGGTGGAAGTGTTTTGCTTTGTGTCGTTGGTTTATAGGAACTGGCAGTTAGGGTTGTTGGGGGTGAAAAGATAAGGTTGATTTGAGAGATACTTGATGTGGGAAAGATGGAGTGGAATGAAATATGATTAAATATACGGTTTGTTGAAATGTGTGATAAGAAAGATAATTTTATAGAATAATCTTGTTGTTGTAGCATTGTTTTATGCTGTTGCTTGAAAACCGTAGAAATACATAAATATACTCTAATAATTGGTCTATGCAGATGTGTGTAGTTGTGATTTTGTTATTTGTTTTAATGCCTTTTATGTCTTTTTATTTTGTAATTGCTGAAGTGTATAATAAGAGGAAATATTCATATTATTTATTGTTTGTTTTGATGGGCTTGTTTTCTATGTATTATTTCCCCTATCAAGATCAATATAGATATATGGAGGGGTATTTGTTCCTTCAAGATAAAAACTTTAGTGATGTTTTTATTTATGATAATATTGTATTGTATTTTCTGAATTTATTTGATATATTTATGTTTGTATTTTCTAAGACAGGTATTAGCTATGAGATATTTAGATTTATAATCGTTGTTTTATCATATATGCTGGTTTTTGTTACAGTTAAAAAGACGTTGAAAAAAATGAATTGTAATAGTGATATTTGTTTTTTGTCTTTTTTAGTTATTTTCTTTTCTGTTCCATATTTTATTATATGTTCCGGGTTTAGAACAGGATTTGGTGCTTGCATTTTATCTGTTGGAGTATATTGTTTATATAGTTTAAAAAAGAGAATAGGATTGTTACTTGTTCTTGTTTCTTGTTTGATTCATTATATGTATTTTATCTATTTTGGATTGATATTATTTTCTTTCTGTGTTGGCAGATTGACGAAAGTTAAAATTGTGTTTTTCTTGATTATATCATTGTTTTTGCAATGTTTATTGCTTAAAATTAGTGGAAGTCTAGATTTTGAATATTTATCGTTAATAGGGAATGGCGATTATTCTGATTATGTTCAAGGAGAATGGGGACTTAATTATGGATGGAATGCAAAAAAATTTATTTCTATCATGGCGATGTCTTGTTTTCCTTTAATTGTACAAGTATTCTTTTTTAGAAAAATGATTAATGATAGTGGTTTTAGTAAACTTATCTTTTTGAATGTTTTGTTTTATATTATAATCTCTCCATATAGAATTCTTTTGTCAAGATATAGTTGGTCCCTTATTTTATTGATAAATATATATATACTTTATCATATATATGAGTATTGTCGAATGAGAAAAATGATGCTTTTGATTATTTTGACAACATTGATTATTTCTTTTTCTGCTTCTTGGAGAGTGAATCGTTTTTCTATGCCGTTTAGTCGCCAAGAAGAACTTTTATATAAACCATTACCATTGTTGCTGATGAATAGTTATAGTTTGAAAGAAGCATCTATTTATCTTTCAGTCGATGGTGAATTTAGATAGCCTATTTATGAATGATTTGGTTTCAATAATAGTACCAGTTTATAATTCTAGTCCTTATTTGAAGGATATGTTATGTTGTATTGTGTCACAAACATATCAAAATTGGGAATTGATATTAGTGGATGATCATTCTAGTGATGATTCATTGGAAATAATTAAAGAATTTCAGAAAAATGATGATAGGATAAAGTTATATATAAGAAACAGATTGCCTAAGGGAGCTCAGACTTGTAGAAATATTGGCTTTGATTATTCAGTAGGAGATTTTATCATTTTTTTTGATTCTGATGATTTAGTTGAAAGTTTTTGTTTGGAGCAAAGAGTTTCTTATCTGAATCTATATAAAGACTGCGATTTTTTGACGTTTCCTGCAATCGGTTTTGTGAGAAGAAAATACGACTTGAATTCGTTTATAAATGGTGTAGATAGGCATGTAGATACTCTGTCTTTATTCCTGTCGAGGAGAATTCCGTTTGTTGTTTGGAATAATATTTATAGAAGAAAAAGTATAATAAATCTGAGTTTGTTTTGGGATGAGGAGATCTTATCTTTTCAAGATTCGGATTATAATATTCAATCTATTTTAAAAGGATCGAAAATGAAATTTATTGATGCTCCTGTTGATTATTATTGGAGAATGGGGGGTAATCAAAAATCTATTCATAAACAAATAAATAAGAGTTTAGATCATTTATATTCTCATTGTTGTTTTTTTAAAAAGATGTCATCTGTTCCTACTCTTTGCAATACGGATAAATATGATTTCTATATATTAAATTACGCTTTGTATTTTATAAAACTAAGTGCTATATATAATTCTAGTGAATGTTTTGATAATATAGTTGATAATGAATTGATAAGATCTAATAAATTTTTCTATTTTAGATTGCAATTTGTAAGATCTATCTTGTTGAATAAGATACATAATATATATGTTTGTAAAATCATTTTTTTATTATTTTTTCCTGTAAGGCAAATTTCTAATTTTATATATCGAATCTTATTTGAATATGAGAGTATGAGAATTTTAAAAAGTAGAATCTAATGCTTCTTACTTATTCTTTTGACATTTTTGATACCTGCCTCGTCCGGAAATGTGGATCTTCGGATAATATCTTTTGTATATGGGCTGATCGTGCGTTGGGGAAGGTTGATAGATCTTATCTGAAAGATTTGATTAATTCCCGTTTAAACGCAGAGAAAACTGCGCGGAGAAATTCCGGCAAGGAGGATGTCTCCTTGGATGATATATACCGTAATCTTAGCTTGGAATCTTTCCCGAATTTGTCGAAACCAGCTCTTAAGCGGTTGGAACTGGAGGTGGAGCGTGAGAATTTATCTCCAGTGCGGCAAGCTTTGGATCTGATTCGGAACTATCGGAAAAAGGGTAAGCGGATATTGTTCATATCGGATATGTATTTGCCTTCCGATTTCCTGAAATCTCAATTGCGGAGATTTGGTTTCTGGGAAGAGGAGGATCGTATATATGTATCCGGAGAGATCGGCTTAACAAAGCATTCTGGGAATTTATTCCGGTATATTCAAAGAGAAGAGAGGATATTGAGATGTTCATGGATACATGTAGGGGATAATACATATAGCGATTATTATGTACCTAAGTCTATGTTTATACGGTCAAGGAGGATTTATCATCCTTATACCTCTTTCGAGAATCTGTGGCAGAATGATATGTGGTCTCCCTATAAGAAATTCTTGCCTTCTTATTTGTCGGGATTGGCTCGGGCTTATCGATTGTCCCTTCCCGCTTCGGATCGTTTGGCTTTTTTCGTGGACGTGTTGTTGGTTCCTTATTTCTTGTTTGTGTATAAGGTTTTGCGTGATGCCAAGGATAGAGGCGTGGACAATCTGTTTTTTTTGGCTAGGGATAGCTTCGTTTGGTATCGGATGGCGTTGAGGCTGCGCCATTTGTTTTTGGGGATGAATTTTCATTATCTCTATATATCGAGAAAGGCCGTTTTTGTTTCTTGCTTGTATGACTTGTCGGACTATGAGCTTGAGTTGGTCTTTTCTGATACGATAGGCTATACTCCTCGGCAGTTGCTTTCCTCGTTGGCCTTGGAGGAGGACGAGATGCTGCAGGCCTTTTGTGCGGATGAGTTGGATGAGCCTTTGGATTCGGGAAAGCGAGTGCGGTTTTATGACAGGATAAGGTCTTCTTCCCTAGCCAAGATTTTATTGGAGAAGTCCGGGGAGGCTAGGCGCCTGCTATTATCCTATTTGCGGCAGGAGGGGTTCTTGGGCAGCGAAAAGCCGGGGATCGTGGATATCGGCTGGAAGGGCAATACGAACCGTGTGCTTAACTATATATTGCGTCGGGAGGAAGACACGAACGCTTACTTGTCGTTTTTCCTGGGGGTGAAAGAGACCCGCCATCCGATCGCGAGCATAGGGGATTATGAGGCGGGATATTATTTCGAGGATTATCTTGATGAGCCGGAGTATGCCTATAACTTGTTTGCCTTGGTATATGTATTGGAGAATTATTTCTCGGCCTCGGACGATACCACGCTGTCGAGGTATCGAGAGGAGGATGGGACGATATATCCCGAATTCTCGCCCGGTATCATCTCTGACGCTTCTAAGGAGAAAAATCAATATATCTTGCGTTTGACGGAGGGTTTCCTGGATCTCATAATGGAGTCCGGTTTATTGCGATACGATCCCTCCTCTCTCTTCGGAGACGTAGGGGTGCCCACCTTGCTCCGTTTGGCTTCCCGCCCGTCGATGGCGGAGCTGCGGGTCTTGAGGGAGCTTACCTTCAATGATATTTATGTAGGTGACAGGAAGGTCGTTCTGAAGATGTATCCATGGACTATCTGCGACTATGTGCTCAAGAAGCTGAAGAACAGGAAAAACGATAAGTATATATTCACATGGTTTGACGCCTCGATTATTTATACCTATGGATTCCTGTCCGGGCCTATATTGAAGTTAAAGAAAAATATATTATCAGATTCATTGATTCATTTATTAATCAAAAAGGTAATTTCATTATGGAAATAAAAGAGTTCATTCAAAATTTCGCCGATCAGTTCGATGATACTGATGCAAGCGTGTTTACTTCGGAAACGAAGTTCAAGGAGTTGGAAGAGTGGTCCTCGTTGACGGCCTTGTCCGTGATCGCCATGATAGATGAGGAGTATGACGTGAAGATCAAGGGTGACGATGTGCGTAATTCGCAAACGGTCAATGATCTTTACGAAATCGTTAAATCCCGTCTCTGATGGCTTTTCTGGAATTCAAGAATGTACGGATCTCCGGTATCTCAGCTGGAGTTCCGAAACATATCGAGTACAATAAGGATTATCCCTATTTTGAGGCAGGTGAGGCGGAGAAATACATCGCCTCCACCTCCATTAGGGAGAGGCGTATCGCTGATCCCGGGGTTTGTTCCTCTGATCTTTGCTATTCGGCTGCGGAACGTCTTATAGAAGACCTAGGTTGGGATAAATCGGAGATTGAGTGTTTGTTGTTTGTCTCTCAAACAGCGGATTATATATTACCGGCTACGGCCTGTATTTTGCAGGAACGTTTGGGATTGCCCGAGAGTTGCTACGCCATGGATATATCCTTGGGCTGCTCTGGTTGGGTTTATGGTTTGAGCGTGATCACTTCCCTATTGTCTACAGGACAAATAAAGAAAGGCTTGCTTCTTTCCGGGGAGATCTGTCATTTGCAATCCTCACCATTGGATAAGAGTGCCTATCCCTTGTTTGGGGATGCCGGAACCGCCACGGCTTTAGAGTATCAAGTAGGATATGAGCCTGTCCGTTTTTATTTTTCTACAGATGGAAGTGGGTATGAGGCTATCATTATCCGTGATGGGGGTTATAGACATCCTTTTGATAACCAATCATTGGATGTTTATACGACTCCAGAAGGATTACGAAGGACACGTTTAAACACGGAGATGGATGGCATGAGCGTTTTCTCGTTCGGGATAACGAAGGCTCCTCAAAGTTTTAACCTGTTGATGGAGCGCTTCTCGTTGGATCGAGAGTCCTTGGATTATTTTGTGATGCACCAAGCTAATTATTTCATGAATAATAAGATCCGGAAGAAATTAAAATTACCGGAGGAGAAAGTGCCTTACTCCATGCCTCTTTTTGGCAATACGAGTAGTGCCTCCATACCTTTGACGTTGGTGACAGCCTGTTCGTTGAGAACACGGAGGAGTAAGATCGCAGTTTGTGGTTTCGGGGTTGGTCTGTCTTGGGGAACCGGTTATTTCGAGTTGGATGAGAATGTAGTGATAAGTGATTTGGTCGAAATATAAATAATTATGAGTTATAATCCATATTCATTAGAAGGAAAGACAATATTGGTAACGGGAGCGTCTTCTGGTATAGGAAAAGCTACGGCCATTGAATGTTCGAAATTAGGAGCTAGAGTTGTAATTACGGGACGTGATGAGGCTCGGTTACAACAGACTTTAAGTTCACTAGAAGGAGAGGGGCACGTTGTGATTACGGCTGATTTGGGAGAAGATGATGGGATACGATTCTTGGTAGAGCGAGTTCCTGTTTTAAACGGCATTGTACATGCGGCTGGTATCAGTGATACGGTTTTATTTCAATTCTTAAAGAAAGAGCGATTGGAGAATATATTCAACATAAACTTTTTTGCACCAGTAGTATTATCGCAATTATTATTAAAGAAAAAATTATTACAGAAAGGGGGATCTATTGTTTTTTTGTCCTCGATAGATGGCCCGGTTACTGCGCATATTGGAAACTCTATGTATTCAGCAACAAAAGGGGCTCTTTCTGCGATGATGCAAAACATGTCTATAGAGTTGGCTTCTAAAGGAATTCGGGTTAATGCTGTCTTACCGGGAATGACTGAAACTCCTTTGATACATAATGATGATATTACTCAAGAACAACTGAATAAAGATATGGAGCTTTATCCTTTGAAACGTTATGCGGATCCCCGGGAGATAGCGTGGGCAATAATCTATTTATTGTCAGATGCAAGTACATTTACTATAGGTGCCAGCCTTGTTGTCGATGGAGGTTTTACGATTTTATAGGTTATGGCGATACTGAAATATACGGATGTGGGAATTCATTCGGTCTCAGCTTGTGTTCCCAAAAAGATTGTACGAAATTCGGAGTTGGGTTATCTGATCCCCCAAGAGGATTTGGATAAGACCATCCATTCCATCGGTATTCGTGAGAGGAGAATAGCGGAGTGGGATGTTTGTTCCTCCGATCTGTGCTGTAAAGCTGCGGAGCGGTTGCTCTTGGAGCATGGCATCGATCGGGACTCTATCGGGGCTCTGATCTTTATCTCCCAGACTCCGGATTACCGTCAACCGTCCACCGCGCCTTCCTTGCAGGATCGTTTGGGCTTGCCGAAAACGGTGATGGCGTTTGATATCAACATGGCTTGTTCCGGATATGTGTATGGATTATCCATCGCTTATTCCTTGGCCTCGCAGGATGGGATAGGACGTGTCCTTTTGCTGGTGGGAGAGACCATGTCCAAGACCGTATCGGATCATGACAAGGTGACGACACCGTTGTTCGGTGACGCCGGTACCGCCACGTTGATAGAGAAAGGCGAGGGGTATGGCCCCTCCTGTTTCGTGCTTCATTCTGATGGGGGGGGCTCGGATATGCTCCGCGTGCCGTACGGGGGATACCGAAATCCTAGTAGCGCAGAGGGATTTGAGCGAAAAGTGGATGAGGTGGGGAATATCCTTGGCGGTGAGCAGTTGCACATGCGTGGAATGGATGTCTTCAATTTTGGTCTTAGGGTTGTTCCCTCGGGCATAAAGGAGATATTGAAAATCTTGGATATGAGGGTCGAAGATATGGATATGATCCACTTCCATCAAGCCAACCGTTTCATGACGGATTTCTTCGCCAAGAAATTGAGGTTCCCGTTGGATAGGGTACCGTATAGCTTGGAGTATTTTGGCAATACTAGTGCCGCCTCCATTCCCTTGAACATGGTCCATACCATGTATGACGGCAGTTTCCCGAGACGGCGGCATGTGCTTATGGCCGGTTTTGGGGCGGGCTTGGCCTGGGGAACGGCTTATCTTTCCTTGGAAAATCTAAGAATCTCAAAGCTGATAGAATATTAAGATGAGATATTATATATTTCGGAACAACACGCTTGAGCCTTTGTTCGGGAATCTGGATGCTCGTTACTCCGGCTATGGGGATATCTCCTCGCTGGAAGAGGGAGCGGATCGCTATATCTGGTTCTACCAGGTCCCTTTCGGGTTTGATAGGTGCCGTGTGGCGGAGGAGGTGTTGTCCTATATCGATAAGTTGAGGTGGGTAATAGAAAAGATACCGGCACATAAGAGCGTGCTGGTCTTCTCCTTGGTTGATCTTTGTCCGTTTCAATGGGCCGGTTCAGAATGGGAGGTACAGGAGAGCATAGAGACCTATAACAAGTATCTACGCTCGCTCGCCTCGGAGAGGAGTAATGTCCGGTATGTGGATCTGCCGGATTTCACTCGCCGTTATTCTTCCAGTCAATTATTTGACTGGCGTTTCTATTTTATTTCCCAAATGGGCATTAACCCTAAGCTGGCTTCCGACTTTTCTTGCTGGTTTGAGGATCGTTTGAGGGAGATAAGCCTCTGCCGGAAGAAGTGTCTGGTATTGGATCTGGACAATACGCTTTGGGGGGGAGTCCTCGGGGAGGACGGTATAGATGGAATAAAGATAGGAGGTGATTATCCGGGCAAGGCGTTCCTGTATTTTCAGGAAGGCTTGTTGGAACTGGCCAAGAGAGGTGTCATACTGACGATCTGTAGCAAGAACAACGAGCGGGACGTGTTGGATTTGTGGGAGAAGAATCCTTTCGTGTTGTTACGGAAGGAACATTTCTCGGCTTGGCGTATTAATTGGCGGAACAAGGCGGATAACATAAGGGAGCTTTCGGAGGAGCTGAACATAGGTCTGGACAGTCTCGTCTTCGTGGATGATAACCCGACGGAGCGTGAGTTGGTCCGCCAAATGCTTCCGATGGTGGAGGTTCCCGAGTTCCCAAAACAGTCCTATATGCTACCCGATTTCTTGATCTCCTTGTCGGATCGTTATTTCCGTGTCTATTCGGTGACGGAGGAGGATCGGCGGAAGACCGAGCAGTACAAGGCGAATGCGAGTCGTACACAGGAGCGAAAGAAATTTGTGGATTTCGATCAGTATCTACAGAGTCTGGAGATCGAGATGAGAATCGAACCGATGAACTCATTCAATGTTTCCCGTATTGCCCAGATGACTCAGAAGACGAACCAGTTCAACCTGACGACCCGAAGGTGCTCGGAGTCGGATCTCATGGGATTTTCCTCGGAGGGCTGGTTGATCTATTGCCTTTCCGTCAAGGATCGTTTCGGGGATAATGGGATAACCGGAGCGGTATTGTTGAGACCTATCGATGGGGGGTATGAGATCGATAGTTTCTTGCTCAGTTGCCGGATTCTGGGGAAAGGGATAGAGGAGGCTTTCTTGTCCGGTATTCTTAATATACTGAGGAATAGAAGTGTTAAGCTCGTAAAAGCGTCTTATATTCCGACAGCTAAGAATATGCAAGTTTCAGGCTTCTATGAGCGAACCGATTTTGTCTTGGATAGCCAGGATAAGGACGGAAGCAAGTTCTACCATTTGAACATGGGTGCGGAGATAAAAATCCCATCCTATTATAAAATAACATATTGATAGTATGGAAGAAAAGATATTGTTCGTATTAAAGAACGTGCTAGGATTGGAGAGTGCGACAAAAGCGTTATCCCAACAGAACTGTGATAAATGGGATTCCTTGCGCCATTTGAATTTGATCGTGGAGTTGGAATCCGAGTTTGGTGTCGAGTTCGATCCGGAGGAGATCTCCGGGATGAAGTGTTTCGAGGATATAGAAAGGGTATTAACGCAAAAACTGTGATATGGATTCGGTCGTGAAAAAAACCGGAGAGTTATCCGATGCGGAGATAGAGTCCATAAATACACTCTTTTTCGAGGTATTTGGCTTGCAAAGAGATATCCTTACGGTTCGTGAGGAGTGTTTTAATGCTCCATTGGGATATTCCGTACATAGTTTGATGTATGACAAGGGCCTCTTAGTCGCTTATTATGTATATATGCCTTTTTATTATAAGAAGAAGGTTGAGAAATTCATTGCGGCTCTAGGTTTTGATTCAATGGTAAAGAAGGAATACCGGGATTTCTTTACTTTTTATGAGACGGAAAGGGCTTGTTGGCCTTGTCTCCGAGGCATAGGGTGCAAATTGTTGTTTGGTTTCCCGAATGACGAGTCTTATCCGGTGATGATAAAAGGGTTTAAGGTAAAGGATATAGGCCGTTTGACCACTTATATCCTTCCGATCAAGATTGGTCCGATCATTCCGAGGATGAGATGGCTTGATCCTTTCTTTAGACTTTTTTCTTGGTCTTTGATCAAGATGTCCCATTTATCCAAAGGGAAAAAGATTCGTTCCTTTGTTTTTGAGAAGGATCGTGAGTCTTTCGATAAAGTCCGTTATAGATGGAATAAGGGGCAATATGAAATACGGGATATAAAAGGCTGTAAGTATGTTTATCGAATAGAGGATCATAAAGATCGCCATCAAAATTTTAATCCAGTTAAGACCGCTTTTCTTTTAGATGTATATCCTATGAACCGCTCAAATTTTGAGTTTGCGGTACGATCCATATACCAAGAGCGATCAAAGGATATTGATTTGATCATGTATGTGGGGGATTTAGATTTTGTTCCGGTTTCATTGATTAAGATACCTCATAGATTTGAACCTAAACATTTTCATTTTACTTGTAATTTGATTGACAAATCATATTTTGATGATACTCTATATGATATAAAGAATTGGGACGTGAATTTGTCAAGTTATGATTTAGTTTGATAAAGGATGAATATCTTGACTTTCGACATCGAAGACTGGTATAATTGTGATTTTATATCAGAGGATTTTGACTGGGATAGACACGAGGTTCGCATATATCAAGGGGTGGATCGCATTTTGGAGGAGTTGGATAAACGAAACTTGAAAGGGACGTTTTTCTGTTTAGGTTGGATAGCCGAAAGGCATCCTGGTGTGATTCGTTCTATCCAAAAGCAAGGGCATCATATTGGTTGTCATTCGTATCAGCATGAGTTATCTTTTCGCTTCAATGAAAAAGACTTCAAAAGGGATACTGCTATGGCTAAATCGTTGATAGAAGATCTAATAGGGGAAGAAGTGAACGCCTTTCGTGCTCCGGGGTTCTCGATTACTAAAAATAATACGTGGGCACTTCGTTGTTTGGGAGAGTTGGGGTTCGAGTATGATTGTTCTATGTTCCCTGCCCCCCATGATTATGGTGGAATGCCTAGTTATGGAATGGGTGTTCCGAAACGGATAGACTTGGGTTTCGGTGGGTTTATCAAGGAGTTCCCTATTAATATACAAGCAATATGTGGAAAATATATCGTTTTCTCGGGAGGAGGATTTTTCCGTTTATTTCCTTATTGGCTGATTGATTATTGGGCTAAGGATTGTACCTATATGATGACTTATTTCCATCCTCGTGATTTTGACACGGGGCAACCGATTATCCGATCCTTGCCTGTTATGAGACGATTTAAAAGTTATGTGGGTATTAAGGGTGCTTTTGGTAAATTCCAACGCTTGTTGAGCCATTATGACTTTATGAGTGTAAAACAGGCTGACTCTATCATAGAATGGGATAAGACTCCGTTGGTCAAGTTGGAAGACTTGAAATGACATGCCGTAAATAAATTCACGATGAATATATTAATAACAGGGATCCACGGTTTTGTGGGTTCCAATCTGGTTGTTGCCTTGAAGGAGCGTCATGGCCTCTATGGTTTGGATATTGTTACCCCGGAAAAGGACGGTGTGATAAAGACTTTTTCTTGGGATGACTTAGATAAGGAGATGCCGGAATTTGACGCGGTGATCCATTTGGCGGGGAAAGCGCATGATACTAAAAATAGGAATGCCGCAGATACTTATTTTAAGATTAATACGGGATTGACCCAACGAATTTTTGATTGGTTTTTGGCTCGGCCTTCTATCAAGAAATTTATCTTTTTTTCTACGGTAAAAAGTGCGGCTGATTCTGTACAAGGAGATATACTAACCGAAGAATGTGTACCTGTTCCCATAGGACCGTACGGTGAAAGTAAAATCAAGGCTGAGAACTATATCATCGAGAGGTTTGCGCCTGAAGCGTTAGGCAATTTGTATCATGCGTTTGGAGATAGTTCTATCTATCCCGGCAAACAGGTATATATCATGCGTCCTTGTATGATTCATGGCCCGGGAAATAAGGGGAATTTGAATCTGTTATATAATGTAGTGAGTAAAGGGATTCCTTGGCCGCTTGGGGCATTTGAGAATCGTCGTTCATTCACTAGCGTACAGAACCTCTGTACAGTGATAGAAGGTTTCTTGACTCAAAAGGTAGAGAGCGGCATCTATCATATGGCTGATGACGATCCGTTGTCTACTAATGAATTAATCGAGGTGATTTGTGAGGCGTTGGGTAAGAAGACGAGAATTTTGTATATCCCTAAAGGGGTAATGAACGTGATGGCAGAGATGGGTGGATGGCTACATCTTCCACTCAATCCGTTTCGTATGCAGAAGCTGACAGAGAATTATGTGGTAAGTAATGCTAAAATAAAAAAGGCTTTGGGGTTACAAAAGATGCCGGTATCCGCAAAAGAGGGATTGGCTTGTACTATTCTTAGCTTTAAGAAGTGATAAGATATGAACGGCTTACTTTATGTGCTGATTTTCGCTTTGCTATTTTTTGCGGAGCTTTTTTATTTCCATATAGCGGATAAGTTTAATATCATTGATAAACCCAACGAGCGCAGTTCTCATGCCTCTATTGTCTTGAGAGGTGGTGGCGTTATCTTTTTACTGGGTTTATGGACATGGGCTTTCTTTTTTGGATTTTCTGCGCCGTGGTTTCTTATGGCCGTTACCTTAATTGGGGGCGTAAGTTTTATAGATGATGTACGTAGCTTGCCTGATTCTGTGCGTTTGGTGGCCCAATTCATTGCCATGGTGATGATGTTTTATCAATTGGATATATTGCGCCTGAATATGTGGAGGGTGTTGTTGTTGGCGCTTATCGTTTGTGTGGGAGCTTCGAATGTCATTAATTTCATGGATGGTATAAATGGCATTACGGCTGGTTATTCTCTATCAGTATTGCTTCCATTGATGCTGGTAAACGAGAAGTCCGGTTTTGTTGATCCGTCTTTGATCTACGTTTCGGCACTTAGTGTTTTGGTGTTTTGTCTTTTTAACTTTCGTCCCAAGGGAAAGGCAAAGTGCTTCGCCGGAGATGTAGGTTCTATAAGTATAGCCTATATTTTGCTGTTTATGATAGGCAGTCTGATTATTAAGACAACGGACGTGACTTACTTGGTCTTTTTATTGGTTTATGGTGTGGATGGTTGTTTGACGATAATACATCGCATTCTACTGCATGAGAATCTAGGTCAAGCGCATCGTAAACACACTTATCAGTTGATGGCGAATGAGCTTAAGATTGGTCACGTTAAAGTGTCGTTGGTATATATGTGTTTACAGTTGGCGGTTTCTTTGGCATTTATCTATGTGATACCTGATACCGTAACGGCACATTGGTTGTATTTGTTGGCGGTAGTAGTGGTGGTGGCGTTGTTGTATGTGGTATTTATGAAAAAATACTATTGTTTGCATGAAGAATATTTAGCTTCGATTATAAAAGAGAATTAAGTTATGGTTTTTATGTGGATTTTACTTGCTTACATGAGTGATACCCCCCTGATCCTTATGTGCTAAGGATATGGCCTATATCGTTAATTGTTTAAAGAAAAATATATTGAGATTATTATGAGTCTTTTTTCTCGACTATCTACCTGGTACTTTTCCAAGAAATCCTTACCCTATTGGGGTATTATCTTGCTGGATTGCTGCTTGATCTTATTTTCCGGCTTATTGGTGTATACCTTGAATAATGGTGTGTTGTCGACCTTGGATATCTTAGGACATCTATTGGTCACGCTGTTGGTATGCCTGATTCCTTATCTGGTAGGCTTTCGCCTGTTCCATACCTATTCGGGGATTATACGTTATTCCTCTTTCGTGGACTTGCAAAAGGTGGGATTCGCCGTCTTGTTTGGCTTGATTTGCGTAGTCGTGTTTCAGGTGTTGACGGACTTTTCTCCTTATTTGGTGTATATCCGTAAACGGGATCTGATCCTCTCCGCGTTGTTGGCTATGAGCTTGATGTGGATGATGCGTGTGTTCGTGAAATATTTTTATGTAAGTACTTTTCGTGTGGCTAAGGCGGAACGAGCCTTTATCTATGGCGTGAAGCAAGGTGGGGTCAGTTTGGCGAAAAGTATCCAGAATCAAGATCCGGCCCGGTTTGTACTGGCAGGGTTTATCTCGGATCTGACAGAGATAGGGAATCGGTATTTAATGGGAGTCAAGGTTTATCCGAATAACGAGGATTTGATTGGTGTGATGAGAAGGCTGCAAGCCGATGTTTTGTTGGTATCTCCCTTAAAGGTTGAGGCGATCCGGAATAATCAGGAGATGGTGGACAGGCTGATCAAGGCGAATATAAAGATCTATATGACTCCTGCCGCCCAAGAGTGGGACGGGAGGAGCGACTTGAACCATACCCAGTTGAGGGAGGTGAATATAGAGGATTTACTGCCCCGTGATAAGATCGAGATAGACTTGGAGGCGGTGAGGGAGCAGCTTACCGGTAAGCGGATTCTGATAACAGGAGCCGCCGGGAGTATCGGTAGCGAGATCGTGCGGCAGGTGGCCCAGTTCGCCCCGGAACGTATGGTCCTGATAGATCAGGCGGAGACTCCCTTGCACGATGTCCGCTTGATGATGGCTCGTCAGTGGTCGAATATAGAATCCTATACGGTTGTGAGCGATATTTGTGTGCGTGAACGCATGGAGGAGTTGTTCGAGGAGCATCGTCCGGATTATGTGTTTCATGCCGCGGCTTACAAGCATGTACCTATGATGGAGGATAATCCGGAGGAGAGTGTCCGCAACAACGTGGACGGTACCCGGGTGATCGCAGACTTGGCGGTGAAATACGGCACGAGGAAGTTCGTTATGGTATCGACTGACAAGGCGGTGAATCCCACGAACGTGATGGGCTGCTCGAAACGTATTTGCGAGATCTACGTGCAGAGTTTGGATCAGGCTATCAAGGATGGGAAGGTGAGCGGTCGCACGCAATTTGTGACGACTCGTTTCGGCAATGTGCTGGGATCGAACGGCTCCGTGATCCCGTTATTCAAGGAGCAGATCAAGCGGGGCGGTCCTGTTACGGTGACGCACAAGGATATCATTCGTTTCTTCATGTTGATACCGGAGGCTTGTAAGCTGGTCCTAGAGGCCGGTACGATGGGTAATGGGGGTGAGATCTTCGTGTTCGATATGGGTAAACCTGTACGGATCGTGGATCTGGCTGAGCGTATGATCCGTCTGAGCGGGGTGAAGGGAATCGAGATCCGGTTCACGGGATTGCGAGACGGGGAGAAGTTGTATGAGGAGGTACTCAATGAGGAGGAAACCTCCAAGCCTACTTTTCATCCGAAGATCAAGATCGCCCAAGTCCGTGCGTATGACTATGCTGACGCCAATTTGCGGATTGATGCCTTGGTACATGCTTGTGCCGTGGAGGGGGATATGCAGATCGTGAAGCGGATGAAGGAGATCGTTCCTGAGTTCAAGAGCCAGCATTCTAAATATGAGGTGTTGGATGAATAGAGCGAAATAAAAAGTAAATTATGGATTTATCCGTGAGGGCCTATGCTATTAATGTTGATTTAAATATAGCGTCAAAAAAGAAGAGCCTCCCCAGAGGCATTTGCAAGAAAAGAGAAAGAACCATGTGGGTTTTGTGATGAAAAGATAGGATGATAGAGATTTTGTAGAATCGATATAAGGTCAAGGTTTTGTACCGGTCTTCTTTTCCCGTAAAGGGATTTAGAAGGCCGGTTCTGTTTTTATATATGTATTTGAAAATCCGTATGTAAGTACGGTGTCCGGCCATATGCGGCGCAGGGATAAACATTCCCCCTGCGTTCGCATGATGAAAAAGATCTATGAGCGTTTGAGAGAGAGATTGGGGCATAAGCCCACGGTGAAGAATTTTGACGCGTTCTTGGTAACGTTGGGGCCGGATGAGCGGGAGTCTTGGAAAATGGATGTGTGTAGTTTGGGATATGGGGATTATTATAGGAAGATGCCCGGGGCGTACCGTAAATTTATCCGGAAGTATATGGAGCATGACCGGGAGTGCGAACGGTGTTATATACGTAAGTATACGGTGCGTGGTGATTTGTTGTATTCCCCATTTCGTCCGGAACTCTTGTTGGAGCTAGTGAAGCTTGTGGAGTTTACGGATCGTGAGACTCCCCCTTCCTCCTTGGAAATAGCCTCTTGCCTGTTGATGGGGTTTGATTATCCGGGCTCGGTGCGTGGCTTGGCTTCTCATTTGCGAGAGGCGGGGCATTCTGCGGAAGCAGTCTTGGTGCTCGCTGGAAAGAGGGAGGTGACGGATGAGTTTTAAAAGAGATATGGATTTGAATGTTAGTTAAGAATAGCAGGTTTTTATTGTCTTTGAAAAGAGGTATTTTTGGTTTTTTTTATTTTTAATTAGTTGAATATTACTTGTTTGATGGATAAAACTACGAACGTTCGTCTCTTCTGGGCCATCTTACCTTTGTGTCGTGCTCCATAAGGGGTATATAACCATAAAAATTAAAAGATATGGCACAAGGTTTTAAGTTGGTGTTGCGTCCGTCGAAGCCGGGCGAGAAGGATTCAGAGAAAAAGTTTTATGCGGTGTCGAAAACGAATGGTACCTCTAGTATGAAAACGCTATGTAAGTTGATCTCGGCACGTAGTACGGTGTCGTCGGCAGATGTGAAGGCGGTATTGGATAACCTTAATTTCGTGTTGGATATGGAGCTTCAGGAGGGGCGTATCGTAAGGCTCGGCGATTTCGGGAGTTTTCGGATCTCGGTGAGCAGTGATGGTGTAACAGATAAAAAGGATTTCAATTCGAGTATGCTGCGCCCGCCGCGTATCATTTTCACTCCGGGAGGTGAGTTGAAGGATACGAAGAAGACACTGGAGTACTCACGGATCTCCCAAGATGGTACCACTGCGGAGGCTGGTGGCTCTGATAGTGATAGCCCGAGTGAGATTTAACGTGCAACTGGTAATGGCCGTGCTACTTTGCGTGGCCGGCCTTACCTTAGTGTTCTGTGGTTTTTGGGTGGCTCCTTCCGGTGAGATAGATAACAGCGTACTGGTCGCATTTGGGGAGATCTGCACGTTTGCCGGCGCGCTGTTTGGGGTGGACTACTCTTATAAATTGAAAATTAAGGATTGAAAATTTGAGTTAAGATGGAAAAGGATGAGAAGAGATTGACAGAGCATTTTCGTATGGACGAGTTTGTTTATAGTGCGATGGCGGTGGAACTTGGACTTAATAATGCGTTGCCTTCGGAGGTAATACCGGCGATACGGAATCTAATGGTGCGGTTGTTGGAACCTTTGCGTATATATCATCGACAGCCTATGTATATCATGAGTGGCTATCGAAGCGAAGAGTTAAACCGATTGGTGGGAGGTGCCCCTAGCTCGCAACATATGAAGGGGGAGGCGGTAGACATTTACACGGTGGACCGCAACCGACTATTGGAGGACTTGGTGGCAAGCCGCCTGAATTTTGATCAGGCGATCCTTTATCGTACGAAGGGATTCATACATCTTTCATTAAAAAAACATGGGGTGAACAGAAAACAGATTTTATTTAAAGAGGAGGGGGTATGAGTGGATTTTGGAAAAAAGGATACTATATATTGTGTTTTATCGTACGTACATTATATAACTTGTTAAGCCTTGAAAAAAAGCCTAAAAAATAATGCCCGATAAATTTGGATCGTATGTTTTATAGCATTACTTTTGCACCCGCTTTCGAGAGAGAACGGCGCTTCAGAAATGATGGAAACGTGGAGGTATCCTTGGGTAGGGGATGAGGTTGGCTGGGCCAAGCGATAATTTCCAACCGCCCGGAGATCGACGAGAGAAAATAAATCGAGAATTTTTCACCGAAAAATTTGGAGATTAAAAAAAAGTCCTTACCTTTGCAGCCGCAATCGAGAAACGATAGCGACAAGAGTTCTTTGAGAGATTTACATAATTCAACAAGTAGTACAAGTATTGGAGAAGAGATTCTCCGGATTAATACCGTCAATAGAAGTATGACTTTGGACTACGATAAACGGATTCCGGAGCGAGGATATTAAGAAACAATTTAAACAACGAAGAGTTTGATCCTGGCTCAGGATGAACGCTAGCGACAGGCTTAACACATGCAAGTCGAGGGGCAGCGGGGGTAGCGATACCCGCCGGCGACCGGCGCACGGGTGAGTAACGCGTATGCAACTTGCCTATCAGAGGGGGATAACCCGGCGAAAGTCGGACTAATACCGCATGAAGCAGGGGCCCCGCATGGGGATATTTGCTAAAGATTCATCGCTGATAGATAGGCATGCGTTCCATTAGGCAGTTGGCGGGGTAACGGCCCACCAAACCGACGATGGATAGGGGTTCTGAGAGGAAGGTCCCCCACATTGGTACTGAGACACGGACCAAACTCCTACGGGAGGCAGCAGTGAGGAATATTGGTCAATGGGCGTAAGCCTGAACCAGCCAAGTCGCGTGAGGGATGAAGGTTCTATGGATCGTAAACCTCTTTTATAAGGGAATAAAGTGCGGGACGTGTCCCATTTTGTATGTACCTTATGAATAAGGATCGGCTAACTCCGTGCCAGCAGCCGCGGTAATACGGAGGATCCGAGCGTTATCCGGATTTATTGGGTTTAAAGGGTGCGTAGGCGGCCTTTTAAGTCAGCGGTGAAAGTCTGTGGCTCAACCATAGAATTGCCGTTGAAACTGGGGGGCTTGAGTATGTTTGAGGCAGGCGGAATGCGTGGTGTAGCGGTGAAATGCATAGATATCACGCAGAACCCCGATTGCGAAGGCAGCCTGCCAAGCCATTACTGACGCTGATGCACGAAAGCGTGGGGATCAAACAGGATTAGATACCCTGGTAGTCCACGCAGTAAACGATGATCACTAGCTGTTTGCGATACACTGTAAGCGGCACAGCGAAAGCGTTAAGTGATCCACCTGGGGAGTACGCCGGCAACGGTGAAACTCAAAGGAATTGACGGGGGCCCGCACAAGCGGAGGAACATGTGGTTTAATTCGATGATACGCGAGGAACCTTACCCGGGTTTGAACGCATTCGGACCGAGGTGGAAACACCTTTTCTAGCAATAGCCGTTTGCGAGGTGCTGCATGGTTGTCGTCAGCTCGTGCCGTG
Source organism: Parabacteroides sp. AT13 (assembly GCF_002272965.1). Taxonomy (NCBI): domain Bacteria; kingdom Pseudomonadati; phylum Bacteroidota; class Bacteroidia; order Bacteroidales; family Tannerellaceae; genus Parabacteroides; species Parabacteroides sp. AT13. The sequence goes on along the minus strand of NZ_NQMH01000001.1, from coordinate 470,155 downwards.
AGGTGTCGGCTTAAGTGCCATAACGAGCGCAACCCTTGCCACTAGTTACTAACAGGTAAAGCTGAGGACTCTGGTGGGACTGCCAGCGTAAGCTGCGAGGAAGGCGGGGATGACGTCAAATCAGCACGGCCCTTACATCCGGGGCGACACACGTG
>NZ_NQMH01000001.1:40000-465000 GCF_002272965.1 Parabacteroides sp. AT13 | reverse complement strand
TGTGCCAAGATGCCTATTTTATTAATAAAGGGCTTTTTATCAATCAATATATTAATGAGAATGGGAATGAATGCGTAACCGGTTTCTCCTCGGATAGTATGTACCCTTTTGTTTCTACAATAGGTTATTTTACACAAGTCCCTTCCGAGTTTGAGGTGAAAGCTATCGAGGATGGTGAATTGCTCTGTTTTTCCCGGACGGATATCGAACGTTTGTCGTTGGGATATCCAGCTTTCGCTACCTGTTATCAGAATGTGATGCTGATGATTATTTCCAAGCTCTATTCAATGTTCGCTGTCCGTCAAACCTGTAAGGCGGAAGAATTCCTGAAATATCTTTATACGAACCACCAATGGATCGTAAGCCGGGTCCCTGATAAATATATAGCTCAATATATGGGGGTTAGTGATTCTTGGTATTGTAAGTTGAAGAAACGTATCCTTTATTGAATTAGTTCAATTTTATATTCGCTTTAAACCTATACTTTTGTGCGGGTTTTTATATTTTTGTCACATAGGGAATATGATGGCATTATATAGGTAGGTTAAAACGATATAAAGATGAAACGAACTATCTTACTATTAACATTTGTAGTCACGGTGAGCTGTATGCACGCTCAGCGAATGTTGACATTGGAAGAGTGCCGGAATCTGGCGATCCAGAACAATAAGGAGCTACAAATCTCTGGCGAAAAGATCAAGATGGCGGATAACGAGAAGAAAGCCGCTTTTACCAAGTATTTTCCTCAATTATCGGCAAACGGTGCCTATATGTGGAACCAGAAGGATATAAACTTACTGGACATGGGCGCTTTGTCCTCATCCTTGAGCTCTTCTTTAGGTGGCTTGGCCCAATTACCGATGATCCAACATTTGATGAGTGGGGTGAACGATATGCAACATTTGGATGTGCAGAATATCTGGGTGGGTAATGTATCGTTGGTACAGCCTGTATTCATGGGTGGGAAGATCGTTAATTATAACCAAATCACTAAGTTTGCCAAGCAATTAGCGGAGTCAATGAATAATTTACAGTTGCAGGACTTGATTTATAAGACTGACGAAACCTATTGGCAGGTCATATCTTTGGTGAATAAGAAGAAATTGGCGGACGCTTATGTGGATTTGCTCCGTAAGATGGATAGTGATGTGACCGCTATGATCTATGAGGGAGTCGCTACCGAGGCCGATGGTCTTTCTGTCAAGGTGAAACTGAATGAGGCGGAGATGGCTCAGACTAAGGTTGAGAATGGTCTGGCTTTAACCCGAATGCTTTTAGCGCAAATTTGTGGTCTGTCTTTAGAGGAGGATTTATCGCTTGCAGACGAGAAGCTGGATAATTTTCCGGTAGAGACAACACAAGCCTCGGCCGATCTGAATGAGGCTTTCATGAATCGTAATGAACTGAGAAGTTTGGATCTGGCAACGAAAATCTATAAGCGAAAAGAACGTATTGCTTTGGCAGAGATGTTGCCTAATGTCGCTTTAGCGGCGAATTACTTCGTCACGAATCCGAATGTTTTTAATGGTTTTAAAAATGATTTCGCCGGTATGTTTAATGTCGGAGTTATGGTAAAGGTACCCTTGTCCGGTTGGTGGGAAGGCACTTATAGGCGTAACTCGGCGAAAGCGGAAACGCGCATAAAAACACTGGAATGGCAGGATGCTCGTGAAAAGATTGAGTTGCAGGTAAATCAATCCGTTTATAAAGTGAATGAAGCGGGCAAAAAGTTGATCGCTTCTTCCCGTAATATGGAAAATGCGGAAGAGAATTTGCGGCGTGCGAATTTCGGTTTTGAGGAAGGGGTTATCCCGGCTTTGAACTTAATGGAGGCGCAGACAGCATGGGTTTCTGCTCGCTCTAGTTTGATTGATGCTCAAATCGAGGTGAAATTAACAGAAGTTTATCTAAGCAAGGCTTTGGGTAAACTGTCCGCAAATGAATAAGAGTAATAACAAATAAAAATATACACAGAGATGAACGAGAACAAGAAGTTTTCTATCAGTAACATGATGTTAGCTTTTATCACGGTATTGGTCGTGATCGGATTGGTAGCCTTGGCGGGTTTCTTCCTGCTTACACCGCCTGACGATATTATAATGGGGCAGGCCGAGGCCACCCAAGTTCGTATCTCCGGTAAGGTTCCCGGACGTATCGCTTCTTATCGTTTTGGCGAAGGCGATCAGGTAAAAGCCGGAGATACTTTGGTCTTTTTAGATACGCCCGAGGTTATGGCGAAGCTGAAACAAGCGGAGGCGGCTCGTGCGGCAGCGGAGGCGCAGAACGCTAAAGCGATTAAAGGAGCCCGTGAACAGGAAATTACGGCCGCTTATGAGATGTGGCAAAAGGCGCAAGCCGGATTAACTATCGCTAAGAAATCTTTCGATCGTATTCAGAATTTATACGAGAAAGGGGTGATGTCCGCTCAAAAAAGAGACGAGGTGGAGGCTAATTATAACGCTGTGGCAGCGACAGAGAAGGCTGCCCGTTCTCAATATGAGATGGCAAAAGAAGGTGCCCGTAAGGAAGATAAGGCTGCCGCTGCCGCTATGGTCCAACGTGCGGAAGGTGCTATCGCCGAAGTGGAGTCGTATGTGGGCGAGAGCGCTTTGGTGGCTCCGATTGACGGGGAGGTTTCAGAACGGTTCCCGGAAGTCGGCGAGTTGGTTGGTACAGGCGCTCCGATCATGAATATCTCTGATTTAAATGATGTATGGGTAACTTTCAGTATTCGTGAGGATCTGTTGAAAGATATCAAGATTGGCTCGGAAGTAAATGCTTTTATTCCGGCGTTGGGGGACCTACCGGTGAAGTTGAAAGTCTATTATATGAAGGATATGGGCTCGTATGCCGCATGGAAAGCGACAAAGACGAATGGACAATATGACTCGAAGACTTTCGAGGTGCGTGCCCGTCCGTTGGAGAAAGTCGCTGATCTTCGTCCGGGAATGTCCGTGATCTTAAAGAAAAAAGGGAAAGAGATCGTATGACCTATAAAGAAAGTTTGCATAGAATCTGGCTTATCGCGAAGCGTGAGGTGCATCGGCTGGTGGCTCAACCGATTTACTTCTTTTGTATGCTGATCGCTCCGGCTATCTGTGTCATTTTCTTTGTATCGTTGATGCATGAGGGATTGCCGACCGATCTGCCGATAGCAGTGGTGGATATGGATAACTCTGCTACTTCACGCAATTTGATTCGCCAGTTGGATGCCTTTGAGCAGACAGAGGTGTATATGAAAACCATGTCGTTTACCGAGGCTCGTCAGGAAATGCAGAAAGGGAATGTATATGGAATTTTTTACATTCCATCCGGTTTCGCCGTGGACGCCACATCTGGAAAGCAGCCCCGGTTGTCTTTCTATACGAATGGTACCTATTTGATCGCCGCTTCCTTGCTGTTTCGGGATATGAAAACGATGTCGGTATTGGCGGGGGCCGCTGTGGGTTTACAGACCGGACAAGCTAAAGGATATACCGAAGCGCAGATCATGGGACAGCTACAACCGATCGTGATCGATACGCATCCGATCGGCAATCCGTGGTTGAATTATTCAGTATATTTGAATAATACGGTTTTGCCGGGTGTCATCCAGTTAATGGTATTTCTAGTGACGGTATTCAGCATTGGTACAGAAATTAAATATTCTACATCCCGTAAATGGTTGGATATGGGAGGGAATTCCATCGCAGTTAGTTTGTTGGGAAAGTTATTGCCGCAGACGGCTATTTTTACGGTCGTAGGCTTTATGTATTGTGCGGTGTTGTATGGAATTAATTCTTTCCCGTTAAATAGCGGTTGGTTTCCGATGCTTTTGGCGATGTTTTTGCTGATTATATCCTCTCAGGCGGTAGGCGTATTTATGATCGGCGTATTACCGACTCCCCGTTTAGGGCTTAGCTTCGCCAGCCTGTTCGGAATGATCTCGTTCTCCATTGTCGGATTCTCGTTTCCGGTACAAGGTATGGACCCTACGTTGCAAGCGTTGGCTCGTTTGTTCCCTTTGCGGCATTATTTCTTGATTTATGTCGATCAAGCCTTGAACGGGCGGGCGCTATTCTATACGTTGGGCGAGTACGCTTGGTTGTTGGGATTCTTGATCCTGCCCTTCCTTATCGGGCGGAACTTGAAGAGAGCGTTGTTGGATTTCAAATATCTACCGTAAAAACTGTATGTGATGAAAAGAGAACATCGTTTACGATATATCATAAAGGAAGGTCTTCTGGATACGTTTTATATTTGGAAAGATGAATTGAGAAACGTGTTTAAGGATGCGGGGGTCATGATCTTCTTTTTCTTGGTGCCTTTCGTATATCCGCTGCTTTATTCATTTATATATAATAACGAGGTAGTACACGAGGCGAAGATGGTGGTGGTAGACCAAAGTGATTCCTATTTGAGTCGTGAGTTTACCAGACGGGTTAACGCCACGCCGGATGTGGAAGTAGTGGGTGTTTGTCCGGATATGGCGGAAGCCAAGAAGATGTTAGATGAGAAGAAGGCCTATGGAATTTTGCTCTTTCCCCCGGATTATAGTAAGGACCTGCATGAAGGGCGACAGACAACCGTCTCGTTGTATTGCGATATGAGTGCCTTATTGTTTTATAAGGCTTTCCTTTTGGCGGCGACAGAGGTATCGTTGGATATGGGTAAGGAACTTCGGATGCATAATAATCCGTCGTCTACGGATAAGATGGACCAGATCACGGTAGACCCGATCCCGTATGAATCGGTAGCGTTGTTTAATTCCCAGAATGGTTTTGCCAGTTTTTTGGTACCGGCTATCTTGATCTTGGTATTGCAACAGACCTTGATATTGGGCATCGGAATGTTGGGAGGAACGGCACGGGAAAAGAATCGTTTCCATAGTTTGGTACCTATTTGCAGGCATTTTAACGGGACTTTGCGTATCGTGTTCGGCAAGTCGCTGACTTATCTTTTGCTGTATGTGGTGGTTTGCATCTGGGTATTGGCTATTGTCCCTAAGTTATTCTCCTTACCTCAGGTTGGTGAGCCACTGACTATTTTGTTGTTTTTACTGCCTTACCTGTTTGCCTGTATTTTTATGTCTATGACGTTATCGGGATTTATGACGAGTCGCGAATCGCCTATGTTGGTGTTCGTTTTCACGTCTGTCATCTTGTTATTTATCTCGGGTGTCTCTTGGCCGGAGGCGGCTATTCCTCCGTTTTGGAAAGTGGTGGGTTATTTGTTTCCTTCTACTCCGGGTATCCAGGGATTTATCCGTATCAATACGGCTGGCGCTTCCTTGCATGAGGTGGCGCATGAATATCGGGTATTATGGATTCAGGCAGGTGTATATTTCATCTTGTCTTGTATCATTTACCGTTATCAGATCATACGTAGCCGCAAGATGATTATAAAGCAATATCGGTATATGAAGATGCGACGGATGTTGCGAGAAAGAGAATAATCCCTCGTTTAGGTCTACCCTAATCGCTCATTTAGGGTGTCCCTAAACGGGGGATTAGGGTGAGGGTAAATGTGTGATTAGATTTTAACTTTCGGTTTATACATATCCTCAGCGGTCAGGCCACATTCTTTCATCATGCGGATACTGTAAGACAGATCGCTGACGTTTGGTGTCACGTTGTTACTTCCAAACGTGAATTTAACGCCGGCGGCTTTCGCCTTCATAATGATCGCTTTATTTGGAATATTGTATAGTTCGTTGATCTCTAAAGCTTTTCCGCTTTTTGCCAATGCCTCGACGAAACGGTTCATGCGGGCCTCCGTCCAGAATTCGTCAAAACGCTTATCCATCGGAGATGGCAAGAAACAAGGATTTACATAGATATCTACCGGCTCTTCCAATACGGAGCAGATACGATCTACGATCATGTCCATATATTGCTCCTCATTCTCGATCCAAGTCTCTTCCGGAATCCATAGGCGGGTACGGCGACCTTTATTGTCCTTGAACGTCAAAGCGTCCGTAAACACATAGTCGAATTCTTTAAGAGTCTCGGGAGAGAATGTGGTTATCCATTCGCGTCCTTCCGCTTGCATGCCAAGGATGAAAGGCTGTGAGCGCATCTCATTTAGGTAATCCATGACTTGTTGGTCGTTCGTGATTGGGAAACCGATGCCGCAGTTCGGTGCGATCGTATAATTGATACCGGTCTTGCGGGATTGCTTAGCGGCAACTTCCTTGGTTAAGCCACCTTTTAAGTGCACGTGATAATCTAATACCGGGAAATCCGATTGATGTAATTTAATGATCTCGTCATTTTGCTCATCGTTAGCTTCCGCCAATTGTGCGTTGATATCGATCGTGGATTCATCAATTACGTTCACGGTGATGTTCTTGATCTGGATCTCACCGCTACCATCACTCTCTATGGCAAATGTCCCTTCCGATAATAAGGCATAGGCGTTAGCGTCCGTACGATATGGGGCGGTCGGTTGGATATACTCCACAACCGGTTCGCCGTTTATATTTACATCAATCTCTTGTCCGGCTACCCGGATATCCATCTTGAACCATTGATCTTCTTTTACGAAGCTTTTGGTCAAATTCCTCACGGAAACAAGACTTCCTGTCATTTTCCACCAAACCTTATCAGCCCGGTCATTATTGATAGCGATACGATATCCTTTCTTCAAGGTCGGGTCCGTATGGAACCAGACGGCGCCTTTGCCTCCCGGGGTAGTACGTAAATCAAGGGTCAGATCGAAGTTTTTGTATTTGCCGTTTTTCAGTACGGCCAGTGCATCCGTACCTTTCAAGGTCATTATGTCGTCTTGAACGGAGACATCGCCTGTCATTTTCCATTTGTTACTATCTTTGCCATCGAATAAGGTACCACTGCCGGAAACACTACAGGCTGTGGTCAGGACAAAGAGAAGGCCCATCGCTAGAATTGATAATTTTTTCATGATATAAATGATTTAAGTAATAATATATCCTCCAAAGATAACGAAAATTAAAATACAATGTCCTTTTTGAAGATTTTAACTTCCATAAAGATATAAACCTAAGAATATAGTCTTACTTTTGTAAAAATTCTCAATCAAACTTAATTAATAGTACTATGCAGAACAGACGTAATTTTTTGAAGCAAGCCTCTTTGATGCTTGCGGGTGGGTTGGTAGCCCCGCAGTTATTATCTTCTTGTGGCGGTAAATCAGGACAAGCTGCCGCTACAGCATCGGAGTCTTCTAAATATATAGGGCTTCAATTGTATTCTTTAAGAGACCTTGTAAAAGAAGAAGGTATCCAGAAAGTATTGGAAACCGCCGCTAAGATGGGTTATAAGAATCTGGAGACAGCAAGCTATGATAACGGTAAGATTTACGGTTTAGCTCCCGCTGAATTTAAGAAAATGGTGAATGACCTAGGTATGAAGTGTACGAGCGCTCACCTTGGACAGGCATTTACGAAAGAAAAAGAAGCCGAGGTTATGAGTTGGTGGGATCAAGCGATTGATGCTCATAATGAGTTAGGCGTTAAATATATGGTTCAACCGTGGATGCCGGTTAACGATAAGACTACATTGGATGACTTGAAGATGTACTGCGATTATTTCAACACGGTTGGTTATAAGACCGCTGCCGCTAGCATTGCGTTCGGTTATCATAACCACGACTTCGAGTTCCGTAAGATCGACGATCAATTGATCTATGATTTCTTGTTGGATAACGTAAGCCCGAACCACGTATTCTTCGAGATGGATGTATACTGGGTAATGATGGGTGGCGGTGATCCTGTCGCTTACTTGAAGAACCGTCCGAGCCAGTTCAAGGCTATCCATATCAAGGATGAGAAAGAGATCGGCGCAAGTGGCAAGATGAATTTCAAGCCTATCTTCGATCAAATGTACGCTAATAACGTAAAGGATTGGTATGTTGAAGTTGAGCAATATACAAACAATGATCCGGTTGCCAGCGTTCAGCAGAGCTATGATTTCTTGAATAAGGCTGATTATGTGAAATAATCCGTTCGATGATAAAAAAGAAGAGGCTACTTCATTATCGGGTAGCCTCTTTTTTTATGTTCGCTTATTTGGAATACTCGTTCAATCGGGTGGATTTCGCAAGCTCGATGATTTGTTTCCAATCTTTAGCTAAGTTTTCCATATCCGGATATAGTAAATCCGCTCCGGCATCTAATAAAACTTGATCGGGGAGAGGTCCGGTGTTTACGGCTATCGTAAAGATATTGGCTGCTACGGCAGCTTCTACTCCCATGGGAGCGTTCTCTACCACAAAAGCTTCGTTAGGCTTCACATGCGCTTTTTGAAGTCCCATTAAATAAGGTTCGGGGTGTGGCTTGCCATATTTCACGTCGAAAGCCGTAACCATTTTCTCTCGGTTGAAATGTCCCGGATAGGTATGGTTTAGCTTATCGATCAAGCTATGTTGGCCGGAACCGGTGACAACCAATCGTTGCAGTCCAGATGCTTCCACTTCTTTTAGAACCTCTGCGGCGCCGGTCATGGGGGCACCGTCATTATAGGTATTGAATAGATCCGCTTTCTCTTTATAGATCGTTTGCTTCTCCTCGGCGGTAGCGTCTCGTTGGAAAGTGCGTTGGTATAGCTCGTTGATCGTGCTTTCCCCAGTACGTCCTTCGAACATATAAAAGTCTTCCGGCCGAGAAGTTAGCTGATGGAGGGTCGCTACCTCATGCCATGCCCGTGCATGAAAACGCATAGAGTCATATAATACACCATCCATATCGAAAAGAACAGCTTTGGGAGAAAGGGATTCCTGCCTGTGTTTACGCAGATATCGGATAATCGCTTCTTGAATCATGTTATTACCTTCTTAAAAACCAGTACAAAGGTACGTAATAAATTGGAATTAACAGAAATGGGAGGAAAGCTTCTTGAAATTAAATAAATATGATATATAATGGAATTTCATTTTATGAAACAAAAATGGTTTAAATGGGTGCTTACTTTTGATCCACCTACATGTACACCCTAACCGGATTGATAAATTTTATAATTATCTGGATGAGTTGATAGATGTATTGAAAAATAAGGGATATAAATTTATTTCGTTGAGATAATTAATCAATAAATTATGACGTAGTTCGGTGAGAACTTAGTTGTTTAATCATTGCAAATATATGAATATTTGGGGAATATCAAAATATCATATATTAAAAATCAATGCATACAGAAATATTATATACCTAAATGCAGGTATAATTGAACCCCTTTCAGATAGACAAGTGAGACTTTGGTAGAAATATAATTAATAAGAAATAGTATACAGTATTATGATATCACTTATTCATAGCAAGTTATAGCCTTTGAAAATTCGTTATTAATGCGCTAACTAGAGTTCTCACCGGACTCTTTTCTGGTGAAGAATGGTATATTTATTATCTAGTATGAATAGAGGAGAATTAGTACAATCTCTTGTGGAAGAAACAGGATTGCCGAAAAATGTTGTTAGGGCCGTAGTGAATGCGTTACCGACTGTTGTGGCGAAAGGAATACGGGAAGGAGAATCTATTTCCATGAAAGGATTTGGATCTTTTGTACCTTGGCAACAATCCGAGCGATTGGCACGTAATCCGAAAACAGGGGAGGAAGTAATGATTACTCCACGTGTCTCGGTCAAATTCAAAGCCGGGAGCGATTTACTTAAAGAATTAAATGAGTAATAAAAACTATTCAAACGAAAAAACGGTTTCCTCGTGATGAGAAAACCGTTTTTTTATGGGGTAAATCGTATTATAAACGTGCTTTGATAGCTTCGCTTTCTTTCTCGTATCCCGGCTTATTCAACAGGGCGAACATATTCTTCTTATAAGCCTCGACACCCGGTTGATTGAAAGGATTCACACCTAACATATAACCACTGATACCGCAAGCTTTCTCGAAGAAATAGAACAACTGACCGATATAGAATGCGCTTACTTCTGGCATATTAACCTTAATATTAGGAACACCACCATCTACGTGAGCCAACTGAGTACCTAATTCGGCCATCTTGTTTACCTCGTCTACATGCTTGCCTGCCAAGAAGTTCAAGCCATCTAAATCGGCTTCATCTGTAGGGACCAATACGCTATGATCTGTAGCTTCCACGGAGATAACCGTTTCGAAAATCGTACGCTCACCGTCTTGGATCCATTGCCCCATGGAATGCAAATCGGTTGTCAAATCTACGGATGCTGGGAAAATACCTTTACCGTCTTTACCTTCGCTCTCTCCGTAAAGTTGTTTCCACCATTCTGCGATATAGTGCAATTTCGGATGGAAGTTAGCCAAGATCTCAATCTTTTTACCGTTCTTATATAACTCATTACGAGTAGCGGCATAGATAGCAGCCATATTATCAGCGAAAGGAACGCTCGCGTCTGTAGCTTTTTCCATGGAAACAGCTCCAGCAACCAAGTCGCGGATGCTGATACCTGCCACGGCGATCGGGAGCAAACCTACCGGAGTCAAAACAGAGAAACGTCCACCTACGTTATCAGGGATGATGAAAGTCTTGTAACCTTCTTGATCTGCCAAAGTACGCAAAGCGCCTCTCTTAGCGTCCGTGATAGCTACGATACGATGTTTAGCCTCTTCCTTGCCAACAGCATCTTCCAATTGTTTCTTCAAGATACGGAAAGCCAAAGCCGGCTCTGTAGTCGTACCAGACTTGGAGATATTGATAATACCGAATTGCTTACCTTTCAAGACTTCGCTTAATTCATAAAGATAATCCTCTCCGATATTGTGTCCGGCGTATAACATAACCGGGTTTTTACGGCCGTTTTGCAACCAGTCGAAGCTGTTGTTTAACGCTTCTACTACCGCTTTGGTACCCAAATAGCTACCACCGATACCAATGGCTACGACCACCTCACATTTAGAACGAAGCACGTTCGCCGTATTCTCGATGTCGGCCAACTCTGTGTCCGTGATAGAAGAGGGGAGATGTAACCAACCCAAAAAGTCGTTACCTGCTCCGTTACCGTTATGTAATGTGGCAATACATTCCATTGCCTTGGCCTCTTGAGCGTAAACCTGTTCCTTGGAGACAGTGCCCAGAGCCTTGTCGATGTTTAAACTGATGTTTTTCATATGCTATTTTATTTAAACGTTTCCGTTAATTGACGAATGACCGTTGTCGGCGATTTCTTCTCGTACAATATATCATAAACAGCGTCCAGTATCGGCATGTTCACTTTATATTTCTCGTTGATCTCACGCATACACTTGGTTCCATAATATCCCTCGGCGATCATTTCCATCTCCAGCTGCGCTGTCTTCACGGAATATCCTTTACCGATCATGGTTCCGAAAGTACGGTTACGGCTGAACCGGGAATAAGCGGTAACCAGCAAATCGCCAAGGTAGACGGAGTCGGTGATATCCCGCTCCAGCCCGTGTACGGCGTCCACGAAATTACGCATCTCCTCAATAGCGTTCGAGATAAATACGGCTTGGAAGTTATCGCCATATTTCATTCCATGGCAAATACCGGCGGCGATAGCGTACACGTTCTTCAGTACGGCGGCGTATTCGATACCGGTCACATCCTTACAGAAGGAATTCTTTAAGTATTGATTCTTGAAAACGGGGGATATCGTACGGACCTTCTCGATGTCGGAACAAGCCAACGTAATGTACGAGAGCCGTTCCAGAGCGATCTCTTCCGCATGACAGGGACCACCGATAACTGCTATATTTTCTGTTGGAACCTTGTAATACTCCGCGAAGTAATCCGTAATCAACATATTCTCATCCGGTACGATACCCTTGATCGCCGAGATGATAAACTTATCTTTCAAAGAGGTCTTCACCTTCTTCAAATGTTGTTTCAAGAAAGGGGAAGGCGTAGCGAAGATCAAGGTATCCGAGTCCTTGATCGCTTGGTTGATATTGGAATAGAAGTTTATCTTGTTCGTGTCGAATTTCACGGCGGTGAGGTAACACGGATTGTGTCCCAACTGCTTGAACTCCTCGATACGATCGGGCCTACGCATGTACCAGTTGATACTATCTTGAGTTGAAAGTACGATCTTGGCTAAGGCGGTAGCCCAGCTACCACCTCCCATTATCGCGATTTTTCCGGGCAAATCCATCGTATCACGCTTTTATTCTCCTACATTGGCTATCCAAGCTTCTATTTCTTGGATCGTAGGATTTTGCAGTTCTAACTTATATTTTTTATTAAGCTCACAAAGCTCTTGTCTTAATTTGTTGGCGTTCGCTTCTTTCAGCGTGTCAACCGTCAGGTAGCCGGCTTTCTGCAAAGCGGGAATCCACTCCTCGGAAATACCCAAGGCTACGTATTTGTCGGCGTTATCTTTCTTTGCGGTTTTCTCCGGACGCATTTGCGGGAAAAGCAATACCTCTTGGATCGTTGTCTGTCCGGTCATCAACATAACCAGACGGTCGATACCGATACCGATACCCGACGTAGGAGGCATACCGAATTGAAGGGCGCGTAAGAAATCTTGATCGATGAACATCGCCTCGTCGTCCCCTTTCTCGCTCAAGCGTAATTGCTCCTTGAAACGTTCTTCTTGGTCGATCGGATCGTTCAGCTCGCTATAAGCGTTCGCCAATTCCTTCCCGTTTACCATCAACTCGAAGCGTTCGGTCAATCCCGGTTTACTACGGTGCATCTTAGTCAGTGGGCTCATCTCAACCGGATAGTCGATGATGAAGGTCGGCTGGATAAACGTACCCTCGCAGAACTCCCCGAAGATCTCGTCGATCAATTTACCTTTACCCATCGTATCGTCGATCTCCATCTTCAATTCCTTGCAGATCGTACGGATCTCGTCCTCGCTCTTACCTTCCAAGTCGTAACCCGTCTTTTCCTTGATCGCCTCCAAGATCGGCAAACGGCGGAAAGGAGCCTTGAAGCTGATTGTCTTACCGTCGATCGTGCTCTCGCTCGTACCGTTCACGGCGATACAGATACGCTCCAACAGCTTCTCAGTGAAGCTCATCATCCAGTTATAGTCCTTGTATTGGACATAAAGTTCCATACAAGTGAACTCCGGGTTGTGCGTACGGTCCATACCCTCGTTACGGAAATTCTTACCGATCTCATATACACCCTCGAATCCACCGACGATCAATCGTTTCAAATACAACTCGGTAGCGATACGCAAATACAGATCGATATCCAAAGAGTTGTGATGCGTGATGAATGGACGTGCGCTGGCTCCTCCTGCGATAGATTGCAGGATCGGAGTCTCTACCTCCGTGTATCCGGCCTCATCCAAGGCGGTACGCATGGTCTTGATGATAGCCGCACGTTTCATGAAAATATCTTTTACACCCTCGTTTACTACCAAATCCACGTAACGCTGGCGATAACGAAGCTCCGGGTCATTAAAACCGTCGTAAGCGACACCATCCTTATATTTAACGACCGGTAGCGGACGAAGTGATTTAGACAGAACTGTCAATTCTTGCGCATGAACGGAAATCTCTCCCATTTGAGTACGGAAAACGAATCCCTTGATCCCGACGAAATCACCGATATCCAGTAATTTCTTGAAAACGACATTGTATGTGTCTTTATTCTCGTCCGGACAAATATCGTCACGAGAGATATAGACCTGTATTCTGCCCTCGGAATCCTGCAACTCCATGAAAGAGGCTTTTCCCATGATACGACGGCTCATGATACGGCCGGCGATACGTACCGGGCGTGGCTCAGCGTCATCTTTGAATGTCTCTTTTATCTCTTTGGAAAATGCGTTCGTTACATACTCAGCTGCGGGATAAGGCTCTATCCCCATCTGACGCAACTGCTCCATGCTATTACGTCTTATTATTTCCTGTTCACTCAGTTCTAATAGATTCATTATGCTATTATTTTGTATAATACGGCGCAAAAGTACAAAATATTTCTGATTTATGCTGACTTATGTGGTAAAAGGTTGAGGTCACCGATCTTGTTAGTTCATGGATAAAGTATCTTAGGTTCATCGGTAAAGTATCTTAGGATCCTTGGTGAAGTATCTTAGGTTTGTAGGCCAATGAACTTAAGACCCAATAATTTTATCTTTACATCCCGTTTTGATCCCGGGGATGAGACAAATGGAATAAACAGCCCTCACTCCGATAAATCCGGTAGCCAAAACTCAACCAACGGTAATGTCTTTCTCCGTCCTCCAAGCCCCAGCCATAGAAATCCTCATTCTCCATACCCGCTTGCAGGTATTTTTCCGTTTGGGCGAAGACCGCTCCCCCGACTGCGCCTATCACTCCCTCTACTGTGTACAAAGAGTTCATCTTTGCTTGATGTTTTTTTAGGAAATCTAAGTCACGATGGAGCCAATAATGTTCCCTCAATATATCTGACGTATCTAAAAAATTACCATCATATGGATAAGCGACATCAGAAGTCCTAGTTCTAAGCTGTTTCACCGCATCCAATATTTGAAGGTGGTCCAGTATCACATCTGCGTCCCAAATACAAACAAGTGGAGTATCAACCTGCTTTGCGAGGATATTCAAGTATTTGGTCTTGTAGAATACAGGATCTTTATCCACGAGGAAAGTGTACTTCACCGTATCATCTTTTATTAACGAGGGGATAATCTCATTTTGGTATGATGAGGCCTCCATAATTAAGATGCGTGTCCGGAAATAACGTACTATTGAGTCCACGGACATCAACAGGTTCTCCAAACGGATCATGGAATCGATCCGTACAGGAATAATAAATGTTGTATCTGTCAAGTCTATTCGCATAAATATCTTTGCTTAATGTTTAACAATGCCAACACCGTACCGGGGAAACCATTCAGCAATCCTCTGTGTATATTATAGTAGTATTCGTTCTCCATTAGGGCATCCCAAGCGTCAGACGAGATGATCCGATCGTAAATTAGGTGCGGATTGAAAGGGATGGTGTATTCGGGGAAGTCCCTTTTTAATCCCTCCAACAAGAAATATAGAGAAGCGTATCCATTACTGATATAGATATCCTTGCCTTTGATCTCTCTATTATATATTATGTCTAGATTGATTGATTTTCTTAGTTCGTTCACATATCTTTGCCAATCCGGCGAACAATTCCGTAAAGGTAGTATGCCCCATAACAGATATAGTCGGTTCAAATGCAGATGAGGCAAATGGGAGAACATATACAGAGATAGTTGTTCCAAAACCTTTTGTATCCGATCCTTGTAAAAATCATATTGTATAAGATAGGACAGGGTTTTCATCAATATCGGTACGTGATATTGGTAAATGGAAAACGTATAGGATTCCTCGAAAAAGGAGGCGTCTATCAAATCGGCCAATTGATTAACTAACTTGATTGCTAAGCCCTCGAAAGGGAAACGCTCATTATCGTTTGTCTGGATTTCCAGCCTTTTATAAATGTAATATAAGAAATGGATGAGTTGAGACAGGGAATACCTAGATTCCATATTTCCGAAAACCAGCTTCTTGAATAGCAAATCATCGATACCACTTAGCAAATCATTAATATCACCGTCTACAAATTGCTTTTTTACAATATAATCCAATCCTAACGCAACTCCGCATAAACCTTCCTCCACGGTGAGTTCTGCGTTTTTAGAGAGATCGTTTTCCAAGAGATCGTCCAGCAATCGCTCAGCCTTCTCTTTATAAATAGCTTCTTGCGTATAATCATACAAATGGTATAAATAGATGAGTAATCCCATTTTGCCATGAGCCAACCCGAAAGGGTAGCTTGTATGTAATGAGCCTATCAAATGCTTATTTAGCGAATCTATTTGTGATGCTAATTTATTCATAGTACTTAATTTATTAAATACGATATATCCTTTAACTCATATTCTTCCGGCAATAAATAACCATTTGTCAAAACTGTTGGAGTGGAACTTATTGTATTGCGCCTAACCCATTCGTTTTGTGCTTGAAAATTGGCTAACATATCTTTGTCATTAGGATTTAATCTGTATCTTTTATAGCAATCCTCTTTTTTATGACGCCCTTTTGCATACCAGTCAGATAGGAATCGTAAATAATCCGATTCATTATTTAGTAGATACATGGAGGTCAGTAGCATGGCGCTAGGTTCTAATTCCTTGCTAAAAGAGGTCAAGATGATTTGTATGCAAATCTCTTCTTTATATTCTTTGAGTAACTTTTCTATTTGGAGATGTAATTTTGCGCAAGGAGCACAATGTGGATTAGAGATAATGGTAATCCACTCTTTGGCATCCCTATTGCCCAATAATATTCCTGTATTTTTGTCAATGTCATATTGAGGCTGTTCGTTTAATAAGCTCTTAAATACAGAGGCATTCAGTTTTATGCTGCTAAGTTTATTGTTGCTTCGTTGGATTTGCTTTTCTTTTACGTATAATGTAACAGTAAAATGGAGCGATAGAATGACGAGCCCATACACGCATCCAATGGTAGTGAAATCAAATAAATCCCATTGATTGAAATCCATGCCTATCGCGAATAGAGAGATAAGAAAGGTGATCCATACGGTAGCTTGTACAGATAAACATAAAGCGCACCATTGTTTTACCCTAAATTTTTGGTACCATACGCTCCACGCTGTATAAGGTAATGCGATTATATTCAGAGTCTCTGCATATATAACATATTGGGGCAACAAGGCGATAAACAATATTGCGGAAAGAAAATATCCTAAGCCGAAGACACTCCAACTGATCCCCAAGAAATGAGATGCTTGGGAATCCAATGTCCCGTTGCAATCACTGGATTTCAAAAACAGGGAACAAATTTTGTTGACATATTTATCCGAGCCTAAGATCTCTCGAGAAAGCAGGATACCGCAGAAAGATGCTCCGATCACATTAACACCCCATAACCCCCAGATTCCTATCTCCATTCCTCTGTTGGTGATAAGGGCACACCCTATTAATGATAGAAGTAATGAAACGAAACATGCGATTACTATCCGCTGTCGTAAGTATTCCTTTCTATGCTCTTTATAATCCGGTTCAATAGATTCATCGGTGGATTCGAAAAGAAGGACGATTCCTGACCATCGTTCCAAGAATACCGGGATAGATAATGTGATGTTTTTACCTCGCCATGAATAGATGATTGCCTCGGTAGAAACATGTCGCACCGATACAAACTCATGATCTACGTAAGCCACAAAGGGTACATCCAATGAGGATAAGTTTTCTTGTGTTTTTTGAATTTCGGCCGCTACATTCTCTATATTATAATAACGTAGCATCTCGGACAGTCCAAACAGATTGTTTTTGTGTGGATGCCTCTCGTAGTATCTTATGGTAAAATCTTCCGTGTGCTTTATCGATAAGATTTCTAAAATTTGGATGAATAGATTGTCATGTTCCATTGCTTTAGGTCTTTAATGATTACCTTAGTTTACCAATGAACAACACCGGGTTACTCTCCTCGTCCAGTCCGGGGAAACGCCTTGCGAACTCTTCCTTCTTCAAAACGTCTTCCGGATACATCAGCATGGCGCACCAGCCCTCATCTAACGAGAAGAACTGTTTGGGCAACCACCGGAAGTTGTCATCGAACTTGATGTTCTCTAAAACTCTTGCGTTTCCGTCTTTTTTGTCGATTAAGGCTATTCCGTTTAGGTCTTCTCTTTTCCCCTTAAAGGAGAGCAATATCGTTTCCTTGGACTCCACGTAGTCCGGGATATGGCCGATGTATCCTTTCTCCGCTTCTTCCTGTATGAGTTGCATGCCTTCTTTTCCCTCTTGCGTGTAAAAGCCGGCGGGCGGTATCCTGTTATCTACGTTTATTTTGTATCGTATTTTTGAACTATCCAAAGTGCATTCAAGGATGTCGTTGCTTTGATAACCATGAGAGATAATATGTCCTTCATACCGTTCAAATGAGTTTGTGAATGAACTGATATATCGATTGCAGTTGATGATGGAATCATACGAGTTTATAATGGCTCCCGTATGATGGTTGATGATACGGTATCGTAGCTGTTCGGGGGTAGGCATACATTTTATGATGTATAGACTATCGTTCAAAAGAGTGATCGCCTCTATATAGCCGACATTCTCGCAACGCTTTTTGTTGATGAATTGGTGTGAATTTGAATAGGTTACGATTTCAATGGGAGAAGCGATCGATAGATCTCCATTGGGCCATATCATGAAATGGTTAAAGTGGAGGTATGATTGCGGATCATTTCCCTTTTTGGATAAGACTCGTTTGAATTTTCCATATTTATCCCAAACGATTAATTGCTCTCCGGAGCCTATGTAAATATCCTCTTGAAAGATAGCGATGTTTTTAACATTGTAAAGCACATCTATCAATGCGTCATCCCTTGTTTCCAAGGGGACATACCGATATTCCTCAAACATTTCATCCACGTCTTTTTCTACCCGATGTGAGAGTGGAATAAAATACTCGATTGTTTCGTCCTTGCCATTATCCTTGGCTTGATCCGGATTACAACTGATAAGCAAAAGAGTGACTAAAAATAGAAGATAGATCATGGTCATTTTTGTTTTAAGAAAAAAGCTGGTTTTAGCAGATATCACCAGCTAAAACCAGCCCTTTCTTTTGTTGCTAACCTCCTGTAGTGTTACAGTTTTGTACGCCGCCATAATTTGAGCATTTATTACAGCATTCAGAGCAGCTTGTTACTTCAATTGAGGAAGAAAGATTATGACAATGACAATACGCACTTCCTCCCCCTAAGATTTTCATCATTTGTTCTTTTGGAAGAACTTTACTTTGTTGGTTTAGTACGACTTTTGTCAGTTTTTTTGAGTTTGTCCATAATTTGAAAGATTTAAAAAGTTAATAGATGTGTAATACTTTGATATTACAAAGAAAATTAAAAAATATCAAACATGGGGTATATTATGTCTTTTTTATTGTTGTTTAATGTATATTGTCTTTCTATTGCTACAGTAGAAAATTAGTGGAGATATGCATATAAGTTAGCTATGCGAATTCGATTGTTCTGTCCCACGTTTAATTTGTTCGAGAAATGACTTATTGTATTGATGTAATTTGTTATGTAATAGTGTTTTATGTAATAGCGTAAGCTATAGGTACAAAGCCTCCCAAATGAATAACTAATCACTTGACAAGGCTCAAATTATATATTTGGATACTCCAAAAAGATTATCGGGTGAGCCTGTTTTGATGTTACGGGGATCATCTTTAACGGCTGTGCTGTAAAACATGTTTTAATGGGAATTTTGGCAGATTGCCCTAAGATGGCAAAGCTGTAAATAATCACGGTATAACTTCCCTTCTCGAAGAATATATACTTCAAGTGGCATAGGATATATACTTCATAGCCCAAGTAAGTATATCTTCTATCGCAGGTATGTCACTGATTTGCTACTGACCCGAAATAAGGCCGCACTCCTTCCGGTAGGAAGAAACGGATATCCTTGCCGGTTTGGTAAGCGTTACGGATAAATGTGGAGGAGATTTCCATCAAGGGAGCGTCTACCTTTTTCACGTTCGGATAAATGGTTGGGATCGAGATATCGAATCCTAGGCGGGGATAAATCAGCAGTTTGTAGTTTTGGAGTATTTTTTCATATTCTTTCCATCGGGGAAAAAGCAGCCAGTTATCGGCTCCCATGATAAAATAAAAGTCCCTATCCGGATAGTTACTGGATAAGGCTCGTAGGGTATCAATGGAATAAGAAGGTTTCGGCAGGTGGAACTCAATATCGCAGACCTTGAATTTCGGATATCCGTCAATGGCGGCTTGGGCCATTTCCAACCGTAGTGAGTCATCTAGCAAGTCATCCTTTTTCTTCAGCGGATTATGAGGCGTGACCACGAACCACACCTCATCCAGTCCCTCGAACTCACATAGCCAGTTCGCCAAGGCGAGATGGCCTATGTGAATGGGATTGAACGATCCACTGTAGATGCCGGTCTTGAGTCTCATCCGATTTATACTTACCCCTTCTTTTGCCAACCCTTATAGTTGATAAAACAAATGAATATATTAAATATCAGGGCACCCCCGATGATATACTCCTTATAATACAGGCTGATACCACCTAATACGAGGCTCGCTATCCCACAAACGATAGAAAGCCCCATCATAAAACGGGTATTCTTGAATATATTAGGCATAGACTATTTGTTTAAGAACTCACGAATGATCTTCAACGCATCTTTTTGGGCAGTCTCCAGATCATCGTTTACGACAACCTTATCAAACTGTCCCGTGAACCCTAATTCATACTCTGCCTTGGCGATACGGCTTTCGATAACTTCCGGGCTGTCTGTTCCCCGTCCTTCCAATCGCTTCCGTAGGTCATCGATGCAAGGAGGTTGGATAAAGACAGACAGGGCACGGTCTCCATAGAATTTCTTGATATTGCATCCGCCTACCACATCCACATCGAAAATCACGTTGTCCCCTTCATTCAAGATACGCTCTACCTCGCTCTTTAACGTACCGTAATATTTATCGGTATACACCTCCTCATATTCCAAGAAGTCTCCATTAGCGATACGACTGCGGAACTCTTCCGGCGTAAGGAAATAATATTCCACACCATTCTTCTCGGTTCCCCGCGGAGCCCGGCTGGTAGCCGAGATGGAGAAACGAAGGTGTAAATCTTGTTTCAAAAGATAATTAATAATGGTTGATTTTCCGGAACCCGAGGGTGCGGAGAAGATAATTAATTTGCCAGCCATTCTCGTTAATCTTATTATAATACGTTTAGTACCTGTTCCTTGATTTGTTCCAACTCGTCTTTCATCTGGACCACGATCTTCTGCATCTCGGCGTGGTTGCTCTTTGATCCGAGCGTATTGATCTCACGCCCCATTTCCTGAGCGATAAAACCGAGCTTCTTGCCTTGGCCGTGACCGGATTCCATGGTTGAGATAAAATATTTCAAGTGGTTGTCCAAACGGTTCTTTTCCTCGTTGACATCCAGCTTCTCGATGTAATAGATCATTTCTTGTTCGAAACGATTCTTGTCATAGTCCTTCTCGGCTATCTTTTGCAGGTTATCCATGATACGAGCTTTGATTTTCTCGATACGTTCCCCCTCGTATTTCTCCACTTCTTTCAACAGAGTGGCGATATTGGCTATCTTTTGCTCAAAAAGCTTTTGAAGCATGGCTCCTTCTTGGATACGGAAATCACACAGGTGCTTGATAGCGTCCTTTACCGTTTCTAAAACCACCCCCCATTCGGATTCGTCCGGTTCTACGGTCTCGGACTTGATTGCGTCCGGCATCCGGAGCAAGGTCTGGAACCAATCGTTCGGAACGCTGATATTCAGTTTCTCTGCGATCTCCTTGATTTGGTTGTAATAATTCTCTACGGCGGCAAGATTGATCTGTGTAGGAGTATCTTTGCCTATATATTCTATAAAGATATTGAACTCAACTTTTCCCCGCTCCAAAGATTGAAGTAACAGGCTCCGAAGCTCCATTTCCTTATCCTTGTATATAGAAGGGATACGGGTGGACAAATCCAATTGCTTACTGTTTAAAGCCTTTATCTCTACGGTTACTTTTTTTGAAGGGAGCTCGGCAGTAACCTTACCGAACCCAGTCATTGATTGTATCATTTTTCTCAAAAGTTTGCGCAAAGATAGTGGTTTCCTTTTAGATTTGATGTTTATTTTCTCATAAATAGATGTTTCTCATAGGGCTGCCTTGATAGTATAATGAATTTTTGTATACCTTCGCAGCCTAATCAGATTGAAGGATTGAGATTGTTTGTTCGTTCAATTATCAATTGTTAATAGTTAATTATTATGTCATTGATCTTAAATATCGAGACATCCACTTCCGTATGTTCAGTAGCCCTGTCGGAAGGGGAGGAGGTGGTCTTTGAGAAGGCTTCCTTCGAGGGGCCGTCTCATGCGGCGTTATTGGGCGTTTATATGGAAGAGGCATTAGAGGTTGCGAAGTCGAAAGGGATGAAACTGGATGCCGTGGCGGTAAGTAGCGGACCCGGATCTTATACGGGGTTACGCATCGGGGTGTCTGTGGCTAAAGGATTATGCTTTGGGTACGGTATTCCTTTGATCGGTATTCATACGCTGGATATTTTAGCGTCTGCCGCTATCCGGAAAAATAAGGAGGAGGCCGATTGCTTGTATTGCGCTATGTTGGATGCCCGTCGTATGGAAGTCTACTCTTCGATTTATGATTCCCATCTCAACACGATACGTGCTACGACTGCTGATATCGTAGATGCTGATTCGTATGCTTCTTTTTTAGAGAACGGTAAGGTTTGTTTCTTTGGAGACGGTGCCGCTAAATGTGAGACGGTAATCACTTCCCCGAATGCCTGTTTTATAGATGGTATCTATCCATTAGCTGTAAATATGGCATCCTTGTCGCAGAAAGCATATGATGATGCCCGTTTTGAGAATGTGGCTTATTTTGAGCCTTTCTATTTGAAAGAATTCCAAGCAACGATCGCTAAGAACAAAGTGCTGAACGAGGCGTTAGGGAAAAACAAATAAGAGTAAGGGTACACAACCAAATTCATGTTCCGGCTGTTTATTCTAAAATGAATAAATCAGTTAAAGACATGAGAAAGAAAAGTGTGAATACGCTATTGGTGTTTGGTGTGGTTGTCGCTATAATCCTTTTGATGATCTGGTTGTTCCTCGGGACAACGTTGGTGGAGGATACGAGTACGGAGATTAGTCCGGTTCCTATAGAGCAAGCTAACTGAGAACAATAACATAAAAAGGCGGGATCCTTTCGGACCTCGCCTTTTTTAATATAGATAGTTGTTTTATTAACCAAGGAATCCTAGCAAGATACCGGCAGCTACAGCGGAACCGATTACACCTGCTACGTTCGGACCCATAGCGTGCATCAACAAGTAATTGGTCGGGTCGTATTCCAAACCTACGACTTGAGAGATACGAGCTGAGTCGGGAACAGCAGATACACCGGCGTTACCGATAAGCGGATTGATCTTATTGCCGTCTTTCAATATTAAATTGAATAATTTAACGAACAATACACCGGCGCAAGTAGCGATCACGAATGATAACGCACCTAGACCGAAGATCTTGATAGAGTTCAATGTCAAGAACTGAGTTGCTTGAGTAGAAGCACCTACCGTGATACCCAATAAGATCGTGATTGTATCGATCAGAGGACCACGAGCAGTTTCTGCCAAACGACGAGTCACGCCACTTTCTTTCAATAAGTTTCCGAAGAATAGCATACCTAACAATGGTAAACCGGACGGAACCAAGAAGCAAGTAAGCAACAAGCCAACGATCGGGAAGATAATTTTTTCCGTGGAAGAAACGGCTCTCGGCGGTTTCATACGGATCAAACGCTCTTTCTTAGTCGTAAGCAATCTCATGAACGGTGGTTGGATAATAGGAACCAACGCCATGTATGAGTAGGCGGATACCGCGATCGCACCCATTAAGTTTGGCGCTAACTTAGAAGAAAGGAAGATAGCCGTCGGACCGTCAGCACCACCGATAATACCGATAGCACCTGCTTGGTTCGGCTCAAATCCCATTTGAAGAGCAATCGTATAAGCACCAAAGATACCGAACTGAGCCGCTGCACCGATCAACATCAACTTTGGATTGGAGATCAATGCGGAGAAGTCGGTCATGGCCCCGATGCCGAGGAAGATCAATGGCGGATACCATCCAGAGGTCACACCCTGATAGAGGATGTTCAGTACAGACCCTTGCTCATAAATACCTACTTGAAGACCTGCGTCCTTGAAAGGGATATTACCGATCAAGATACCGAATCCGATAGGGATCAAAAGCATCGGTTCAAACTCATATTTAATCGCCAGGAATATAAACAACAGACCTACCAGAATCATGATGAGATGTCCCGGAGTAGCGTTGTATACACCTGTATAGGTAAGGAACAGTTGTAAGTTCTCACCTAAGAATGTTAAAAAGCTCTCTTGCATAGTCTTATCCGATTACTACGAGATCAGCACCTTCTAGCACAGAGTCTCCCTTGTGTACTTTAATTTCTATAATCTTACCGTCACGGTCTGCGTTGATGTTGTTCTCCATCTTCATAGCCTCAAGGATAATCAAGGTTTGACCTCTCTTCACGGTATCACCTACGTTGCACTTAACCTGCAAGATAACACCTGGTAGCGGAGTCTTAACAGCCCCTTGTGTCGTAGAAGCCGCCGGACGGGAAACAACAGGGTCTCCACTTGCCGTAGTCGGGGCTTGAGCTGGGCGTTTCAATGTAACCATTTGTTTCTTTGCCGGTTTCTCCATCTTAACTTGGTAGGGAGTTCCGTTTACTTCAAGTTCTGCGATATCATCCACTACAGAATTGATGTGTACTTTATATACGTTACCGTTAATGGTATATTTAAAACTTTTCATTCTTTAGTTCGTTTTTAGATAATTACTTTTGAGGAGTTTGACGTAAGCCATAGAGTTTTGAACTCCAAGGAGAATAAGCTCGTTGTACCTTACGTATAGTGAGAACCGTGTTCTCGATATCGTGATTATCATCGCTCATTTCGTATAGAGCGGTAGCGATGGCGGCGAATATCTCTCCAGATTCTTGTCCTGCGTCTGCGGTAACTGAAGCAGAACCTACGGCCTTCTCTACGTTACGTTTGCTAGCGGCGATAGATAATTTACCAATCTGCTTAAAGATGATGTACAACAAGAACAGACCTAAGAATACAACAGCCATAGCCGTGATAGTCATACCGATACCTAAAGAGTCATTAACCCTGAAGTTATCGATTTTCTCATTGGAGTCCAACGTCAAGTTGTTCGTACTGGGAGTGACTTTCTTTAACTGTGCCCAGTCTTTTTCGCCATCAATCACTCTACCGTAGCTAATGTCTGCTAATTGGCCTGCCGGAATTGTGATCTCATCGATCAAGGTCTTACCGTCGGCGTCATATAAGGCAACATAATTCTCCTTAGAGGGATCTAATACGAAGTTAACGTGGAATGTACCTCTGCCCGGCTGTCCGTCAGCCCAAAATAGTGTGTGCTGGCGGGGTTGGATCTGAGTTAATACGTCTCCCTTCGGGATCGGATATTTCATGGGATTGTTTTTGTCGTCTGTCAAATAGCATCCCGCGATATTTACCGTTCCGGCCGAAGTGTTGAACAACTCAATCCAGCCATGACGTTTGCCATAGTCATCAACGAAGTTATCCTCGTTGATAACCAATACTTCATTAATTCGCATGGAGGTTGCGCGCTGTGCCTTTGCCCCGAATGAAATGAGCAAAGCGAACAATAGCAATACCCCTATTTTCTTATTTATCATATTCATCTCCTGTTTTACGGATTATAGAGGCAGGTTATCATGTTTCTTAGCAGGATTGCTTAGCTTCTTAGTCTGCAATTGCTGCAAAGCACGAATTATACGGAAACGAGTGTTACGCGGTTCGATAACATCGTCGATATAACCGTATTGAGCTGCGTTATAAGGATTAGCGAATGCTTTCTTATATTCAGCTTCTTTCTCTGCTGCGCATGCTTTCGGATCTTCAGCGGCTGCTACTTCCTTGGCGAAGATAACCTCTACGGCACCGCTCGGGCCCATAACGGCGATCTCGGCTGTCGGCCATGCGTAATTCATATCACCACGTAAATGTTTAGAACTCATCACGCAATAAGCTCCACCGTAAGACTTACGCAATGTAACGGTAATCTTAGGAACGGTAGCCTCACCATAAGCGTAAAGCAATTTAGCGCCATGAAGGATTACACCGTTGTATTCCTGACCTGTACCCGGAAGGAATCCCGGAACGTCAACCAATGTTACCAAAGGAATATTGAAAGCGTCGCAGAAACGAACGAAGCGACCTGCTTTACGAGATGCGTTGCTATCCAAGCATCCTGCCATAACCTTCGGCTGGTTGGCTACGATACCGACAGATTGTCCGTTGAAACGAGCGAAACCTACGATGATATTCTTAGCGTAGTCCGCATGGACCTCTAGGAACTCGTTGTTATCGACGATCGTACCGATAACCTCATACATATCGTAAGATTGGTTAGCGTTATCGGGAATGATATCGTTCAATACATCATCCAGACGATCGATCGGGTCTTTACACTCAACTAACGGCGTTTCCTCTAAGTTGTTCTGAGGTAAGAAACTGAGCAATTTACGAATCAATTGCAAACCATCCTCTTCTGTATCAACAGCGAAATGGGCTACACCTGATTTTGTAGTGTGTACGCTGGCTCCACCCAACTGCTCTTGGGTTACATCCTCACCTGTTACGGTTTTTACTACTTTCGGACCTGTCAAGAACATGTAGCTGGTACCACGTGTCATGATGTTGAAGTCTGTCAAAGCCGGAGAATAAACGGCTCCACCGGCGCAAGGGCCGAAGATACCGGAAATCTGGGGAACAACACCAGATGCCAAGATGTTACGTTGGAAAATCTCCGCATATCCTGCCAAGGCGTTTACACCTTCTTGGATACGAGCTCCGCCGGAGTCGTTCAAACCGATAACGGGAGCGCCCATCTTCATGGCTTGATCCATTACTTTACAGATCTTCATAGCCAAAGCCTCAGACAAGGCTCCACCGAATACGGTGAAATCTTGAGCGAAGATATATACCAAACGTCCGTCGATCGTACCATAACCTGTTACGATACCATCGCCTAAATATTTAGTTTTCTCGATACCGAAGTTTGTACAACGGTGTTGAACAAACATGTCGAATTCCTCGAAACTACCTTCGTCAAGCAACATGGCGATACGCTCACGAGCGGTATATTTGCCTTTTTTGTGCTGTGATTCGATTCTTTTCTCTCCTCCACCCAAGCGAGCTTGCTCACGAAGTGCGATGAGCTCTTTTACTTTTTCAAGCTGGTTACTCATTGTATTTTGATTTGTTGTTAGAAATGAACGGATTAATTATTTGTTGCCCGGCATGCAAAGTTCTGTCAATACGCTGCAAGTTGATTTCGGGTGAAGGAAAGCGATGTTCAAGCCTTCCGCGCCACCACGAGGAGCTTTATCGATTAATTTAACGCCTTTTTCCTCAGCCTCGTTCAAAGCTGCCTGTACATCAGGTACCGCGAATGCGATATGGTGGATACCTTCACCTTTTTTCTCGATAAATTTCGCGATCGTGCTATCTTCGCTGGTCGGCTCTAGTAGTTCAATCTTAGTCTGTCCTACCTTGAAAAATGCGGTTTTTACTTTTTGGTCTGCTACTACTTCGATATTGTAGCATTTTAATCCAAGAACGCCTTCATAATAGGGTAAACAAGCCTCGATACTCTTCACTGCGATACCTAAATGTTCGATATGTGTAAGTTCCATGTCAATAATAATTTAAAGATTTAGTAAATGTTTGTTTCTATTGTGTGCAAATGTACACTACTTTTTATGAATGAGGAAATAATTTTTTGTTTTTATCTCCCAGTAAATGTGTTTAAAGATACATTTTATTAAAAATCGACAATCAGACGAACGTTCAATTGACGTCCGGTCAGATAGTTTGGAACTGCGTATTGGACATTATATACATCTGTTATCCAATAGTAGGAACTAACGTTTTTGATGTCTAATATGTTAAACACATCCAGACCTAGCCAAATGTTTTTCAAATGGCGGAAGAAGCCCCTGTCCATGATAGCGTCCGTGCCTCCTGCCAATTGATAGGAGAGGCCGATATCTACACGTTTGTAGGCGGGCGTACGGAAATAGCCGGCTTCGTATCCTTTGCCCGGGATTGTCTGGGGAAGTCCTCCGGATAGAACTCCTTTCAGATTTAGCTTGACTCGTTTATAGCCCGGGAAATAATCTTGGAAGAAGAGTGAGATGTTGTAGCCTTGGCTATTGGCCATAGGAACGGTCGTTGTTTCCCGGATGGTTTGCTGGGCTTTCATCAAGGAGAAGCTGATCCATGAGTCGGTACCCGGTACGAATTCTCCGAAGAATTTGACATCGAGTCCCATGGCGTAACCTTTGGCGCAGTTCTCACCGTAATAGCGGATCTTGACGTTATCTACGGTGTAGGGATTCAGATTGTCCAGCTTTTTATAGTACATCTCGGCGGTCACCTTGAAATTCCGGTCTACGGCACGGAACGTATAATCTCCTCCCAATATGAAATGGATGGAGCGTTGTGACTTTAGATCTTTGTTCAATACCGTGATATTATTGCCGTTCTTATCTTTGTCTACTCTACGTAATTCCTTGTAGAAGGGCGATTGATAATACAGTCCGGTGGCGAAACGGAGCGTCAAGTCTTGGTCGAAGTTCGGGATAAAGCCCAATGAGGCACGGGGACTGAAAAGGAACTCCTTATTATAAGTCCAATAACTACCTCTAACCCCTGCGACTAACGTGAACAGACCTTGCTTGGTCCTGAATTTGAATGCGTCTTGCGCATAAGCGGAAAAGCGTGTGCTTTCTATCTGATTATCAGAAAAGAGGTTCGAATATACACTTACGTTATTACCGGTTTGGGGCAAAGAATAACCTGAGGAATCCCTTTTTTCCCATTCACTGATCTTATCATTGATTTTCTCCATTTGTACCGTGGCTCCCCATTTCAACGTATTGTTTAAAAGGCGGGCCATCCCATAGTGCCCGACATTCATGACGGTGGAGTTCAAACGGTTTCGTGCGTGCTCGTGATAACGGCCTACGGACATGGCGGCTGACGCGTCGTCATTCGGATTTTCCGCTCCGTTCTCGCTCAGCCAATATTCTCCGGCGATATCGTATCCCTCTTCTTCCTTGCTTTTGAAAGCGGAGGCTTGAAGTCCCAACTCTGTGTTCTCATTGGGGTTGTGTTTCAATGTAAGCGCACCGAATAAGGTTTGGAAACGGTCTCTTTCCCTTCCGTCGAAATAGACTTTGAAGTTCTTGGGATGCTCGGCTGTACCGAAAGAGGTTTCTCGGCTATAAGGGGTGAATTTATAATTATTGTTAGCGAGGTTTCCCAAGAAATTGATTTCCCATTTAGGGGCCAATTGGTACGTGATGTAAGTTTGCAAATCGATAAATTTAGGGTCGTATTCTGCGTCTGTATCCATGGTACCCAAAATAGACCGACCGCTTTTAAAGCGGAAACCCGTTACTTGGGTAAATTTACCGATAGAACTGCCTACATAAGCATTCGCGCCCAACAAGCTCGCAGAAGCCGAGCCTTCGAATATCTTAGGTTTTTTATAGGTAATATCCAGCACAGAACTCATCTTGTCTCCGTAACGAGCCTCGAAGCCACCGGCGGCGAAATTGACCGCCTCCGTTAGGTCCGGATTGATAAAGCTAAGGCCCTCTTGTTGTCCCGAGCGAATCAGAAGTGGACGGAATACCTCGATCCCATTCACATAAACGATATTTTCATCATAACTACCTCCACGTACGGAATACTGGGAACTTAACTCGTTATTGGACGATACTCCGGCAAACGTAACGACCAAGCTCTCTATACTACCTCCGGAAGGATCGGGCAATAACTTGATTTTGTCCGCATTTAGGGACTCCATGGTCGTGGTCTGCTTGCGGATGGCAGTAACAGATACTTCCCCTAAATCAAATGAGGTATAGTTCATCTGTACGTTCAGGCGCATATCGGCTTGTGCTGAAGGAATGATACGTTCAGCTTTATTATATCCCAGACAAGAGTAAATAATGGAGATAGAATCCCCCGGCGATATGGAAAAGGAATAATATCCCTTCTCGTTGGTCATGGAGCCGATCAACGTGTTCTTAACCCGGACATTCACTAATTCCAGAGGGTTACCGTCGGCGTCACGGACATAACCAGTGATTTTTATGCGGCCTTCGCCAAAGGCACTCACGGAAATAAGTATAAATAGCAGCGCGGCTATCGCACGAATCTTCATAATCTATTGTTCAATTATAAAAATACTAACGAGAAAAAAGAACGATACGTATATATGGGTGCAAAAAATTATATTTATATTTGCGAATCTTAATATTAAAAGAGTACAAAGAACGAAAAAAATGGAGAGTTTTGCAACACTTATACAAAATAGAAGAAGTACACGTAAGTTTACCGAACAACTACTTTCACCCGAGCAGGTAGAACTGATCTTGAAAGCGGCGTTGATGGCTCCGGCCTCAAAACGTAGTAATCCTTGGCAGTTCGTGGTCGTGGAAGATAAGGAAATGTTGAAGAAACTTGCCGGGTGTAAGAAAAATGGTTCCACTTTTCTGGAGGGTTGTGCCTTAGCCGTGGTTGTCTTGGCGAATGTGATGGAAAGCGATGTTTGGATCGAGGACGCTTCGGTCGCTTCTATTTATATGCAATTGCAAGCAGAGGATTTGGGATTGGGCAGTTGCTGGTGTCAGATCCGGAACCGGGTAACAGAGGACGAGGCGGATTCGAATAATTATGTTCGTTCGTTGCTGGATATCCCTTATCAATTGGATGTCTTGTCTATCATTGGTATCGGTTATAAGGATCAGGTTCGTAAGCCTTTTGATGAATCCCATTTACAATGGGAGAAGATACATATAGGAAAGTTTTCTCTTCCGGAAGAAAATAAAGAGACGGGAGAATGAGAGTCGTATTTGTTGGTGCCGGAAACTTAGCTACCCGGCTTTCGTTGGAAATGCGTAAGTCCGGAATGAGTATCGGGCAAGTATATAGTCACACAAGTGAGCATGCTAAGATTTTAGCTGATGAATTGGGATGTGGGTGGACCGTGATCCCGGAAGAGATTGTGGAAGATGCCGACTTGTATGTTTTCTCTTTGAAAGATGCCGTGCTCCAAGATGTTATCGCCCGTGTAAAACCGAATAACGGTTTGTGGGTGCACACGGCAGGGAGTATGCCAATCTCTGTATTTGAAGGTTTTACGGCTAGATATGGGGTGGTTTATCCGTTACAAACGTTTAGTAAGAGTAGGGAGGTGGATTTCAAGAAAATACCGTTCTTTTTAGAGGCGAACTCATCTGAAGATGAGAAGGTGCTGGGAGAGGTGGCTAGGGCGCTCTCCTGTGATGTCCGTTTCCTCTCCTCCGAGAAGCGAAAGAACTTACATTTAGCGGCGGTTTTCGCTTGTAATTTTACGAATCATATGTATGCGCTAGCTGAAAAGATCTTGGAAGAACAGCAAATACCGGGAGAGGTCTTGCTACCTTTGATAGACGAGACAGCCGCTAAGGTACATGTAATGTCGCCGGCGCGGGCCCAAACGGGACCAGCTATACGATATGACGAAAATGTGATAAACAAACATATGGCTATGCTTAAAGATCCGGATATGCGAAATCTATATGAGCTGATTAGCCGAAGTATACATAAGGAGGCTCGACATGAGTAGTATAAACTATGATTTGAGAAAAATAAAGGCTTTTGTCTTTGATGTAGACGGGGTGCTATCCTGCGATGTGATTCCGCTTCACCCGAATGGCGATCCGATGCGTACGGTCAATATCAAGGATGGCTATGCCTTGCAATTGGCCGTGAAGAAAGGTTATGAGGTCGCTATAATTACGGGCGGATATACGGAAGCCGTACAGATTCGCTTTTCTCGTTTAGGAATACAACGTATTTATATGCGTAGCGCTGTAAAGGTGCATGACTTTAAGGATTTTATGGAAAAAACGGGCTTGTCTCCTGAGCAAATCATGTATGCGGGTGATGATATTCCTGATTATGAGGTAATGACGCAAGTCGGATTGCCGGTGGCACCTGCGGATGCGGCTCCGGAGATCAAGGAGATAGCGAAATATATATCCTCCCGGCGAGGTGGCGAAGGCGTAGCTAGGGACGTGATCGAGCAAACGATGCGGGCGCAAGGACACTGGTTCGGCGAGGAGGCTTTTGGGTGGTAAAATTTTGGTGAATGTGTAACGCTTAATCGAATAGGTTATGTTAGAGAATTTAAAAAAGTACAAGATCGTCTTAGCCTCTAATTCTCCGAGACGACGGAATTTGTTATCTGGTCTGGATATCGACTTCGAGGTGAGGGTAATTTCGGATATTGACGAGTCTTACCCGGATTCTATTGACTCCATGGAGATCCCTTTATATATTGCCCGTTCGAAAGCGGAGGCCTATAAACCGACTATGGCGGATGATGAATTGCTAATCACGGCAGATACGATCGTTTGGACGTTTGACGGGGTTATGGGAAAGCCTGCGAATCGAGAGGAAGCTTATGCTATGCTTCATGCTTTGTCGGATCATGTACATCAGGTAATAACCGGTGTTTGTATCATGACGAAGGACAAAAATGTAGGCTTTTCCGTCGAATCTGCGGTTTGTTTCGCTAAATTGGGTGATGAAGAGATTAATTATTATTTGGATAAATATAAACCTTATGATAAAGCGGGAGGGTATGGCATTCAGGAGTGGATCGGTTATATCGGGGTAGAGGCTATCAATGGTAGTTTTTATAACGTGATGGGATTACCTGTGCAAAAGCTTTATCAGGAATTGAAACATTTTTAATCTCAATTCAAGGTAAAGTATTTATCCTTCATATAATATTCTATCTGATTTAATGTGTGCGCTAAGGCTGGGGGAATCGGTAAGACGACCGGTTTCTCCACATTCCATTCCGGGTCATTTATGATCATGTCGGATAGACTGCCCGCATGTATTAAGATAAGGCGGGTAGGGGCTGAGGCTATAACCTTATGATTGGTGTTTTGCGCAAGTAGCATGAAATGATCTTTTGCCACTTCCGCTATATGTGTCCCTTCTTGGCTGTAAATAATAAGTTTTCCCGAAAATACGAAGATTAATAGGTTATCCGTGGTTGTGGAATTAAACAGGGAATCTCCGGCTCTCAGTATTTTGCATTCAAGTTGATTTAGATAACGCTTCATGTAGGAACTTAAGGATTTTCGAGGATAGCCAATGTTTTTCTGTTAGGAAGGTATTCCAACATACCTTTTGAGTAGGTGACTTTCTGTTGTCCGTTGTTGTCCGCATAAATAATGAAATACTCTATTTGGGGGATGGATTGTGCCAGTAGCTTCGCTTTCTCGACTCCCAAAACCATGAAAGTCGTAGCGTAAGCGTCTGCTGTCATACAATCTTCCGCCACGATTGTCGCACTAAGAATATTTTGTCCAGCGGGATAACCGGTCGCAGGATTGATCGTATGGGCATATTTCTTACCATCCTTGATGTAGAAGTTTCGGTAGTCACCAGAAGTAGCCACCCCCCCTTTTTGGCATAATTGTACGATCTCTTCAACATCATTTGTTACGCCACTTGTCCCTATTTCCGGCTTGTTGATGCCGACTCGCCAACAGTCACCTTGTTGATTTACGCCTTTCATGGTGACCTCACCACCTATTTCTACCATGTAGTTCTTTACGCCTTCCTTTTCCAGCAGGCGGGCGATAACATCGCAAGCATAACCTTTTGCGATGGACGAACAATTCAATAGAATCCGGGGATCTTCTTTGATGATTTTCTTTCCTTCCAATCTTACTTTTTGATAACCGACGAAAGCCTTGATGCTATCGATCATCTGCGGGGTTACGCTGTCCATCTTACTGAATCCGAATCCCCATAGATTAATTAATGGAGCGCAAGTAATATCAAAAGCTCCTCCTGATTTTTTGGAGATTTCTTCCGCCTTATTGAATACTTCGGTAAACCATTCGTCTACCTCCACATCCTCGTTATTATTGACTTTAGCGATCGTGGAGTTGGGGTTGAAAGGATTTAAGGAGAGGTTAAAATGTTGCAGCTCGCTGTCGATCTTATCGGTTAGGATTTGCTTGGCCTTGTATTTGATGTGGTAACTTGTATGAAAAACAGAACCACTCTCTTCGAAATATTGGCCCTTGTCCGAGCAAGCCGTAAGCGATAAGATCAACAGGCTGACTAATATGGAAATATTCTTGCGCATCATTATGAAATTTTATGTCGCGAACTTACATAAAAAATTCCATATATGCCCCTTTCATGGGGGAGACGCTATTGTGTGTATAAATATCAAGGATTCCTTTTTTATATTGTGACTCTGGTTTTATCCAATGTGCACGCCTTTCGGATAGGATCTTTTCTATTTCTTCCGCGCTTCTCTCGATACCGCCGGTACCGATTATATCCAATCTTCTCGCTGGAATATCGATACGGATCAAGTCATCGTTCTCTACCAAGGCGATCGGTCCCCCCTCGGAAGCCTCCGGGGATACATGTCCGATCGCCGGGCCTCGGGTCGCTCCGGAGAAACGACCGTCGGTGATCAATGCGATGGTCTCTACCAACTCAGGATCGGAGGCGATCGCTTCTGTCGTATAAAACATTTCTGGCATTCCACTTCCTTTCGGTCCTTCATAACGGATAAATACCGCTTCTCCCGGATGGATTTTCTTTTGTAATACCGCCTCAATAGCGTTCTCCTCACAATCGAATACCCTCGCTTTCAGGGTGACTTGCATCAAGCGGGGTGAAATCGCCGAATGTTTTACGACTGCCCCTTCGGGCGCTAAATTTCCTTTCAATATAGCGATGGCTCCTTGTGCCTTGATCGGTGTATGAAGAGGTTTGATAATATCGCCAACCTTTACTCCTAGGGCAGGAAGATATTTATGGCAATTCTCATAGAAGCCGTTGAGCTGTAAATCTTTTAAGTTTTCTCCCAATGTTCTGCCGGTAACGGTCTTGACATCGAGATGGAGGAATTCCTTGATTTCTTCCATGATCGCCGGTACGCCTCCCGCATACCAGAAGTATTCGCCGGGCCAAAAACCGCTGGGACGTATATTTAAAAGGTAGGGGATCTTACGATGTATCTTGTCGAACAAATCCGGTGATAACTGGATTCCCAGTTCGTGGGCGATAGCTGGAAGATGAAGCAGGCTGTTGCTGGAACCCGCTATGGCGGCATGTACCATGATCGCATTTTCAAACGCTTGTATCGTCATGATATCGGAGGGTTTTAACTCTTCTCTCGCCAGTCCGAGCGCATGTTCTCCGGCTTTACGGGCGGTTTCTTTTA
This sequence comes from Parabacteroides sp. AT13, assembly GCF_002272965.1. Classification (NCBI taxonomy): domain Bacteria; kingdom Pseudomonadati; phylum Bacteroidota; class Bacteroidia; order Bacteroidales; family Tannerellaceae; genus Parabacteroides; species Parabacteroides sp. AT13. The sequence continues at coordinate 430,166 of NZ_NQMH01000001.1, read as the reverse complement.
ACTCGGGTAAATGGGCGGGGATCAAGGCGGAACCCGGTAAAGCGATGCCTAGCGCTTCTGCCATTACTTGCATCGTAGAGGCAGTACCCATGAAAGAGCAAGCTCCACAATCCGGACATGCGTCACGCTTATAAACCATGAATTGTTCTTCCGTTATTTCCTTTCGCTCGTATTGGGCGCTATAGGTACCGATTTGTTCTAACGTGAGTAGGTTGGGACCGGCTTTCATTATACCACCGGGCATGAATATAGCAGGCATATCTAGCCGGGCTATCGCCATCAAATGCGCAGGGACGGATTTGTCGCAACTGGCTATAAAGACACCAGCGTCGAAAGGAGTCGCTTTTACATGAATTTCCATCATGGCGGCCATGATATCACGGGAGACTAATGAGTAGTTCATACCATCGTGTCCCTGCGCCTCTCCATCACAAATATCGGTGACGAAGTAGTTTGCGGCACGTCCCCCCTTTTCCTTTATACCGATTCCGGCCTCGTCCACCAATTTATCCAGATGGGCGCTTCCCGGATGGCTATGTCCGTAACTGCTTTCTACAATGATTTGCGGTTTACTCAATTCGTCGATTTTCCAACCGCTGCCTAGCCGGAGTGAATCCAGCTCCGGCGCTAGTTTTCGTAATTGCTGGCTTTTCATGTCTATTAATTAATGTATAAGGTTATTTATTCAATAAGGTATCCCTAGCTAAAGAATAAATGCTCTATTAAAATTTTTGTACCGATACCGATTAAGATTAAACCTCCGATGAGGTCCAGCTTCAAGTCGATTCTCTTGCCGAATCGGTTACCGAAATAGACACCGAAGGCAGAGATAGCGAAGGTGACAACACCGATAGTCGAGGCTTGCAGCAAGAGTGGTGATTTTAAGATCGCCAGAGAGATTCCTACGGCGAGGGCATCGATACTTGTCGCTATTCCCAATCCGCATAATGTCCGGTTACATAGAGGATCGAATTTCCCGTCTTCCTCCTCTTCTTTCGTGCTATCGTATATCATTTTTCCACCTAAGTAAAGCAAGAGGGTAAATGCGATCCAATGGTCGAAGGCGCAAATGTATTTTTCGAATCCTAATCCCATCGTATAACCGATCACGGTCATTCCGGCTTGGAATATACCGAGCACACTCGCTATCTTAATAATATTACCGGCGGTGCAGTTACTCTTAAGAACTGCGCCGCCGGTAACTGATACTGCTAGGCTATCCATGGATAAGCCGATCGCTAGTAGCAGAACTTCAATGTATAACATACTAGAATGATTCCCGTTTAATAATTTCTTCTATAGGCTTACGTTTCTTTGGAGTCTCATCGAATAATGCCGGGTCGGAAGGATAGCCGAACGGTATCAATACAACAGGCTCGATCATTTCCGGAATTTTAAAATGTTTCCGGCAAAGCTCCGTGTCGAAATTGCAAACCCAGCAAGTTCCCAATCCTTGTTCGGCTGCGGCTAAACAAATATGTTCCGTGGCGATAGCCGCATCGATATCCATATGATCCTTATGATCGCCCCGTTTCCAAGATTGCTGATGATCTCCGCAAACGATCAAGTAATAAGGCGCTTGCTTGAACCATTCCCGGGGATAGCATTCTTGTAATTTAGCTTTTCCTTCCGCACTTTGAACCCAAACAAAATACCAAGGTTGATAATTTACCGCCGAAGGGGCCAAACGAGCTGCTTCTAGGATATAATCAATCTTTTCTTGCTCTACGTTTTTGGGGGCATACTTTCGGATAGAACAACGTTTTCTCGCTAATTCTAGGAAACTCATATCTCATCCTCTATTTTATAGTTATTGCGATTCGGAGAATTGCGGGAAATCAACTCCCCGATAAAGCCCGCTAGGAACATCTGGGTTCCCAGAATCATCGCTGTCAATGAAATATAGAAATAAGGGGAACTTGTAACCAAAGGTCTTAGATCTCCAGAGTACATCGAGATCAATTTCATGCTGAGTACGATTACTAGAGCGATAAAACCAATGAAGAACATAGCGCTTCCCCATAAACCGAAGAAGTGCATCGGTTTCTTTCCGAATTTGGAAGTAAACCAAAGCGTGATCAAATCAAGATAACCGTTCACGAAGCGATCCAACCCGAATTTAGTAGTTCCGTACTTGCGGGCTTGATGTTTCACTACTTTCTCGCCAATCTTGTGAAATCCGGCAATCTTAGCTAAATAAGGTATGTAACGGTGCATATCGTTATACACCTCTATATTTTTAATGACAACATTCTTATACGCTTTCAATCCGCAATTGAAATCGTGTAAGTTCTTTATTCCCGAGAATTTACGAGCTGTCGCGTTGAATAATTTCGTGGGGATCGTCTTAGACAACGGGTCATATCTTTTCTTTTTCCAGCCGGATACCAAATCGTACCCGTCTTCGGTGATCATCCGGTAAAGTTCGGGTATCTCATCCGGGCTGTCCTGCAGATCGGCGTCCATGGTAATGACCACGTCACCTTTAGCCCGTTGGAATCCGCAATGCAATCCCGGCGACTTACCGTAGTTGCGACGGAACTTGATTCCCCGGACGTGTGGAGAACGTTGCTTCAACTCCTCGATCACTTCCCAAGAATTATCCGTACTGCCGTCATTCACGAAAATGACTTCATAGGTATAATTATGTTCTTTCATCACCCGCTCTATCCACGAGAATAACTCGGGTAAAGACTCGGCTTCGTTATACAACGGGATAACAACTGATATGTCCATTATTTGTCTGTAATTAACTTTTTAGCGGTTTTCAGTGATGGAACCTGTCGAATTGTTCCTGCACAAGAGAGCCGCTACCGGTATAGAAAGTATGATGCCGTAAAATACGTTATTAAATATTCCTTGTATGGCCATGTGGATTGGCGAGATACGAATCTTGCTGAGCGAGTCGATCATCTCCGAGCTGACTTGGCTATCCTTTAGTACAGTCGTTAATTGCCCGATCGCATTTGCCACGAAATCAGGCGGGGCGATGAACTGATAAAAGACAAAGTATTCAAGCGAGACGATCAATGCGGCGAAAAAATACAACATCGTGCCGAATCTCCATGCATGAAAGAAACTGATCCTTCCACCGATGTCGTGCCGATATCTTTTCGTCATGTAGTAGGCGATGAAAGGGACGGCGAGCGTCAATAGCCAATAGACAAGACTTAAGGAGGGGACGGAAACGCTGAAGATGAAAAAGATGTATTTCACTACCCAATATATACCCATGGCCAAACCATAAGTCATAGCGCCTTTTAAAAGTAAATTCTTATTCTCTTCCATGATGCTGCAGTTTTGAATTCTTATCAGCAAAATTAATATATTAATGCAAATGCGCAACTATATTATGCCTAAAATGCGAAAAAGGAAGCCTACTTATAAGCTTCCTTCTTTAAGATGTGTCTTATCTGAGCCTCTTGTCGGATTCGAACCAACGACCCCGAGATTACAAATCACGTGCTCTGGCCAACTGAGCTAAAGAGGCAGGTGGGTAAGCTTACTACATCGCGCCGCTACAACCAAGTACCCTTGCTGCGGTCAAGCCCTGGGGGATTCCGAGGGAGCATGCCGTGTAGGACTTACCCGGGTGCAAAAGTAGATATTATTTTTTACTTTGCAAGCGTTTTCTTACTCTTGGGATGATAATTGTTTATAAAGAATTGAAAACCTTATGCTTTTGGTAGTGTTAAAGAATGTTTTATGTGTTGTGGCCGATGGTTTATCAAAGAATGTTGATTTTTTCATTGTGAGGAAAAAATATTTTCATCATGAAGAAAAAGTATTTTCACCGTGAAGAAAAAGTATTTTCATCACGATGAAAAAACAGTTTACTTGGAAGAGGTTCCGCTTTCCAATATGCTGACGATGGAGAACAACGTAAAGCAGATCGCTCCCAGTCCGGCCAATACCCGTGCGGGAATGGCATAATAACTATGCTCGGCCGCCATCTCGAAAAGGAAAGCGGAGAGGAAAAGGCAGAATAAAGCCGTGAATATAGGAATCAATGGAATCCGGTTGGCAAGCTTGAATTCTTCCCTCCATATTTTAGACAGCAAGATCACCTTGCTGGAGATACTATAGCAAACTAATCCAAGGCCGATCATGATATATCCGGTTGAGGCATTAGCCGGGTCGCTATCTCCTAATACGAAGAGGCCCCATATCAGACTGATAGATCCCATCAGGATGACAAAACGGTGCCATAGCCTTTTTTCCAATCGGGAATATGTGTTTCTTATTTGTCGGGCGATCGTGGCGACTAAAGCGATTAAGCTGCTGCAAATACATGCTAGTCCGGCCATCACATGCCCGGCGACAAAGTATTGGGAATGCTCGTCGCTATGCGCTAGCAACCGGTAAGCCCAAATCCATGCGACTATGGATATAAATGATGCTACAAGGATCAAGAATACCCCCTGCCAAAAGTTGAACGCTTTGTCTGGTATTCTGGGATCGTCGCTTTTGGCGTTCATTTGTATTAAGGTGAATCGGGTAGAGGCGGTAGCCGTTGTTGCTACGCATGCGGTTATAAGGCCCACCCCGCAAATGACATGGCCCGCGACAAAGTCTGCTGGCGCCGGTGAGGACATGAGTAAGATAAAGCCCGCCAGAAAAGTGATGGTTGCCGAGAGATATCCAAGGATAGGCAAGGCGAATCTGGCTACATTATTATATGTATGGATAATTTGACGAATAATGGTCGCTGCCGTAGCGAACAAGGCTATACAAATAAAGCCAAGAGAGAATACGACAGGTCCGGCGACGAATCTGCTGGAGTCCACTCCATAGTTAAAGACAAAAAATCCATAACCGAAACAAAAGAGGGCCATTAGCAATGGAATCGCCCTGAATAAGACACTAATCCCGTAATTCATAACTTGTTTTTTATTTAGATTTTTCTTCAAACAGAGATGCGATCCTTTTTGTTCAAGAAGAATTTTAGAGGTTATACGATGTTTTTGCGTGTTATTTCATCATTTTTGTTTTTCTTTGCGGAAAATATCAGAGAAGTGAATCTTATTATAGAACAAGGTAACACGTCATCAAAGGTCGCTGTGTATAAAAATGGGCATATAGAGGCTTCTTTTGTATACAAGCAATTCGGTGTATCTGTGGTCGCTGCTCTTTTTGAGAAGTACGCTTTTACGCAAGGCATTTTATCGACGGTGATAGATACGGACGATGAGTTGATCGCTTATCTAAAAAATAAGCTTCAGCGTTTTGTCTTTCTGGATGAACATGTAGCTTTACCGATCAAGGTGGAATATGGGACGCCGAAAACGCTAGGCAAGGACCGTTTGGCCGCTGTCGTGGGGGCGAATTATTTGCGGCCGGGAAAAAATCTGCTGGTTATCGATGCCGGTACCGCTATCACGTATGAGGTGATAGAAGCGCCGGGTATCTTTCTGGGAGGGAATATCTCTCCGGGGATGACAACCCGTTTTCGAGCGTTGAACCATTTTACGAAGAAACTGCCTTTGGTAACGGAAGAGGATGATATACCGCTTATCGGGAGAAGTACGGAAACGGCTATCCAAGCGGGTGTGGTGAATGGGATTGTTTACGAGATGGACGGATATATTGACGAGCTGAAAGTAAAATATCCGGATCTTTTGGTTTTTTTAACAGGCGGTCATTCGTTTTATTTTGAAAGACGGCTAAAAAACTCCATCTTTGCAGACATTAATTTAGTGTTGACAGGATTAAACAGAATCTTAGAGTATAATGTTGAAAATTAATAAGGTAGTAATAATAAGTTTTCTTATCTTTACACAATTGCCATTGTGGGCTCAAAATAACACGAACTCGCCTTATACGCGATTTGGATATGGAGAGTTGGCGGATCGATCTTTTGGTGCCGGAAGGGCGATGGGTGGAGTCGGTTATGGATTAAGGTCCTCTAAACAGATAAATCCATTAAATCCAGCATCTTATAGTTGTATGGATTCGTTGACATTCCTTTTTGATTTTGGTGCGTCCGGTCAGGTGTCTTGGTTCTATGACGGTACGAATAAGCAACGACAGATGAATGGAAACGTGGAGTATATCGCTATGCAATTTCCGATCACCCGGCGTTTAGCGATGAGTATTGGTTTATTACCTTATTCATATGTAGGATATGATTTCGGCGAGAGCCGTACTGAGGGCGGTTTAAGTTGGGGAGAAAGCTTTAGTGGCGAAGGTGGCTTAAGCGATGCCTATTTAGGGCTCTCCTATGATATTTGGAAGAAGCGTCTTTCCATTGGTTTGAACGCCGGATTTTTATTTGGAAATATAACACATTCCCGCAACTTGATTTTCCCGAGTTCGACAGGGGCGGACGATGTGTATAGAAACCAACGTTATGAGATTCGTGATTTAAAGTTAGATTTTGGTATTCAATATACGCATCCTTTGAGCAAGACGGAGCATGTCACGGTAGGTTTCGTTTATTCTCCTGGGAAAAAGCTGAATACGACTGTGTATGATACTCAACTTGTCGGTTCTTCGGCTACATCCGGATATACAAGGAACGATACAATTAAGAATTATCGGTTTGATATGCCAAACTCTTATGGAGCGGGTATCTCTTATGTGAAGGAGAACCGGTTGACGTTAGCTGCGGACTTCTTATATGAGGACTGGGCGAACGCTTATTTTGATAACGAGAAAGGTCAATTCAAGAATCGTACACGTGTAGCGGCTGGTGCCGAATTTATTCCTCGTTATGATAATCGTAATTATCTGGGACGTATCAGATACCGTGCCGGTTTTCATTATAGCAATTCGTACTTAAGAGTCAGTCGCTCCGAGGAGAATGGTTATAAAGGACATGGTTATAATGAATATGGGGCGAGTATCGGTTTTGGGCTTCCATTGATCGATAACCGTTCATTAGTGAACCTGTCATTTGAATACGTGAAGATCCGTCCGGAATTACGTACAATGATTGATGAGCAGTATTTCCGGTTTACGGTGAACTATACATTTAACGAATTATGGTTTTTTAAACGAAAAGTGGATTAAACCGGGAATGGCCGAAAGGGTCTAATGAGTATGATACTTTTTTGAAGGAATATAAATTTATAGCTAACTTTAATAGAAAGAGATATGAAGATCAAAGTTTTATTACTAGCGCTTGGATGTACTATGGGTACATTGGGTGCTTATGCGCAGAAAGGAGTAGATAATGGTACACAGTTCGGTTCCGGTGAGGATAGCGTGCGTTGTATTACCAATATCAGCTTGTTCGTTCCTTACGCGAAAGCCGGAAACTTCAAAGATGCCTATGATTTCTGGAAGATCGTGTACGATGAGTGTCCTGCCGCTACAAAAGATATCTATTTGTACGGTGTGAAAATTATGGGCTGGAAGATCGCCCAAGAGAAAGATCCCGCTAAGAAGAAAGCTCTTATTGATGATTTGATGTCGGTTTATGACAAGCGTGTTAAATACTTTGGTAACGATCGTAAATATGGAAAAGATTGGATCGTGGCTCGAAAAGTGCAAGATTATTTAGCGCAAACTGGCGATAATGCCGACTATAATCAAGCCTATACTTGGTTGAAGGAGATCGTTGATGAGAAAGGAGCTGATACGGAGGCTCTAGGTCTCTCCTTGTTTAGTTTCTCTTCTATGAAGAAAATGCTTAACGATCCGAACTTCAAGGAACAATATATTCAAGATTATTTGAAGGTTTCTGGTGGCTTGGATGCTCAGTTAAAAGCTGCGCAGGCTGCAAACAATCAAAAAGAAGTGAATGCCTTGACCGCATATAAGAGTGGTGTTGATAATGCCTTTGCGAATAGTGGTGCTGCCGATTGTGAGACTTTGCAGAATTTGTATGCTGCTAAGATCGAGGAGAATAAGGAAAACTTACCTTATTTGAAAGAGACTATATCCTTGTTGAGAAGAACAGGTTGCCAAGAAATCGAGGCTTACTTTTTGGCATCAGACTATGCTTATCGTCAAGAACCTAGTGCCGAGGCTGCTGTTGGGCTAGGAAAGAAAGCCGTTAAGATAAAGGATTATGATACGGCTATTAAATACTTTGATGAGGCCGCGAATTTAGAAACAGACGCGACTTCAAAAGCTGATGATTATTATATGATCGCATTGTTGCTGTTTGAGCAAAATGCTTATTCAAAGGCTAGACAATATTGCCAGAAAGCTTTGGAGGTAAATCCTAACTATGGCAATGCTTATTTATTGATCGGCAAGATGTATGCTGCTACTTCTAAATCTGTCTTCCCGAATGATGGAGTGTTGGCAAGAGCTGCTTATAATGCCGCTATCGATAAATTTGAGAAAGCGAAACAGGTAGATCCGAGTGTTGCTGAAGAGGCTAATACTTTGATATCATCTTATCGTGCTCACCTTCCTTCTACGGAGGAGATCTTCATGCACCCGGATTTGGAGAAGGGCAAACCTTTCACTGTCGGTGGTTGGATCGGAGAGCGTACAACGATTCGGTAATTATGATAGGCAATCGTTTTCATTGTAAAACGGAAAATATGGGCATAACAACTACCTTCGTGGTGGTTGTTATGCTTCTTTTGTTTTCTGCCTCTTGCAGTAAGGAGCATAAGGAGGTGGTTGATGTTGAGTTTGACCCGGACAAGACTTATACGATGAAGGCTACGGATGTGTCATCCTTGATCTCCGATTCAGGTATCACGAGATATCGCTTGAAAGCGAAAGAATGGCAGATCTATGGGAAGGCGGCGGAACCCCATTGGTATTTCCCCGAGGGGATCTACGTGGAGAAGTTCGATACCTTATTCCAGACAGAAGCGAGTATTAAGGCGGATACAGCCTATTATTATGATAAAAAAGGGCTTTGGGAGCTGATCGGTAATGTAGAGGTGGAAAGTCTGCAAGGGGAGCATTTTGAGACTTCCCAATTGTTCTGGGACCAGAAGCAAGAGAAGGTTTATTCTGATAAATTTATGCGTATCGAGCAAGAAGATAAGATCATAACAGGCATAGGTTTTGAGTCGAACCAAGATATGACTCAGTATAAGATATTTAACTCACAAGGTATTTTCCCGGTGAGCGATGCTCCGGCCGATACGACCCGGACAGCTCAGGGGGATAGTGCCCGGGTAGATGTGTCACAAATAGATTCAATAAAAAGTAATTAAGGTGGGGACGCTGACTTATATTTTAATTTCCCTCGCATTTTCCGCATTCTTTTCCGGGATGGAGATCGCTTTTATCTCCTCCAATAAGCTTCGTTTCGAGCTGGATAAGAAGGAACGTAGTCTATCCAGTAAGATACTGGGTATTTTCTATCGTAATCCAAATTTGTTTATCTCTACCATGTTGGTAGGAAATAATATTGCGTTGGTCGTTTATGGTCTTCAGATGGCAATCGTATTGGAGCCGTTTATAGCCAAGGTGGTTGCGAATGAGGCATTGATCGTTTTTATCCAATCCGTGATATCTACGATCTTGATCTTGTTTGCCGGGGAGTTTATTCCCAAGACCATATTTAAGTTGAATCCTAATTTATCACTCAATATATTTGCGATACCATTATTTATTATATATATCATCCTGTATCCGGTCTCCAAGTTCTCATCCCTGCTATCTTTTTTGATTTTGAAGTTAGGGGGCGTGAAGAACTTGAAAAGTTCACCTCAGGCATTAGGCAAGGTAGACTTGGATTATTTTATACAGCAAAGTCTGGAAGATGCACCTCAAAATTCGGATATGGATACGGAGGTTAAGATTTTCCAGAATGCCTTAGATTTCTCGAATGTCCGTTTGAGGGATTGTATCGTGCCCCGGACGGAGATCGTAGCCTGTGATACGTCGGCTACGATGGAGGAATTGCGTTCTAAGTTTATCGAGACGGGACTTTCGAAGATATTGGTGTATAACGAGAATATTGACGATATTATCGGGTATATCCATTCTTCCGAGCTTTTCAAGAATCCGGAGGATTGGACCCAGCATATCCGTAGCGTATCGATCGTTCCGGAGACGATGGCGGCGAATAAACTGATGAAACTGCTGATGCAAGAGAAGAAGAGCTTGGCTGTTGTCGTGGATGAGTTTGGCGGTACGTCGGGTATCGTGACACTTGAGGATTTGGTGGAGGAGATTTTCGGAGAGATTGAGGACGAGCACGATATGAAGTCGCATGTGGCTAAAAAAGTATCGGACAATGAGTATTTGCTGTCGGGTAGGATGGAGATTGATACCTTGAACGAAATGTTCGGGTTGGATCTTCCGGAGTCGGATGATTATGTCACCATCGCCGGTTTTATCTTGCATTTCTATCAAAAATTCCCGAAATTGAACGAGACTGTCCAGATCGATAAATATTCGTTTAAGATAATCAAAGTAACGGCTACGAAGATCGAACTTGTACGTATGAAAGTAGGGATTTGATAAAAAAAAGGATTATATGCTGTGGAATTTCCTTTTTTTCATATCTTTGTGCCCTTAAAATGTGAAATAATAAACTTTAAAAAATAATAAAGATAAATGGCTACGCTGGAAAAAATTAGAAGCAAAGCAGGACTGCTGGTACTCGTGGTGGGTTTGGCATTGTTCGCTTTTATCATTGGAGACTTTTTAAACTCTGGTTCTACTTATTTTAGGCAATCACAGGAACGGATCGCCGAGATTGATGGAGAGGTTGTAAAAATTCAAGATTATCAAGGTCGCGTTGATGAGATGGCCGAGATGTATAAGATGCAATCCGGTTCAGCCAGCCTGCCCGAGGAATATATGACACAGATTCGCCAGTCCGTATTCGATGCGATGGTACAAGAGGTCGTATTGGACGAGGCTACTGCTAAATTAGGTATGGGAGTAAGTCCGGAAGAATTGTTTGATATGGTTCAAGGTGAGAATATCTCTCCGTTGATCCAACAAATGCAAATGTTTACGAATCCTCAGACTGGTGCTTTTGATAAGGCCGCTTTGTTGAATTTCTTGAAACAAATCGATTCCGATAATATCGCTAGCTATCCGGCAGATCAACAGGCACAGCTGATTCAAGCTAAGAACTTCTGGTTGTTCTGGGAGAAGAACATCAAACGTCAACGTTTGGAGCAAAAATATACGACATTATTGAGCAAGGCTATTTCCGCGAATTCATTGGACGCTAAGGAAGCTTATAATGATAATGCCGAGAATTCGGATATCATTTACGCTATGCAATCATATGCTACGATTCCGGATTCAACGATTGAGGTAAGCAAGAGCGAGATCGAGAAATTGTATAACCAACGCAAGGAGCTTTATAAACAAAAAGAATCTAAGGTAATTAAATATATCGCCGTAGATATCCGTCCGAGTAAAGAGGATTATGATAAGGCACAGGCCGAGATCGAGAGCTTGAAAGAGGAGCTGGCTACGTCTGAAAGAGTGGCTGATGTAGTAAACGAGAACTCTGAGGTTCCTTATGTTGACGCTTTCTTCACGGAGAAGGCTTTGGATCCGGAGATGAAACAATTCGCTACGACTTCTGAGGTTGGCGCTGTTTATGGTCCTGTATTCGAGAATGACAAATACAGAATGTTTAAGCTAGTCGATAAGACGGTCGCTCCGGACTCAGTAAAAGTTAGCCACATCATGTTGGCCGGTAAATCTGAGGCTGAGACAACAGCTTTGGCTGATAGCTTGATGGGGGCGTTGAAAGGTGGCGCTAATTTCGCTGAATTAGCTAAGAAATACTCAGCAGACCAAGCCGCCGAGAATGGTGGTGAACTAGGTTGGTTTACAGAGGTTACCGCTTTGAGAGGTGTGAATGATGATTTTAAGAAGGCTGTCTTCTCAACTCCATTGAATGAGGTAGCGGTTGTGAAATCTTTATATGGTACTCACCTTGTAAAAGTAACAGAGAAAACAGGAAATGTTGAAAAATATAAGATCGCAGATATCGACATGACTGTATCTCCTAGCTCTAAGACCTATAGCAACATCTACAATGAGTTGAATCAGTTCGTATCGAAGAACAACTCTATGGCTAAATTGGAGGAGAATGCGAAGGAAGCCGGTTATAACTTGATTTCAGGTGCAACGGTTACTACGGATGATCAGTTGTTAGGTTCTATCAAGAATTCACGTCCGGTAATTCGTTGGGCGTTCCAGAACGATAAAGGTTCTATCTCTGAGATCTTCGAGTGTAGTGATAAGTTTGTCGTGGCTGCTGTAGAAGGAAGTATTTCCGAGGGGTATCGTCCGGTTGATATGGTCGCTCCAGCTTTGAGAGCTGAATTGGCTGCCCAGAAGAAAGGCGATAAGATCGCTCAGGAATTGGCTGCTAAGAATTTAACTTCAGTTGAGGCATATGCTGAAACGATGGGTTCTTCTGTAGACTCTGTAAAGTTCGTGAACTTTGGTACTCGCCGTATCGCTGGTATCGGTATCGAACCGAACTTGAACGCTATGGTTTCTATGGCTCAAGTTGACCAAGTAAGTGCTCCGGTTAAAGGTAACAACGGTGTATATGTGTTCAAAGTATACGCAAGAAATAAAGATGGTAAGGAGTTCAACGAGGCAGAGGAAATTCGTGCGTTGGATGCTTCGAACGCGTATCGTGTAGGATTCCAAGCTATCCAATCTATGGTCAACAACGCTAAGGTGGAAGACAACCGTATCCGTTTCTATTAATAAAGAGTATTTATACTTAAGATAAAAAAGATCCCCTGTTTTGCCGTCAAAATAAATATATCTTGACGACAAAACAGGGGATCTTTATTTTGTGGAATATTTCTCGTACTTTCGCGAATAAGAAAATATCGATAGCATGGTTGACAAAAGACAATTATTAGGGATGACCTTGGAGGAACTGAAAGGTGTAGCGTCTGAGGTGGGTCTTCCCGCATATGCGGCTAAGCAAATGGCCGATTGGATTTATAAGAAGAAAATAACCCGGATTTCGGAGATGACGAATATAGCGGTAGCCAAACGTGCTTTATTAGAGGATTCATTCGAGATCGGGGCTTATCCGCCATCTGAGTATCAAAAGTCGAAAGACGGTACGATCAAATATCTATATGCTGCCGGACCGGGGCGTTTTGTTGAGTCTGTTTATATTCCTACGGATGATCGGGCGACTCTTTGCGTCTCTTCTCAAGTCGGATGCAAAATGAATTGCTTGTTTTGTATGACGGGAAAACAAGGCTTCACGGCAAACCTGACAGCGAACCAGATATTGAACCAGATCCAGTCCTTGCCGGAGAACGATTCATTGACGAATATCGTTTTCATGGGAATGGGGGAACCACTGGATAACGTAGACGAGCTTTTCAAGGTTTTGGAAATACTCACGGCTCCGTATGGATATGCGTGGAGCCCGAAGCGTATCACGGTTTCAACCATCGGTGTGACGAAAGGCTTGAAACGCTTTTTAGAGGAGAGCGAATGTCATCTGGCCGTAAGTCTGCACTCGCCCTATCCGATGGAACGTCTTTCCTTGATGCCGGTTGAAAAGGCATTCCCAGCGAGGGAGGTGATCGATTTAATCAAACAATATGATTTTTCGCATCAACGACGTGTCTCTTTTGAGTACATTGTTTTTAAAAATTTGAACGATAGCTTGAAACATGCCGAAGCTTTGAGTTGTTTATTAGGTGGAATTCCTTGTCGGGTAAACTTGATCCGTTTTCATGCGATACCGAATGTGTCTTTAGAGACTTCCGATATCGCTAAAATGGAGGCGTTCCGGGATTTCTTAAACGCCAAAGGAGTTGTATGTACGATAAGGGCATCACGAGGGGAGGATATTTTCGCCGCTTGTGGAATGCTTTCTACCGCGAAAAATGTTACATTTGTATAATATAAAACACACGGGTATGAAAACACGTTCTTTATTCATCGGTATGTTGCTGCTTCTTGTTTTGATGGGAGCATGTAATTCGGGTTCTGTGATGACTCAAGCTACGGGCTTCGCATATGAGGTTGTCGTGGTTATGGATCAAAAGGATTGGAAAGGCCCTGCGGGAGAAGCCATAAAGTCTGAGTTGGCCTCTTCGGTGCCCGGACTGCCGCAAGCCGAGCCTTCTTTGAAGATTACCTACGTACAACCAAAGGATTTTACAGGTCTGTTACGGTATGTAAGGAATATATTAGTGGTTACGATAGATCCCACTGCTTATACGAAAGTTTCTGTAGGCTACGAGAATAATGTCTGGGCTAGAGGACAGGTGGTTGTTTCGCTGAAAGCTCCTAATACGGAGTCGATCGTCGAGTATTCAAAGACCCATGAGAAGGCGTTGGTCAACTTCTTCGTAAAGGTAGAGATGAATCGTGCGATAGAGCAATTGCAAAAGGAATATAGCATGGTGGTTATGGACAACCTGAAAAGCGACCTGAACGTGATGTTAAACGCTCCGGCAAACTTCACGTACTATAAGGATACGACAGATTTCTTCTGGTCTTCCAATAACGCTAACACAGGCCGTATGGACTTAATCGTATATACTTTCCCTTATACTGATCCGAATACGTTTACGGAGGAATATCTGGTCGCTAAACGAGATTCTGTATTGAAGGCGAATCTGCCGGGTTCGTTCCCGGGTTCCTATATGCAAACAGAAACGCGTGCGGGAGTGGAGTATACGCCAATAACCTTAAATGGTAAATATTGTGGCGTGATGCGCGGTTTGTGGAGAATGCAAGGCGATATGATGGGAGGCCCGTTCGTAAGCCACACTCGCTTGGATGAAAAGAATCATCGTGTGGTTGTAGCCGAGGGATTTGTGTATGCTCCGGAGACAGACAAGCGTAATTTCATGCGTAGAATAGAAGCTGCCTTATTTACGTTACGTTTGCCGGGTGAATTTGATGAACCGGTAACTGAGACATTGGATATCCCAAAAGAGAAAAAGTAATAAACAAACAAAATATATGGAAGAACGACTGATTAAAGTGGGGATCACCCACGGAGATATAAATGGTATCGGCTATGAGGTGATATTAAAGACCTTTTCCGATACCCGCATGGCGGAGCTTTGCACGCCGATTATCTATGGCTCGTCCAAGATAGCCGCTTATCACCGGAAGGCATTGGAGCTTCCTCCTATCAATATGAATATTATTTCACATGCGGAGGATGCGGGAGTAAACCGGGTGAACATTATTAACTGCGTGGAGGACGAGACCAAGGTGGAGTTGTCGAAATCTACGCCGGTTGCCGGTGAGTCGGCTTTCAAGGCGTTGGAAGCGGCAGTTACGGATATGAAGCGGGGAGTAGTGGATGTACTGCTTACCGCCCCGATCAATAAACATAATATCCAGAACGAGGATTTTCATTTTCCCGGGCATACTGAGTATTTGGAGAAATGCTTCGGTGGCTTGGATAAAAAAGCCTTGATGATCTTGATGACAGATGATCTTCGTGTCGCTTTGGTGACGGGGCATATTCCATTGTCGCAAGTTGCGTCTTCCATCAACGTGGGCGATATCGTGAATAAGCTGCGTATTTTCAATCAGTCGTTAAAGCAAGACTTCGGTATTGTGAAGCCACGTATCGCGGTTCTTTCCTTAAACCCTCATGCCGGTGATGCCGGATTGCTGGGTACGGAAGAGGAGACGATTATCATACCGGCAATGCAAGAGGCGGAGAAAAAAGGCGTAATGTCATTTGGCCCTTATGCGGCTGACGGTTTCTTTGGTTCGCAGATGTATGATAAATTTGATGGTGTCTTAGCGATGTATCATGATCAAGGGCTCGCTCCTTTCAAGACGTTGGCGATGGATGACGGGGTGAACTATACGGCAGGATTGCCGATCGTACGGACTTCTCCGGCACACGGAACAGCTTATGACATAGCCGGGCAGAACGTGGCCTCGGAAGAGTCGTTCCGCCAAGCCTTATATGCGGCGTTGGATATCTACCGGAACCGGTTGCGTTATCAGGAGGCTACCGCTAATCCGTTGCGTAAGCAATATTTCGATAGGGGGGGAGATAATGAGAAACTGGACTTGACGAAAGAGGACGATACGGACGGATTATAGTAGATCTTTCCGGACAAGTTTCAATAAATACATAAAATGTCATGTTAATAACGAATGGATGTTATTGACATGACATTTTTGTATGGGGCGTGGGACGCTTTTTGGTTTTAAACTTTTAAGATAGGAAAAGTTTGCGTAAGTTTGCGGTTTAAAACGAAAATTACGATTATGTTTAAAGACAAAACGATAGTATATACATCCGGGACGTTTGATATGTTCCATTATAATCATCTTAGGATGATCAATTACGCCCGTAGTTTGGCGGATATATTGATCGTTGGGGTTAGTACAGATGAGTTGGTCTCTTCTTATAAGGCGAAACCGATCATTCCGTTCCACGAACGTTTGCAGATCATCGAGGCGTTGAAGACCCCCGATATCGTTATTCCACAACATTCCTTGGATCATACGGAAATCGTGAAGAAGCTGAACATCGACGCTTTCGTGGTAGGTGATGACTGGTTCGGAAAGTACGACTATCTGAAGGATTTAGGCGTTCAGGTATTTTATTTCCCTTACGGAACGGGGGTTTCCTCCTCGAACCTGAAAAAGACGATACATGATTCTTATGAGGCAAATCTGACAACCCAACGTCAGGCGAAGCCGGAAACAGTGAAAGGATCTGCCGCTAAATAACGATCAGTTTCATGGATAAATTTATTTTAATTACCGGTGGGACAAAAGGGATAGGAAAGGCGGTAGCGTCCTGTTTAGGAAAGGCCGGATATAACCTTATACTGACTTATGTTTCCGACCAAGCGGCCGCCGAGGAGGTACGTAGCGAGTTGGTGGGGCGTTTTGATATACAGGTTTCTATTCTGCGGGCCGATATCTCGGATCGGAATACGATCGGGGTTATCGATTCTTTCTTGGAGGAGAATAGGCTACGTTTGGACGGCCTTGTGTTCAATGCGGGAATGACCTGTCGGGATCCTTTTGAGGAACTTTCATTCGAGGATTGGGATCGGGTTTTCTTTGCGAATGTCCATTTCCCGGTTTTCCTTTTACAGAAGATTGTTGGACGGATTAATAAGGGGGGAAGTATCGTGTTTACGGGTTCCTTGATGGGAATACAGCCTCATTCGGTATCCTTGGCATATGGGGTGACGAAAAGTGCTGTTCATGCGCTGGTCAAAAACATGGTGAAGTTCTTAGTTCCCTATGAACTGCGTGTGAATGCCGTGGCTCCCGGTTTTGTCGATACGGAATGGCAGAAAACAAAGCCTGCCGAGATCCGTCGGAATATAGAGAACAAGGTCTCTTTGGGACGGTTCTGCGACCCGGATGAATTGGCGGAAGTTTATAAAATGTTGATAGAGAATAGTTATTTTAATGGCGAGGTAGTCGTTGTGGATGGCGGTTACTCGTATAAATAAGAAACAAATGAGCGAGTTGGATAAGGAATACGAAGCATCGTTAAAGTCGATAGAAACAGAAAATAAGATAGACCGAATTTTTTATCGTCCGATAGGATTTCGTATTGCTCGTATGTTGCGAGGCACGGGGATTACCCCGAATATGATTACAGTTATCTCGATCTTCGTGGGTGCGGCGGTCGGATTTATGTTTTATCACGATAATTTGACATATAATATCTGCGGTATATTATTGTTGGTATTTGCCAATATTCTCGACTGCGTGGATGGGCAGCTGGCACGTCTTACAGGGATCAAGTCCGCTATCGGGCGTATCTTGGACGGATTCGCCGGGGATATCTGGTTCGCCTCGATCTATATCGGATTCGCTCTTCGCCTGTCTCACGATTATGGTACGGATTGGTTCTTTGCCTTGGCGGTCTTATCCGGTCTGTCTCATTTAGTCCAAGCGAATATCACGGATTATTATAAGACGCTCCACCTTTATTTTATCAGTAAGGATAAAGGCTCGGAGTTCCAATCATTGGAGCAGGTGGAGGCGAAACATAAGGAGATGAAGTATGGCATTAACAAGTTTTTCTACTTCTTATATCGTTGGTATACGATGTTGCAAGTGAAGGCTACGCCTACCTTACAGAGAATGTTACAAAATTTGCACGCGAAGTATGGGGATAATATTCCGGAGAATATCCGTGTGGACTTTCGTAAACAGAGTCGTCATTTAATGCGTTACATAGACTTGTTGACCTTTAATGGCCGGACGATGGTTATGTTTGTGATCGTACTAACGGGACAGGTCTGGGCTTATTACCTATACGAGATCATCGTGTTGAACATCGTACTAGCGATAGTGATGAGGAAACACGAGAAGATGTGTGCCTCGTTTTTAGGATAAAGTATGAAGAAGAGTGTTGTTGACATTTACGATTTGCAAGAGATGGCCCCGTTCTTCAAGGGGCGAGTGGGGACATGGTTAGGTAAGTTGCTGATAAAGTGCTTACGTGTGGATCTGGTTAATAAGGTACATGCCCGGAATTGTCATTTACGGGGCGCTGAGTTTACTTCCGCTTTATTGCATGACCCCCTTATCGATCTCAGCTATGAGGTTCATAATAAAGAGATTTTAGATCATCTGCCGGAAGGGGCTTTTGTTACCGTTTCCAACCATCCGATCGGGTCGTTAGATGGAATCATGCTGATTGATATTTTCGCTTCCCGCCGTCCGGACTTTAAGGTGATGGTGAACGGCATCTTGACCAAGATCGGGGCGATGGAGGATAATTTCATATCCGTGGTGCCCGATTCCCACAAGCGAGGGGCGAATCCGGCGAATGTTAATGGCGTGCGACTATCCCTGCAACGCCTGAAAGAAGGTCATCCGATGGGTTTCTTCCCTGCTGGAGCGATCTCATTTTATAATAAAAAAGAGAAACAGGTACGGGATTTATCGTGGGCGCATAGCGTGATCCGCTTAGTTCGTAAGGCGAAAGCACCGGTATACCCTGTTTATTTTGATTTCCAAAATACCCATTTTTTCTATTGGCTAGGGAATATCAGCTGGCAAATACGTACCTTGCGTATTCCTACAGAGGCTTTCAATAAGCGTGGAAAGAAAGCGGATGTATATATCGGTGAGCCTATCTCGCCGGAAGAGATCGCCGCCATCCCGGAAGACAAGGATCTTGCCGAGTTCTTGTATAAACGTACATATGGTGCTAAAAAATAAGAAACGACCGATAGAATCTGTTATCAATAGTGGTAGTTTGAATTAAGATTTGTAATTTTGGCAGAGTAACTGAAATAATTACAGATTTTAAAAGTGAAAGAGTGATGAAGGTTGATGTACAACAGATAAAACAGCGTTTTGGGATTATTGGTAATAACCCGGGATTAAATCGTGCGATCGACGTTGCGCTTCAAGTAGCGCCAACCGACTTATCTGTTCTTATTACAGGAGAGAGTGGAGTCGGGAAGGAGACTTTCCCGCAAATTATACACCAGAACAGTCAGCGTAAGCATGGACAATATATAGCCGTAAACTGTGGCGCCATTCCGGAAGGGACGATAGATTCGGAGCTTTTCGGGCACGAGAAAGGTTCTTTTACCGGGGCGTTGGCCGACCGTAAAGGGTATTTCGAGGTAGCGGACGGTGGAACGATCTTTTTGGATGAGGTCGGAGAGCTGCCAACTCCTACGCAAGCACGCTTGCTTCGTGTGTTGGAGACGGGTGAGTTTATCAAGGTCGGTTCCTCTAAGGTACAGAAGACGAACGTGCGTATCGTTGCCGCTACGAACGTGAATTTAGTGCAGGCGGTTTCGGAAGGTAAATTCCGTGAGGATTTGTACTATCGTTTGAATACGGTGCCTATTCAAGTGCCTCCCTTGCGGGAGCGTCCGGAAGATATCGTCTTATTATTTCGTAAGTTCGCCAGTGATTGCGCCGAGAAATACCGGATGCCGCCGATCCGCTTGGATGATGAGGCCCGTCAATTATTGGTTTCTTACCGTTGGCCGGGTAACGTGCGTGAGTTGAAAAACATCACGGAACGTATCTCCGTAATCGAGGAGACACGGGATATAACGGCGGATGTCCTGCGCCTTTATCTGCCGAACGTGAACGTTGAGAAATATCCGGTATTGGTGAAGCAAGATCCGGATCAAAAGATATTTAACAGCGAGCGGGAGATCCTTTATCAAGTCTTGTTCGATATGAAAAAGGACGTGAACGAGCTAAAGAAATTAGTGCATGATATCATGGGAGGGAATATCCCGATGCCAACGGTGGCGGACGATACCCCTTATGCGCATCCGATCCATCCGGCGGCGGTTCATGCCATGCACCCGACGATCCAAGATGCCGAGGATGTGGAAGAGGAGACTTTATCCTTGGAAGAGGTGGAGAAGGAGATGATCCGTAAGGCTCTGGAGAAGCATAACGGGCGACGGAAGAACGCGGCGGCCGACTTGAAGATATCGGAGCGTACGTTATATCGAAAAATCAAGGAATACAATTTGGAATAAAAATATGCTAAAGAAGATTGTCAACATACGTTTGTCGGCAGCCAATTGGCTTATACTCTCATTTTTGACGGTATTGGCTACGGCTTGCTCTATTTCCTATAAGTTTAATGGAGCCTCTATCGATTATACGAAGGTGAAGACCATTACGATTCGTGACTTCACGAACCAAGCTCCCTACGTGAATCCGACCCTTGCGCCGCAGTTTACGGAGGATTTGAAGGATATTTACATCCGTCAGACTCGTCTGCAACTGGTTCCGAGCAATGGCGACCTTGAGTTGGAGGGTGAGATCACTGGTTACGATTTCGCTCCAATGGCCGTGAAGGAGGATGCTATCGCCTCGCAGACGAGGTTGACGATCACGGTGCGGGTTCGTTACTCCAACCGGGTTAACCCGGATGAGGATTTCGAGCAGTCGTTCTCCGCTTACCGCGAGTTCGACAGTAACTTGATGCCGCAGCAGGTAGAGGGAACATTATGCGAGGAGATCATAGAGGAAATAGTAGACCAAATCTATAACGCTACGGTTGCCAATTGGTAGAATGAGGGCGGAGGATTTATATCGTTTGATGGAGGAGCCTTCGGAATTGACCGAGGGGACTCTTCTTGAGTTGCGACGAATCGTGGAGGATTACCCGTATTTTCAAGTGGCACGGATGTTGTATCTAAAGAATCTGGCCGTATTAAATGATATGAGTTTTACCTCGGAGCTGGAGAAGATGGCGATATTCTTGCCGGATCGGAAAAAGCTGTTCCAACTGATAGAGGGAGATAAATATGGCTTGAACTCCCGTGTGGAGCATGAGCCGAATATGCGAAAAGAGGATACTTTCTCCTTGATAGACGCATTCCTCTCTAACCGTAACGAGGAACCGGAGCCTAAGAAAGAAGCCCCGTTCCTGTTCCAGCCATCGGTATCGTCAGATTATATGTTTTGGTCATTATCGAAAGAGGAAGAAGAGAAGCCATCTGGAGAGGATGCGGAGAATAGGCTTCGACATCACGACTTGATCGATTCGTTCATTAAAAATGACCAACAGCGTATGCCGGGTAGCGGGCTGGAAATCCGAGAGGAAAACAGCCGTGCGGAGACTCCAAAGTCGGTGAAAGATTTGGATGATGAGCAGTCCAAATCGCTGGAAGACTCGTGCCTTACGGAAACTTTAGCTCGGATTTATATAAAACAGAAGCGATATGATAAGGCTTTGCAAATTATTAAAAACTTAAGCTTGAAATATCCAGAAAAAAATGTTTACTTTGCAGACCAAATCAGATTTTTGGAAAAGTTGATTATTAACACTAAAAAATAAAACTAAGATGTACGTATTTATTTCTATCTTAATCCTGATTGCCTCTATACTATTAATCTTGATCGTGTTGATCCAGAACTCGAAAGGTGGAGGTTTGGCTTCAGGGTTCTCTTCTTCTAACCAAATCATGGGTGTACGTAAGACCACGGACTTTTTGGAGAAAGCTACTTGGAGTTTGGCGGGTACCGTAATCGTATTGAGTATCTTGATTACCGCATTTATCCCCAGAGCGGAGCATGCCGCTCAATCTGAGATCAAGCAACAAGTAAACGACGCTATCTCTATCGATCCGAATACGATCGCTCCGGACTTTGGTACGGCTCAACAACCGGCAGTTCCGGCAGAGGAAACTCCCGCTACTACTACACCTGCGGAGGAAAGCAACAGATAAGAATCTTATTTGAAAACAATATAGAAGTCATGTCCACTAACAATGGATGTGACTTTTTTTTGTGCTACTTTAAGTGTAAGCTTCTTTAGGTCTTGATCTTTTCACCTATGTGAAAAGATCGTATCACAAGGGTGAAAAGATCGTATCACGTATATGAAAAGATCGTTTCATCTTTGTGGGACGATTATTACGAATAGAGGTTTCTATCTCTTCATAGAAAGAAATGATTAGTTAAGTGGAATATTGTTTGTATATTTGTTACATATAATAGTAATAAGTATAAATATTCAGATATGGATATGATAAATTTTGATGGGTTGTTGATCGGTATCGTTACATTCTTGATTATCGGTATGTTTCATCCGGTAGTCGTGAAGGCCGAGTATTATTGGGGGACGAAGTGCTGGTGGATATTCCTTGTCTTGGGGATTTTAGGGGTGATAGCTTCCCTGTTTATAGACAGCGTGTTTGTGTCCGCTATTTGCGGCGTATTCGCCTTCTCATCGTTCTGGACGATCAAGGAGATTTTCGAGCAGGAGGAGCGTGTGCAGAAAGGCTGGTTCCCTCGAAATCCGAAAAGAAAATACCCTTGGGACGATAGTGAGGTGAAATGAATTCTTTTCGTATCTTTGCCCTCGTGAAAGCGATATAAAAGCAATAAAGCTATGAAGACAAAGAGAAAAAAGCAAGATCCGTTAGTCGAGTACATAAAGGCTAACCGGAAAGGCAGTCGTGAGGCCGAGTTAGAAAACCACGGCAGACCGGTCAGTCATAACCGGATTCATGTATCGAAGAAAGTTTATAATCGTAAAAGAATGAAGGCAGATGCCCAGAGGCATCTGCCTTATTTGTTTTTAGTAGCCTAAAAGGAGACCTTAGTTCGCTGTATTGTTATTGATCGGTGTCTTTTCCTTGAACCACTCCACTAGTATCCCATTCTTGAAGCTTAGGATGTAGTAGCCTTCAGAGTAGTCGGCTATCGTCATGGTGACCGTCTTATAACTGATACTCTCTATGGGGCCGTCCGGGGTTATTCGTGCGCCAGCCGACTCAAAATCCTTTCCTAGTATCGATATAACCTTTTGCTTGGTCATCCCTAGCTCTATCTTATGCATCCGGTTGTCCATTTTATAAGGATTCATTACCGTAGCGCATCCCATCAATAGGAACATTGTCAGCAACACGTATATCCCTTTCACCATCTTCATCTCTCTTTTTGTTATTTGTTGTATTGGGGGCTAAAGTAGACATTATCCCGGATATATAGTAATACGAGGATATAAAAAAAGAGGAAAACCTTTCGATTTTCCTCTTTTCCTAGAGCGGAAGACGGGGCTCAAACCCGCGACCCTCAGCTTGGAAGGCTAATGCTCTATCAACTGAGCTACTTCCGCAATATGTATTCTTTCGGTTTTCGAAAGAATTGGCTCACAATGTGAACCGATCAATTAAGGTGGGCAGTGATGGATTCGAACCACCGAAGGCGAAAGCCAGCTGAGTTACAGTCAGCCCCATTTGGCCACTCTGGTAACTGCCCCCTTGTTCTTAATTGCAGTGCAAAGGTACGATTTATTTTGAAACCTGCAAGCGTTTAGGCAGAAAAATTTACCATTTTTATTGCGGTAACCGCTGCCTCGTCCCCTTTATTGCCATATCTACCTCCCGCACGATCCTCGGATTGCTGCATGGTGTCGGTAGTTAACAGGCCGAAAATGAAAGGAATATCGTACATTAAATTCAATTCTGTAATGCCTTGCGTAACGCCGGAACAAACGTAATCAAAATGTGGCGTATCGCCTCTTACGACGCATCCCAGAACGATCACGGCGTCTAATTCTTTAGTCTCGGCCAATCTTTTGGCTCCAAAAGTCAGTTCAAAACTACCCGGAACTCGTTTAACTACGATGTTCTCCGGTTTCACCCCGTGCTTTTCAAGCGTGTTGCAAGCACCTTCCAATAACTTCTCGGTAATGTTCTTGTTCCATTCCGCAACTACGATGCCGATGTTCATCTCTGAAGCATCGGGTACGCTGTTGAAGTCGTACTCGGATAAATTCTGATAAGCTGTAGCCATACTTGTCTCTTTAAAAGAAGAGGATGCCTTGTTTGACCGAGACATCCTCTGTTATACTATATAATATACTGTTTATTTATTTTCCTGCCGAAGCACGGGTGATATACTTATCGATATCGGATGCCTCCATGGAAGTGTAATACTTGTCCTTGATAGTCGTGTAAGCCTTTACAGCCTTGTCATACTCTTTCAAGTTCTCGTAAGCGATACCGGCCTTCTTCAAGTAAATCGGGCTGATAACCTCGTTGTCGGCCTCCTTAGCGGCTTTCTCGAAATAGCTGATTCCTTCTTTCGTATTACCCATGTTCACGTAGCAATCACCGATCAAGCCTGTAACCGCCGGAGATACCATTTGGTCCTTTCCGCTGAAAGATTTCAATAAATCGAGCGCCTTCTGTGTATCGCCCATCTTGTAGTAACAGATACCTGCGTAAGCCTTCGCCAAGTTTCCGGCGTCCGTGCTTCCATATTGGTCGATGATAGCCTCGAAACCTTCATAGTCAGCTCCATTGCCGTTTAAAGCCAAGGCGAAAGAATCTCTGGCGAAGTATTGCTCGCCCTTGAACATGGCGGCGGCGGCTTTTTTCTCCTGAGGAACTAAATAACCATGCTTGATTCCCAAAACAGCTCCAACAACGAGTGCGACAGCTATTATACCGTAAATAATCTTCTTTGAATTGTTTTCAATGAATTGCTCCGATTTGGAGACAATCTCTTCTACTTCTAACTCCTTGTTGGTGTCCTTTTCTTTAGTAGCCATAATGTGTTATAGTTATTTATTAATTTTATCGCTGATTTTAAGCCATACCATATGGTTGGCGATTCAAAGCGCAAAAGTAGTTTTTTTTGCTGATATAATCTATACTTAGAAGTATATTTTTTAATTTTGTACGATTAATACGGTTTAGATGATACTAAAGAAGCTTTCTGTTCTCAATTACAAAAATATACTTCAGTCCGAGGTTATTTTCTCGCCCAAGATGAATTGCTTTTTCGGCAATAACGGGATGGGGAAGACGAATCTATTGGATGCCATTCATTATCTCTCATTTTGCAAGAGTCATGTCAATACGCCTGATAGCCAGATAATAAACAGTGATCAAGATCTTTGCGTGGTGCAGGGTAACTATGATTATGAGGGACGTGAGGAGGAGATTTTCTGTGCCATGCGGCGTAGGCAACGCAAACAGTTCAAACGGAATAAGAAGGAGTACGACAAGCTGTCCGAGCATATCGGCCTATTACCGTTGGTCATGGTTTCTCCGGCTGATGCCGACTTGATCCGGGGGGGAAGCGATGAGCGACGCCGTTTTCTGGACTTAATCATCTCGCAGCAGGACAAGCCTTATCTGCATGCGCTTATCCAATATAATAAAGCGTTGCTCCAACGGAATACGTTGCTGAAAGATCAGAGCATGGATGCCTCTCTTTATGAGGTATTGGAGATGCAGCTGGGTATGTACGGCCAAATCGTTTACGAGAAGCGGAAAAAACTGGTGGAGGATTTTACCCCGATCTTTAATGAGTACTACCAGACGATCTGCGGCTCTGCCGAGGAGGTAGGGCTACATTATATCTCGCAATTGGAGGAAACGGAGCTTGCCGGTAAATTGGCGATGAGCCGGGAACGGGATCGTATATTGGGCTATACCTCTTCCGGTATCCATAAGGATGAGCTGGAAATGACGTTGGGCAGGTACCTGATTCGCCGGGTTGGTTCGCAAGGACAGAATAAGACGTATCTGATCGCCTTGAAACTCGCTCAGTTCGCTTTCCTAAATAAACGGGGACAGACTACACCTATCTTGCTGTTGGATGATATTTTCGATAAGCTGGACGCTAGCCGTGTGGAGCAGATCATCAAACTGGTCAGCGAGAATGGCTTCGGGCAGATTTTTATTACAGATACGAACCGGAAGTATCTGGATGAGATCTTATTGGCTATGAATCATGACTATGCTCTCTTCCGTGTGGAACGTGGCGAGGTACAACCTATGGAGGAATAAGAATGCAGAGAAGAAATACACAGACATTGGGGGAAGTGCTTCGTGACTTTTTCGAGGATAATACCGAGTTGTACGAGAAAATGATGGAGATCCGGGTCCAACGTGCGTGGGGAGAAGTTTTAGGGCCTACGATCATGCAGTACACACGTAATATATATGTACGTGATAAGGTGCTTCATGTCTCATTGACTTCCTCCGTACTTCGTAGCGAGTTGACGCTTTGCCGGGAACGGTTGGTGAAAAGCTTGAATGATTACGCGGGTGCCTCGGTCATTACCAATATCGTTTTTCATTGAGTGTGGCTTTACCATTCGCAATATTACTTACTGGGTCAAGTAACATATACTGCCCAGCCCCGGTAAGTATATATGGCTTGACCCAGTAAGTATATATTCTGCGGAGAGATCAATAGATGGTGTCTTCTGTTATTACGTAATCCATTTTCTTGTCGAGTGGCTCTACCGGAACCTGTGGTATCATCTGGAACCCGAAGCATATGCCAACCTTGGGAGCGTTGAGCGTGGAAAGAAGGCGGTCGTAGAATCCCCTCCCTCGTCCCATGCGGTTCTTGTCTTTGTCAAAGGCGACTCCGGGCACGATAATCAAGTCTATCTCATTCTTTGGAACTTCTATGCCGTCCGCCTTAGGCTCTAATATTCCGAAAGGTCCGGGTTTTAGGGATTCCGGTCCTTCGTAAAGAAGCAATCTCAAATCATCACCGACGATCAAGGGCAACAGAAGCTTTTTCTTCTGGTACCATTTCTCGATAAAGCCGGCGGTCTGTACTTCTCCCGGTATGGCGTGATAAAGGGCGATGCAAGAAGCCGCTTGGAACAGTTCCGTCTGTTCCAAGCGGTCCATGATCTTATCCGATAGCTCGCACAAGGTAATCCTCGAATATTCTTTTTTTCGAGAGGCCATATCTTTTCGTAGGGCCTGCTTGGCTGTGTAAGTCTCCATTCGCTGATTGTTTTAATAGTTCCGCATTCGGCACAGATTTTCCCTCTTGCAAGATCTTGATCGCACGTAATAAGGTAACGTCATCTTTTAGGAAAATGGGGTAGAAGCCCGCCTCGTCGAAGAAATTCCTTACGATATACGCTTGCAATTGGTTCTCGATTAACTTGCCGGATATATTAATTAATGTAGGACGTCTCTTGATGCCCTTGGTAGCGGCGAAGTTCACGAAGTCGGAAAGGAGCGGTTGTTGCTGCAAGTAATTATATAATTCCTCCCAAGTCTTGAATGAGCCTAGTTTCTCCCGATGGCGGTCTGAGTACTCGAGCGCATACAGGTAAAGCACGCCGCTATTTACCACATTTGAGTAGTAAGAGGTAACGCCGCTCGTGTCACGAGGGATAAAGATATCTGGCATGATACCGCCCCCGCCGTATACGGTACGTCCGCCTACGGTCTGGTATTTCAAGGAATCATCCATCTTGATGCTATCGGCCGAGTCGAACTCGCCGTGCATATATCGGTTATAGATATCTTGGTCGTAAGCGTCCGTATTACCCATCTCATATTTCTTCTGGATGCAGCGACCGGACGGCGTGTAATAACGGGCGATGGTCAATCGCATCTCTGAACCGTCGCTCAATGACATTTGAGTTTGTACCAGACCCTTGCCATACGTTCTTCGTCCGATAATCGTACCACGGTCGTTATCTTGGATCGCTCCGGAGAATATCTCACTGGCGGAAGCCGAGATCTCATCGGTCAATACTACGATCGGGGCGTCTTTACAAGTTCCGGTTCCGTTCGCATATACGTCGGAACGAGGGAACGACTTACCTTCCGTGTAGACGATCAAGCGTCCTTCCGGCATAAACTCGTTAATCATATTAATAGCGGCATCCATATATCCGCCGGTATTACCCCGTAAGTCGATCACGAAAGAGGTACAGCCCGCTTGTTTCAGCTTGGCGATCGCCGTGATGAACTCATTATAAGTATTCCGGGCGAATTTGCTAACCTTGATGTAACCTATACCTTTAGCCGCTTCGAAAGAAACATCGACCGAATTAACAGGGACATCTCCACGGGTTACGTCAAAATAGAGCAACTCAGGAGAATTTCCTCGCTGTACGCCTAGTTTCACCGTACTGTTCTTTGCGCCCCGGAGTGTCTTCATGATCTCTCCTTGGTTCTTTTTCTTACCGGAGAAAATAGAATCATTGATCGAGATGATCCGGTCGAAGGGCAGTAAACCTGCTTTCTCTGCGGGACCACCGCTAATTACGCTGATCACTAGGATCGTATCGGTTTGCATATTAAATGATACGCCAATACCACTGAAAGAACCTTCCAGCTCCTCATTCACCACGGAAGCGTCTTCGGCGGGGATATATACGGAGTGAGGGTCTAATTCACTGAATATTTTCGGGATCGTACTCTCTACCAGCTTAGACATGCTAACCGTGTCAACATATTGCTCGTCGATAATGTCCAAGATGGCATTTATCTTGTTACCGCTGGAGTAGGACCGTTTTTTTCCTTGACTGATAGATAAATAATGGTTCCCAATAAAGATACCTAAAGCGATACTAGCCGCGATGATAACCGGGAGCCATACGGTCAGTCTTTTGTTTTTATCCATAAAAACGTTTTATTTATTCGTTCAAATCTATATAATCTACTATGATACCGGCACGCTTCAATAATTCGCAGCCGTCCGCTATGCGATAATTCTCGGAATAGACCACTCGCTTGATCCCGGATTGTATGATTAATTTTGCGCATTCAATGCAAGGGGAGGAGGTCACATAAATGGTCGCTCCTTTACTGCTGTTCGATGAGGCTGCCACTTTTGTGATGGCGTTAGCCTCCGCGTGTAGAACATAAGGCTTGGTGACATTGTTCTCGTCTTCGCAAACATTTTCAAAACCGGCGGGTGTTCCATTGTATCCGTCGGATATGATCATTTTATCTTTTACTAATAATGCGCCCACTTGGCGTCGTTTACAGTACGAATTCTCGGCCCAGATAGCGGCCATTCGCAGGTAACGTTTATCTAATTCGTGCTGTTTTTCTGTTTTCTCGCACATTTGTTTACTCTTTTGTCTTTTAATCCAGACACAAAGGTAGTGATTATTTAGATTTACCGGGCGATAAGCCCGGTAAATTATTACTTCTTAATACCATTACGGATTAATAAGGCGTCTATCGTAGGCTCTTGTCCACGGAAACGCTTGTATAACACGGCGGGATCTTCTGTACCACCTTTGGATAAGATATTGTCACGGAAAGATTTCGCGACCTCCTTGTTGAAGATTCCTTTCGATTTGAAAACGGAGAAAGCGTCGGCGTCTAATACCTCGGCCCATTTATATCCGTAATAGCCTGCCGCGTATCCTCCGGAGAAGATATGTCCGAAGCTTGTGCCCATCAAGGCTTCCGGTACTTCCGGTACGATTACCGTCGGAGCCCAAGCTTTTTTCTCGAATGCCGCTACGTCACCGTCGAAAGGTTGCTCCAACGTATGCCATGCCATATCCAGCAAGCCAAAGCTTAATTGGCGGCAGCAAAGGTAGCCGGCGTTGAAGTTAGAGGCGTTTACCAAGCTTTGTATCATCTCTTGCGGGATTTTCTCTCCGGTCTGGTAATGAACGGCGATCTGATCTAAGAACTCTTTTTCAGTCAACCAGTTCTCCATGATCTGGGAAGGTAATTCTACGAAATCACGATAAACGCTGGTTCCCGAAAGGCTGGAATAGGTTCCTTGCGCTAGCATGCCGTGCAAGGAGTGCCCGAACTCATGCAAGAGCGTGTTCACCTCGTCGAAACTTAACAAAGAGGGCTTCGTGTCTGTCGGACGGGTAAAGTTCATCACGATAACGATCTGAGGACGGCTATCTTTTCCGTCTTTATCTTTGTATTGAGCCTTGATATTGTTCATCCAAGCGCCGGATTGTTTTCCGTCACGAGGGAAGAAATCCGTATAAAGGATAGCAAGGAACTTACCATCGGCATCGTATACCTCATAAGCGTCTACTTCCGGATGATAAACCGGGATTTTCTTGTTTTCCTTAAAGGTGATACCGTAGAGCTGGGTAGCTAATCCGAATACGCCTTTCTTTACGTTGCTTAACTCGAAATAAGGGCGAGTCATCTCGTCGTTTACCTTGAAGCGGATATCCCGTAACTTCTCGGAATAATAACTCCAGTCCCAAGGCATAACGGTGATATTCTCTTTCTCTGTACCTAATGCGAATCCTTCTACTGCATTGTATTCGTTGATCGCTATCGGTTTATAAGCTTCGAGTAACTGATTCAATAATTTGTATACGTTCGCTGAGTTTTTAGCCATCGTGTGTTCCAGCGCATATTCGGCGTAATTCTTGAATCCCATCAACTGGGCGATCTCTAGGCGGATATTAACGATCTTTTTGATAATGTCCTTATTGTCGAACTCATCCCCTTTATTTCCTACGCTCATGTATTCACGATACATTTTTTCTCGCAAATCACGCTTGTCGGAATAACGCATAAATGGAATGTAACTCGGAGCCGAGAGATTGAATAACCATCCATTTTTATCTTTACTTTTGGCTAACATGGCCGCTGCGTCACGAGCACTTTCGGGTAAGCCGGATAGTTCGTTCTCGTCCGTTATTAGTAATTCGAATCGGTTTTTATCTTTCAAGGCGTTTTGATCGAACTGCAAGGTTAACATGCTTAGGTCCATACTTAGCTTGCGGTATTTTTCCTTGTCATCTTTATTTAACGTAGCCCCATTCGCTTTAAACGACTCGTAAAGGTCTTCCAGCAATTTAGCATCCTCGGTAGAAAGGTTCAATTGTTCTTTTTTATCATAGATTGATTTGACCCGAGCAAGTAGCTTCTCATTTAAGAAGATGTTATTGGATGTCTGGGATAACTTCGGGGAGACACGTTGCGAGATTTCCATCATTTCGTCGTTAGCCTCTGCCCCTAATACATTAAAAAAAACAGAAGAGACTGTTTCTAATAATTTGCCGCTACGTTCCAGAGCTACTACCGTATTCTCGAAAGTAGCCGGTTGCGGGTTATTGGCGATCTCTTGCACCTCTTTTTCCATTTGCTTGATTCCTTCGTCGAAAGCGGGCTCATAATGCTCGATCTTGATCTTATCGAAAGGAGGGGTCTCGAACGGTGTTTTAAACTTCCCGAAGAAAGGGTTATTTGCTGCGTGTGTCATTTGAATTGCGCTTAATAAAATTACTACATTATATAATAACTTCCTCATATTAAAAATTGTTTGAAAATTTCCGCAAAGGTAGGCATTTTAATCACAGGAACATTATAGGCATCTGTTTTTATATTCAGATTGATTTAAAATGAAAAATAGAACATTTCCTATGACTAAACCGAGGCTTGTTTTCGGGGGGCTGTACCTTGATTTTGAGCTTTGATGAATATGATAATAGGATTGATTTAACAAAAATTTATATGTTTGAAAACACTCCTTTAGAGCACCTTTCTTTTTAAAGCCTTGATCTATAAGTTTATCGTAGAAGAAGGATGCCTTTTTTTCTAAATAAATATAAAAGACAGTTTGTTTTTTTAGTTATTAAATAATACTTTTGATTCTCAGAAACGAAAATAATTTCATTTTGATATTAAAGAAAGTAACTTAAAACCCAAATACACATATGAGTTATCTTAAATTTGACAAAACAGTGATGATAAACCTGGAAGAGTCGCTGACTCGTGAGGTGCTTCGAACCAACCGTTTGGGAGCCTATCACTGCACTACTGTTGTTGATTGTAATACCAGGAAATACCACGGACTACTCGTTATGCCTGTGCCTGCGATTGATGATGACAACCATGTGTTACTATCTTCTTTTGATGAGACGGTAATTCAACATGGTGCCGAATTTAATCTTGGGTTGCATAAATATGCAGGCGATAATTTCAGTCCCAAGGGACATAAGTACATCCGCGAGTATAGCTCAGAGACAGTACCTCGTACGCTTTACCGTGTAGGAGGTGTGATCTTCTCGAAAGAGAAAGTGTTTTCCATGTACGAGAATCGTATCATGATTAAGTATACGTTGGAAGATGCTCATTCCGCTACGACCTTACGTTTCCGTCCTTTCCTCGCTTTCCGTAGCGTGAAGAACTTAACGCAAGCCAATGGTAACGTGAACCAATCTTACGAGGAAGTCACAAACGGAATCAAGACATGTATGTATCCCGGTTATCCGGAACTGTATATGCAATTTAACAAGAAAGTTAAATTTGTGTATGAGCCATATTGGTACAATGGCATCGAGTATCCGAAAGAACAAGAGAGGGGATATCCTTATCAGGAGGATTTGTATGTTCCCGGATATTTCGAGGTCCCTATCAAAAAAGGGGAGACTATTATTTTCAGCGCTGGCGATAGTGCAGTGGCAACTACCCGCTTGAAGGCACTGTATGAGAATGAGGTCGTAGCTCGTACACCTCGTACTAGCTTCTTCAATTGCTTGAAGAATTCCGCTCAGCAATTTTATTTTCGTCCCAAGGAAGACGACGCTTATCTATTAGCGGGCTATCCATGGTTTAAAGTACGTGCGAGAGATTTGTTCGTAGCTCTTCCGGGTAGTACGTTGTCTATCGATGATCCGGTTCGTTTTGAGAAGATCATGCATACGGCGATGCCGGCGATGCGGGCGTATATGGAGAATGGGCGTTTCGATGCGGTGATTCGTGAGATCGAGCATCCGGATGTCTTTTTATGGGCGATCTGGGCGATCCAACAGTATGCTAAGCATGAGGGCGTTGAAAAGGCACGTGAGCTATATGGCGATTTCGTGAAAGAAGTTATCGATTATATACGGGACCAGAAACATCCCGATATGAAATTGATGGAGAATGGTTTACTTTTCGCTAATGGAAAAGATAAGGCGATTACTTGGATGAATTCTACCGTAAACGGAAAACCTGTTGTAACTCGTTCTGGTTATATAGTGGAATTTAACGCTCTTTGGTATAATGCTCTTTGTTTCTATACAGAATTGATGGGGGGAGTACCTGTCGAGGGTATTGATCCGATTATCAAGTCGATGGATAAATCGTTCCCGGAAACCTTTGTGAACGGGTATAATTATTTGTTCGATTCCGTGAATGGTTCTACGGTAGATTGGAGCGTACGGCCTAATATGATTTTCGCTGTGGCATTGCCTTATTCCCCATTGACGAGGATGCAGAAACGTGCCGTAGTGGATATCGTGACGAAAGAGTTGCTTACCCCGAAGGGCTTGCGTTCCTTGAGTCCGAAGAGCGAAGGATATCGCCCGTATTATGTGGGGCCGCAATATGAACGAGATTTGGCTTATCACCAAGGTACTGCTTGGCCGTGGTTGTTAGGCGCCTATTTGGAAGCTTATTTGCGTGTATTCGGAAAGAGTGGCGTTGCTTTTGCTGAACGTATGTTGATAAGCTTGGAGGAGGAGATGTCATTACACTGTATCGGGACGATCCCGGAATTGTTTGATGGTAACCCACCGTTTACCGGACGTGGAGCTGTCTCTTTTGCGATGAATGTTGCGGCTATCCTCCGTGTTGTGGATTTGTTGAAGAAGTATAACGCCGAATAAAACTAAGTACCATTATGAAAGCATTAATGTTTGGATGGGAATTTCCTCCTCATATCTTGGGCGGTTTAGGAACGGCCAGTTTCGGTTTGACACGAGGCATGGCAATGCAGCCCGATATGGATATTACTTTTTGTATACCGAAGCCCTGGGGCGATGAAGACCAGAGCTTTCTAAAGATAGTGGGTGTCAACCAAGTTCCGATTGTTTGGAAGGATGTTGACCGTGAATATGTGCAGCAACGGGTTTCCAAAGCGGGAATGAACGCTGACCAGTATTATAAGTACAGGGATCATATTTATGCGGATTTCAGTTATCGTCATGTGACTGATTTAGGGTGCCTTGAGTTTTCCGGACGTTATCCGGATAATCTTCTGGAAGAGATCAATAACTATTCGATCGTTGCGGGAGTAATCGCTCGTACGGAAGAGTATGATATCATCCATGCGCACGACTGGTTGACTTATCCGGCGGGTATTCACGCTAAAAATGTGAGTGGTAAGCCTTTGGTAATCCATGTTCATGCTACGGATTATGATCGTAGCCGTGGTAATGTGAATCCGGATGTCTATGCGATTGAGAAGAATGGTATGGACAATGCAGATCATATCATAACGGTGAGTAATTTGACTCGTCAGACGGTGATCGAGAAATATCATCAAGATCCCGCTAAGGTAACGACCGTACATAACGCCGTAGAGCCTTTAAGTCCTGAGATTTTAGCGATCCCAGATAAAAAGGGTGTAAAGGATAAGGTTATTACATTCTTAGGTCGTATCACGATGCAGAAAGGGCCGGAATATTTCGTTGAGGCTGCCGCAAAGGTTTTGGCTAAGGCTCCTTATGCACGTTTCGTGATGGCTGGTAGTGGTGATATGATGGATCAAATGATTCGTTTGGCCGCAGCACGTAATATTTCAGATCGTTTCCACTTTACCGGATTTATGAAGGGCAAGCAGGTCTATGAGGTGTTGAAAGCCAGTGACGTATATGTGATGCCTTCGGTTTCTGAGCCTTTTGGTATCTCTCCGTTGGAAGCCATGCAATGTGGTGTACCCTCTATCATTTCTAAACAATCCGGTTGCGCCGAGATCTTGGATTATGCGATTAAGGTGGATTATTGGGATATTGAGGCGTTAGCGGATGCCATGTATTCAATTATTACTTATCCTGCCATGCATGAGTTCTTGAAAGTGGAAGGTAAGAAAGAGGTGGATAATATCAAATGGGAATATGCCGGACAAAAGGTTCGTCGTATTTACGACAATGTGATAGGTAACAAATAAATTAACGACAAGACAAAAATAAAACAAACAATATTATGAAAACGATCTGCTTTTATTTTCAAATACATCAGCCGTTCCGTTTAAAAAGATATCGCTTCTTCGATATAGGTAACGACCATTACTATTACGATGATTTCCAGAATGAGGAGATTATCCATCGTATAGCTGAACAATGTTACTTGCCGGCTAACCGGACTATTTTGGAGATGATTAAGACCAGTGGTGGTAAGTTTAAGGTAGCGTTCTCTATTTCCGGCGTAGCGTTGGAGCAGATGGAGATTTATACTCCGGAAGTGATCGATAGCTTTAAGGAATTGGCGGCTACGGGGAATGTGGAATTCTTGTCTGAGACTTATGCTCATTCTCTTTCTTCCTTGGGAGATCCGGAGGAGTTCAAGCATCAAGTAAAGAAACAAGAAGATAAGATCAAGACTTTATTCGGGGTTAAACCGAAAGTGTTCCGTAATACGGAGTTGATTTACTCGGATGATATTTCCGCTATGGTTTCTGAGATGGGCTATAAGGGGATGTTGACGGAGGGTGCTAAGCATATCTTAGGTTGGAAGAGTCCGAACTATATGTATTCTTCTTGCGTAGCTCCGAAGTTGAGTTTATTATTGAAGAATGACCGTTTCAGCGAGGATTTATCGAACCGTTTCA
The DNA here is from genome assembly GCF_002272965.1 of Parabacteroides sp. AT13. Classification (NCBI taxonomy): domain Bacteria; kingdom Pseudomonadati; phylum Bacteroidota; class Bacteroidia; order Bacteroidales; family Tannerellaceae; genus Parabacteroides; species Parabacteroides sp. AT13. The sequence continues at coordinate 394,514 of NZ_NQMH01000001.1, read as the reverse complement.
GTGATTATAGTTGGAATGAGTATCCTTTGACAGCCGATAAGTATATGTCATGGATCGCTGCTACTCCGGATTCAGAGCAAATCATTAATTTGTTTATGAATTATGAGGTGCTGGGATCTTTGCATCCAGCTTCAACCGGTATTTTTGAGTTCTTCAAGGCTTTGCCTCGTTTTGCTGCGGATAAGGGGATTAGCTTCTCTACTCCATCGGAAGTATTTACATTGATCAAGCCGGTAGACTCTATCTCCGTTCCTTATCCGATCTCTTGGGTAGATGAGGAGAGAGATTGTAGTTCTTGGTTAGGAAATGTATTGCAGCAGGAAGCGTTCCGTAAGATTAATGAGATCGGTGAACGTGTTCGTTTGTCTCAGACTCGTCGTATCCGTCAGGACTGGTACTATCTGCAGAGCAGTGACCATTTCTATTATATGAGTACAAAGCATATGGGACAAGGTGGCTTTAGCCCTTACGATAATCCGTATGATGCATTTAATAACTATATGAATGTTCTTTCCGATTTCATTGTTCGTGTAAATGCGGAATTCCCGGAGAATATAGAGAATGAGGAATTGAATTCATTGCTTTCTACGATTAAGAATCAAGGAGAGGAAATCGAGAGTCTACAGAAAGAATTAGATAAATTAAAAAAGAAGGCGGCGAAGAAATAAGTCGTTAATTGATTTGACTAGACTATTTTTGGAGAGTGACGGGTCCTTTTAGGGACCCGTTATTTTTTGCCTTAGAGATACGGATATAAAAAAAGCGAGATGTTTTTCATCTCGCTTTTTTTATTATATAGATTCTTTGCTATCTGACATATTTACATGATGTAATACCAATTTTCATCACCTCTTCATCCTTTCGTATCTTTACACCTGAGGGAGCTAGATAATTCGTGATGGCTGTTGTAACAACTGTACTTTGACCGTAACTGTTACCTGTGGTCGTTGTCCGTTGAACAGGGATAAGAAGTAAACTCAAATCTTTGTCCGGATTATTCTCCATCTGATATTTTAATAAATTGGCAAGATTCGGGAATGAGTACGTACGAGTAGTCGCATCGTAAGCCTTGGATAGAAACGAGGTTACATTATTGTCAATTTGACTACCCTCAAAGAAACTCTTTACAGAATCCTCCGGCAAGATCAATAAATAAGGAGGAGGAGCCAGCGCATATTGCCAATCTTCTTGCGGCATCGCTTTTAACTCTAGTGGTAAATTATTCACGATACGTTTTTCCATGATCGGAGTAATTTCCTGTGTCGGAAGAACGATGCGTGTACAAACGCCGGCAGGAGTCTTAAAAAATGCATAGCTGTCGTTCGGTTGTAGCAATTGACTCATATCCGTATTTTTGAAACGACTTAGCTGAATGACCTCTTTAGTGACGGAGAAAGCTTCCCACGTGGTTATTAAAGAGTCTTTTCCTGCTGTGCTTTTAACCGCATAATTATAATATATCTTAAGGACAGAGCTAGCCACGGACAATATATTACCACTACCGAAGGTAGTTGTTACATAAAGCCCCGGGAAAAACTCATTGAAAGTTTCTTGATTCTTGAATGTACCCGGATTATTAATCGTTTCATCATAAAATTTTTGTCCGAACTCAGTAGGCATTTTAATGCTTACATGAGGGCTGTAACCATCAGAGTTTCTAAGGGAGTCGGATATACTTGTGTTATAAGCTGTATAAGCTTGAGCACCCATTGACTCTTGCATATTGCAATATTGCTTAGGGTCAATATTTGTATAAAAATTCTTTTGTAACGGACTTGTAATTTTAAAGATCTCCGCACGCATAGGCGCCAAGGAGTCTCCTACCCATACACCGTTTTTATTGGAACCATTATAATATATATTGAATTCCACCGAATCAATTTTTCCCTCATAAGGTGTATGCTTAAATTGAAAATCACTCGGACAATAGAATTGGCACATATAATCCGATACAAGGTTACCATACAGCGGATCGTAGAGTTCACCCAACTGGGCGCTAGTAGACCTTGCGTAAATAGAATCTAATTGCACCGTAGTGGCTTGTATCTGGAACGTGTCCATATATACCGCAATTGTATCGTCGCCTGGCTGAATACTTGTTCCTATCGAACTAAAATCATCATTACACCCGGCCAAAATGCTAGCACCAAGGCCAAGTCCAAGTATTAAAAGCTTGATTTTCATTACTACATTTATTATTTCGTGTTAGAATCCAATACCACGTCGTAGAACTTATTGAACTCGTCCATATAAGTTTCCGGTGACTGATAGGGAAGGAAAGGAGTATCTTTCTTGGCAGAGATATAATCAAGGACTTCTTGATTGATCGTCTCGCTACCTTGGATTACACCATCAGCGAAATCAATCGCTAATTTGGTTAGGCCCACAAAACTTGTATCTGCCTTGATTAACTTCAAGTCAGCTTCTTTGGCTCCGTCCGCCTTCAGTTTTGTCGCGAAATCTTTGTTTAGCGGGTTCTTGAAGTCATCGTTGTAGATCGAATAAACGATTTTCGCATTACGCAGGCACGGGTCATCGGCATACATTCTCTTGATGTAAAGAGCCGTTAACGCTGACATCCAGCCATGGCAATGGATTACATCAGGAATCCAACGCAATTTTTTTACGGTTTCCAATACTCCGCGTACATAGAAGATCGAACGATCGTCATTATCTTCATACTCATTTCCATTCTCATCGCTGACCGTGGATTTCCGTTGGAAGAAATCCTCGTTGTCAATAAAGTAAACCTGCATCCGGGCCGATTGAATGGATGCTACCTTAATGATCAGAGGATGGTCCGTGTCGTCAATAATAAGATTCATACCAGACAGACGGATAACCTCGTGCAACTGATTGCGGCGCTCGTTGATATTTCCGAATTTTGGCATGAATGTCCTGATTTCGCGACCACGCTCCTGAATTCCTTGCGGCAAATTTCTACATATTGTCGCAATCTCGGATTCGGGAAGGTAGGGAGTGATTTCTTGGGCTATAAACAAGATTTTTTTTGCATCCATTCTGTAAACTAGTTTTATAAAGACGCTACAAAGATACGAAAAATCTTTTATTTACGGTAATTATTTAGTTGCTTTGCACCGTCAATTAAGCATCTATCTGATGAAAATAGTAAATAGTATTAAAGATTTGAAGGCTTATCTTGCTGAGGCAAAGCAGGATAATAAGAAAATTGGCTTTGTTCCTACCATGGGAGCACTGCATAATGGACATCTTAGCTTAGTACAACATTGCGTGAAAAACAATGATGTATGTGTAGTCAGTGTTTTTGTAAATCCAACCCAATTTAATGACAAACACGACTTGGAAACGTATCCCCGTACGTTGGAGGCTGATTGTGTGTTATTAGAATCTGCCGGCTGTGACTATGTATTCGCTCCCTCTGTAGAAGAGATGTATCCGGAGCCAGATACCCGTACATTTGATTTGGGAACGGTATCTGAGGTAATGGAAGGCGCTAAGCGTCCGGGGCATTTTAACGGTGTAGCGCAGGTAGTAAGTAAGTTGTTCTATATCGTAGAGCCGGATAACGCTTATTTCGGGGAAAAGGATTTCCAGCAGATCGCTGTGATCCGGGCGATGGTGAAACAATTGAATATCCCTGTAACGATCAATGCTTGTCCGATCGTTCGTGAGGGCGATGGCTTGGCCTTGAGTAGCCGGAATACCCGTTTGACACCGGAACAACGTCAAAAAGCTCCGTTAATTGCTCGTACGTTAAAAGAAAGTACTACCTTTGTGCCCGGAAAAAGCGTACAAGAAGTGATTGACTATGTTGTCAATACGATTAATAGCGATCCAGTCATGGAAGTTGAGTACTACGAGATCGTAGATGGCAATACGTTAGAGTCTATCAAGAACTGGTCGGATACCGATTATCCGGTAGGTTGCATCACGGTATATTGCGGAGAGGTACGTTTGATCGACAATATCAAATACTAATTATAAGTCATACATGTTTATAGAGGTAGTAAAGTCAAAAATTCACCGGGTAACGGTAACGGAAGCTAACTTAAACTATATCGGTAGCATCACTATCGACGAGGATTTGTTGGACGCCGCTAATTTGATTGCGAACGAGAAGGTCTCGATCGTGAATAATAATAACGGAGAACGTTTTGAGACGTATATTATCAAGGGCGAACGTGGCTCGGGAGTGGTTTGCTTGAACGGAGCGGCTGCCCGTAAGGCTCAACCCGGAGATATTATTATCGTTATGTCGTATGCCATGATGGATTTCGAGGAGGCGAAAACATTCAAGCCTTCCGTGGTATTTCCCGATACGGCGACAAATAAGTTGATATAGTAGACACTAGACTTTGTAGAGATCTCTAATCATAAGAAAAGCTCGTCGGGATGCGGCGGGCTTTTTTTATCTTCATAAATTTAAGTAATAAGCGAGTTATGTACACGAACAGGAATATATGGAATGTTAGCTACCCGATCTTTTTGAGCTTGTTGGCGCAAAACGTGATAAACGTGACTGATACGGCTTTTCTAGGTAGGGTTGGTGAAGTCGAGTTGGGGGCTTCCGCTATGGGAGGACTTTATTATATCTGCGCTTTTACGATCGCCTTCGGTTTTAGTACGGGATCTCAAATCGTGATTGGCCGTAGAAACGGAGAGGGACGTTATGACCAGATAGGGCCTGTCATGATACAAGGCGTTTTCTTCCTATTGTCGCTGGCTGCTATATTGTTCTTGTTTTCTCGTTTTTTCGCGGGAGACGTGATGCGTGTATTGATTTCTTCGGACGCTATCTTGAATGCCACGGAGGAATTTTTGGATTGGCGTGTGTTTGGCTTCTTCTTCTCTTTCGTGAACGTGATGTTCCGGGCTCTTTTTATTGGTATTACCCGTACAAAGGTGTTGACATTGAACGCTGTCTTGATGGCAATGACGAATGTCTTACTGGATTATCTTTTGATTTTCGGACATGCCAGATTCCCAAAGATGGGTATTCAAGGGGCGGCTATCGCTTCCGTCATAGCCGAGGCGGTATCGATTCTCTTTTTCGTGGTTTACACGAGACTTACCGTAGATATACGTAAATATGCGCTTAACCAGATTCGTTCTTTCGATTTTGGCTTGTTGAAACGGGTGCTGGATATTTCCGTGTTCACGATGCTGCAATATTTCTTGTCTATCGCTACTTGGTTTATGTTCTTTATCGCTGTGGAGCATTTGGGGCAACGGGAGTTGGCGGTGGCGAATATCGTACGTAGTATTTACGTCGTGATGTTGATTCCCGTTAATTCCTTGGCGACCACGACAAACACGTTCGTGAGTAATAGTATCGGGGCGGGAGCGATCAATCAAGTTATACCGACTATCTGGAAGATCTGTAAGTTATCGTTGGGCATTATGGTCGTGTTTGCCGCTATTGTCAGTTTGATGCCGGGATGGGTCGTGTCTGTTTATACGAATGACGCTTCATTAGTGGCGGCCTCGGTTCCATCCGTCTACGTGATTGTCGGTTCTTTATTGATCGGATCGGTAGCTAATGTGGCGTTCAACGGGGTGTCGGGTACGGGAAATACACGTTCTGCGCTTTTTATGGAAGTGGCGGTATTGATTCTGTATGTGCTTTTTGTATATGTCGCGGGGATACGTTTGCGTTTGTCGGTAGCCGTATGCTTCTTGACAGAGGCTATTTACTATAGTGGATTGCTCGTCGCTAGCGTAATCTATTTAAAGAAAGCCTCTTGGCAAAATAAGAGAATATAAGTATATGAGGGGAAAAAAACACGTACGTCTTTTTTCGAAAACACGTACGTGAATTCTGAAAAACACGTACGTCTTTTTTTGAACTGTGAATATTGGGAAATTGTTCGTATTTTTGTATTGTAATCAAATAAGAAAGGTAACTCATGTCCACGAAGCAATGTGAAGATATGTTGGTAGGAAAAGGAGTACGGCCTACTGCCGCACGGATCCTTGTCTTGCAAAAATTATCAGAACGAACCAGCCCGGCTTCCCTGTTCGAATTGGAGGCGGAGTTGGAGACGTTGGATAAATCGACCATTTCCCGTTCATTGGCCTTGTTATTGGAACATCATGCGATCCATTCTTTCGAAGATGGTAGTGGCTCTATAAAATATGAGATATGCCAGAGCCGTTCGGAGACATGCCCAGTGGGTGATAGGCATATTCATTTTTTCTGCGAGGTATGCCGTAAAACCTCTTGTTTGAATAATATCAAGATCCCGGTCGCTCAATTGCCGGAAGGATATATAATGGATACCATTAATTATACGGTAAAGGGTGTTTGCCCATTGTGTAATAAGCGACGTTCCTAGAAACCCTGATAATTTGCAATCAAGTTGCAACTCCCTTCTCTTACCTTTGTACCGTAATCAAGAAGTAAATAATTAAAATAGATAAGATTATGAGTACAACATGTGGATGCGAACATTGCCATTCGCACGGAAGTTCCGGTTTATGGATGCCGACGGTTTCTTTCGTTTTGTTGGTGATAGGACTTATCGGGAAGTACTCGGGGATAAGTTGGTTTGCTGAGTCTTGGATAGAGGCCATTTGGTTTCTGGTCGCTTTTTTGCCGGTAGGACTTCCTGTTATGCGAGAAGCTTGGGAAGCGGCTTTGCGGAAAGACTTTTTTAGTGAGTTCTCGTTAATGGCGATCGCCTCGATTGGGGCGTTTTGTATTGGGGAGTATCCCGAGGCCGTAGCCGTGATGCTTTTCTATACGGTAGGAGAGAGGTTGCAACTTCTAGCCGTGAATAAAGCCTCGAAGAATATCAGTGACTTGTTAGATGTCCGGCCGGAACGAACGGATGTATGGCGGACGGGTACATATATGAATGTATCTCCGAAGGATGTAAAAGTAGGCGAGCGGATCGAGGTGAAACCCGGCGGACGTGTGCCTTTGGATGGCGTTTTATTGGAAGCCGAGGCACAGTTCGATACCTCGGCATTAACCGGGGAAAGTATGCCTCGTTCTATCCGTGAGGGTGAGGAGGTGCTTGCCGGAATGATCGTGCAGGGGCAGGCGGTACGTATACAAGTGAATCGGCCGTACGAGCAAAGTGCCTTGGCCCGTATTTTGGCTTTGGTGAAAGATGCCTCGGAGCGGAAAGCGCCGGCGGAATTGTTTATTCGGCGTTTCGCACGGATTTATACCCCAATCGTGATTCTTCTGTCGTTTCTAATCGTGTCGGTTCCAGCCTTGGTAGGGATGGTGACGCCTTCTTTCCAGTATGTTTTCTCGGATTGGTTATATAGGGGATTGGTTTTCTTGGTTATTTCTTGTCCTTGTGCCTTGGTTATAAGTGTTCCGCTCGGATATTTCGGTGGTATAGGCGCCGCTTCTCGTGCCGGGATATTATTTAAGGGTGGTAATTATTTAGATGCGATCACACGGGTAAATACGGTAGCGTTCGATAAGACCGGTACATTGACTACCGGGCGTTTTGAGGTCACAATGGTGGAAAGCACGGGTATCCCGGCTTCTGATCTTTTGAGTGTTTTGTTATCAGTAGAGCGGAAAAGTACCCATCCGGTAGCGCAGGCTGTAGTTCGCTATGCGGAAAAACAAGATAGCGTGCCGATGGAAATCACTGACATGCGGGAATTGGCAGGGCATGGTGTCGAGGCTATCGTGAACGGTCGGCAGGTGCTTGTCGGTAACATTCGTTTATTGGCCGAACGTGATATTCCTGTCCCGAAGGAATTATCCGATAGTATTTCTACCGTGGTGGTTTGTGCGATCGATGGGAAATATGCGGGGCATCTTCTCCTTTCGGATACCTTGAAGAAGGATGCCGTGGATGCGATTCGTCGGTTAAAGGATCTGGATGTTAAAGATATTCGCTTGTTGTCCGGGGATAAGCAAGAGATCGTGAATCAATTCGCTGAGCGTTTGGGTGTCGATAAAGCGTATGGTAATCTGCTGCCGGAGGATAAAGCCGCTTATATAGAGCGATTAACGGCGGAGACGGATAAGTCGGTTGCCTTTGTGGGCGATGGGATGAACGATGCGCCGGTACTGGCTTTAAGTGATGTCGGTATTGCGATGGGTGGATTGGGATCGGATGCGGCCATCGAGAGCGCGGACGTGGTTATCCAAACGGACCAGCCCTCTAAAGTAGCGGAAGCTATTTCTATCGGACGTGCTACCCGGAATATCGTCCGTCAGAATATCGTGGGATCTATTGGCGTGAAGGTGATAGTCCTTGTGGCGGGAGCCTTCGGTTTTGCCACGCTTTGGGAAGCTGTTTTCGCGGATGTAGGTGTATCTTTGCTGGCGGTTCTTAATTCGATCCGTATACTAAAACGTTGAGAAGTGAAGAATTTCGAGATCGCTTTCATCGCATACTCATCTCTTTTTCGTACCTTTGCCCCTTAATCCAGTAGAAAATAATATAAATACACATACGAATTATGTTTGAGAACTTAAGCGAAAGGTTAGACAGATCGTTTAAACTGTTGAAGGGCGAAGGCAAGATTACCGAGATCAATGTGGCGGAAACATTGAAGGATGTGCGTAAAGCGTTGTTGGATGCCGACGTCAATTATAAGGTTGCCAAGAGTTTTACGGATACGGTAAAAGAGAAGGCTTTAGGACAGAACGTGCTTACATCGGTTAAGCCTAGTCAGTTGATGGTTAAGATTGTTCACGATGAGTTGGCCAGCTTGATGGGAGGTACGGCAGTCGACGTGAATTTGCAGGGAAATCCCGCCATTATATTGATGTCCGGTTTGCAAGGTTCGGGTAAGACTACTTTCACTGGTAAACTAGCGTCTTTATTAAAGACCAAGAAAAATAAGAAACCATTATTAGCCGCTTGCGACGTGTATCGTCCGGCAGCTATCGAGCAGTTGCGTGTAGTCGGAGAACAGGTGGGTGTTCCGGTATACATGGAATTGGAGAATAAGAATCCGGTGGAGATCGCTATGAACGCTATCCGCGAGGCACGGGCTAAAGGCAATGACGTCGTGATCGTGGATACCGCCGGTCGTTTGGCTATCGATGAGCAGATGATGAACGAGATCGCCGCTATCAAGAGCGCTATCCAGCCGGATGAGACCTTGTTCGTGGTAGATGCCATGACGGGTCAGGATGCCGTGAATACCGCGAGGGAATTTAATGAGCGGCTGAACTTCGACGGCGTCGTACTTACGAAGTTGGATGGTGATACCCGTGGTGGTGCCGCTTTGTCGATCCGTACGGTTGTTGATAAGCCGATTAAGTTTGTCGGTACGGGCGAGAAGATGGATGCCTTGGATATTTTCCACCCTGAACGTATGGCGGATCGAATCTTAGGCATGGGTGATATCGTGTCTTTGGTGGAACGTGCGCAAGAGCAATATGACGAGGAAGAAGCGAAACGTTTGCAGAAGAAGATCGCTAAGAACCAGTTCGATTTTAACGACTTTATCTCCCAGATCCAACAGATCAAGAAGATGGGTAACTTGAAAGAGTTGGCATCCATGATCCCGGGTGTAGGAAAGGCATTGAAAGATGTGGATATCGATGATAACGCGTTCAAGAGTATCGAGGCTATCATTTATTCGATGACTCCGGATGAGCGCAGCAACCCGGCTATCTTGAATGGCTCACGCCGTCAGCGTATCGCCAAAGGTAGCGGTACGAGCATCCAGGAGGTAAACAAGCTGATCAAGCAATTTGATGAGACCCGTAAGATGATGCGTATGCTTACTTCCGCGAAGTCGGGGAAGATGAAGCTACCTTCGATGAAGCCCTCGTTCAGACGTTAATTAACAGGAGACAATCAATAATATGGAAGAACAACATTATCAATTGCTGGATGGTAAGGCCGTTTCCGCTCAGATGAAGAAGGAGATGGCTGAGGAGGTAGCCCAGATCAAGGCTGCCGGAGGTAAGATCCCTCACTTGGCTGCTATTTTGGTGGGCCATGACGGCGGTAGCGAGACTTATGTGGCTAGTAAAGTCAAGACTTGTCAGGAGATTGGTTTTAAGTCTACCTTAATTCGCTTTGAGGAGGATGTTACGGAGGAAGAATTGCTTCGTAAGGTCGATGAGTTAAATAATGATCCGGATGTGGATGGCTTTATCGTACAGCTTCCGCTTCCGAAACATATATCCGAGCAGAAGGTGATCGAGGCGATCGATTATCGTAAAGATGTGGACGGTTTCCATCCGATTAACGTGGGACGTATGTCTATCGGTTTACCTTGTTTCGTATCGGCTACGCCTGCCGGTATCTTGGAATTATTGAAGCGTTATCATATCGAGACGCAAGGAAAGCATTGCGTGGTTTTGGGACGCAGCAATATTGTCGGCAAGCCGATGGCTACCTTGATGATGCAGAAATCTTATCCGGGCGATTGTACGGTGACCGTATGCCATAGCCGTTCTAAGAACTTGAAGGAGATGTGCTTGTCTGCTGATATTATTATCGTGGCTTTAGGTGTTCCTGAATTCTTGAAAGGGAATATGGTGAAGGAAGGCGCCGTGATCGTTGACGTGGGAACAACCCGTATGCCAAGCAGCATAACCAAGAGCGGATTTAAGTTAACGGGAGATGTCTTGTTTAATGAGGTCGCTCCTAAATGTTCCTATATCACTCCGGTTCCGGGTGGCGTAGGGCCTATGACAATCATTTCTTTGATGCGTAACACATTGTTAGCGGGAAAGAAAGCGATCTATAAGTAAGTGGATGGATAAAAAAGTTCGCAAAAGGTTTGTGTAATCAGAATTTATACCTATCTTTGCGCCGTCTTAAAGGGGGAAGCCTTTGAAAGGCGGATATGGTGAGAGTAGCTCAGTTGGTTAGAGCATCGGATTGTGGTTCCGAGGGTCGTGGGTTCGAGCCCCATCTTTCACCCATTGTGGTTTTTTAGATAAAAATCTTGTTATGAATAAAACAAGGTTTTATAAACCAAGGCGTCTATGAAGAATGAAAGGTTTTTTTATATGGTGAGAGTAGCTCAGTTGGTTAGAGCATCGGATTGTGGTTCCGAGGGTCGTGGGTTCGAGCCCCATCTTTCACCCTAGAATGAGAAAAGGATATGCCTATTAGGGCATATCCTTTTTCTATTTCTTATAATGGGCATTGTAAGTCTTTTATGATGCCCATCATAAGGAGCTTACAATAGGCATTGTAAACTCCTTATAATAGCGATCGTGCTGACCTACTCTTCGGTATATAAACCTTCTCTTGATAATTGCTTATCCAGATTCGCTACACCGAGGGCTATGATAGCGGTAACAGTAGCCGTATGTTCTTGGTATTCGGGGATGTTCTTTGTGTATAAATCCCGTTCCGTATGCCAGATTTCGCCGTAATCAAAATCATATCCTTTGAAATCCTCTGTGGTGAAACCTAATGTGGGGACACCTTCGATGGCGAAAACTGATGCGTCTGTTCCCCCCATGCGTGTCGGGCGTTTACGGGGTTCACGAACTTTTACCTCGAAAGGATAGTCCGGACGGATTTTTTGGATGGGTTCGCTGATCTTCACGAAATCATCATACATGGCTTGAGGGACGGAGATACCGACAGGAGGTTCCGGGCCACCGTCACGATTGAACAAATTAGCGATTTTGGGTAATTTATCCTTATGCGCTTTCACCCAAGCTTGTGCTCCTAATAAGCCAAATTCCTCACCGGCGAATCCGATAAATAAGATCGTGCGCTTAGGCTTGGCTCCGGATTTGGCGATCATGCGAGCGGCTTCCATCATCGGTCCGATTCCAGTACCGCAATCGATGCCTCCGGTAGCCACGTCGAAAGCATCTAGGTGACCGCTGATAATAACATATTCGTCCGGGTATTTGCTGCCTTTGATAGACGCTACGACATTATGGTATTTAACCGGGCCTAATTTAAAATGATTACGAATATCGAACTCTAGTTCGAATGTACGTCTCTCTTTCACCATTTGTTCGATGATCGCAAATTGATGCTCGTCTAATTTGATATCCGGAAGTTCCGGCAGATTGTCGAAGTTCGTATTCGGGTCGTTCATCATTTTCCGGTCGTATAACGCACGGATAGGTACGGTGGAGGATTGGATAAAACCTAAAGCTCCGGCCTCGCACATTTCCTTATAATATAATCCGGGGAATTCTTTATAAGGCAACATCTCGTTTTTCTCCCCGTTTTCCCAGTTGCGGCGTCTTAGATCATTGTTTTTCTTCATGATCTCGTTGTTCTCTTTCTTGATCTCCACACGGATGGAATCCCCCGAGGCGGAGCGGTCGATAGGCCAACCTACATTTTTCCCTGAGATAAGAACCCAAGCACCATTCAATCTTCCTTTGATTTGCTGGAACTCCTCGTCGTTACGAGGCTCCATCACCGCATGCCCACGTTGCACGCCTTTCGTTCCGGAAGTGTAGGAAGGGGTGGCGAAATGCAGGATCATTCCGTTGTCGCTCAACAAGCGTCCGAACCAAGGTCCTCGATTAAAGCCGACAGGGACGGTACCGGCTTCTTCTAATTGGACATCGAGTCCCCAACTCTTAAACTCACGCACCATCCACTCGGCGGCGTTCTCATAAGCGTCGGAACCGATTAAACGTCCGCCAAAGCGGTTCGTAAGGATATCCAGCTGATGCATCACTTGATTATCGTTCTGACCCATCTCGATGATTTTTTTTACGGCAGCGTCCTGAGCTGGTACAGGGGAGACTGTCATGCAGGCTAATGCCGCACAAACAAGTAAGATTTTTCTCATAAAGTAGTGTTTATTTCATTGATATGACTGTTTATTATTCAGTGTATGCAAATAAAGGAATAAATTTTGACTTATTGCAAATGAAATGGCAGTTTCTTTTATAACTTTGCGAAGTAAACAGATGGCGAATGAAAACAATGCGTAGCTTGAAGTGGTTAAGACCCCTCTTGGTAGTACTCTTTATGAGTTACTACGTGGGTGGCACGGCCTTTACCCATACGCATCATTTCCTAAACTCTAGTATCACTCACTCTCATCCCTATCTGCCGGGAGCCGACGGCTTGCCTCATCATGAGCATAGTACGGTAGCGTTTAATACGATTGAAGAGCTGACCGAATTGTGTCTGGAGTTAATTCCGTACTTACCTTTGGTTATGGCTTGGGCGCTTTTGATGGTAGTGCTCGTCTTTCTAAAGAAAGAGGTTGTCTTGCGTCTTGTGCGGCGTGGCGAATCCCGTGCGCCTCCCTCGTTTGGTATAGTAGTTTGAATCAAGCATTAGAATCACTTTTTATACTAAACATTTTACGCATCTTATATGAAATCTATATTTTTACTATTGCTTCCAGCAATAGTATTATGCTCTTGCCATACCCAAAAGCAAGAGGATGAGTCTGCGCATGCCGTAACACTCAAAGGAGATATTATACATATCGGTTCCGAATCTCCTGTTTTATCCAAGTTGACAAAGGAAACGGTTAAACAGGAACCTTACCGTATGGAGTTTACCACCTCGGGGGTCGTACAGGCGATTCCTTCTAATTATGCGGAGGTGGCTTCACCTGTAAGCGGGCGAATTACGAAATCGTTCGTTCGCTTAGGGCAAAAAGTGGCCCCGGGTAGTCCGATCTTCGAGATTAGCGCTCCCGCTGTTTATGAGGCGGGGAAATCTTATTACCAAGCTCACCAAGAGATGGAACTGGCCTTGAAAAGCTTGAATCGGGAGAAAGACTTGATGAAAAACAAGGTTGGTGTCCAAAAGGAATTGGAAGAGGCCGAGGTGAATTACGAGTTAAAGAAAAAAGACTATGAGAATATGGTAGCGGCATTGAAAGTCTTTCAGATTAATCCGGATGAAATGGCTTTGGGGCAACCATTGATCGTTCGCTCGCCTATAGCCGGTGAGGTCGTGAAAGATCGGATCGTAATCGGGCAATATATGAAAGAGGACGCCGAGCCTGTAGCTGTCATCGCCGATTTGAGCAAGGTATGGGTGGTCGCCCATGTAAAAGAGAAGGATTTGAGTTTAATACAGGCTTTGGATGAGGTGGAAATCCGGTTGGTAGCCATGCCGGATAAACCGATATCGGGAAAGATTTATCACATCAGCGAGATGCTGGACCCCGATACCCGTTCGGTGGAGGTCTTGATCGAGTGCGATAACAGTACCCGTTTGATGAAGCCGGAGATGTACGGCACGGTCAAGCTGAGCGACCGTGAGGCGGAGGTGATCCGTATACCTACTTCCGCTATCTTGCAGGAAGAGGAGAACATGTACGTATTGGTGGAATTGGGGAATAACGATTACCGGAAACAAAAGATCGAGACCGGCCATACTGAAGATGGCAAGACGGTGGTTTTATCCGGCTTGAATGTAGGTGACGAGATCGTAGTTACGGGAGCGTTTTATTTACTTGACGCACGCTAACGGATTATGAAAAGGATTATTTACTTGGCGATACATCGGCGAGGACTGATGTTCGTGTTATTTCTGTTCTTAGCGATCGTTGGTTATTATTCTTGGATGCGGTTGGCGATAGATGCTTATCCGGATATCGCCGATACCACCGTGCAAGTCGTGACGCAGGTTCCCGGATTGGCCGCCGAGGAGATCGAGCAACAAATCAGTATTCCGATCGAGCGGGCTATGAATGGTCTGCCGGGACTAAACGTAATGCGTAGCAAGAATACGTTTGGTTTATCTACGGTCGTATTGGTTTTTGATGATGGTATTGAGGATTATTGGGCCCGGCAACGTGTACAAGAGCGGTTGGTAGACGTGGAGCTTCCTTATAATGCGGTTCCCGGCTTAAATCCTTTGACTTCGCCGACGGGAGAGATCTTTCGTTATGTGGTGGAAAGTGACCGTTTAGACTTGAGGGAGTTGACCGATTTGCATAAATGGGTAATTATTCCGAGACTGAAACAGGTTACGGGTGTAGCGGATGTAAGTAATTACGGCGGTATCACTACCCAATATCAGATCGAGGTGAACCCTTATAAGATGGAGCAATACGACATTACCTTAGGGGATATTACGGAAAAGATAGAGAAGAATAACGTGAACGCCGGTGGTAGTATGTTAAGCCGGGGGGATTTGAGTTATGTGATCCGTGGAATCGGTCTGGTTAAGGACTTGGAAGACTTGGGGCATATCGTGATCAAGACAGTGAATGGTGTCCCGGTCTACTTGAATGATATCGGTAAACTGAAATACGGAAACTTGGAGCGTAAGGGCGTTTTAGGTTTTACGGACGATACCCGTGATTACTCCGATGGCGTGGAAGGTATCGTACAAATGCTCAGGGGGGAGAATCCGTCCCGGGTGTTGGATGATGTGCATAAGGCGGTAGACGAACTAAATAACGAGACACTTCCCGAGGGAACCCGTATCCATCCGTTTATGGATCGTACGGATTTGGTTAATACGACCTTGCATACCGTATCGCATACGTTGTTCGAGGGTATGGTATTGGTTGTCTTAGTACTGATCTTATTCTTGGGGAGTTGGCGTGGCGCTTTGTTGGTGGCCTTAACCATTCCCTTGTCTCTATTGATTGCCTTTATCTTGATGCATGTTACGAATATTCCTGCGAACCTACTTTCCTTAGGCGCTATAGACTTCGGTATTTTGGTAGACGGAGCGATCGTGATGATGGAGACGGTCTTGAAGAAAAGGGAACGGCATCCGGATGAGGTATTGACGGAAGATTCGATCTTGCGCCGTACGACTGAGGTGGCTCGCCCGATCTTTTTCTCTACATTAATTATTATAACAGCCTATCTTCCTTTGTTCGCTTTTGAGCATATTGAGAAGAAATTGTTTACGCCGATGGCTTATACCGTAGGGTATGCTTTGCTGGGCGCTTTGTGTGTGGCCTTGTTCTTGATTCCGGGATTGGCCTTTTATGCGTATCGTAAGCCGGGAAAGATTTACCATAATCGTTGGTTGGAGAAACTTTCCACGGTTTATCATTCACAAATTGTCCGATTGATGGAGAAGCCAAGACGGGTTATTGTACCGTTACTGGCGATATTGCTGGGAGCGGGGATTTTAAGTTATACCGTAGGAAAAGACTTCTTGCCTCCGTTGGATGAGGGGGCGATCTGGATACAGGTACAGCTTCCTCCGGGTATTTCCATTGAGAAATCGAAGGAGATGGGGGCGGAGCTTCGGAAGACTTTGAAAGAGTTTAAGGAAGTCTCATATGTAATGACTCAAGTCGGTCGCGATGATGAGGGGGCGGAAGCGTTCTCACTCTCTCATGTGGAGTGTGGCGTGGGATTGAAACCCTATAGTACATGGAAATTCGGTAAGACGAAAGCGGATCTGATCGAGGAAATGGCGGCTAAGTTGGAGACCATGCCCGGCTACTCGGTCGGTTTCTCCCAGCCGATCATCGATATGGTGATGGATCAGATCGCTGGGGCTCATAGTGATTTGGCGCTGAAGATTTATAGCGATGATATTACGGAAAGTCGCCATATTGCGGATCAAGTCGCTAATGTGTTGAAGGAAATACCGGGTGCTGCCGACGTAGCGGTAGATCAAGAGCCTCCGTTGCCGCAATTGCAGATTATTGCGGATCGTGCCCGTATCGCCCAGTATGGCTTGAACGTGTCGGATGTGGCTGATTTGATTGAGTTAGCGATCGGTGGAGCTTCTATTTCCCAGATATTTGTCGGAAGTAAAAGTTATGACGTGATTTGTCGTTTCGATGACGCTAGCCGCAATTCTCCCGAACGTATCGGAAATCTATTGCTGACTACCGGTTCCGGAACAAAGATTCCTCTTTCGCAAGTAGCGGAGATTAAGATGACAACTGGTGCCAGTACGATTACCCGTGAGATGAATAAGCGGCACTTGACGGTACGGGTTAATTTACGTGGCGTGGACTTGACGGCGTTCTTGAATAAGGCGAATGCGTTGATCGATAAAGAGGTGAAATACGATCATGATTCCGTGCATTTGAAATGGGCCGGACAGTTCGAGAACCAGCATCGTGCGTATGCCCGTTTGGGGGCTGTGGTTCCTTTGGCGTTGGGGCTGATGCTGCTTTTGTTGTTTGCGGCTTGCGGTAAATTCCGGCAGGCGGCTTTGATGATGAGTGTCGTTCCCTTGGCTTTGTTTGGTGGTATGCTGGCGTTGAATGTGCGGGGAATGACGTTGAATGTTTCCTCGGCGGTTGGTTTTATCGCCTTGGTCGGTGTCGCTATCCAAAATGGCGTGATCATGATTTCCCATATCAATAACTTACGTACGAGGGAGCGGGATTTGAAAGATGCGGTGATAACGGGAACCAAGCACCGTTTCCGTCCGATCTTGATGACGGCTACGGTTGCGGTCTTGGGATTGCTTCCTGCCTCTGTCAGTACGGGGATCGGTTCGGACGTGCAGCGTCCCTTGGCTACGGTAATCGTTTACGGGCTTTTATTTGCTACGGTAATCACGCTTTATGTGCTTCCCGCTTTATACTATATGATCGAGAAGCATTATGAGGGGAAGGATTTGACGCCGGTATCGGAGGAAAAAGAGCTACACGCTTAATCCGGCGGTGGAATTAAAAAGATGTACTATGTTTAGATTAGAAGATATGAAGAAATATATAATCCTGTCGTTACTCTGCGGATGCTTATCCGCGAATGCCCAGACCATGGTTCCGCTTACGTATCGGCAATATATGGAGCGGGTTGCGGAAGGTAACCTTGAGTATGCGTCGGAGAAATTGAATGTGCCGGCCGCTAAGGCCGAGGTAACGGCGGCAAAGGTGTTTAACGATCCGAATCTTTCCGTGTCTTATTTCAATAATGAGAATAATTCCTTGCAGATGGGAGAAGGTGTTGAGGTAGAACTGAGCAAAACTTTCTCTTTTGGGAAACGGGGTGCGAATATCTCATTGGCACGTAGCGAGAGTGAGTTGACCGAGGCATTGTTGGCCGATTATTTCCGGAATCTCCGGGCAGACGCTACGATTGCCTATATGGAAGCCTTAAAGCAACATGAGTTGTATAAAGTAAAGGAGAATGCCTATGAGAATATCCGGGCATTGGCGGAGAGCGACAGTATCCGTTTCTCTTTAGGGCAAATCCGTGAGGTGGACGCTACGCAGAGCCGGGTGGAGGCCGGGGTCTTGCGGAACGAGTTGTTGCAAGCCGGTGCGGAATTAAAGAATGCTTTCTCGAACTTAAACCTCTTGACAGGGACTTTCAGTATGGATACTTTATTTCACCCAGAGGCCGAGTTACGTATGGAGCCTCGGAATTTTATCCTTGTTGACTTAATAACAGCGGCAAGCGAGGGGCGTACGGATTTGGTAGCTGCCTTAAAAAACAAGGAAGTGGCCGCTAGAGCCTTGAAAGTAGCTCGCCGGGAGCGGAATACGGATGTGGATTTGTCTATCGCCGTAAGCCGTAATGCCCGGGTTTATAATGAGGAAGCCCCGGCGCCTCCTTTTACCGGAGTGACGGCAGGTATCGCTGTTCCTTTGAAATTCTCTAATTTCAATAAGGGGACGGTTCGTGCCGCTCGTTATCGGGAGCAACAAGCGGAAGCGCAATATAAGCAGGCTCTTTTGCAAGTGCAGACGGAGGTGATGCAGGCATATCGCAATTATCAATCTTTCGCCGAGCAAGTCAATCATTATCAGGATGGGCTTTTAAGGCAAGCCCGTGAGGTGATGGATGGCAAGATTTACAGCTATAATAGGGGGGAAGTCTCTTTGTTGGAAGTCTTGGACGCCCAGCGTACTTACGATGAGGTACAAGCTCAGTATATTGAGACGCTGTTTAATTACAGCTCAGCCTTGGTCGAATTAGAACGTTCGACGGGTATTTGGGATATTGAGATTTGATTTGCGCTATAATTCAGAAAAGTAACAAGGGATAAATTGTAAGACGCTTACATTTCTATCCCTTGTTATTTTATCTGAATAAATCCATCAGTTTATCCGGTGATTGCCTAGTATCGAATATCTGATATTTCAGTAAATGATTCTTCTGCATGTTTAGACCATTGGATTTCTTTTACCATGAAGCCAACTTTTTTTGTAGTTTTTTCTTCAGCGCTTTTTGCGTACAATAATCCCCATTGTTGAAATCTACTTCAGATTCAGCTATCTTACAAGTTAATTCAGCCTCGTCTGGTGCCCAAGGATAAAGACTCTCCTTTTGCTTGGCAAGGCATAGACGTTTTATATAGGTCTCCACTTTCGATAATCTTTCCTCATCCATGCCTTTTATCAAGTCATAGAGATATTCTTTCCGTAAATTTAATTCCATCGTTGTCATAACGATTTGTTTTTTAGGTTTCTTAAACTAGACAAAGATAGCGTATATATTTGGATATTATGTATTTTTGCATCTAAAAAATGAGCGCATGATATTCTACTTTACAGGGACAGGAAACTCCCGTTGGGTTGCGGAAGCGTTAGGAACGGCTTTCGATGAGCCGTTGGTTTCCATTGCCGATGCGTTGAATGAGGGTAAGGATGAGAATGTTTATCCATTGAGGGAGAGGGAGAAAGTGTTTTTTGTGTTTCCTGTCCATTCTTGGGGGCCGGCTGTATTGGTGTCCCGTTTTATTTCCCGGTTGATCCTGTCTGGATATAAAGGGCAAGAGGTTTATTTCGTCTGTACTTGTGGTGATGATTGTGGATATACGGATCGGATCATGCGGAGCACCTTGGCGAGACGGGGAATTACCTTAACCGGAGGATTCTCTATACAAATGCCGAACAATTATATCTTAATGCCCGGCTTCGACGTGGATAGTAAGGAGGTAGAGACTGAAAAACTGAAAAAAGCACCGGAACGTGTAGACGAGATCGTAGAGGCGATCCGGCAGAAGAAAAATCCCTCTTTGTATTGTGCGGGAAGTGCCCCTCTTTTGAAGAGCTATATGGTCTATCCGTTATTTACTCACTTTGCGATAGGCAGCAACCGATTTTATGCTACGGATACCTGTATCTCTTGCGGTATCTGTGCGAAGGTCTGTCCGACCGGTACGATTTCCCTGTCGGGTGACGGAAAACCGGAATGGGCTGATACTTGCGTTCAGTGCGTTGCCTGTATTCATCGTTGTCCGGTGCGTGCGATAGAATATGGGACGATCTCGTTGAAAAAGGGACGTTATCATCACCCAGAGTTTAAGTAATCAATAAATAGAATAGAGAAATGAAGCAATTTTGTATGATGGCGCTTGCCGGCCTTTTGGTGGTTGGTTGCCAAGAAGTTCCAAAAGGATATGTTATCAATGGCGAGGTAGAGAATATGCCCGACGGCAAGATTTACTTGAAGTCATTCCGTAATAAAATGTTCTTTGACGTGGATACGGCAGAGGTAAAAGACGGGAAATTCACCTTTAAGGGTGAGGTAGATCAGCCTTTACTTTTTGGTTTGGCAACCGAGAATATGAACTATCCGGTTCAGCTCTTCTTGGAGAATACGGATATGAATGTCAAGATCGGGAATGACGGGGAGACCATCACCGTACGGAACTCGCCGGTGAATGATGTCTTTCAAGAAAATGCGGAGAAGGTATTTGAGGAAGGGTATGATATTGACAGTTTGATTTCGAAATATCCGGATTCTCCGGCGGCGGCGTTCTATCTATATCGTTATTTTACCTACCAATTATCTTTGGATGATTTGAAGGCGACTCGTGCGAAGATTTCCCCGGCATTGGCGAATAGTCCTTATGTGAAGGACTTGGACGGTATTATCAAGCAATTAGAACACGTACAGATCGGACAAGTCGCTCCGGAGTTTTCCTTGCCGGATACTGCAGGAGTTTCTGTGTCATTGTCGGACTTTAGGGGAAAATATGTGTTATTGGATTTTTGGGCCTCTTGGTGTCCCCCGTGTCGCAAGGAAAACCCTAACGTGGTAAATGCCTTCCAGCAATATAAGGATAAGAACTTTACGATCGTAGGTATATCCTTGGACAAGGATAAGGCTAAATGGCAGAAAGCGATCGCAGACGATCATCTGACTTGGGCTCACGTTTCCGACTTGAAATATTGGGATTCTGAGATCCCTGCTCTTTATGGGGTACGAGGTATTCCGGCAAATGTGTTATTGGATCCGAATGGGGTGATCATCGCCAAGAATATCACTGGAGAAGACTTACAGAATACCTTGAAGGAAGTGATTAAATAAGGATACGTTACTGCAACCCGCCTTGCAGTAGTGCTGCAAAGCCGTTGCAGTAGTATAAACAAAGGGAGTGTATTGGATTAAGCCTAATACACTCCCTTTTTTATGGATAAGTTATGACTTTTCTTTATTTAAGCGGAATAAGGGTAAAGCCCCAGTTGTATTCCCGGTTTGCGGGTAATGTATAAGCTGGTTCCGGACGTGAACCCCAGCTATCATAACCTGCTACACCTTGTTGTTTCAAGTCGACGCAAACCTCAACGAAGTCGCGAGGCGTGATATTGTTGATATGATGCTGGCGACGTAATACGTTCTTTGCTGCGGCTTCATCATGATTCGCTACTTGCTCTGGTGTGAAATTACTCCATTGACGGGATAGGCCAGTCGCTTCCTCGTCATCGAAATCCTCTATGGAATTACGCAAAGCGTTAAATCCAATCGTATTATCCGCTTGGATCAACAAGCCTTTCTTGCCGGTACTAAGTGATACCCAACGAGTGTCGGTATGATGACCGTTTTCCTGCGGGCGTACATATGGGAAATATAATTCCTCGGCTGTAGATTTATATAAGCCGACCATACTACCGGCGTTTCTATCCAAGTAGTTCTCAGCAGGTCCTCGTCCGAAATATTCCACTTGATTCATGCTTGCCGGTAAGCGGAAGCGAACACCGATACGGGGAACATTCAATTTGGAAGCCTCTTTACGGGCGGCGTCACGTCCCGGAGTGAAAGTTGCCGTGCGAGTAGATTCCGATACCTCGGTTTGGGCGGCATCCATATCCGTGGATGTGAAACGGGCGGCCACATTTACAGCTCCGCTTGGATAGATCGTATAATTAACAATGTATAGATTTCCTGCCGGCAATAAATAGTTCACGTTAACCACGGCGTTATTGCCATCCATAGTGACGGTAGCGTCTGTTACGTTGAAGTTCTTGCTGCTTTCCTTCCATACTTGTAAGCGTTTTGGCATACCATTTCCGTAATCGTTATCGGTCGGCGCACGCCAGAAGTTCGGTTGGATACCAAAACCCTCGCTGAAATATTCCGTACCATCCACTTTATAAGAAGTAACGATTCCTGTCTTCTTGTTAAACATGAAGTTTACCTTTGAGGAGGATGCCGATAAGTTATCTCCATTTGTCGAAACCGTTAATTTAGGGCCGCTGGTCTTAAACGCCTTCTTGGGGCTTTCGATCGGTAAGCGGAATTGATCGCAAGCGATTTCGTGTCCGATAGGGATTAACGGCTCTTTTTCTACGGTCGTTACGTTGAAGTTTACGAAATATTCCGTACCGGCTTGTGGCTTTAAGTTGCCTACGGGAACCGTAAATTCCTTAGAAGCTTGGGGTTCTATGTCCAAAGAGACTTTACCGGAGCGTACAACTTTATTATTGGCTGTTACGCTATAGTGGACCATATATTTCTTTAGGTTCGTGAAATAAAAACGGTTCGTGACGCGGAATAAACCGTTCGCTAAATCGATCGCCTCAAACCCGATATTTTGATGGGCGTATTTAACCTCTGCCATAGCGGGATGCGGGGTACGATCCGGGTTTACTATACCGTTGCAAAGGAAGTTTCCGTCACTAGGGGCGTTTACTCCATAGTCACCACCATAGGTATAATATTCACGTCCATTCTTATCTTTTTCCAAGATACCTTGGTCCACCCAGTCCCAGATGAATCCGCCTTGCAGGTTCGGGTATTTATAGATAGCTTTCCATTGATCCCATAAGTTGCCGGAAGAGTTTCCCATCGCATGTGAATACTCCGAAGGAGCTACCGGACGATCACTACCCTTACGCCCGATTTCCTCTAGCCATTCAGCGCTCGGGTATTGAGGTACGTACATATCCGTATTCCATTCCCAAAGGGCACGTTCATAGTTCACCGGACGATTCATGCTATTTATTTCCTTGTCTTTCAGATATAAATAAGTTTGATAGAAGTTGTATCCGTTTCCAGCCTCGTTTCCGAGTGACCAGAAAGTAACGCTCGGATAATTCTTGTTTCGTTCGTACATATTCATCGTACGGTCCATATGCGGGATCAGCCATTCCGGATTATTACCCAAAGTGCCGCCTTTTTTCAGGCTGTAATACATACCGTGAGACTCGATATTCGCTTCATCGTAAACATACAATCCGTATTCGTCGCAGAGTTCATAGAATTTACGGTCTTGCGGATAGTGGCATAGGCGGACAGCGTTGATATTGTTTTGCTTCATCAGCTCGAAATCCTTACGCATGAGTTCCTCGGTTACGTAATGTCCGGTTTCCGGGTTATGCTCATGAATATTGACACCCTTGAACTTAACCGGTTGCCCATTGAACAATAAGACCGTATAAGGTTTTCCGTCTTCCGCTACTTGGTCAATTTGCTTCATCTCGAACCGGCGGAAACCAACGTTGAATGGAACTACCTCGATTACCTTACCCTCTTCTTTTATCGTCATCAATAATTTGTATAGATTCGGATGCTCGGCACTCCAAGGGGCTACGTTCTTTAAATCATACTCGAAAGATGCTGTTTGAGGACTTGCAGGACTTACCCATATATCATTAGCCTCGGAGGTCACAAGATTACCTTTTGCGTCCAAAAGCTCATATCCGACATTTAAATTTTTCGTTTCTTGGGTATGATTCTTTAAGTCTACCGCCAGTTTGAAGATTCCATTCGTATACGTATCGTCCAAGGTTGAGACGACACGGAAATCTTGAATACTGGCCTTGGGTTGAGACCAAAGGAATACGTCACGTTCGATACCGCTCATTCTCCAGAAATCCTGACATTCCAAATAAGAACCGGTGCTCCAACGGAATATCTTTAATGTAAGCACATTCTTTCCGGGTTGCAGGTATTTATTGATCAGGAACTCGGCGGGATTTTTGGAATCCTCGCTATAACCCACTTCTTTCCCGTTTAAATATACGTAAAGGCCGGATTTAGCTCCGCCGATGTGTAAATAAATATCCCGGTTATCCCAACTTGCGGGTATCTCGATGTCTCTGCGGTATACGCCAACCGGATTCGCTTCCGGCAATAACGGAGGTTGGGGATTTCTTGGTTTAAACTCGTAACCATGATTCGTATAAATGGCTACGCCATGCCCTTGTACTTCCCAGTTTCCGGGAACGGTTATATCATCCCATGAAGAGGTATTAACGGAAGGATCTGTGATATTTTGAGGAAGATCTTTGTAAGAGTCGACAAAGAAAAATTTCCAAGTACCGTTTAATAGGGAATAGTACGGGCTTTTCTCAAATCGAGAGGTGAGGGCGGTTTCTCGGTCCGCATAACTCATGAAGGAGCTTCTGGGTTTTTCCTTGTTTACGGCTACGACTTGAATGTCTTGCCAATAAGGTTTTACGGGTTGGGGTGAAGAACCGTCCGCATAAGCCATTCCGGAAATAAGGCAACCTAATGCTCCGGAAAGCATCATTTTTTTGATAGAGTTCATATTCATCGTATTTTATTTAGATTAGCACTGGGGAATTGAAAATTGAGAATTGAGAATTAGAAGTGACTCTACGTAATTTTCAATTCTCAATTCTCAATTTTCAATTATTTAGCTGCATAGTAAGAATATCCGTCAGCTACCTGTTGGAAAGCTAAAACACCTGCTTGGTTTAGCTCGACATTCATTTCCTTGCCATCGGGTAAATACATGACAACTTCGTCATCACCATTGAATTTTAATAATTTTGTGCTTTCTCCGTTAGCTTCTACATTCCAGCTTTGGTCAGCCTCGTTGAAAACTAAGTCAACCGCTTTCTCATCGCCTTCCTTTTGGATATGGTATCCGTCAACTTTTGTTTCTACGGTATAAACGCCGTCTTTACCATCGATTGTTTTAACGTTACCTACATCCGCTACAGGATTACTTCCGCTCCAAAATTCGATAGAGTTGATCACAAGGACATCAGCCAAAGCGGAAATCTCGTAAACCGGGACAATCCAGAAAGCAATGAACACTAGCTCATTAACAAACTTACTGTCGATGCTTCTATTCCACGTTAAAAGTTTGTTTGTTAAACCAAAAGATCCTATACAGGACGAAAATAGGATACTACTTGCCACCGTAGTCGCTAGTAATAAAGTTAAGCTTTTCTTTTTCATAATTTAATAATTAGTTATTACAAGGGACGAAGATAACAACTTTTTCATGATAAATAGTGGTTATAAAGGAATAAATGGAATAAGTGCCTTAATATTAATCAGGCTTCTATAAGTACGTAGTTCTGGCGGAACTCCGTTTATTACTCATATACACTAACTTCATGTTTGAATTTCAAACCATATACCTCTTTGATGTCCATAGCTCCATACTAAAAAAGATTATGGTTGAAAAGATTGTTTGTTAAATATTTTAATAATTAGGTGGTGTCGTTTTAGATTCGTATGCGAAAAATTAGTCTTTTTTGTTTTATAATTAAAAATAGTGCTATATTTGCTGCGTCTAATGATTATAAGTTCCGCCAGAACGATGAAGAAGTGCTTTCATGGTAGTTAACCGAGGATTTATAATTATACATTAATGATTTAGAAGAGTGAATATTATAAGAAACGAGATCTAAAATAGTATGCCTTAAGTCTTATAATAGTAACAGCTATTTAATAAACAAAAAACGATTCTTATGTTGAAAATTGTAAGACCTGTCAGTTTTGTTCTATTGTCTGCAGCGTTTTGTTCCGGAGGTGTGGTTCATGCTTCTGATCGTGCGGCGATAACTCCGAGGGTAGGTATTTCCCAGCAAGAAGGTAGTTTGAAGGGAACGGTTAGTGACAGTTTTGGCCCTGTGGCCGGAGCGTCAATAGTTGTAAAAGGTACTACGAATGGTACTGTAACCGACATGAATGGTAATTTCGTGTTGGATGTGAAGAAAGGGGATGTGATCCAAGTATCCTTTATCGGTTATCTAACTCAAGAATTCAAATATAATGGAGAGCCTTCCATCAATGTATCCTTGCAGGAAGATACCCAGAAATTAGATGAGGTGATCGTTGTCGGTTATGGTACGCAACAGAAGGCGAACTTGTCGGGAGCGGTAGCCCAATTGGATAGCAAGGAGTTGACAAGCCGTCCTATCTCCAACGTGTCTTCCGGTCTTCAAGGTATGATGCCGGGTGTAACCGTTACCTCGGGTCAAGGCCGTCCGGGACAGGATGGTAGTACGATCCGTATCCGTGGTGTCGGTACTTTGAACTCTGCCAGCCCATATATCTTGATCGATGGTATCGAGAGTGGCTCCATGAATGATATCGATCCGAATGATATTGAGAGTATTTCTGTATTGAAAGACGCTTCTTCCGCCGCTATTTACGGTTCGAAGGCTTCTAATGGTGTTATCTTGATCACGACAAAACGTGGTAAGACGGGTGCTCCTCGTATCTCTTATAACGGATATGTGGGTGCCTCGAAAGCTACTTCCATGATTGATCGTGTCAGCTCAGCCGATTACGCACGTTTGTGGAATCGTTTCGAGCCGGGACGTTATAGTGACGAGGACATCCGGATGTTTGAGGATGGCTCTGATCCTTACGGACATCCTAATACGGACTGGAATGATGAGGCTTATCGGACAGGTTTGTTGCATAAACACAATGTTAGTATTACAGGAGGTGCGGAGAACGTGAAGTATATGGCTTCGGCCGGATATTTAGGGCAGACGGGTATCCTTCCTAACTCAGATCGTAAACAGTTTAACGGACGTACGAATCTGGATATGCAGTTGACGAAGAAACTGGCTGTTCGGATGAACATGTCTTTTATCAAGAATGACTTCTCGGATCCGAATGCTAGCTATTATGGTGGTTCTTCCGACCAGATTATCCGTCAATTGAATATTATTAGCCCGATGATCCCTGTCAAGGATAAGGATGGCAAATACGGACAAACTAACGATGGTAACCCTATCGCATGGTTGGATTCCGGGCAGACGGTGGATAATTGTAACCAGAATTTTACGGGGGCACTTTCTGTTGATTATGATATTATTGATGGGCTGAAGGCTACTGTGACGGGTGCCTATGTGAACGAGGACCAACGTCATACGGAGCGAGTTCTGAGCATACCGGATGATCCGGCATCTGCGTCTCGTACCACTTCCTTGGTTGAACGTTTCGTGAATTGGAAACGTTATAATTTCGATGCTTTGCTGAATTACAGCAAGAACTTTGGTCAGCATGGCTTGAAAGTGATGGTAGGTTATCATGCGGAGAAGTATGAGGTTAGCAAGAATCAGATGCAGAGGAATAATTTCCCGAGTAATAGCCTGAATGATATGGATGCCGGTGGGGCTTCTACACAAACAAATGATGGTTTGAGCCGAGAGCTTGCCATGCTTTCCTATTTTGGGCGTATTAATTATGATTTTGCGGGAAAATATTTATTAGAGGCAAACTTCCGTGCGGATGCTTCCTCTCGTTTTGCTCCGGGACATCGTTGGGGATATTTCCCTTCTTTCTCCGGTGCTTGGCGTATCAGCGAGGAGGAGTTTATGGAAAGTACGCATGATTGGTTGAGCAGTTTGAAGATTCGTGCTTCTTGGGGTATGTTAGGTAATCAAGACGCCTTGAATAAATCGAACCCTTGGGAGAACCAATATTATCCTTGGATGCAGACTTATAATTTGGATGGTAATTATCCTATGGGAGGCAACTTGACGACGGGATATTACCAGAAAGCCTATCGTATCGAGGATTTGTCATGGGAGAAATCTACGACTTGGGGTATTGGCTTGGATGCGGTTATTAATCATGTGACTTTCACGTTTGATTACTATGATCGCAAGACTACGGATATCATCATGGAGGTACCGGTCCCGACTGAGTTTGGCTTGGATCCTTATTTCGACAACGTGGGTTCTATGCGTAACCGAGGTGTCGAGGTACAGCTAGGTTATAACAATAAGTGGAATGACTGGTCATTGAATGTGATGGGAAATATGGCCTATAATAAGAACAAGATCGAGGATTTAGGAGGTGTAGACCGTATGACAAATCCTGATGACGGTGATTTGTGGCGTTTTGTTGGAAAGCCAATCGATTCTTACTATGTATATAAGGCTGATGGCTTTTTCCAATCTGACGCGGAGGCACAACAATGGATGGATACCTATAAAGGAAAAGACGGCTACCCGTTCGGACAGGATTTCCAAGCCGGTGATTTACGTTATGTAGATACGAATGGAGATGGAAAGCTGGATGCGGATGACCGTGTATTGTCTAAGACTATCAATCCAGTTGTTACATTTGGTTTGAACTTGAATGTAGGCTATAAAGCATTTGACTTGACTTTGAACTTCACCGGTGCGGCTAATGTAGGCCGTGCGTTTACGAAAGAAGCGTTTGGTGAGTTCTCGGGTAGTGCCGGACATCCTTCTACTGCATGGCTGGATAGCTGGACACCGGAAAATACCAATGCAAGTATGCCGCGTGTAGCGGAGTCTAGAAAATCTCCGAGTGAGGCTTCTAACGTGATGTCTGATTTTTGGGTAATTAATACCAGTTACCTGCGTCTGAAGACATTGCAATTGGGATATACGCTTCCAAAGAGTGTGCTGAACGCTATCGGTTTGTCGAATGTACGTGTTTATTATTCTGCGGAGAATTTGTTTACGATAGATTCTATGCCATTGAACGTAGACCCGGAGACGGTTAGTTCCCGTTTGTCTAGCTACCCATTAGTGATGACAAATTCTTTTGGCGTAAATGTGACATTCTAATTAGTTAAGACCATTTAAATAGAAGATTTTATGAAACGATTATCAATATATATGTTGGCGGCTGGTATGGCTGCGTTATCTACTTCGTGTTCGGATTTTCTGGATACGGTGCCTAAGGATCAGTTGGCTCCTTCTACCACATGGCAGACAGAGGCGGATGCGAAGGGCTTCATAGTAGGCTGTTATAAGGATTTGCTAGATGGAAATACGTTGCTTTATCTGGATTGTGGCTCAGATATAGGCTATAATAATTTCCCTTGGGAAGGATTCCGCCCGTGGGGGGATGGGTCATTGTCTAGTTCTAATCCTGGGCAGATCCTTTATGATTACAAGTCGATTCGTAAGGCGAATACATTCTTGGAGAATGTAGACAAGGTGACGTTTTCTAGTGACGCTGTAAAAGCTAATTATGTGGCTCAAGCTAAAGCGATCCGTGCTTATAAGTATTTCTTGATGAATTGGTGGTATGGTGGTGTGCCTATTATTAGTTCTTATTCAAGTGCGGACGAGGCTAAAGTGGAACGTAATACGGAACAAGAGGTACGCGATTATATAGCTAAGGATTTAGACGAGGCCTTAGCTGGGATTGCGGAGGCTCCGGAGGCTCGTGGCTATATCGCTAAAGGTGCTGTTTTAGCTATCAAGATGCGTGAGGCTTTGTATTATGGTGATTGGCAAAAGGCAAAAGACGCAGCTAAGGCAATCATTGATTTGAAGCAGTATGAGTTGGATCCGGATTATACGAATCTTTTTAAGGTATCGGGAGTGGATTCTAAAGAGATAATCCTAGCGGATCAGAATATTGAGACGTTGGACGGATTGGGAACCATCGGGCAAATGTATAATAATGTTGACCAAGGTTGGTCTTCTATCGTCCCGACCCAGAATTTGGTGGATATGTATGAAATGTCAGATGGATTGACGAAAGAAGAGTCGAAGACTTATGACGCAAAGCATCCGTTCGCGAATCGCGACCCTCGTATGGCCATGACCATTTTATATCCGGGACGTGACTGGAGAGGTGATGTCTTGAATACTTTGGATGAGAAACTTCAAGATGGTACTGTCAACAAGAACTTCCCGACTTATACAGATAATGCTTCCAAGAGTGCTTTGACTTGGGCGAAATACTTGGATCCGATGGATCAATATGGAGATGTTTGGAGTTCGGGAGCTTGTCCGATCGTATTCCGTTATGCGGAGGTTCTATTGACGTATGCGGAGGCCGCGAATGAGCTGAGCGGTCCTTCTGATGAGATCTATGGTTATTTGAACCAGATCCGCCAGCGTGTAGGAATGGGGGAAGTGGATAAGGCTAAATATGGGACGAAGGATAAACTTCGTGAATTGATCCGTCGTGAGCGTACGGTAGAGTTGGCCGGCGAAGGCTTGCGCCGTGCGGACATCGTCCGTTGGCAGGAAGATGGAAAGATGCTTGCCGAGAAAGTCATGAATGGTGATTTGTTACGTGTTACAGGAACGATTAATTATGGGGAGTCTGAGCCTACTAAACGTGCGGAAATCACGGGTACGGCTGTTATTGAGACTCGCCAGTTCTCTTCTCGTAACCGTTACTTGCCGATTCCTCAAACAAGCATGGATAAGAATCCGAACTTGAAACAGAATCCGGGTTATTAATTTCCTATAAAGATGTTAGATAAAGAAGGGGGAAGGCCGAGAGGTTTTCCCCTTTTTTAGTTACATTTGGCGGATACTGAGATTGTATGTCTCATGTGTGCTTTAAGTATATAAATTGATTCCGTTATGAAAAAGAAACTGATAGCTTTCGTTTGCTTTCTTCTCGTATCCTTGTCTGGTCTGCCCCAGTTGCCTGTACGGTTGAATGAGCGTCCGGTGGTGTTGAATACGTCTACCGGGGTATTAAAAGGGAAGATGGTAACTCCCAATCAGGAGTCCGGTTATCCTGTGGTATTGATCATCCCCGGCTCCGGCCCTACGGATATGGACGGGAACTCCGCCGCCTTGCCGGGTAAGAATAATTCCTTGAGATATTTGGCGGAAGGGCTGGCAGGGAAGGGTATCGCTTCCCTGCGTTATGATAAGCGGGGTATCGCTTCGAGCGCCTCGGCCGGAAAGGATGAGTATTCCATGCGTTTCGAGGACGGGATCAAGGACGCACGAGGCTGGATCGATTATTTAAGCAAGGACAAACGGATCTCCGGAATCTATGTGTTGGGGCATAGCGAGGGAGCGTTGGTCGGTATGGCGGCTTCGGTGGATAATCCGAAAGTGAAAGGATACATTTCGGTGGCGGGTGCGGGGCGTCCCGCTTATGAGATCATAGAGGAACAGATGGCCGGTCAACCGGAAGTGATCCGGAATATGGTGAGATCCATAAACACGTCCTTGAAGGAAGGGAAGCTCGTACCGGACGTGCCGATCGGTTTGCAAGCCCTGTTCCGCTCGTCGGTACAGCCTTATATGATCTCATGGTATACGTATAATCCGCAGGAAATCATCAAGAAACTAAAAGTCCCGGTGTTGATCTTGCAAGGGGATAAGGATATGCAAGTATCCGTAAAAGACGCCGAACTATTGAAGCGATCCCAACCTTCGGCCGATTACCATTTGATCGGGAATATGAACCATCTGATGAAGACTTGCGATACGATGGATCAGCAAAAACAGATGGCTACCTATACCGATCCGGCCCTTCCGTTGCATAAGGATGTGCTGATATTAATTGAAAAGTTTGTGAGTAAACCTTGAACTGTTGTATCTTTGCGGTCATAAATTAAAGAGACAGTATGATTTCGGTTGAAGGACTAACAGTTGAGTTTGGCGGTTTCACGCTTTTTGATGACATTTCATTTGTGGTAAACAAGAAGGACCGTATCGCCCTAGTGGGCAAGAACGGAGCGGGTAAATCGACGATGTTGAAGATATTCGCCGGTCTGCAATCACCCACATCGGGAACCGTTAGCGTGCCGAAGGAGGTCACGATCGGATACCTGCCCCAGCACATGCAATTGGTGGATACCCGTACGGTTCGGGAGGAGGCGGAGTGCGCTTTCGAGCATATCCATGAGATGGAGGAGGAGATCAACCGCTTGAATACCCAATTGGCGGAGCGTACGGATTACGAGTCGGAAGGTTATCAAAAGGTGATAGACCGTGTCACTTATTTGACCGAGCATTTTCAGATGATGGGCGGCAATAATTATCACGCCGAGCTGGAACGTACGTTGATCGGGTTAGGTTTCTCCCGTGAGGACTTCGATCGCCCGACGTCCGAGTTCAGCGGTGGATGGCGTATGCGTATCGAACTAGCTAAGCTTTTGCTCCGCCAGCCGGATGTCTTGCTACTGGATGAGCCGACGAACCACTTGGACATCGAGTCCATCCAATGGCTGGAGAACTTTATCGCTACCCGTGCCAACGCCGTGATCTTAGTCTCGCACGACCGTGCCTTTATCGATAATACCACGTTTCGTACCCTTGAGATTGAGTTGGGGAACATCTACGATTATAAGGTAAAATATTCGGAGTACGTCGTACTTCGCCGCGAACGCCGCGAGCAGCAGCTACGCGCTTACGAGAACCAACAGAAGAAACTGGCCGATACCGAAGCTTTCATCGAGCGTTTTCGTTATAAAGCCACGAAGTCCGTACAGGTACAATCCCGCATCAAGCAATTGGAGAAGGTGGAACGTATCGAGGTAGATGATGTGGATACAGCCATGCTGCGACTGAAATTCCCGCCCGCTCCCCGTTCCGGCTCCTATCCGGTGATCTGTGAGGAGGTGGCGAAGCGTTATGGCGATCATCTGATCTTCGACCATGTGACCTTGACAATCAATCGGGGCGATAAAGTAGCTTTCGTCGGAAAGAACGGCGAGGGTAAATCTACCTTGGTGAAATGTATCATGGGAGAGATTGCCGATTTCACCGGAAAGCTCCAATTAGGCCATAACGTGAAGATCGGTTACTTCGCCCAGAACCAAGCGCAGCTATTGAACGAGAACCTTACCGTTTTCGATACGATCGATTACGTAGCCCAAGGGGATATCCGTTTGAAGATACGGGATATCCTAGGTGCTTTCATGTTTGGCGGCGAGGCCTCCGATAAGAAGGTGAAAGTCCTGTCGGGTGGCGAGCGTACCCGTTTGGCGATGATCCGCTTGTTATTGGAGCCGGTCAACCTGCTGATTCTCGATGAGCCGACGAACCACTTGGATATGCGTTCGAAAGACGTGCTGAAAGACG
Source organism: Parabacteroides sp. AT13 (assembly GCF_002272965.1). Taxonomy (NCBI): domain Bacteria; kingdom Pseudomonadati; phylum Bacteroidota; class Bacteroidia; order Bacteroidales; family Tannerellaceae; genus Parabacteroides; species Parabacteroides sp. AT13. The sequence goes on along the minus strand of NZ_NQMH01000001.1, from coordinate 361,481 downwards.
CCTTGAGGGAGTTCGACGGCACGGTGATCGTGGTTTCCCACGACCGTGAGTTCTTGGATGGCCTAGTCGATAAGGTCTATGAGTTCGGTAACCAGAAAGTCGTCGAGCATTTAGGCGGCATCTATAATTTCTTGGAGCATAAGAAAATGGATAGCTTGCGTGAATTGGAACGTTCTACTGGGACGAGTACTTCCATGTCCGGTACCGGTGAGGCTCAGGTATCCCATAACAAGCTCTCCTATGAGGCAAGGAAGGAACTGAGTAAAGTGATTAAGAAAGCGGAGAAAGCTGTTGCCGAGGCCGAGGCCCGTATCTCGGAGCTTGAGAATGGCATTGCCGTTATCGAGGCGAAGCTGGCTACGCCGGAAGGTGCCTCCGACGCTTCTCTCTACGGTGAATATTCTGCCCTAAAAAAAGAACTTTCCGATGCGATGGATCTATGGACCGAACGGACAATGGAGTTGGAAGAGTTGAATACGCAGGATTCATGAAAAGGCTGCTAGCCAGTGAAAGGCAGCTTATCTGATCTTTTTGATTCAAATACTCCTGTTTTCGTGACAAGTGCTTGCCGTTGATGATGCGAAATAGCGGAAGAGAGAGTGCGAGAGCTGGCTTTTAAAAGGGAGAATATCCCTTTTCCCATGCGTGATAGGCCGCATTGGGCTACGCCAGTACTGCCATCGGCCGACGCATATGCCGCCGTTGGGCATCGTGACTACTCAAGAATAGGGTTATGACTACTTGTGAATAGGCATTCTTACCCTGCTAGAACCGTATTGTAACCCTATAAATGATACCAATCTCTCCCTTTGATATGAATTAGGATGAATTGATTTCGCTAGAATAAAAGGCTGTTTTGGGGTATGGTGTTGGCCATTAGTTGATTACTGAAATTTTCTTTCGGATTTAGAGGCGAGCTGTACTTAGGGCCCGGAATATTCGATTCTCCGGAGGTTCGGATTACAAAGTGTCATTTTGATTATTCTTTGAAAATAACCTCTAATAGCTTACTCGTTTTAAAAAGAAAGTCCTTAACTTTGCTATCCAAAGAAACGCGAAAGCTTAAAACACATATCATGTTAACACAGATCATTAATGGAAAGATTCTTACCCCGCAAGGCTGGCTGAAAGACGGCTCGGTATTGATAAGCGACGGGAAGATTTTAGAAGTGACAAACTGCGACTTAGCGGTAGTGGGGGCAACCTTGATAGACGCCAAAGGTATGTACATCGTCCCCGGAGGCGTGGAAATTCACGTGCACGGAGGTGGAGGCCGTGATTTTATGGAAGGCACCGAGGAAGCTTTCCATGCGGCGGTGGCCACACACATGAAACACGGTACTACCAGTATCTTCCCCACCTTATCCTCTTCTACCATCCCGATGATCCGTGCCGCCGCCGAGACCACCGAGAAACTGATGGCCGAGAAAGATAGCCCGGTTCTGGGGCTTCACTTAGAAGGACATTATTTCAATATGAAAATGGCTGGTGGACAAATCCCTGAGAACATCAAGAATCCCGATCCCGAGGAATATATCCCTTTGCTGGAGGAAACGCATTGTATCAAGCGCTGGGATGCCGCTCCGGAACTTCCGGGAGCGATGCAGTTTGGTAAATATATCACCTCGAAAGGCGTGCTCGCCTCGGTAGGGCATACCCAAGCCGAGTTTGAGGATATCCTGACCGCTTATGAGGTAGGTTATACCCACGCCACCCATTTCTATAACGCCATGCCGGGCTTCCATAAACGCCGCGAGTATAAGTATGAGGGAACGGTGGAAAGTATCTATCTACTCGATGATATGACCGTCGAGGTCGTGGCCGATGGTATCCATGTGCCGCCTACGATCCTTCGTCTGGTCTATAAGATAAAAGGTGTGGAACGCACTTGTCTGATCACGGATGCCTTGGCTTGCGCTGCCAGTGATAGCCAAGTCGCTTTCGATCCCCGTGTCATCATCGAGGATGGCGTGTGTAAGTTGGCCGACCGCTCGGCCTTGGCGGGTAGTGTCGCCACGATGGACCGCCTGATCCGTACGATGGTGCAGAAGGCCGAGATCCCCTTGGAGGATGCCGTGCGTATGGCCTCGGAGACTCCCGCCCGTATCATGGGCGTATCCGATCGCAAGGGAACGTTGCAGCGGGGCAAAGACGCCGATATCGTCTTGTTGGACCGTGACTTGAATGTCCGTGCGGTCTGGGCGATGGGTAAGTTGGTTGAAGGTACGAATAAACTATTCTAAGCAAGAACGATTATGTTGACACAGATTATAAATGGCCATATCCTTACGCCGCAAGGATGGATGAAGGATGGTTCCGTATTGATTAGCGACGGGAAGATATTGGAGGTTACAAATAGCGATTTAGCGGTGATTGGCGCCAAGGTGGTGGATGCGAAAGGAATGTCGATCGTTCCCGGTTTCGTGGCGATGAATATCCATGGCGGTGGGGGCTTCGACTTCTCCGAATGTACGGAAGAGGCTTTCCACGGTGCGGTAGCTGCCCATCAGAAGCATGGGGCCACGACGATATTCCCTACCGTGTTGGCTCCGGAAATCGGGGTGATCGATAAGGCGGTGGCCGTATGCGAGGAGATGATGAGGAAAAAAGACGGCCCTATCTTGGGATTGCATATCGAGGGACCGTATCTGAATCCGAAGATGGCGGCGAGCCTGTTTATCGATAAGGAGAATCCCGCCGACCCGAAAGAATATAAAGAGATATTGGAACGCACGGATTGCATCAAGCGCTGGGATTCCAGCCCGGAGATACCGGGTGCGCTTGAGTTCGCCCAATACTTGAAGTCGAGGGGAATCCTATCCGCTATCTCGCATACGGAAGCGGAGTTTGATGATATTAAGACCGCTTACAATGCCGGTTTCACGCATGCGGCTCATTTCTATAACGCCATGCCTGGTTTCCATAAGCGTCGTGAATATAAGTACGAGGGAACGGTGGAAAGTGTTTTCTTGATGGACGATATGACGGTAGAGGTGATTGCTGACGGGCGTCATTTACCCTCTACGATCCTCCGATTGGTCTATAAGCTGAAAGGAGTGGAACGTACTTGCTTGGTTACGGACGCTCTCTCATGCGCAGCCAACGAGGGTAAGCCGTTATCCGATCCCCGCATTATCATTGAGGATGGCGTATGCAAGTTGGCGGATCATTCTTCATTGGTGGGAAGTATCGCCACGATGGACGTACTGGTACGTACGATGGTGCAGAAGGCTGACATTCCTTTGGCCGATGCAGTCCGTATGGCTTCCGAGACTCCGGCCCGCCTGATGGGGGTAAGCGATCGCACCGGAACCTTGCAAAGAGGGAAGGATGCGGATATCGTGATCTTGGATCGTAAGTTGAACGTGCGTGCGGTATGGAGCATGGGAAACTTAGTTCCAGAGACAAATACATTGGTCTAAACACGTTAATAATAAAGAGAGGGGCTGTCTTGGCTGGCCGGGACGGTCCTTTTTTATTTTTAGGCGATATAGATCAAACCTTTCGGCTAATAAATTTGTTCTATCAACGTATGGCGAAATCAGTACTTATTTCATATATTTGTGATTCAAGTAAGATTGTAATACTAAATCAATAATTAAACATGAAAACGAACCTTAGTTCTCAAATTACTCTGACGCGTATACCGTTGCGGTATTATCGCCCGGAAAATGCTTTCGAGCATTCAGTTTTAACCCGTTTGGAAAAGATTCCGACAAACATTTATGAATCGGCCGAGGAAGGTTCTTTCGCTATCGCTAAAGAGATAGCAACACAAATCCGTAAAAAACAAGATATCGGTAAGCCCTTCGTGATCGCTTTACCCGGCGGACGTTCTCCGCTAAGCGTTTACAAGGAGTTGATCCGTATGCATAAAGAGGAGAAATTAAGTTTCCGCAACGTGATCGCTTTCGTGGAATATGAGTTCTATCCATTGGCTAATCCCAGCGCCGGAAATCTGGCTCGCTTAAAAGAGGAGTTATTCGATCAGGTCGATATCGATCCTGCGAATATCTATTGCCCGGACGGAAGCATGCCGAAAGACGCTATCCTAGATTTCTGTCGCCAGTATGAGGAGACGATCCAATCCGTGGGAGGTATCGATTGCATGTTGCTAGGTATCGGTAACTCCAGCAATATCATGTTCAACGTGGGTGGAACGACGATCAGCTCGCGTACCCGTATGGTCTTGTTGGAAGGCGCTTCTCGCAAGGAGGCTGCCCGTACGTTCCCTTCGCAGGAGAATGTCCCGGCAGGTATCATCACGATGGGTATCTCTACGATGATGAACGCCCGCAGCGTGATCTTGATGGCTTGGGGCGAGGATAAGGCTAGCATTGTCGCTAAGACCGTTGAGGGCAAGGTTAGCGATGCCGTTCCTTCCAGCTATTTGCAGAATCATCCGAACGCCAAGGTCGTGATCGATCTTTCCGCCGCTTACGACTTGACTCGTATCAGCCATCCTTGGTTGGTGACTAGCTGCGAGTGGGATAATAAGTTGATCCGCCGTGCGATCGTTTGGTTGTGTCAGTTGACGGACAAACCGATCTTGAAATTGACAAACAAGGATTATAGCGAGCACGGATTGGGTGAGCTATTGGCGTTATATGGTTCCGCTTACAACGTAAATATCAAGATATTCAATGATATCCAGCATACGATTACCGGATGGCCGGGTGGCAAGCCGAACGCCGACGATTCCAATCGTCCGGAGCGTGCTAACCCGTATCCGAAGAAAGTGATCGTATTCAGTCCGCACCCGGATGATGACGTGATCTCCATGGGCGGAACCTTGCGTCGTTTGTGCGACCAGCATCATGATGTGCATGTGGCTTACGAGACTTCCGGTAATATTGCCGTAGGCGACGAGGAGGTAATCCGTTATTGCGAGTATTTGCGTGATGTATGTGAGAAATACTCTCCCGACTCGGCCGTGAAGGATAAGGCGAACGAGATCATCAACTACCTGCGTTACGAGAAGGTGGAGAACGGCGAGCCGGAGCGGAAGGATGTCCTCTTTATGAAAGGAACGATCCGTCGGGAGGAGGCCCGTCACGGTTGCCGCTACTCGGGCGTGAAGGACGATCATGTTCATTTCTTGGATCTTCCGTTCTACGAGACCGGATTAGTGAAAAAGAATGATTTGAGTGAGGTCGACAAGGATATCGTAAAGGCCCTGTTGCTCGAGATCAAGCCGGATCAAATGTTTGTCGCCGGTGACTTGGCTGACCCGCACGGAACCCACAAGGTTTGTCTGGATGCCGTACTGGCCGCTATCGACGAGGTGAAAGACGAGGAATGGATGAAGAACTGCCGTGTATGGATGTATCGCGGCGCATGGGCAGAATGGGAAATGGACCATATTGAGATGGCCGTACCTATCAGTCCGGAGGAGTTGCGCTTCAAACGTAACGCTATTTTGAAGCATCAATCGCAGGCCGAGAGCGCTCCGTATCTGGGTGACGACGAGCGTTTGTTCTGGCAGCGTGCCGAAGATCGCAACCGTGCTACCGCGGAGTTGTATCGCCAATTAGGTTTGGCTTCTTATGAGGCGATCGAGGCGTTTGTACAATATATCCCGTTGAGATAATATCTAGCGATAGAATAATCTGAAAGCCCTATCTGATTAAGTTCGGATAGGGCTTTTTGTTTTTGTGTTATTTTTTTCGTGTGGGCGTAAGTAGATCTGTTTCTATGATCGTATATAGATAAAGGAGAAGCCTTGAACTGTCTAATATAATACAAGAAATGTCCACATTGAGCATGAAAGACTATATTATTAAGAACCATGAGTTGGATAAATTTAAATTATTATATCTGGAGAATGCCCCCAGACTGATCTTTTATGCCTCGAAATATGTGGATAGCGATACGGCGGAAGATTTAGTGCATGATATATTCATCAAGATCTGGCAAAAGAAAGAGATTTATTCCGTGGAAGAAGGCTTGAAGACATACCTATTCCGTTCCGTTCAAAATGCTTGCCTCGATTACCTAAAGCATAAATCAATAGAAATGACTTATGCGGATGAGGTTGCTCGTAGACTAAAGATAGAGGAGATAGATTATTATAATCAGTCGGATGCGGCGGAGCTGGAGAAAGAGCGTCTGGACTCCGTTTACCGGGAAATAGCCAAGTTACCGGACAGATGCCGAGAGGTTTTTACGTTGGCTTATGTGGACGGGAAGAAATCAGTGGAGATCGCAGGAATGCTAAATATCTCTCAACGTACGGTAGAGGCGCAACTCTATAAAGGATTGAAGATCATACGGAATGTGTTGGCGCTTCTGGCACTGGTTTTATTTTTTAGATGAAAATACGGTAGAATACGTAAGTAAAAAGAGGAAACCGGTCGTATATATTATAAATGAAACAGAAAATGGAATCTAATAATTCGATAGAAGAACTGATCATACGCTATTTGCAGAACGAGATTCAAGAGGATGAACTTCGAGTGTTGGATGCTTGGATTCATGAGAGTGACGCTAATAAAGCCCACTTCTTTGAGCTTAAGGGGCTTTTTGACACTCGGAAAGAAGTGGCGTTCTTGAACCATTATTCCGTGGAGCGTAGTTGGGAGCGAATGGCTGGAAAGCTGGATGCGATCTCTGGCGTATCTGTGAAATCCAAGGTCCTTGGCAAACAGTTCTGGCTTTCATTCTTGAGATATGCGGCGATTATCGTAATCGCTATGGGAATAGGTGTGGGTATGAATCAATGGATAAGCAATCGTTTATATGCCGGCGATATGGAATATAACGAGATCGTAGTGGAAAAAGGCGGACGTGCGAACACGCTATTGCTATCCGACGGCAGTAAGATCATACTCAATGCCTCCACCCGTTTTAAATACCCCACCTCTTTTAATGGAGATGAGCGTGTGGTTCATCTGGAGGGTGAGGCCTATTTCGAGGTTGCGAAGAATCATTCGAAACCTTTCATCGTAAAACTAAAGAACCAACAAATCACGGTACTCGGAACCTCATTCAATATACAGGCTTTCAACGATGATCGCTTTAGCGTCACCACCTTATTAAGTGGTAGTATCCTGTTGGAATCTTTTGACGCTCAAGGACGGAAAATGAGTAGCATGAAGCTAAAGCCGAATCAACAAGCCCGGTCGGATAACCGGACCGGCTCTATTTTCTTGTCAGAGACAGATGCCTCGATCTCGAACGCTTGGGTAGGAGGGAAATATCGTTTCAAGGATGAGACCTTAGTCTCTATCGTAAAACGTCTGGAGAATTACTATGGGGTAAATATCCGCTTGGCGCATGACAGTCTGCGGAACATCCGCTACACAGGAACCTTCTCCTTGGATCAAGGTATACAAGAGGTGCTAGATATTATTAACTCGGAGAAACAATTCACTTTCACGAAAGACGGAAAAGATATCCTGATATCGGCGAGGAGCAAATAACAAAATAATAGATGTATAACCTTAAACATTCGAATTGCCTATGACAAATACCTGATCACAAAAAAGAATCGGGACTGACACCACTCACCCCCGATTCTTAGACGTTCATTATTCGTTTAATCACCTTTATCGCTGTCCTCTAAAAAGTAGCGAGCAAGGTAAGTCATTAATAAAAAATAATTACAAACTTATGGAAAAAGTCTGGAATAGCGATGAGCTATTGCCTAAAAAAATTAAATCAATCATGAAGATCACATTGCTTTTTTTAATACTGGGTATATTGCATGTCTCGGCGGATACCTATGCGCAAAAAGCTCAAGTTACGGTAGAAGTAAAGAACGGGACGTTCTATGATGTCGTCTCGGAGATTGAGAAACAGACCGAGTTCATGTTTTTCTATAAGAGCGAGGATATCGATAATAGTAAGCAGGTGGATATACAGGTGAAGAATCGCCAAGTCACCGACGTGTTGAATGAGTTGTTGAAAAACACGAACCTGACCTACCGCATATCAGGTAAGCACATCACGATCTTGAAGAAAGACGCCGTACAGCAACAAAAGAAAAAGATCTCCGGTACCGTTACGGATCCGGATGGCATACCGGTTATCGGGGCCAATGTCGTGATTAAGGGTACGACGGTCGGTACGGTTACGGATCTGGATGGAAAGTTTAGCTTGGATGCGGCTAATAACGATATCCTGTCATTTTCCTATATCGGCTATGCGGAGCAAGAGATCGAGGTCGGGAATCGTACACTGTTTAACGTGAAGTTGGCCGAGGATTATAAGGCGCTTGAAGAGGTCGTTGTCGTTGGATATGGTACGATGTTGAAACGAAACTTGTCAACATCAGTGGGTTCCGTAGACTCGGAGAAGTTATTGGAGCGTCCGAATGCCACGAACGTATTCCAAGGATTGGCCGGAAAGGTGGCTGGTGTTAATATCGCCTTGAATTCTGGTGCGCCGGGTGGTAGTCCTGCGATAAAAATCCGTGGTATCGGTTCTTTGAATTCTTCTAATACACCGCTATATGTGGTCGATGGTGTGGTTGGCGTGGATCCGGACCAGATTGATCCGAATATTGTCCAGTCTATCGATATCTTGAAAGACGCTACTTCCTCTTCTATTTATGGTGCGAGAGGTGCGAATGGCGTTGTGGTGATAACAACAAAGGAAGGTAAGAAAAATACGACGAATATCTCGTATAATACAGTTCTGTCAGCAGGAACGTTAGCTCGTAAAGTCGATGTCTTAAATGCGGAAGAGGCTTTGGATGTATTCAAGCGTGCTTATGAGGCTCAACCGGGACGTATCGCTCCCCATCTGGATCCGAGCAATATGTTTACGCATAAGAATGACCTGTTCAATCCGGACGGGACTCCGAAATATGATACGGATTGGCAGGATGCCGTGACTCGTACGGCTTTTTCTCATCAGCATTCACTTAGTTTCTCTGGAGGAAGCGATAAGCTGACCGCTGTGGCGAATGTAAGTTACAAAGATAATCAAGGTATAATGTTGGAGACCTATAAACGTCAGTTAAACGCATTTATCAATGTCGGATGGGATTTGAAAGAATGGTTCCATTTACAGGCCATGTTGAATGTTGGATCTAGTAATGCCCGAAACTCGGAGAATGCGATCTCTCGGTATACATTGGAAGCATTACCGTTCCTTCCGGTTCAATATGAGGATGGTACCTATTCCCGTAAAGGAGATTATCCAGGTGCGGAAGATACGGAGAATCCCGTGAGGATTTTAAAGGAACGTAAGAATATCGATAAGAATCAGTACACGTTGGCTAACGTGATTGGTACGTTTAAGATTACCTCTTGGTTAAAGTTAACGACTAGCTTCAGCCGCCAGGATGGTTCTTATATCAATTCATCTTATAACCCGAGTACCTTATTCGGCTATGGAGATACTCAAAAGGGTAAAGCGGAGAAAGCACATCGAAATACGATGTCGTGGACGAATGAGGACTACTTGACTTTTGATAAAAGCTGGAATAAGCATAACTTGAATGTCGTAGCGGGAGCCAGTTGGTATTACTCAAAAACAGAGAAAAGCGAGCTAGGGGCCGAGAATTTCTTCGATGATTATTTTGAGTACAATAATATGGGAGTCGGCACCGTACGTTCTAAGGTTGGCTCAGACTATACGGATAATAAAATGAATTCTTACTATGCCCGTATCAACTATAATTTTGACAATCGTTACTTATTGGGCGCTTCTTTCCGTGAGGATGGTTCTTCTCGTTTTGGCTTGAATAACCAATATGGTTTCTTTCCTTCATTCTCGGCCGCTTGGCGTGTATCCAATGAGAATTTCTTCGAGAACGCAAAAAAGGTGATTGATGATATGAAAGTCCGTTTGAGCTACGGTACGGTGGGTAACGCGGAAATCGGTGATTATGCGTCTATGGCACGTTATGAGAATAAACGCCTTCCTTTTGGCAAGGATATGACGACGATCGTTACGTTGAAAAGTATGGCAAATCCGGATTTACGCTGGGAGAAATCCAGACAACTTGATGCGGGTATCGATTTGAGTTTCTTTAATGGGCGTATCGAGTTTATGGCGGATTATTATCATAAGATTACGACTGATTTATTGTATGAGCTACAATTGCCTTCTAACTCGGGATATGAGAAAACTATGACAAATCTGGGTAAGATCCGTAATCAAGGTCTTGAGATGAGCTTGAATACACGCAATATCCAAAGCCGTGATTTCTTATGGACTACCTCTTGGAATTATACGATGAACCGATCGATGGTACTGGATATAAATGATAATATCATTGGTAAATGGGGAGGACGTATTGAAGAGGGACATCCTTTAAATGCCCTTTACGGCTATGTTCGCCTAGGTACATGGGGAACCGATGAGGCGGAAGAAGCCGCTAAATATAATAAGAAACCCGGCGATATCAAGTATTGGGACAAAAATGGTAATGGAATGAAGGATGGTGAAGACCAAGACTATATCGGAAATGGCGCTCCTAAATTCGAGATGAATATGACAAATACATTCTCGTGGAAAGGCTTCACGTTTATGTTTGATTTACAATGGGTGTATGGTAATAAGTTGATTAACTTCACTCGCCAGTTGATGGGTAACCGTGTGACATTCTCCAATGCTTATGCGGACATTCCGGTGAACGCTTGGACGCCGGAAAACCAAAACACGATGGTGCCTAGCTTGCGCCTTCCGGGAGATGGATATGAGAATGACGTAGATTCTTGGAGTTGTGAGCCGGGTTCGTTCTTGCGTTTACGTAATATCGGCTTGAAATATGACTTTAGTTCCCGTATGCTTTCTGCCGCTCACATCAAGAGTTTATCCTTGGGATTCAATGTGGAGAATGCGTTCTTGATTACGAACTATTCTGGTAGTGATCCGGAGGTGACGAGTTATGATGCTGTATTTGAGCAAGGAGTGGATTTTTATACCTATCCCAAACCTCGTACGTATTCATTTACTTTAGGTGTTAATTTCTAATTGTTTAATCTTTACTTCGTAAAAAACTAAGATATGAAAAATAAAGCGCATGTATGGATGTGTGGCTTGCTTTCGGCGACAATGGCTTTTACATCCTGTACGAATTTTTTAGAGGAAGACCCGAAAACCTTCTTGAGTCCTTCTGAATATTATACGACAGAGAACCAGATAAAGGCGGCTGTGGATGGCACTTATGACGGGCTTGATGATCTGTTGAGTTCCGACCTCGAGATTGCCACAGTTCACCTTTTTAACTTGGAATATCTTGTAGGTACTAGTTATCGTCCTCGTGCGGCCGGTAATGAGCAGAACCAGTTCTTGTTGCTTTCCGGTTTGGAAGAGAGTAACGGCATTATTCGTAACTTCTGGAAGGCTACTTTCTTTCCTTTGGAAAATTGTAATAGCGTGATTCAAAATGTTTCCGCTACGGATATTATTAGCGAGAGCCAGAAAGCGAAGTATCTGGGAGAGGCTTATTTCTTGCGGGCGTATTACTATTTTCAAGGGGTACAATTATTCGGGGATATCCCGTTGAAGACGGAACCTACGGTAGACTTGAATACGGTGAAGATTCCAAGGTCTCCTAAGGAAGATATTTATAACCAGATCGTGGAAGACTTGAAAAAGGCGGAGCAGTCCGGTTTGGATTGGAGTGATAAAACAGGCCATGTCTCTATGGGAGCGATCAAAACCCTTTTAGCCAAGGTTTATTTGACAATGGCAGGTTATCCGCTTCAAAAAGGAAATGAGTATTATCAATTGGCTTACGAGAAAGCCAAGGAGGTTATTGACAGTGGAGCCTTTAGCTTGTTCGCTGATTATAAGGATTTACGTGCGTTAGAGAACGAAAATAGTGGTGAGCATATTTTTATGATCCAGCGTGAGGCGCAAGATGCCGGGGCTCCTTTCCATTTTGGCCTTTTGCCTTATCCGGAACAACCGATTTCCATTACTCCGGCTTATGGGGGTGGTTTGGCTCCTCGTAAAGAGTTTTATGAAAGTTATGATGACCAAGATATTCGTAAACGGAATGAGGAGTTTTTCTATACTTCTAAACCCAAATATGGTGATCCGGAGACAACGATTACTTTGGATGTTCCTTATCTATGCAAATATTGGGATGAGAATGCGGAATCTACAGGAAAGAGCGGGGCGAATATCCCGGTTTACCGTTATGCGGATGTTCTATTAATGTGTGCGGAGGCAAAAGCTACCTTGGATGGAGGATCTACTTCTGACGCTACGGCGGTAGATGCTTATTTCCAAGTTCGTCACCGTGCGTTGCCTGATGAGGCGAGACCAACTTCGATCACGGTTGATCAAGTATTGAAAGAGCGTGCGTGGGAACTCTGTTATGAGTTTACAGGATGGTATGATATGTTGCGTACTCACCGTGCGTTTGATCCGGTATCGAAGCAAATGGTTGATTTATTCGGCTATCAGGCGGTTAATCATACGTATCCGTTTAAAGAATCGGATTTGGTTTTCCCGGTACCTTTGCGTGAGAAAGAACTGAACCCTCTGCTCGGTGAGGATGTCGTTCGCTAAAAGTAAGCGGGCGATTCTCTAGACTAGAGGTGTGTGGGAGGATATTACTATCCGTAGTAATCCGGATTATTATCCATGATAAATACGATTACTATTGATAGTAATATTTTTTAACACGGTATATATTATTCATCACAGAAAATTAGAGAAGAGAGAAATTAGAGATGAAAAGATATGTTTTGTTTGTCTGTTTGCTTTTATCAGGTCTTGCAGGAGTATATGCTCAGTCGATAGCTCCGTTTCAGAAAGGAGATCGGATCGCCTTCGTGGGAAACAGCATTACTTGCGGTGGTCATTATCATTCATATATCTGGCTGTACTATATGACCCGTTTCCCGGATCAACGCATCGATATCTTTAACGAGGGAGTAGGTGGGGATGTAGCTGAGATGATTTACCAGCGGTTGGATAAGGTTTTCGAACATGAGCCTACAGTGGTGACGCTATCTTTTGGCATGAACGATGTCGGCTATATGGATTTTCGGAAGCCGGGGGCCGATACGATCGCCCGGAACCGGGTAGAGAAAGCTTGTCGGGATTATGCTCTTATCGAGGAGGTCTATAAGAAGTATCCGGAGGTGAGGAAAATCTTGATCGGAAGTTCTCCTTATGACGAGACTTCCCGTTTCAATAAGGTCGCTTTCCCGGGGAAGAATACGTCGATCTTGGAGATCGTGGATTTCCTGAATGCCCGTGCCCGGGAGAATCAATGGGGATTCGTGGATTTCAACCGCCCGATGGTAGCGATCAACCAATGGGAGCAAGCGGCGGATTCCATGTATACCTTGTGCGGGAAGGATCGTATACATCCCTCTACGGACGGGCATCTGGTCATGGCTTATCTCTTCTTGAAGGCGCAAGGCTTGGCCGGTAAGCCGGTAGCCGATATCCGGATAGACGGAGCGGGGAAAAAGGTGACTCGCTCGGATAATTGCCGTGTCTCGGATTTGTCTGTTTCCTCGGATAACCTTACTTTTACGTACGAGGCGAAATCGCTTCCGTATCCTATCGATACCTCTTATTATGATAATGAGAAACATACACAGGCAGATGCCTTGAGTGTTATCTCTTTTATGGATGAGATGAATTATGAGGGATTGTCCGTGAGCGGTTTGTCGGATGGATATTACGGGTTGACGATCGGTGGGGAGTTTATCGGTCGTTTTACGGCGAGGGAGTTGGAGCGAGGCATCAATATGGCTCTTCTTCAGAATACCCCGCAGTATAAACAAGCGATGAAGATCCGCCAGATGAACGAGGAACGCTGGTTGAAAGAGCGTAAGATGCGTGAATTTTATTGGGTGGAATATAACTTGATGCGGAAGACGGGCATGCTTTGGGCCTGCGACGAGGCTGCCGTGGACACCTTGCGCAAATACCGTCCCCACGACATCTTCTTGCAATGGAACGGCGACCTTTGGCTACAATACATGCACAAGGGGATTCGTGAGGATTGCGTGAATGAGCAACAGAATCTGGTCGACCGGATCTATGAGCAAAATAAACCAATCCCCTTGCGAATAGAGATCAAGAAATTTACAGACTTGTAGAGACGGGGCGTGCCCCGTCTCCCACCGACTGGAAGTATTCTAAATGTGAATTAATAGTACATAGTTATATGAAAAAGAAACTAGCGATATTCGTATTAAGCCAATTCTTGTTGGCCGGTTGGGCGGATGCCCAACAAGCCTATTTCATCGATGGCTATCATGGCGGTATCTACGGGCATTACCCGGTGGGACAGACCGCCTTTATCGCCCAGAAATTAAGGCAGAATCCCAACTGGAATATCAATATCGAGATCGAGCCTGAATCATGGGAAGTCGTACGGCAACGAGACCCTGAAGGTTACGAGGCTTTCAAGCGTTTATTTAAGGATCAATCCGTGGAGAGCGGGCGGATCGAGTATGTAAACCCGACCTATGCCCAAAGTTATTTCTTCGGAACATCCGGCGAGAGCGCTATCCGCCAATTCGAATATGGAATGCGGCTGATCCGGAAACATTTCCCCGAGGCGGTATTTACCACCTATTCGGCGGAAGAGCCTTGCTTTACCAGTTGCCTGCCGTATATATTGAAGTCATTCGGCTTCTCATATGCCTCTACTAAGAACCCGAATACGATGTGGGGTGGCTACGTAAGCGCTTACGGAGGTGAGTTGGTGAATTGGGTAGGGCCGGATGGTACGAGACTGACCACCGTACCCCGTTACGCCTGCGAGGATTTACAACCCGGCTCTTGCTGGCAATCCATCTCGTGGTTCAATACGAAGGACTACATCCATAAATGTTTGGATACCGGTATCCAGCACCCGGTCGGAATGTGTATACAAGACGCTGCATGGAGCCATGGCTGGGATAAAGGCCCTTGGCTGGGACAGGATACGACGGGCTATTATACGCCGACCGCCTATAAGACTTGGCGGAATTACATCCAAGACTGTTCCGTCGGGACTACTCAGGATGATTGGTATTTCTCGCAAGAGGATGTCCTAGGTGGCTTGATGTGGGGAACGCAGGTCATGCAGCGTTTGGCCGGAGAGGTACGGGTAGCCGAGAACGCTATCGTGCGTGCGGAGAAAATGGCGGCTTACGCTCGCTTATACAAAGGCATGGAATGGCCGACCGAACGTATCGATGAGGGATGGCGCACGCTTTTATTGTCGCAGCATCATGATTGCTGGATCGTTCCTTACAATCAACTACAAGGGAAAAAGACATGGGCGGAGACGGTTACGGATTGGACTGGGGTGACCAATCAAAACAGCCGTCAGATAATTGATAACGCCTTGTCCTTATTGAAAGAAAAGGAAGGTGAATCCACGGTGTACGTATATAATACCTTGGCTACCGACCGGAATGAATTGGTGGCGGTGGAAGTTCCCGTCTCATGGAGAAACTCGGATTGGGTGGTTCTTGATAAGCAAGGAAAGAAACAACCGGCTCAATGGTTGACGGAAGACGGCATTTCAAAACTCTTGTTTCGTGCGCAAGTCCCCTCAGCCGGTTATGCCTCTTATGCGATCCGGAAGGCAGAGGATAAACAGTCTGGAACCTTGAAGGCTGAGAGACAGAAAGACGGTACGTTTCGCATGGAAAGTGATTTATACACCTTGGTGCTAAACCCCTCTAAAGGAGGTGTAATAGAAAGCTTGAAAGCGAAAGCCGTACGAGGCAAGGAATTCGTGGATAACCGGAATGAACGTGGGTTCAATGAGCTTCGGGGATATTTTATCGATGAGGGCGGTTTCCTTTCCAGTATGGATCAACCGGCTGAGGTGAGCGTGTTGGAGCAAGGGCCCTTATTCGTGAAGGTAGCTGTGAAAGGCAAGATCGGAAAGTATTCATTTACCCAAACGATCCGGTTAACGCAGGGAGAGCCTCGCATCGATATGAGTGTTAAACTGGATTGGACAGGAAACCCTCGCATTGGTGAGCCGGGTATCGAATTCCGTGCGGATAATCCCCGTAAGGCATTTTATGACGACCGTTACAAACTTTTGGTGTATCTGCCTACCCAGATCGCCAACCAACAGATTTATAAGGACGCTCCGTTCGATGTTTGCGAGAGCCGGTTGGAGAATACCTTTTTCAATCGTTGGGATAGCATCAAGCATAATATCATTTTGAATTGGGTGGATGTAGCGAGCAAGGATAACTCTTGCGGTCTGTCATTATTCACGGATCATACGACCAGCTATGCGCATGGTAAGGATTTCCCATTGGCCTTGAACGTACAATACGCCGGTAAAGGCTTGTGGGGCCGGGATTATATCATAGACCGTCCGACCGAGATCTCGTATGCCTTGATCCCTCATGCCGGAACTTGGGAGAAAAGCCGTATTTGGACACAAAGCGAACGACGCAATGAGCCTTTGGTCGCAACCTTGGGTGGCGATGCTACCTTGACATCCGGTTCCCTTTTCCGGATAGAGAATAATGCCTACGAGTTGGTCTCCATGGTCTATAAAGGTAATGACCTTTACATCCGCCTATTCAATGCCCAAAGCGATGCCTCCCCTAAAACGATAACCTTCCAAGGACAAGACGTGAAAGCGAGCTTGGTGGAATTGGATAACCGTCTGGTTGAGGACTTAACCGTCACCGAGAAGAAAGGCGCCAGTTCAATGCGTCTCTCTATCCCTCGTTACGGGATAAGGACATTAAAAGTAAGCTGTAAGAATATCTAATGTAGAGACGGGGCATGCCCCGTCTCTCTTTATCCCTAATTAATCCCCGTTTCTCTTGCCTCTTTCGGTGGAAAGATGTTATTTTGCATCCCGAATTAAAAGAATAGGCGTTATGTTGAAATTCTTCAAGACATGGACACTCCCTATCTCCATGTTAGCGGGTGCGATAGGGTATTTTGTTTTCGCCAATGTTACTTTTCTGGAGCCTACAAAGCCGTTCATGTACACTTTAATAGCGTATCTGACGCCCTTTTTGATTTTTGCCCAGCTGCTCCTGACCTTCTGTAAGATCTCTGTCCGGGAATTGATGCCCAGCCCTTGGCATGGTTGGCTATTGCTTATCCAAGCGGTTTCCAGTTTGGTGCTTGCCGCCTTATTGCTCTGGCTGCCAATGAGAGAGGAATACCGGGATGTGTTCGAGGGAGCGATGGTCTGCCTGATTTGCCCAACCGCTACGGCGGCCGCCGTGATTACGGGTAAATTAGGGGGAAGCGCCTCTAGTCTGACTACTTATACCTTATTATCGAATCTATTGGCAGCGATTGTCGTGCCGCTGGTCTTCCCATTAGTGGAACCGCATGCCGAGATTACTTTCTTCGCCGCATTCTTGAAGATCTTGGGAAAAGTCTTCCCATTGCTGTTATTCCCGTTTTTCCTCGCTTTGTTCTTGCGTAGATTCATACCACCTATCCATCGCTTCCTTGCGGGGCTTCGAGACATGGCCTTTTACCTCTGGGCCGTCGCTCTAGCTATCGTGACCGGGCAGACCGTGAAATCCTTGGTTAATAGCGAGGCGGAGATTTATGTAGAAATCCTGATCGCTTTAGGCGGCTTGATAACCTGTATCGCACAGTTTTATTGGGGAAAGCGCATCGGCACGAAATACAATGACCGTATTAGCGCCGGACAAGCCTTGGGACAAAAAAATACCGTGTTAGCGATCTGGATGTCTTACACCTATTTGAACCCCTTGTCTTCTGTTGGCCCGGGAAGCTATGTCCTGTGGCAAAACATCATCAATAGTTATCAGTTATGGAAGAAAAGAAAAAATGAGATGAAATATTAAATATAAGATATTGATATTGAGTGTTTTATATTTATTTAGTGTAATTTCCTTTATTTCCCTTGTTTTCTTGTTTAATCTAATAAATGCGTTTATTTTGTTACTATTTTGTTACTCGTATTCGTTGGAGTAACAAAACAAATAGTTATATTTGCATCGGTAACAAAATAAGAACATAATTATGGCGAAGAAAAAACAAGAAGTTAAATTGAAAGAACCCGTAAGGATTAGATTCAAGCAGCTTGCTAATGGTAACCAGTCTATTTATTTGGATTACTATACAGGTGATATTATTAGAAAAGAAAATTATGTTGGCGGTAAACGACAGTATGAATTTTTGAAGTTATACCTTATACCCGAAAAGACAAGAGAGGATAAGGCGAAGAACGAAGCTACGTTGGCTCTTGCAAAAGCCATTCAAAGCAAACGGATAGTAGAGTTGCAAAATGATGCACACGGCTTTCAGAACACTAACAAGTCAAAGGCGAATGTGATTGATTATTTAATGAACATGAGAAGCCAATCTAAAGAACGTGGCAGTTTGAATTACGAAAAGACTATTGGTAATGCCATCCGTGAACTAAAGTTGTTCAGAGGGGATTATATCGCTTTTCGTGATATAGATAAGGACTTCTTAAATAGCTTTGTGGATTTCTTGAAACAAGCGAAGAAAGCAAGTAAGTTTGGTTTGTTAAAAGCTGGAGGCGTATTAAGTAATAATTCCGTTATTGCTTATTATGGAGTGCTGCGTACCGCTATAAATAGAGCCTATAAAGAGGGGATTATTACGGTTAATCCAACGAAAGAGTTTGATTTTGCCAGTAAGGTAAAATCGGAAGTCAGCCGCAGGGAGTATTTGACAATAGAGGAGTTGAAGCGGCTTATCGGGACAGAGTGCAAGTATGAGATAATGAAACAAGCTTTTCTTTTCAGTTGTTTGTGTGGGTTGCGTGTAAGCGATATAAGAAAATTGAAGTGGAGCGATTTGCAGAAAAGCGGTGAAAGAATTAGAATTGAAATAAAGATGCAGAAAACAAAAGAACCGCTTTATCTGCCTATATCCGATGAAGCGTTAAAGTGGTTGCCGCAGCAAAATGAAGCAAAAGGCGATGGTTTGATTTTTCCTTTGACGCATGAGGGAACTATAAATAAAATACTTCAAAAATGGGCGAAAGACGCAGGGGTTATTAAGCATATCTCGTTTCACGTTGCCCGGCATACACATGCTACTATGATGCTTACATTAGGGGCTGATTTGTACACGGTAAGTAAATTGTTGGGACATAAAAATATTGCCACAACTCAAATTTATGCGAAGATTGTCGATAAGAAAAAAGAAGAAGCTATAAGCTTGATACCGAATTTGACAGATTGATTTAAAAAGAAAGTATGGGGATTGTGATATAACCGTACTTTCTTTCTTTTTTTGCCTTTGTTTAGTCGGAAAAATATATCTTTGTTCCTACTAACTGAAATATAGGATATTATGACAGAAAGAGAACTGAAAATAAAATTCGACCATATACAAGGCATATTTAACCGTTGCATCAATCATGCCAGCCAAGTTATGATAGATGGCATTGCTTCTAAGTCTTTATATTTTGACGAAGAGCAGGCAGATAAGCTGGAACAGCAGGAATACGTTCGCACCGCTGATGAACTGGTGCAGTTATATATTCGTTATTCTGTGTTGAATGACATTCAATACTTTTATTCTGTGTCTGATTTCTTTTGGGAAAGTGGTTTTTATGAATCCTTGAAATCTGATGAGAAAAGAAAATATATGTCGTTTAATCCACTTTCATTTGATTATTCCCGGTATGAACAAGATAATACGGTTTATGATGAGGAACTGCCTTATTTTTCAGTGGTAGTCAAAGCTGTTGTGTTGGAACGATATTCAGAATACTTGCGAAAGAAGAAAGAAAGTAAGGTACAAGCGGAAATGCAACTCCAACAAGAACAGGAAGAACTGCAACCAATTCAAGATAAATGCCAAGAGCCTAAAATTATTCCTCATGTTGCTGAAACAGAAAATCCGTTCAAGTCTATTTTAAACGACAGACAAATAGCATTGTTGGTGGATTGTATCAATGAAGTGGAAATTTTCAATGCTCTTATGACTTTTGAAGATTTGAAAGCAATACTTTCTTGTAAGCCTAAAGTTATATTTAGGTCTAATAACAACAGGCTAGTCGCTTTTCTTTTTTCGGAGTTAAGCAATCGTGGTTTGATAACACCTAATTGGCAATCTGTCATAGCAAGGAATAAGTTGTTTGTTACGAAGAATATAAAGAAAGATAAATATCTGAATCAAGGTGATTTAGCCACAGCCGCCAATTATGTAAAAGGGGTGGAGCATGAAAAAGATTATGTAACCATCAGCAATTATATCAAACAACTGAAAAAACTTTAAGAATAGGTTAATACCTCAAACATAGCTTAATCCGCTATCAAGCTATTCCTCAATACTTTTGCCCCCGTAATCGATTACAAGAAACCGGAGGGCATGCACTCCATATTGTCTAACGCAAATACTTTTGTTATATGGAAACAAGTATTGAGAAGCGAGTTGCAGAACTCGAAAATTTAGTGTTCCTTTCGAAGAATGTGCTTAGCTTCGATGAAGCGAGCAGGTTCTTGAACCTTTCTAAAAGTTACCTGTACAAGCTGACTTCGGGTAACTTGATACCCCATTATAAGCCGCAGGGCAAAATGCTTTATTTTGAAAAAGCTGAACTGGAAGCATGGTTGCGCCAGAACCCGGTGAAGACGCAGGCGCAGATAGAGCAGGAAGCGCAGAAGTATATCCTTAACCGTCCTCTAAAGAAATAATGGCTATGGAAAACAAGAAGAAAGAGGAAATCGGACAAGGCACAGCCATGACGAAAGAAGATTTTGCAGCCCTTTGGAAAACCATTTGTCTAAAGGTGACGGACACTTATGAAGTACCGCCCGAAATTCTTTGGGTTAACGGTTCTACTATCGGCACATTGGGCAATTTCAGCGCATCCACAGGCAAAGCCAAGAGCAAAAAGACATTCAACATTTCCGCCATTGTTGCGGCTGCATTGAAGAATGACGAGGTTCTGAAGTATTCGGCATATCTGCCACCGAACAAGCGCAAAATTCTCTATGTTGATACCGAGCAGAGCAAGTACCATTGCCATAAGGTCATGGAACGTATTTTGCGCCTTGCCGGACTGCCGACCGATAAGGATGTGGACGATTTTGTTTTCATTGTGTTAAGAGAACATACCCCCGACAAGCGTAAGCAGATAATTGGCTATATGTTGGAGAATATGCCCGATGTGGGGTTGCTCATTATTGACGGAATCCGTGATTTGATGTACGACATCAACAGTCCGAGCGAATCGACCGACCTAATCAACCTTTTGATGCGCTGGTCAAGTGGATATAACCTGCATATCCACACCGTACTGCATTTGAACAAGGGGGATGATAACACAAGAGGACATATTGGTACAGAGCTGAACAACAAAGCTGAAACCGTCCTGCAAATCACGAAAAGCACGCAGGACGGCAATATAAGCGAAGTAAAGGCGATGCATATACGTGACCGTGAGTTTGACCCGTTCGCATTTCGCATCAATGACAACGCTTTGCCCGAAGTCATGGACGGTTATGTATTCCAGCAACCCAAACAAGACAGGAACTTTCCGCTTACAGAGCTGACGGAACAGCAGCACCGGGAAGCATTGGAGAGCGGTTTCGGCAAGCAGGTTGTACAAGGCTATTCCAATGTGATAGCGGCATTGAAACAAGGTTACGCAAGTATAGGTTATGAGCGTGGACGCAATGTCCTTGTGTCGCTTAACAAGTTCCTTGTGAACAAGCGCATGATTGTGAAAGAGGGTAAGGGCTATCGCTACAATCCCGATTTTCATTATTAAAAGTCGGTTTGGTTTAGTCCGGGTGTATATATAAGCGGAACGGACTGTCTGTTTCCCGGTATCGACAGCAGGCAGGTTTAGTATGGTACGGGTATATATATGACGGACTAAACAGGACTGGCGCACTTTTCAACTATTTTTTTAATCCCCAAAAAGAAAATATTATGAACATCGAAGATGTGAAACAAATATCCATTGCAGACTATCTGCACAGTTTAGGTTATTCGCCCGTCAAGCGGCAGGGTAACGGCTTATGGTACAAATCACCGTTAAGGGAGGAACACGAAGCGTCCTTTAAGGTGAATACAGACCGCAATCTTTGGTATGACTTTGATGCGCCCATATAGGCTACACAATAAATATCTCTTTGGCAAGAGATTAGGTTAGAGTTCAAATAGGCCTATCCTCAACGACTTAGCTGGAGGGGAAACCCAAAGGTGACAGAAGCATGTCAGTAAAGTCATTAGTCAGCCAATTACCACGCTGCGACTGTATGGCAAGAGGAAAAGACAGACACAAGGATGAAGCCTGATTGGTTGAACGATAGTTCTGCGGCACCTGTACCAGCCCCGACGTAAGGTAATTGAAATGTCGGGCAGAAGCACCCTATGTAAACCGAAATTACAACAGGGCAAGAACTGGCTTCTGAGCAACCGCAATAAGCGGATACAGAACGTAAGTCGCATCCGACAGTCAGTCACGCCAAATAGTTATTGTGAAAGCAAATGGGGATTCCCTAAATCAGAATGCTGAAAAGCTATGAGCATAGGCTCTGAATATCTGACATGGGAACGGAGCTTCCGTAGTAGTCCGAGCAAGGGAAAGCCTTGTACATGGCGAAGGGAAGCAGTTAGATAACTTAATACAAACAACGGAAAATGTGTGAGACATTATGAGAAGTCCAGAGCAAGTATTAAAAGCTTTAAACAAGCATGGCAAAGTTTCGGATTACAAGTTCGAAAGATTGTATCGCATTTTGTACAACGTGGAAATGTTCTATATGGCTTACCAACGCATCTATGCAAAGCCGGGAAATATGACACCCGGCTCTGACGGTAAAACAATAGACCAAATGAGCACTCAAAGAATAAGCCGCATCATCGCATCCCTAAAGGATGAATCTTACAAACCGGATCCGGCAAGGAGAAAGTATATACCCAAGAAAAACGGCAAGAAAAGACCGCTTGGCATACCCTCCTTTGAGGATAAGCTTGTGCAGGAGGTAGTACGGACAATTCTCGAAGCTATTTATGAAGAAGTGTTTGAAGATTCTTCACATGGATTTAGACCTAACAGAAGCTGCCATACCGCCTTAACCCGCATACAAAAAACATTCAAAAGTACAAAGTGGTTCATAGAGGGAGACATCAAAGGATTCTTCGACAACATCGACCACAATGTATTGATAGGAATTCTGAGGAAAAGAATCTCTGACGAAAGATTTCTCAGACTCATCCGTAAGTTCTTGAATGCTGGTTACATTGAAAATTGGGAATACCATAACACCTTTTCGGGAACACCGCAAGGAGGTATAATAAGTCCTATATTGGCAAATATCTATCTTGACTGTTTCGATAAGTACATGGAAGAATATACCCGTAATTTCAACAAGGGAAAAGAAAGACATCTAACAAAGGAGTATTCAAGACTCAGCGAACAGATATACAAACTGAAAGCTGAGATTGAAAGTGCGAAAGATGCCGAAAGTGCGAAACAACTTAAAGACAAATATGAGAAACTTAGACGTGAACGGCTAAAGGTTACATGTAGGGATTATATGGACGACACCTATAAAAGACTGAAATACACGAGATACGCCGATGATTTTTTAATCGGTGTTATTGGTAGCAAGGCGGACTGTATCAAAATCAAGTCTGACATAACTCAATATATGCAAGAATGTCTGCATTTGGAAATGTCGCAAGAAAAGACTTTGATAACAAACGCTCAAAAGCCTGCAAAATTTCTCGGATATGAAGTCTTAGTCCGTAAAACTGACGTAACCAAACGTAACAAGTTTAATGTACCAGTCCGAAGTTTCAATGGTACAGTTGTCCTCAAGGTAGCCACAGAAACTGTAAAAAACAGATTGGAACACTATGAAGCCATTAAATATAAGATGGAAAACGGGGTTCAAACGTGGTTTCCTAAATTGAGGGGCAAACTGATGAAAAAGAAAATAGAAGACATAGTAGCACGGTACAACTCTGAAATCAGAGGATTCTACAACTATTACAGTATAGCCAATAACGTCTCGTATGCAGCTTCTAAATTTGGCTACATTATGGAATACAGTATGTATCATACCATTGCAGCAAAAACAAACAGTTCAATCAGTAAGGTCATTGACAAATACAAAAAAGGAAATGACATCATTGTTCCGTATCACGATGCAAAAGGTAAACTACGTTACAGAGTATTCTACAATGAAGGTTTCAAACGCAAACTGCCATCGTCTTTCGCAGATGTGGACAATATCCCATATATAATCACAGTACCACAACCAACGCTGGTTGAAAGGTTAAAATCCGAGGTGTGTGAGTTGTGTGGGAAAGTCGGTCCTGTTGTAATGCATCATGCAAGAAATCTGAATCATCTGAAAGGAGATACGGAATGGGAAAAACTGATGCTCGCAAAACATCGAAAGACTTTGGTCGTATGCACAAGTTGTAATGCAAAAATACAGAGCCATGCAGGATAAAGTCATGTTATCAATGGAGAGCCGTATGCGTGGAGACATGCAAGTACGGTTTGGGGGCAGGTATGAGGAAACCTACTGCCGAAAGGCGGCAAGGCGTCTTGTACCGAGCCTACGCGCAGGAAAAGGCGGCAACATCATCGCTCTGGCAAAGGAACTTTATTTTTCCGACAGTCTTCCCTACCTTTTAAAGAGGATAGAAGAGCAGACACCAAACGTTCATCCGGTCAGTTTTTCTTTTCCCCAGCATAGGACAGAGCCGAGTTTCCAACATTTGGAAGTCCGTGACTTGACCCATCCGGCATTGCTCCGTTACTTGGAGGGGCGGGGTATCAATATCGAACTGGCAAAAAGAGAATGTAAGGAACTTCATTTTACCAATAACGGCAGACCGTTCTTTGCTATCGGTTTCCCGAATATGGCAGGAGGTTACGAGGTTCGCAATTCCTTTTTCAAAGGGTGTATCGCCCCGAAAGACATTACCCATATACGGCAGCAGGGAGAGCCGAGAGAGAAATGTTTGGTATTTGAGGGCTTTATGGATTATCTTTCTTTCCTCACGCTCCGGATGAAGAACTGTCCGACCATGCCCGACCTTGACAGGCAGGACTATGTTATTCTTAACTCGACTGTCAACGTGCCAAAAGCCATTGACGTGCTATACCCGTATGAACGTATCCACTGTATGCTTGACAATGATGAGACAGGGTATAAGGCGACACGGGCTATCGAATTGGAATACTCCTACCGTGTGCGTGACTTCTCGCACAATTACAGAGGGTATTCGGACTTGAACGATTACTTGTGCGGCAGGAAGCAGAAAACCGAACAACGTGCCGCCCCAAGACAAAAGAAGGGCAGGGGCATTTAATCCGGCAGGATTGCCAGCGGCTGGCGGTTTCATAGGGAGAGCAAGGTTATGTTTCGGTAGACCGAAACCACCTTGCTTTGCTCACCGCAAAGGAAACCGCTCCCGTTGGTCGCAATTTCTAAGACATCATTTAAAAGTAAAAAGGCATGAAAAAGATACAGGACAAGCCGGGCGGTCGTCCGGCAAAGAAACGGACGGAAAAGCAGAAAAAGGTAGTCAGTACGAAGCTGACTGAGTTGCAGTATTACGCTATCAGGAAGCGAGCCGGGGAAGCCGGGTTGCGCATCAGTGAATATGTTCGGCAAGCAGTTATTTCGGCAGAGGTCATACCCCGGCTGAGCAGGCAGGATGCAGATGCTATCCGCAAACTGGTAGGGGAAGCCAACAACATTAACCAGTTGGCACATCGGGCAAATACCGGAGGTTTCGCATTGGTGGCAGTGGAACTGGTGAAGCTCAAAAATAGGATTGTTGAAATCATAAATCATTTGTCGGATGATTGGAAAAATAAAAAAAGGAAGCGGTTTTAAAGGCTGTGTGAACTATGTACTTGGCAAGGAGCAGGCGGTTTTGCTTCATGCGGACGGAGTTCTTACCGAGAGCCGGAGCGATATAATCCGCAGCTTCTGTATGCAGACCGGGATGAATCCCGACTTAAAGAAACCTGTCGGACACATTGCGTTAAGCTATTCGGCGGTGGACGCACCCAAACTGACGGATGAGAAAATGGTACAGCTTGCGCAGGAGTATATGCGTGAAATGAAAATCACCGATACGCAGTATATCATCGTGCGCCATCAAGACCGGGAGCATCCACATGTACATATTGTGTTCAACCGTATAGACAACAATGGCAAGACCATTTCGGACAGGAACGATATGTACCGTAACGAACAGGTATGCAAAAAGCTGAAAGCCAAACACGGGCTTTATTTCGCTAAGGGGAAAGAGCAGGTGAAGCAGCATCGTTTGAAAGAGCCAGACAAGTCGAAATACGAGATATACACGGCTGTGAAAAACGAAATAGGCAAATCCCGTAACTGGAAGCAGTTGCAGCACCGATTGGCGGAAAAGGGTATCACTATCCAGTTCAAACGAAAGGGACAGACCGATGAAATACAGGGCATATCCTTTTCCAAAGGAGAATACACGTTCAAGGGTTCGGAGATAGACCGCAGTTTCAGTTTCTCCAAACTGGATAAATGTTTCGGGGATGTAGGCATGAATGTTGCCGAAAGCCAACGGCAAACAGCTTTCGCACCCATCCGGGAACAAATACCCACACAGAGTAACGCAGAAAGTCCGTTTATAAGCGGTTCGATCGGTCTGTTTTTTGCATCACCGTCCCCGGTGGATGAAGAGCCGAACTTGAATTTGAGAAAGAAGAAGAAAAAGAAAAAACGACTTAAATTGTAAAAACATGGAAGACAACTTGATTTTAGAGGGGCTTCTCTCTATGGTAACAGAACTGAAAGAGAAGCTGGAAGCGCAGGTAACGCCAGCCAGCCGGGAGGAAACTCTCGAACGGTTTGGAGCAATTGAGCAGGTATTGTCGAGACTGCACAGTAACCCGGCTGTTCCTTTGGAGAAGTTGCAGGCTATCCAAAGCCAACTTACCGACATAAGGAATGCGGAACAGGAGCAGCAGCAATCCATAGGAGAAGTGAGAAAATTTGTAACGGCTACCTACCGTTGTCTGAAAGAAATGCTGGATGTGTTGGATTCTTACCGTAAGGAACGCACAACCGAAAAAGCGGAAACCGAACCTACATCGTTGCCCCGGAGGATAAGCGGTTTGTTACGCCCGAAATTGTTTGTTTTTTTGGCAGGGCTGGTTATCTGTTTCGTTTCCTTGTTCCTAAATATCCGTTTGGCTGGACGGATGCAGCAGTTGCAGGACAACGATATGAAATACCGCTACATTCTGATGAAAGGGGAAGCGGACGGGGACTGCCTTGATTTGCTGGAAACGAATTTCAGTAGAGAACGGGATAACGCTTTCATCCAAAATTTGACTGATTCGGTGACGAGGTTTGAATACCGCAGCAGGAAGCAGGCGGAAGCGTTGGAGCGTGCAAGATTGCTCAATGAACAAGCCGAGCGGTTGAAAAAGGAAGCCAACCGACTGGGCAAGCCATAAACCGGGAAAACAAAGGATACAAACTGTAAATGTTAAAGCCCGCACAATATGTGGAGAAAAATGCAGTACATCTTCGTGGTGTACTGCACTTTTTCTATATTTGTGGATAGTCTAATTTGAAAAGCAAAAATCCCCAATCCGCTGGATTGTTTGGATGATGATTAGGCAATGATTTAATAGTGAATAGGAACTGCACCTGCGGGGGAGGCGTTTGCTAAAGTAAATATGCTTGACAGATACTATTATAAAGACATTAGCAACAATCAAATCATTATCGTTATTATGGACATCTAAAGTAAAAAAGATATTCCTATAATGATTAAAGCAATAGATGCAAATATGTATCTATTGCTTTTTGTAGAAAACATTGCTCCTATACAAGAGATAGATACAGCAAATTGCATACATTTTAAACTTAACTCTGTAGTCTTAAATATACACATAGACAAAAAAGATAATGCCAAAACAAATAGTATAGCATTCAATATATACTTCAGTTTCATATTACTTTGATTTACATTGACCTTATTAGCAGTAGCATATAAATTGTCATCCTATCCCAATAACCAATCCTATGTAAGAGAACAAGGTGAATCTCTTTTCCTTGTATTTCAGCCCATAGACCAGCTCGATAATAGCACATAAAGGAATATTAGATGAATCTGCATTTTCCCCTTTGTTTACAAGGTATTTATATGTTCTTTCATTCTTTCTTTGTTCAATTTGCGAATCTCACGGTTCTCTTTGTTCTGTTATAGCATACATTTATGCAACTTAATGTTCCATGATTCAGTTTAATCTATTTTCTCTAATTCAATCGTAGCTACTTTCTCTTTATCTGGACTAATTTCATTCTGTATAATGGTTATATGTTTTTGGGTATAGCTTTTGATAATCCAAGGGGCTCCACCCAAATATAAAGCATTGCTATTAAATGTGATATATTTCCCTTCTATTGTATAAGTAATATCAATTTCATCGTAACCTTCCCAATTTACTTTCCCTTTCTGAGTATCTACAAATTGCATACCGACCCCCATATTTTGTACTGTCCAAGCCTCACAATGCCCTGTTCCACGCCATGAAGTCTGATAAAGTGCTTCGGGGGTTAATTCATTTGTCTGTTCATTATCATCATCGCAGTTTATAAAACAGAATGTACAGAGGAATAGCATAAGTATTCCAAGAATTTCTTTTGTTTTCATATTCTCTTTTTTATTTTTTGTTTAACTCATTCAATCTTTATTTTGTTTCTTCGTTGGACCAACCAAAGATAAGACAAAGATAAAAAGAAGAATCCTTTGGCAGATTAAGATACTCTTGGAATATTGTTCTGAATGTAAATTTCTAAACCTATGTTTATTTTTTGTTGTCAAGACTTTGCTTGCGTCTGATTCGGCTCATGTGTACGGGTGTAATTTTAAGGTAGGATGCTATTTCTTTTAGTGGTACCATTTGAAGGATTGCAGGGCATTTTTTTAAAAGTTGGAGGTAACGCTCTTCCGGTGTGAATCTGAATAAATCCAAATAACGTGAATATGATTGGAAAAACATCTGTTCGGCTGCGATACGGGCTATCCGTTGGCTTTCTTTGTTCTCCTCGAATTTTTGCTGTAAGAATGCAGAAGAACAGATGTAAATCTCGCACGGGATTATTGCCTGTATATTCAATTCTGATTTCATGCCATATAAGCAAGTGGGGTAATCGCCTATAAATTCATTTGGAAAGGAAAAACCGACATTATACGGCTTGTTTTCTGTCCGGTTGGTACAACTGTATTTGACTACACCTGACAAGATAAACCCGAAGAAAGAACATGCATCATCTTCATGGAGAATAAACTCATTCTTTTTATAATGTCGTAACTCTCCATGTTTTAGACACAATTCTTTAAAAAAATCTATGTCTATATTGCTCATATATGAATTAAATTCAGTCATCATTTACTTGTCATTGGTGCAAATGTATAAAAAATGCCTGAAATATGCTTGATAGTACTTAACTACATTGTTTAAATATTCAAAAAAGTATGTAACATAACATGTTTGTTATATTTTTAAGTTCAAAGGTTTAGTACGTTTCTTTGTCTGTATATCCAAAACGAACTAAACTTATTTAGACAGCAAATTATATATGCTGGCGAAAAGAAAAAATAGTATTCTTCTTTTCGCCAGTTTTATTTTTATGGTTAGAGGGCTTTTGTTACCTTTGTACACGAAGTCCACCACTAAGCGATTTTCTTCGTTTTTTTTGTTACTGTTTTGTTACCCACTGTTAGTAATATGTGGGCTTTCTTTTTGATAATCAGGTTTATATAATATTGTATATATAATATGTGGCAAAATATTTTCAATAGCTATCAGCTGTGGAAAAAGAGGAAAAATGAGCTAGAATAATAAATGCGACCCGGAAAAAGGCGGCACACCGAAATAACGATGGAGCCGCCTCATTAACTTTCTTTCCTATCCTCTTATCAGTAAATTGAAGCAAATCCCAAATATGAAATAAGCTATATAGCAGAAAACGGAAACACCTAGAGAAACAAGCAGTTGTTTCATGAAAGACTCTCTGTAATATGATAACAACAATTGCCCCATGGGGTATGAATTGTTGATTTGGGCAAAACGTGGTGAATTACATGGAACAGCGTTCGTTACGCTTTGAAGCTATAACCATCATATATTTATCTTAATTGCAGGATATACGTTTACGGGGAAAACTTATTGGCTCAAAGGTGATCAAGTTGTCTATTTCAGTATAATAATTATTCATACTTATGGAAAAGGAACAAACGAATGAAAATAGTTGGGAATTTCATCTGACAGATAAGATCGCCCAGCTTTCCAAAATGACCTTGGAAATGCATACGGAGTTTTGGCTTAGTACACTCCAGACATGGTTTCATGGCTATCAAACACCCGAAGAGTATAAAGCGACGATTTGGGGGAGGGAGGTAGACCTATGCATCTCCATCGCTCCCTTGGAGACACCAACCGAGAAATTACCTATCATTGAAGAGAAATCGGCAAAAGGTAAGAATGAGCTGCTCCCCCCGGAACAGCAAGCCTACGTAGACGAACTCAAAAAGAAGATAAAAGCTCTCAAAAAACTCCTGCCGCCTAAGGTGGACGAGGCGTTAGAGCAACGCTATTTGGATTACATGAACGCCGAGAGGATTAAGGCAATCATTCAAGACTGCACCAAGATATGGAGCAATCCGGATTTGCCCGTTGAAGAAAAAATCAGTCAGCTCATTCCTTATAAAATTGAATTATATGACCTTGTGCGTAATGTCCAACTGCCGGATGATTTGATGCGTGCGGATACGAATATTTCAATTACAATGGCCACTATTCAATTCTTTGCGCAAAGCGTAGAGAAAAATGCGAAGAAAAACAAAATAAAAACACCCAAGCAGGTACGTCAATTAGTGAAATTTACCAATGACATCATTACTCGCATGGATGAGGGTCAGAATAAGCTAAACGGCGTTGAGCGAGATATGACTAAGGAAGAGTCTAAAGCCTATGATGCTTATCTTGATATAAAGATTGGAGCAAGGTCTGCCCTTCACTCGTTTGAAAAACGATTGGAGTTATACGAGCGACTTTGGGAAATGCCCTCGGTCTCTACCGGTACTAAGATTGAATGTTTGAATGAGGCCATCAAACTTATCCGGAAGCAATGCGGTAAAAACCTGGAGCCCCGTTGTCCGCACGAATCCCTTATCCGGAAACATCTGAAAGCTATTAGTGGCTATATGAATAAGCTGGAAGAAGAAGGGGAAGCGATATGGCAATTGCGCATGGCCGACGAATTGCTCCCGACAGCAAACGCATGGTGGGAAGATTGTGAACTTCCGGCATTGTCCAGAGAGGAGTTTGCCTCCCAGGTAGAATTGCAATCTGTTCATATAGAGACCAAGGAGAAAGAAGACGGCTCCATCCATTACGAACTGGAGCTTTTTTTCCAAGACACGGAAGACACTTTCGCCGGCCACTTCCTATATGCTGATATAGAAGATCATGAGGTGAAGGAGATAACGTTAATGGGATAGTTACATTCTATATTTGTCCACAAGGATTTGCAAGGTAAAGTCTCTTTACGATACTTTTGGGGCCCGTTCGATTGTAAGCAGGCTCCTTTTTTTGTCGATACCTCCGGCGTATCCGGTTAGGCTGCCATCGCTGCCTACGACACGGTGGCAGGGGATGATGATACTGATTGGGTTATGGCCTACCGCTCCTCCGATCGCTTGCGTAGACATGCTCGGGATACCTCTTTGCCGGGCGATTTCCCCGGCGAGCTCCTTGTAGGTAACGACTTCGCCATAAGGTATTTTGCTCAATAAGTCCCATACCGCAAGTCGGAAAGGCGTATCCTCCAGATGGATAGGAGGGGTGAAGCTGGGAATCTTACCCATGAAATAGCTATCCAGCCACTCTTTGGCTTGTTCGAATATCGGCAGTTCTCTTTCTTGGTGTTCCGCCGATAAAGTGGCGGCAAAATATTTTTGCCCGTCGAACCATAATCCTGTCAGGTGGTCGCCATCGCTGGCTAGGGTTATTTCTCCCAAGGGAGATCGATATTTGTCGGTGTATTGCATGATGTTTATCAAATAAGGGCGTAAGTTAGAAAAATTTTCGAAAGTAGCCAATATCTAAGGGCGGAAATGAGATAAGGAATCCTACTTTTATTTATATTTGCATAGTGAAATTTCGTGAACGGATAATACTTCAACATTTTTAAACAATGATAAAATTATGATCTTAAGTAGAAATTTATCAGAGGCGTTCAATGCCCAAGTTAATGCGGAGATGTGGTCTTCGAATTTGTATTTGTCAATGTCCGTGTATTTCCAGAAAGCAGGGTTGAACGGTTTCGCCCATTGGATGAAGAAACAAGCGGCTGAGGAATTGGAGCATGCTCATAAGTTGATCGATTACGCCTTGGATCGTGGCGGCGATATTACGATCGGCCAGATCAACGTGGTTCCGACAGGCTGGGGAAATCCGTTGGAGGTATTCGAGCATGTTTACAAACACGAGTGCTATGTATCAGAGTTGATCGACAAGTTGGTTGATATCGCCGAGGCTGATAAGGATCATGCTTCCCGTGATTTCTTGTTCTGGTTCGTACGCGAGCAAGTAGAGGAAGAATCTACGGCTAAAGAGATCGTGGATCAATTGAAGAATTATGGGGAATGCCATTACGCCATTATGGATCATAGATTAGGAAAGAGATAATAAATTTCCGTCGAGAAATATAAAAAGGCTGTATCTTCACCGGACGCAGCCTTTTTTGTCGTATTTTTACCCGGTAAAGTCAGTAAGGAATACTTATAGATAAATAGAAAATATAAATATGAGATTAAGCGATGTATGGTTTACGGCTCTCTCGGAAAACGAGTCAGGGCAAATGATTACCGTTTACGGGCGGGACGAGTTGAATGAGTTTACCGAATCCGGTAAGTTCAAGGAACGTGTCGAGATCACTTGGAAATACGAGGGAGATGGGAGAGGCCTTCCTAGCGATGACCTTGGCGAGAAAATGGAGGCCGTGGAGGAAGCGCTTCGTAAGGCGATGGAAAAGAAAGACAAGCTGGCTATCCTGACGGGTGTCTATACCGGAGGAGGAGAGAAGGTCTGGGTGTTTTACACACGTACCGTGCGTGTATTCGGCGAACGCTTGAATGAGGCCTTGGCTCCTTTCGAATTACTGCCCATCTCTATTTATACCGAGATGGATCCAGATTGGGAAGAATATAAGGATATGTATGAGATGAAAGAGTGGGCGGTGGATTGAGCGTATGTAGGCATCGCCCCACACGTATATCGATATAAACCTACACGTATATTGGCGTAGACCGATATCTATATACGTGTGGGGCGATGCCTATATACGTGTTTTTACCGGCTCATCAAGAAAGATTTGAATCCCTCGAAATCTTTTGCCAGCTCGATGCTTTGTTTGGTTCCTTCCATGAAGGCTTTCAGTTTCGCCGGGATCTCGATATCTGCCTCCAGTATCTTATCGACCGTTCCTTTGAATTTGGCGGGATGGGCGGTCTCGAGGAATAGACCCGTCTCGGTCTCGCTTAGGTCGCTGTCTAGTAATCCTTGGTAGCCACAGGCTCCGTGCGGGTCGAGGATATATCCCGTCTCTTTATAGACGGCTCGCATCGTAGAGGCGATTTCCTCGTCCGTATAGCGATGTCCGGAGATCAGTGCGCATATTTCTTTATGGGGATCATTGAATGCGCTGAATAGGTCGATGATACGGGCGAAATTACTCGGATCGCCTACATCCATGGCGTTCGCTAGGGTGGCGACTGATGGGCGGGGTGTATAAGTTCCTGTATTCAGGTATTCCAAGAATACGTCGTTACGGTTGTTTGCCGCTACGAAACGTTTAATAGGAAGCCCCATCCAATAGGCGAACAATCCGGCGGTGATGTTTCCGAAATTACCGCTCGGCACGCAAACAACCAGCTCGTCCGCTTTTCCCAGCTTGTCCAGCTGAGCGTAAGCGTTGAAATAGTAGAACGATTGGGGCAAGAAACGGGCTACGTTGATGGAGTTCGCCGAGGTCAGTTTCATATGACGTTTTAATTCCTCGTCCATAAAGGCGGATTTAACCAGCGCTTGGCAATCGTCGAACGTGCCGTCTATCTCCAATGCCGTGATGTTCTGTCCTAATGTCGTGAACTGGCATTCTTGGATCGGGCTGACCTTTCCCTTGGGATAAAGCACATACACGTGAATGCCCGGGACACCTAGGAATCCGTTGGCGACGGCGCTTCCCGTATCGCCGGAAGTCGCTACTAATACGTTTACTTGCTTCAATCCCTCTTTCTTTATGAAATAACCGAGCAGACGAGCCATGAAGCGCCCTCCTACATCCTTAAAGGCCAATGTAGGCCCGTGAAATAACTCTAAGCTATAGATATTATCCTTTACGGGTACCACCGGGGTCTCGAAGGAGAGCGTATCTTTTACGATACCGTCCAATACCTCCGGTTCTATGTCTTCCCCGAAGAACATCTGAGCTACCGTGCAGGCGATCTCGTGGAAGGACTGGTTCTTCATGTTGGCTATCACCTCCTCGTCCAAGGAGTCGATATACTCGGGCATATATAATCCCTTATCGCCGGCCAGACCTTTTACGACGGCCTCTTCTAGGCTGGCTACAGGGGCTTGTTTGTTTGTGCTGTAATATTTCATGCTCTAATCGTTTAGAAATTCTTTTATAAATTGATCTTTTTCCAGTATGCCATATTTGCCGTTTGATACGGAGAACTCATCAAATGTGGTAACGGAGTCGGGTTGCTCGCCCGGCTTGTAAATCAGGAATGGAACCGGGGTATTCGTATGCGTACGTATGGAGCAAGGAGTGGGGTGGTCCGGAAGGATAGCGATCGCTACCGGCTCGTCCCATTTTTGCGTTTCCTCGTAGATGATACGTACGGCACGGTCGTCCAGATACTCTATCGTCTTGATCTTTAAGTCTACGTCTCCTTCATGCCCGGCCTCGTCGCTTGCCTCGATATGCAGGTAGACGAAGTCGTTTGTCTTGAGGGCCTCAAGGGCGGCGTGCGCTTTTCCCTCGTAGTTCGTGTCGTATAATCCGGTAGCTCCCTCTACGTGAAGCACCTCGAGGCCGGCGTAAACGCCGATTCCCCGGATGAGATCGACGGCGGAGATCACGGAGCCTTTTCCGAAGCCGTACATCTCCCGCATTGTTCGCATGGCCGGACGGTAGCCCGGAGACCAAGGCCAGATACTGTTCGCCGGATCTTTCCCCGCTGCCATACGTTTGAGGTTCACCGGGTGATCCTTTAAGATCTCTTGGGACTTGAGGATTAATTCGTTTAATAAATCGGCGGTCTCTCGTGCTTCCGGAACTTCCGGTTTTATCATTAAAGGCCGGAAAGGATGGAGGGGTACGTCGTGTGGTGGCGTGCAATCCAGACGCTTATCGCCTCCTTTGATTACCAATAGGTGGCGGTAGGAGACACCTGTATAGAACTTGACATGGTCGGAACCTAATCGCTCGTTCAGGCATTGGATCAACTCGTCCGCTTCCTCCGTGGAGATATGGCCGGAAGAGTGATTCTTCAAGATGTCGCCTTCTACGCAGATTAAGTTACAACGCATCGCCATCTCGCCGGGCTGCAGGGCGACGCCTATACTGGCGGCTTCCAATACACCCCGTCCCTCGTATACGGAGGGCAGGTCATAGCCTAATACCGCCATGTTCGCGACCTCGCTACCGGGATGGAAACCATCCGCTACGGTTTTCATCTGCCCGGTTACTCCCAGTTCCGCCAATTTATCCATATAAGGCGTCTTGGCGTATTGCATCGGAGTCTTGCCTCCCAGGGCCTCTATCGGCTCGTCGGCCATTCCATCGCCTAAAATGATAATGTGCTTCATACCTATCGAATATTTGCGATGGATATGATGTCGGCGAATACACCTGCGGCCGTCACGTCGGCCCCGGCACCGTATCCCTTGATGATCATTGGATATTCATGATATCTCTCGGTGGAGATCATGATGATATTGTTGCTGCCCTCCAGTTCATAGAACGGATGGTGGCTGTCTACGGCTTGTAGGCCTACCTCGCAAGCGCCGTTCTCCATCTTCGCCACGAAACGGAAGCGTTTGCCTTCCGCTTCCAGTAGCTGGCGTTTCTCCTCGAAACCGGCATCTGTATCCTTGATATTCTTCCAGAAGTCCTCAAGGGAACCCTCGAAGTACTTTTCCGGGATGAACAGGTTCCGTTTTACGTCGGCTTGCTCCACCGGATAACCGGCCTCACGGGCCAAGATAACCAGCTTACGGATTACGTCTTTGCCGCTAAGGTCGATACGTGGGTCCGGCTCGGCGTATCCGGCTTCCTTTGCCATATGGATCGCCTCGCTGAAAGGAATATCGGCGCTGATCGTATTAAAGATATAATTCAGCGTACCGGAAAGTACGGCCTCCAGTTTCAATATATGGTCACCGCTATTGATCAAGTCGTTCATCGTATTGATGATCGGGAGGCCGGCGCCTACGTTCGTCTCGAACAAGAACTTGATGTCCCGGTGGCGGGCGGTCTCCTTTAGCTTGGTATAATTATCGTAGGAGGAGGAGGCCGCTTCTTTGTTAGCTGCCACGACGGACACGTTATTGTTCATCAACGTCTCGTAAAGAGCCGCTACGTCCGGGCTTGCCGTGCAATCCACGAATACGGAGTTGAAGATATTCATCTTTACGATCTCCTCGCACAGATGCTCCGGGTTACTCTCTTCCCCGTTCTCCTTCAGCTCCTCCAGATAATTGTCGAGGTTGATCCCTTCCCGGCATAAAAGGGCTTTCTTGGAGTTTGAGATACCTACGACATTCAGCTTCAAACCGTTTTGCCGCATCAGTTTCGGTTGCTGGATGCGTATCTGTTCCAATAAATTGCCGCCTACGGTTCCTACACCGGCGATGAAAAGGTTCAATACCTTATATTCGGATAGGAAAAAAGAGTCATGAATGGAGTTCAACGCCTTGCGAAGGTATTTATGCTTGATAACGAAAGAGATATTCGTCTCGGAAGCGCCTTGGGCGCAAGCGATCACGCTGATGCCCGCACGTCCCAGCGTACCGAACAGCTTCCCGGCGATACCCGGGGTACGTTTCATGTTCTCGCCTACAATAGCGACGGTAGCCAGATCTTTCTCCGCTACGGTATCGTTCATATCACCCTGCGCACGTTCCAAGGCGAACTCGTCGTTCAATACTTGTACGGCCAAATCAGCGTCGGCGTTACGTACGGCGAAAGTCGTGTTGTTCTCGGAGCTGGCCTGCGATACCATAAATACGCTGATGCCATTCTTGGCGAGCGTCTTAAAGATCCGGTAGTTCACGCCGATCACGCCCACCATACCTAAACCTTGTACCGTGATCAAACAGGTATCGTTGATGGAGGAGATACCCTTGATGATGGCCTTGCCTTCCTCTTTCACCCGCTCTTTCGAGATATAGGTTCCGGGAGCGGTCGGGTTGAAGGTATTCAAGATACGGATCGGGATATTCTTATGATAAACCGGATAGATCGTCGGCGGATAGATTACTTTCGCCCCGAAGTTACACAACTCCATCGCCTCCGTGAAAGTAAGCCGGTCGATTACGTAGGCGGAGCTGATCACACGGGGATCAGCGGTCATGAAACCATCCACGTCCGTCCAGATCTCCAAGGTGTTAGCGTCTAAGGCGGTCGCCAAGATGGAGGCGGTATAATCCGATCCCCCTCGTCCGAGGTTCGTAACCTCTCCGGTTTCCGTGCTGGAAGAGATGAATCCGGGCACCAAGGAAACCTTGGGCAGCGGCGAGAAGGTCTCTTTTATGAGCTTGTTGGTCAAGTCGAAATCCACGATATGCTTGTTGAATTGCTTGACTGTCTTGATATATTTGCGTGAGTCGAACAACTTAGCGTCCTTGATCACGTTCGAGACGATCAGGGAAGATAGGCGCTCGCCATAACTTACGATCGTATCGGATGTCTTGGCGGATAAATCGTTAATCAAATAAACACCTTTGAAAATATTGCTCAATTCATCCAGTAAAGCCATCACTTTCTTCTGGACATCCATGCGTACCTCCTTGTCCTCGATCACTCCCTCGATCACGTCCAGATGGCGGGCGATGATCTCCGATAATTCTTTCTCGTAGGCAAGGTCGCCTTTAGAAGCCATGGTAGAAGTGGCCAGCAATTTATCGGTGATGCCCCCTAAGGCGGAGACAACCACGATTACGGGCTCTTCGATAGCCTCTACTATTTTCTTTACACTTAAGATACTATTCACGGAACCTACGGATGTTCCGCCGAATTTTAATACTTTCATCGATATGTATTTTTAATGGTTCATCGAGGATTGGCAATCAAGAAAGGCTTTTTCATGATTAGCAACCGACAATGACCGATTGATTAAACTTATTTATGTAAAAGGAGAAATAAAAAAGGATGCAATACGAGATTGCGACATAGCGTGACGTGGTCTACGCGAATGCTTATTAATAGATTCTAACCCCCCAAGGGGTCATCAATGCCCATGTATAATATGAGGACTCTACACTCATCATTGATTTTGTATTGTGCTTATTCTTTTATATTATGGGGGCAATATTACGCATTATTTTTCATATTGCAAGCGTTTTTGTCAAAAGATTGACTATTTTGTTGTTCAAGGTCCGCCCGGCTCTTGCTTTGGGTCACTAAATAGACGCCGGAGAAAACAAGTGCGGCCGATACTAGTTTCGTTACGCTAAAGCTATCCTGACCGATGCATACGGCGATAAAGGAAGCTACGATCGGTTGGATATAATTGTACATGCTGACGGTAGTCGGGCGGATTCGCTTTAAGGCCAGCGGTATTAATAAATAGGGTACGAACGTGGCCCCGAATAACACGAAGAAGATGGCTCCCAGCTCTTGGCCGTCGAAGACCTCTTTGTGGAAAGCCGGGGTATTCCAGATGGATTCGATAGCGAAAGGCAGGGTAATCAGCGTGGAGAACAGGAACATCCATTTCATCATCGTGACGGATGAGTACTTGAGCGTTAGAGGCTTGGATACTACCAAATAGATCGAGTACATGAATCCGCTAACCGTAATCAACAGGTTTCCCCCCAGACTGCTCGCTTGATTGGAACCTTGCGTGGATTGTAGTATCAAGGAGATCGCCCCGCATATGCCAAGCAGTACCCCGAACGTTTTCATCCGTGTGATCGGTTCCTTTAGGATCAGGGCTGCCAGGATCATGACAAAGATGGGGACGGCGGTCGCTATGATGGAAGCGTCTACCGGCGACGTGGTATTCAATCCCCAGATAAACAGCCCTTGGTTCAAGCCTACTCCGCAAAGGGCGCAAAGGCATAGAAGTCCCAAGTCCTTCAACGGCACTTTCTCATAGGGAACGAATAGAGAGGTGATCCAGAACATCACGCAAGCGAAGCTCATCCGCATACTGGTCAGCGCCTCGGGTTGCACATGCTCGGGGAGTAGATATTTGGATACGGGCATATTAATGGCGAACAGGATGTTGGCCGCTAAAATAAGGAGATGCCCTTTTAGCTTTTCTTGATTCATCATAAGTACGATCCTAGATTGGTATAATATAAATGTATACAGGCTTATGTTTTGGTGAGCAAAGGTCTTACTTTTTTTTGTAAATAAGAAATGATCCGTTAGTAAAGTGTTTTACATACGGATCATTGTCTGTTTAGTCAAGGAAGCATCCCGTTTTTATTACGATGAAACGGCCGCTCCTCCCATGATATCCAGCAATTCGTTGGTGATGGCTTGCTGGCGGGTTTTATTATATTGCAAAGTTAATTGTTGGATTAAATCGTTCGCATTGTCGTTGGCGGTCTGCATGGCCATCATACGGGCGGCGTGCTCGGCGGTTGAGGTGTCGAGTAGGATCGTATAGATGGTTAGGTTCAGCAATTTCGGGAAAAGCCGGTTACGCAACTCTTCCGCCGAGGGCTCAAGGATGTAGTCGGTGGCCGTTTCCGCCGCTTCCGTATCCGAGAGGGAAAGGGGAAGATACGTCTTGTGGGTTACGACTTGTGTCGCCATGTTCTTGAAATGGTGATACAGTAATTCCACCCGGTCTGCTTTACCTGTGACGAACAGCTCCATGAGACGGTTCGCCAAGGATACGGCGCTTTCATAAGACGGTTTTTCGCCGATCGTGATGAAATCAGTGTCGAAGCTATAATCCGCTTTATGAAGCTCATCCGCTATTTTCTTGCCGATAGGGTAGAGGCGTACCTCTATTTGCTGGTTCTTATAAGTCTGGATCGTGGCGGATAACTCTTTCCATATATTGGCATTGAATGTCCCGCATAACCCCGTGCTCGAGGCGAATACGGCGATAGCCACCTTGCTCACCTTACGCTGTTCGGTGTAAGGTGAGTCTAGGTCGCATTCCGCCGAAAGAAGACCGTTTAAGATAGCGGATAGTTTATTAGCATATGTAAGTGTGTGCTCGGTTTGCGTCTGGGCATGATGAAACTTGGCCGACGATACCATTTTCATGGCGGCGGTGATCTTCTGCGTGCTCCGTATAGAGGCGATCCGGACTTTTATTTCTTTCAATGAACCCATAACTCCTTCGCTGTTTTTTCCAATATACCTCGTATCTCATCATTGATAACGCCGGTCTTTAAGACATCCAGTACGTCCCGTTGGTGAGAGGTACGTAACTCTTGCAAAAACCTTGCCTCGAACTCATGCACCTTGTCCAATGGAACCTCTTTCAGCAGACCTTGCGTTCCGCAATAAAGGATCGAGATTTGCTCTTCCACTGGCATCGGGCTATATTGAGGCTGTATCAGTAACTGGGTATTCTTCTGCCCTTTATCGATCGTGAAAGCGGTGACGGCATCCATCTCGCCCCCGAACTTGGAAAATGATTCCAATTCACGGAACTGAGCCTGATCGATTTTCAAGGTACCCGCTACCTTTTTCATCGCCTTTAATTGCGCGTTACCGCCTACACGGGAAACAGAGATTCCGACGTTGATAGCTGGGCGGTTCCCTTGGTTGAATAAATCGGTCTCAAGGAATATCTGTCCGTCGGTGATAGAGATCACGTTGGTCGGGATATAAGCCGATACGTCTCCCGCCTGAGTCTCGATGATCGGTAAAGCGGTCAAGGAGCCACCGCCTTTCACCTTGTCTCTCATGCTTTCGGGGAGATCGTTCATCTCACGGGCTACCTCCGGCTGGTTGATGATCTTGGCGGCACGTTCCAATAGGCGGGAGTGCAGGTAAAAGATATCACCCGGGTACGCCTCACGTCCGGAAGGACGGCGAAGGATCAAGGAAACCTCACGGTAGGCGACCGCCTGTTTGGACAGATCGTCGTAGACCACCAAGGCGTGTCGTCCGCTATCCCGGAAGTACTCTCCGATGGCCGCTCCGGCGAACGGGGCGAAATATTGCATGGCTGCCGGGTCGGAGGCGGTCGCGCTTACGACAATCGTATAGTCCATGGCGCCTTTCTCTTGCAAGGTGTTCACCAAGGCCGCTACTGTGGAACCTTTTTGCCCGATCGCCACGTAAATACAGTAAACCGGGTTCCCTGCCTCGTAGTTGCTACGTTGGTTGATGATGGTATCGATAGCGATCGAGGTCTTTCCCGTCTGCCGGTCGCCGATGATCAACTCACGTTGCCCCCTTCCGATGGGGATCATAGCGTCTACGGCCTTGATACCGGTTTGCAAAGGCTCGTTTACCGGCTGACGGAAGATCACACCCGGAGCCTTGCGCTCAAGCGGCATCTCGCAAGTTTCGCCAAGGATCTCGCCTTTCCCGTCGATCGGGTTTCCCAATGGGTCGATCACACGCCCGATCATCCCCTCGCTGACATCGATAGAGGCGATGCGGCCCGTGCGTTTTACGGTGTCGCCCTCCTTGATTCGGTCGGTCGGACCTAAAAGGACGGCGCCTACATTATCTTCCTCCAAGTTCATCACGATCGCTTCCATCCCGTTATCGAATTGAAGCAACTCGTTCGCCTCCGCATTATCCAGCCCGTAGATGCGGGCCACGCCGTCACTCACCTGCAATACGGTCCCGACCTCCTCCAGCTTGATGCTGGTATGGATTCCTTCCAATTGCTGGCGCAGGATGGAGGAGACTTCACTCACTTTTATTTGTTCTGTCATACTTCTTCTTTTTTATCTGTTTTCGAGTAGCCCGGTACGGATATCCCGTAGTTGCGTCGCATAGCTGGCGTCTATCCGGTAATTGCCGATGCGTAGGCGGAAGCCCCCGATTAGTTCCGGTTCCACATGGCCGGAGAACTCGATCGTGCATCCCGTCTCTTTCCGTAGCTTGTCTTGCAGGTGAGACTTGACCGCATCGTCTACCGCTACGGCCGTGTCGAATCGTACCCGGGTAATCTTTTTCTCTTTCCGGTACAAATGGATATAAATGTATGCGATGAAGGGCAGTAGTGTCTCCCGTTTATGGGCTAATACCAGATTGATAAAACGTGAATATAGCTCGCATACCTCGATACCTCCCGCCGCCGTAAGCAATTTCACTTTCTCCGGTACGGAAACGATCGGGTTGCTCAAGGCACCCCTAAGCTCTGGCTCCATCGAGAAGCTGTCCGCCAACATCTTCATATCATCATATACCCGGCTTTCCTGTTCCTTGTCTTTCGCTAGGGAGAAAAGCGCTTTGGCATACCGGGAAGAAATAGTTCCTATATCCATACCTTACGATTTACTAAACGATACCTCATCCAGCAGCCGGTCGATCATCTGTCGTTGTTCCTTATCCCGGCCGATTTTCTCTTTCATTACTTTCTCTGCGATAGCGATAGACAGATCCGCTATCTCCGAGCGGACTTCGCGAATAGCTTTCTCTTTTTCTTCGCGGATACGCCGGGTAGCCTCCTCTATCTGCAGATGTGCCTCGGAGACGGCCTTTTTCCGTGCCTCCTCGATGATCCGCTCCTTTTCGGCAAAGGCTTCCTTCAGGACGGCGTTTTGCTTTTCCTTGGCCTCGGCTAGCATCTTCTCGCCCTCGGCTTGGATATGGGCAAGTCGCTCATTCGCCTGACGTGCCGTCTCTAAGGAATTGTCAATGTAAGCTTTCCGTTGTTCGATTGCCTTGACGATCACGGGAAAACCGTATTTGGAAAGGATCACGAAGACAATCCCGAATGAAACGATCATCCAGAATAGAAGCCCTGAATCCGGTGTTAATAAAGACATAGTTTGTTACTTTTTTATTGGAACAACGCTAAGAAACATACGACAATAGCGAACAATGCCACACCTTCTACCAACGCTCCCATAATCAACATCGAGGTACGGATCTCTCCTGCGGCCGACGGCTGGCGTCCAATAGCTTCAACGGCACCTTTACCGATCAATCCGATTCCGATACCTGCACCTATGGCGGCGAATCCCGCTCCTATAGTGGCTCCCATCTTCGCTACGCCCATCCCGGCTGCCGCTTGTAATAAAATAGTCGATAACATAGTGTTTAATTTTAAATTAGTAACCTTAATAATATAATTCTAATACCTTAATTTCTTTGGATTTATTCCCTTACCTTGGCCAATCCGATATAGTTGGCCGACAGCAGGGTGAAAATATAAGCTTGCAAGCAAGCCACTAACAATTCCAGACAGTTCATGAACGCACAGAACAAGACGGATACGATCGTCATACCGAAATTCACGGCTACTCCCATCGTTACCGTTATGAATATCAAACAGGTTAGCGCCAAGATAATCGTATGGCCCGCCATGATGTTGGCGAACAGACGGATCATCAACGCGAACGGCTTGGTGAATACCCCGAAGAACTCCACGAACGGCATGATCGGCAAGGG
The DNA here is from genome assembly GCF_002272965.1 of Parabacteroides sp. AT13. Lineage (NCBI taxonomy): Bacteria > Pseudomonadati > Bacteroidota > Bacteroidia > Bacteroidales > Tannerellaceae > Parabacteroides > Parabacteroides sp. AT13. The sequence goes on along the minus strand of NZ_NQMH01000001.1, from coordinate 317,736 downwards.
CAGTTTCAAGTAGATCGGCGCTTTGGGCCAAAAAATCTCTTTCCAATACACTTTCGTGGCGAACAGGTTGACCGCTATAAACGTACAAAGTGCCAATACGCCTGTTACCGCTATATTTCCCGTAATATTAGCGCCTCCCGGGAAAACCGGTATGATCCCGATCAGGTTATTGATCAAGATAAAGAAAAATACCGTCAGCAAATAGGACGAGAACGGCTTATATTCTTTTCCGATCGCCTCTTTGATCACCCCGTCTTGTATGTAGGAGATGGCCATTTCCATCAATCCGATAAATCCGCCCGGCGCCTCGTTCGGGTGCTTTTTATACCAATGGGCGGTCCGGAGAACGATGAAAAGCAAGAGGCCGCAACTGAGGAACAGTCCGCAAACATTCTTGGTCAATGAGAAATCCATCGGGCGAACCTCTTCTCCTGCACTGTTCTTCTCAACAACCTTTCCCGCATGCTCACCTTCCCCGGCGATATAATAATTGTGATGCGTCCGGCCATGATGTAGATGGGATGACAGGAATAAATCCCATCCTCTTTCCTCGCTTTTTACCAAGATAGGCAGGGGAATCGCAATCTCTTGTCCGTTCCATTCCGTGATATGCCATGTATAGGCGTCTTGAATGTGGGAGAAGACGATATCCTGCACGTCTATCTCGCCGGACGCCGCTTTTGCCGGAGTGAGAAAGCTGAGCCACATCCAGAAAGCGATCCATATGTATTTGTTATCTTTGATTGTACTCATCATCCTTTTCCCTTTTCTCTCTTTTCATTCTTTTCTTTTCAAACAGATATAAAATGTAAGTCTCCAGTCCGAGGTAAATGAAATAGAATAACATCAACGTGAAACCAAATGTCTTTAATTGTTGCCCGACAAACGCCGCGTACATCCATAAGAAGACGAAAGCGAGCGTGAACTTACACAACCGGACTAGCATGTACATGGTTACGGTCACATCTCCGTTTTTCCTTTTTACCCGGTCTAGGAAGAAAGTCATCGCCATGGCCATGACCCAGTAAAAGAAGGGAATGGACGGATACCACGAGAAATAGTGTTCCGGCCAGATGGTATATAATAAACCACCCAATGAAACGCCTATTGCCACGTTGATAAACGTGATCAAACCCATTAACCTCATTTTTAATCTGCCATTCATTGTCGTATGTTTTTATTCGACGCAAACGGATAGGATGTCGTCTTTTACCTCTACGAATCCGCTTTGTATCGTTTGTTCTTGTCTTTTGCCGTTTGCCTCGAACCGGATCGTACCCGCCTTCAACGCTGCTATCAATGGGGCGTGATGAGGCAAGATATCGAATGAACCGGCAACTCCCGGGAATGAGACAGATTCGGTCTCGCCTTCGAAAAGAATGCCGTCCGGTGATACAATTTCCAGTTTCATATCGATTAATTTGCTTGTTCTTTCAGCTGCTTGGCCTTCTCCAAGACATCCTCGATGGTTCCTACGTTTAAGAATGCCTGTTCGGGTATGTCATCCGTTTCCCCGTCCATGATCATCTTGAATCCCCGGATCGTATCCTCTATAGAGACCATGACACCGGGTACGCCAGTGAATTGTTCTGCCACGGAGAAGGGCTGGGACAGAAAACGTTGTACCCGGCGGGCCCGGTTGACCGTTAGCCTGTCCTCGTCGGAAAGTTCTTCCATACCGAGGATGGATATGATATCTTGAAGTTCCTTGTTCCGTTGCAGGATTTGTTTTACCCGTTGCGCTGTGTCGTAATGCTCCTTGCCTACGATTAGCGGATCAAGGATGCGGGAGGTGGATTCCAGCGGGTCTACGGCCGGATAGATACCGAGTTCCGTGATCTTGCGGCTGAGGACGGTTGTTGCGTCCAAGTGCGTAAAGGTAGTCGCCGGAGCCGGGTCCGTCAAGTCATCGGCAGGAACATACACCGCCTGTACGGAGGTGATGGAGCCCTTCTTGGTTGATGTGATACGCTCTTGCATAGCTCCCATTTCCGTGGCCAATGTCGGTTGGTAACCTACGGCGGAAGGCATACGCCCCAGCAAGGCGGAAACCTCGGAACCGGCTTGGGTGAAACGGAAGATATTATCGATGAAGAATAATATATCTTTTCTTTCTCCCTCAGAGGCTTTGTCACGGAAGGATTCGGCGATCGTCAAACCGGATAAGGCCACGGACGAGCGGGCGCCCGGCGGTTCGTTCATCTGCCCGAATACCAAGGTAGCCTGCGACTTAGCCAATTCATCGTAATCGATCTTCGACAAGTCCCAGTTGCCTGCCTCCATACTCTTCTTAAACTCCTCGCCGTATCGGATGACACCGGATTGGATCATTTCACGCAATAGGTCATTTCCTTCACGTGTACGTTCACCCACACCGGCGAAGACGGAGAATCCGTTGTTTTTCTTTGCGATGTTGTTGATCAATTCCATGATCAATACCGTTTTGCCGACTCCGGCTCCTCCGAAAAGTCCGATCTTGCCTCCTTTGGCGTAAGGTTCCAATAAATCGATTACTTTAATACCCGTGTACAAGACCTCTTGGGTCGTTGTCAGATCCTCGAATTTAGGAGGCTCACGATGGATGGGAAGAGCCCCGTCTTTAGTAAGCTGGGCCATGCCATCGATAGGGTCGCCGGTGACATTCATTAAACGTCCTTTGACTTGGTCGCCGGTCGGCATGGTGATGGGCATTCCGTATGACACGGCCTCCATGCCTCGTCTCAATCCGTCGGTCGTATCCATCGCTACGGTACGGACGGTGTTTTCCCCGATGTGTTGCTGAACTTCGACGATCAAGATCTTTCCGTTCGGGCGGGAAATCTCCATGGCGTCGTGGATACGGGGGAGGGTTACTGTTTCTTCTGTCCCATAATCAAAGTGGATATCCACTACCGGGCCGATAACCTGTGAGATATAGCCTTTTATTTCTCCCATAAAGCCTATTTGTTATTTATCTTAACCTATTAAAATGTCGTTGCAATATTACGTTTTATGGCGTTTCGATCCTTGAAAATAGAACTTTTTGTGTCTTTTTGAGATTAGTTAAACATTAAACTATTTAGCTGTAGTTCCGAAATAGACCAATTTGTTTCTTATTTGGACGAATCAGAAAGCTATAGTCAAATTTCTAAGGCATAGATAGATAAGGAGATACGAATTTGCTGCCTTTTTGATAGTAAAGGTGACAGTTCTGTTTTATTTTGTTAATCCATAATAGGGGTGTTTTTAATGGTATCGGATAGTTATTTGTGGTTCTGTTGAGCAAGTGGTGATATTTATGTAATTTTGTACGTCAACAATACTAAATAAACATGAAACGAATTATTGAGATATGCGCGAACTCCGCCCAGAGCTGTGTGGAGGCGGAGGCGGGAGGCGCTACCCGTGTAGAGCTTTGCGCCGGGATACCCGAAGGGGGAACTACACCTAGTTATGGAGAGATCAAGACGGCGAAGGCTCTGACTTCCAAGATCGATATCAATGTGATTATCCGTCCGAGAGGCGGTGATTTCTTGTATACGGAAGCCGAGGTACAATCCATGCTATTGGATATAGAACTGTGCAAGGAGCTAAAAGTGCATGGCGTCGTTTTCGGCTGTCTTACGAAAGACGGGGATATCGATGTACCCTTGATGCGGCGCTTGATCGAGGCGGCAAAACCTCTGTCCGTAACTTGTCATCGTGCTTTCGATGTTTGCCGGGACCCATTCACCGCGTTGGAGCAGCTAATCGAGTTGGGATGCGACCGTATCTTGACCTCCGGCCAGCAATCGGATGCCGTGAAAGGAATCCCCTTGATCGCCGAGCTGGTGAAACGTGCGGACGGACGGATCATCATCATGCCGGGATGTGGTGTACGTGAGAATAATATCGGGAAAATAGAGGCGGAGACAGGAGCGAAAGAGTTTCATACGTCCGCCCGAAGTATCGTATATAGTAAAATGGAATACCGTAATGAGAATGTCCCGATGGGAAGCAGTATCGTGTCCTCCGAATTCGAGACGGTGCAAACGGATCGGGAGAAGGTAAAAGCATATATTTAAGTGCTGGTATAGGCGTGAGCCTGTGTCGGTATTGGTGTAGCCCTACGCCTATACCGGCATCGCCTCATGCCTATACCGGCGTGGGGCGATACCAATACTCGTATGCGGGTGAAATGTTTTTTCTTCCCAAAAAGATTGTTTATCTTTGCGCCTCCATTAGATAAAAGATGCTAAATGTAACAGTGAATAATCGTTTTGGGTTTCACCAGCGTATCATGCTTATGATCATGTTGGTGCTGTTACAGTTTTATTCCATTGGAAGCGATTTCTTTCCGGAGAATATTACCACTACCTCGATGGAAATAGTCGATAAAGAGGCACCCGATGTGTTGTTGGATTTTGACGATAACGCCTCCTTGCGAACGGTACGTCAGGAGCAAGTGCAAATCCGAGCCTTGGAGATCGATTTGATATGGGACTTGTTTACGATTCTGGATTTACATGAATTAATTCATTCCTTGGAACTACGGCAATGCGCCAAGCTTCCTTTATTTTATAACCTACACAAAGCACAGAATTTCGTTTGGTTCTGTTCCTATCTGATTTAGTAGAACTTACCTGTTTCTTATTGTCGCGCATGGGGTGATTCGCCTATGTGCTTTTCGTCGTATTCAAATAATTATAAATCTATAAGTTTTATGAGGATAAAATTGTTTTCTAACTATTTACCCTTACTATGCTTAACGGCTTGTGTATGGGTATCTTGTAGCCAAAACCGGGAGAAAAAGTCCGGGAAGAAAGATCATACGCCGGTGATGCGGTTAACCACGACCACGATCGAGGTGCCGCAGTCCTATGTAGCGGATGTACAAGCCGTACAGTTCGTAGAGGTGAAACCGAAAGTGGAAGGGTTCGTGGAGGCCGTCCTTGTAGATGAGGGCGAGCACGTGAAGAAAGGGCAGGTGCTTTTCAAGCTTTCCTCGGCGGAATTGTACGAGGAGGTGAAAGAGGCGCAAGCCAATCACAAACAGGCCCAAGCCGAGTTGAAGATGGCGGAGGTAGAGGTAGACCGCATCAAGCGTTTGGTGGAGAAAGATATCATCTCGCCGATTCGTCTGGAGCAGGCGATGGCCGAGGCGGACGTGGCACGCTTGCAGGTGCAACAGGCCAAATCCCGTTTGCAACGTGCGGAGACTAATTTCTCGTACACGACGATCACGGCTCCTTTCGAGGGATACGTGGACCGCATCCCCTTTAAGGTGGGAAGTTTGGTTACGCCGAGCAGCTTATTGACCTCCTTGACGGACGTATCGGATATGTTCGCCTATTTCAAGATCAACGAGAAGGAGTATCTGGAATATAAACGGACGCAGTTGAGCGGTATCGACCAGCCGGAGTATAATAATCTGGAGCTGATCCTTTCCGACCAATCCACCTATCGGTATAAAGGGAAGGTAGAGACCGTGGAGGGCGACTTTGAGCGGGGTACCGGATCGATCGCTTTCCGTGCCCGTTTTGCGAACCCGGAACGTTTGCTGCGACATGGCGTATCCGGTAAGATCCGGATGCTGACCAAGATGGAGAACGTGGTCTTGGTTCCCCAGCAATCCACTTTCGAGATACAGGATTTTACCTATGTATATACGGTAGCGGAAGATGGAAAGGTGAGCGTGCGTAGCTTCGAGCCGTTGGCCCGCCACGGTTCTTATTACGTAACACAGGATTTGCCGGACCAGACCGTCATCGTCTACGAGGGTGTTCAGATGATCACAGACGGCATGACTATCAATCCCGATATGGTAGATGGAGCCACGATCCGTCGCCAATTGGAATCGTCTAATGAAATCGAGAATAATAAGTAAGCCCTATGTTTGAAATATTTATCAGACGCCCTATCTTATCGGGCGTGATATCGGTGGTAATTGTCTTCTTGGGATTGCTGGCGATCAACTCCTTGCCGATCACCCAATTCCCGGATATCGTGCCCCCATCCGTTACCGTTACCGCCCGTTATACCGGAGCGAACGCCGACGTGATGGCGAAAACGGTGGCGACCCCGCTGGAGCGTGCTATCAACGGCGTGCCCGGAATGACCTATATGACCTCTGTTTGTACGAACGACGGTATGTCCTTGACTACGATCTATTTCAAGGTCGGTACCGACCCGGACGTAGCTTCCGTGAATGTGCAGAACCGTGTGACCACCGTGCTGGATGAGCTTCCGGAAGAGGTGATCCGTGCCGGCGTGATTACGGAGAAGGAGGTAAACAGTATGTTGATGTACCTGAACATCATGAGCTCGGATAGTACCCATACGGAGAAATTCGTATATAACTTTGCCGATATCAATATCTTGCGTGAGTTGAAGCGCATCGATGGCGTGGGATTCGTGGAGATCATGGGTAGCCGCGACTATGCGATGCGTGTATGGCTGAACCCGAACCGGTTGGCGGCTTATAATATGTCGCCGCAAGAGGTTACGGAGGCGATCCGCTCGCAGAATATCGAGGCGGCGCCGGGTAAGACGGGTATCAGCTCCGACAAGATCCCGCAGCAATTGCAATACGTCTTGCAGTATAGCGGTAAGTTCAGCACGCCGGAGGAATATGGCGAGATCGTCTTGAAAGCCCTGCCGGACGGTTCCGTGCTTCGCCTGAAAGACGTGGCTACGATCGAGTTTGATTCCGAGGATTATAATATGATCTCCATGACGGACGGAAAGCCCTCGGCCTCTATCATGATCAAGCAGCGTCCGGGCTCGAACGCCCGTGAGGTGATCCAGCAGATCAAGGCGAAGATGGAGGAATTGAAGGAAACGACGTTTGCCCCGGGTATGGAATATAATATCTCGTACGACGTATCCCGTTTCTTGGACGCTTCCATATCGGTCGTGCTCAAGACCTTGCTGGAGGCGTTTATCTTGGTATTTATCGTGGTGTATCTTTTCTTGCAGGATTTCCGGTCTACGTTGATACCCGCTATCGCCGTTCCGGTATCGTTGATCGGTACGTTCTTCTTTATGCAGATGCTGGGTTTCTCGATCAATATGCTGACTTTGTTCGCCTTGGTGCTTGCTATCGGTATCGTGGTGGATAACGCGATCGTGGTGGTAGAGGCGGTCCACGTGAAGATGCACAACGAGAAGCTGCCCCCGTTGAAGGCGACGAAAAAGGCGATCGGTGAGATCGGAGGGGCGATTATCGCTATTACGCTGGTGATGTCCGCCGTGTTTATCCCGGTCGGTTTCATGGATGGTACGGTGGGTATCTTCTATCGCCAGTTCTCATTGACGCTTGCTGTGGCGATCGTGATCTCCGGCGTGAACGCCTTGACGTTGTCTCCGGCTCTTTGCGCCTTGTTACTGAAGCCGGTATCTCATTCGAAAAAGGCGAAGAAGGGCCTTCTGACTCGTTTCTTCGAGGGCTTTAACCGCCGTTATGATTTCTTGGAGCGTCGTTATCGCTTGAATTTAAGATGGTTCTTGAACCGTCGGATGCTGACGTACGCAACCTTGATCCTTTTCTGTCTGGCCACGTGGGGCATGACGTTCGTGTTGCCTTCCGGCTTTATCCCGAACGAGGACCAAGGTATGATCTATGTGAACGTAGATGCGCCTCCCGGAGCTACCTTGGAGCGTTCGGAAGCGGCCTTGAACAAGGTGCAAGCGGCTTTGTTGCCGTTGGAAGAGGTGGAGACGATCTCTACCTTGGCCGGCTATAGCTTGATGACCGAGACGGAGGGTGCCAGCTTCGGTATGGGTATGATTAACTTGACCCCTTGGGATCAACGGGAGCAGACGGCGGCGGAGTTGATGAGCGTGTATGCCGATCGTGTCGCCCATATCAAGGATGCGGACATCCAGTTCTTCCTGCCGCCTACGGTTCCGGGATTCGGTAACGCGAGCGGCTTCGAGCTTCGTCTGCAAGATAAGACCGCCGGTACGTTCGCCGAGTTGGATGAGGTCGCCAAGAACTTCGTGGCGAAGCTGAACGCTGATCCTCGCCTGACTGGTGTCACTTCCGGCTTCAACCCGAATTTCCCGCAATATCTGCTCCGGGTGGATTTGGCGAAGGCGGCTAAGCTAGGCATCAACGTGAACGAGTCCATGGAAACCTTGCAATCCTATGTAGGTAGTTTCTATTCCTCCAACTTCGTCCGTTTCGGCCAGATGTACAAGGTCATGTTGCAAGCGGCGCCGGAGTATCGTATGAATCCGGAGGATTTGTTCAGCCTGTATGCTAAGAATAAGGAGGGGAATATGGTGCCTTACTCCAACTTCATGACGATGGAGCGTGTGTATGGCCCGAGCCAGATTACCCGTTACAACCTGTTTACCTCGGCCATGATTACCGGCGAGGCCGCCCCGGGTGTCAGCTCGGGTGAGGCTTTGGCTGCTGTCGAGGAGATCGCTTCCGAGGTATTGCCCCGTGGTTACGATACCGAATGGTCCGGTGTGGCGAAGGAGGAGAAAGAGTCCGGTGGGCAAACATTGGTGATTTTCGCTATTTGTTTGGCATTCGTCTATCTGTTGCTTGCCGCCCAATACGAGAGCTTATTGCTTCCGCTTCCGGTCATCCTGTCGCTTCCGGCGGGTGTGTTCGGCTCGTTCTTCTTGCTGTACGTGGTAGGGCTGGAGAATAACATCTACGCGCAGGTGGCGTTGGTGATGTTGATCGGTTTGCTGGGAAAGAACGCGATCTTGATTATCGAGGTGGCGAACCAGTGCCGTAAGGAAGGTATCAGCGTGATGGGAGCCGCTATTCAAGGGGCTACCAGTCGTTTGCGCCCGATCTTGATGACCTCCTTCGCTTTTATCAGTGGCTTGATCCCGTTGACGATCGCCTCGGGAGCCGGTGCCTTGGGTAACCGTTCTATCGGTACGGCGGCGGCCGGAGGTATGTTGATCGGTACGTTTGTCGGTATCTTCTTGATCCCGGGGCTTTACGTGATCTTCGAGTCGCTGGCTACTTATTTTAAAAAGAGAAAAGAGAAAGAGCAAATTAAAGAAGACGAGTATGTGTATTGATAAGATGAGATATATAATGATAGGCTGCGCCTTGGCTCTGATTGCTTTGGCCGGTTGTAAGACTCCCGAGCTATCGATGGACGAGCGGATCTCGCTTCCGGAATCTGGCGAGATGGGAATGAACGACACTACGTTCGTGAAACCGCTCTCGTGGGATGTCTTTTTCCAAGATACCTTATTGCGAGGCTATGTGGATGTGGCTTTACGCAATAACCATTCCTTCCAGCAGAGCATGGAGCGCATCGCCATGAGCCGTGCGGCCTTGCAGCGGGCGAAGGGGCTTTTGCTGCCGGACGTGAATTTGAACATCGGAGCCTCCGTGAACCGTTTCGGTGAATATACGATGGATGGTGTGGGGAATAGCGAGACAAACGTGCCTTCTTTGCCAAAGGATAAGCATATACCGGACCCTTACCGGGATTTCGGCTTGAGCTTGAGCTTTCAATGGGAAGCGGATATCTGGGGTAAACTGACCCGGAAGAAGCAGGCCGCCGCCGCTCGCTGGATGGCTTCCGTGGAGGCTACCCGTTTTGCCCAGTCGATGTTGATCTCCGATTTGGCGATTCAATATTATGAGTTGATCGGCTTGGACCGGCGTAAGGAGGTGTTGCGGAACGCGCTGGCCAGTGCCCGTCGTTCCCATGAGCTGACCCGCCAGTTGAAGAAGGAAGGGGCGGAGACGCAGTTGGCGGTCGATCAGTTTTATGCCCGTGTGTTGTCGATCGAGAGTAAATTGCTGGAAAACGATCAGTTGATCGGTGAGAAGGAGCGGGCGATCGCTTGCCTGTTGGGTGTTTTCCCCTTCGAGATTCGCCGGATGGGATTCGATGAGTTGCGTAAGTTGCCGGTTCCCTTGTCGGAAGGGATTCCAGCGAACCTCTTGACATTGCGTCCGGATGTACGTTCCGCCGAGATGGGGTTGATCGCCTCCAAGGCGGATGTGATAGCGGCGAAGGCGGCTTTCTATCCCTCGTTAGTGCTTGGCGCCAGTGGTGGTTTCAATGCGTTTGATGTGGGTAAGTGGTTTCATTCGCCGGCCTCTTTGGTGTACGACTTGGCGGCGGGTATCACGGCTCCTATCTTCCGCCGCAATGAGATCCGTTCGATGTGGAACGAGGCGAAGGCTTCCCAGCGTATCGCTTTATCCCAATACCACGAGACCGCTTTGAACGCTTACACCGAGGTGCTCGATCTCTATTGCGCCAGCCAGACCCAAACGGAGCGTATCCGCTTGAAAGAGAAAGAATCCCTTGCCCACCAACGTTCCGTGGTGAATGCCGGCGAGATGTTCCAATTAAGCTATACCGGTTTCTTGGAGGTTCTTTCCGCCGAGGAGCGTTATCTGGATAGCGAGCTGGAGCATATCGATATCGTCACCGATTTATGCCGGAAGAAGATATTGCTGTACCGGGCGTTGGGAGGCGGTTGTTGATTTTTATCGTGACGCTATTGTTATTGTACTGCAACCCGCATTGCAGTGTTACTGCACGCCGGTTGCAGTAGCGCTGCACGTGCGTCGCAGTACTACTGCAATACGGGTTGCAGTGAATACTTGATATCGTATGCCTTTGGCTACGTTGCGATAAATCTTGGGAAGATGTGCTCTTTTCTGAAAAGAAGTGCTTATCTTTGAGGCTTATTGTTATCTTATAGTCTAGGCCATTATGAAATATCTGACTCTACTCGTGTTTTTAGGAATCTCGTTGTTGTGCGAAGCCCAGCAAGATTCGATCGTCCCTTTTGAGAAAGCTTATAAGCGTACCTATAATATCCGGAAAGTATCGGGAGTGAAACCTACGATCGACGGTAAGTTGGATGAGGACTTTTGGACGAAGCAAGGCGAATGGTCGGATCGTTTCGTACAGATTATCCCTTATGAGCGGGCGATCACTCAATCCCCGACCCGGGTAAAACTTTTCTATGATGATAAATATATCTATGTAGGTGTATATTGCAAGGACGCCGTGCCGGATAAGATGAATCGTTTTATCGGGAACCGGGATGATAATAGTCTGGGCGATTTGATCAGCGTCGCTTTCGACACCTACCATGATTATCGTGCGGCACCGGAATTCAATATCAATCTAGGAGGAAATAAGACGGATCTGGTCGTAACGGATAAGTTGAACGTCAACCTTAGCTGGAACGCCGTTTGGGAAGGACGAACGAATATCAACCGGGCGGATTCCAGTTGGACCGCCGAGCTGCGTATCCCGTTCAGCCAGTTGCGCTATAACCAGCAATCGGAGGATGGCGTTTGGGGCTTGCACGTACGCCGTATCATACGTAGGAATAACGAGGTGCAAAATTGGAGCATGATTCCCTTGAAGAATAACGGACATGTCTTTTCGTTCGGAAACATGAGCGGCATGGACTCTGTTCCCAAGCCTCGCGGCATCGAGTTCTTGCCGTATGTAATGGGTAAATACAGGCAGGAACCCCGGATAGACGGCAGCCCTTATCAAAAAGGGCATAGCTGGGGAGGAAACGTGGGCTTGGACGCTAAGTTCGCCCTCTCGGATTATACGTTGGATATGACGATCAATCCGGATTACGGACAAGTGGAGTTGGACCCCTCCGTAATGAACCTTACGGCTTACGAGACGTTTTACGATGAGAAACGCCCCTTCTTCTTGGAAGGAAAACATATCTTGGATTTCGCTAACGGTAGCGATATGATGTTTTATACCCGTAGGATCGGCGCCTCTCCCTCTTATACGCCACGGGGTATAGACAATGTAGGCAGTTATGCCGAGACGAAAGAGAATGTGCCGATTATTGGTGCTTTGAAACTGACGGGTACGAATAAACGGGGCTTGACGATCGGAGTGATCGAGAGCGTAACGGCACGTTCCTCCTCCAAGGTTACCCGTAACGGGGTGGAGGATGTGGAAGTCGTGGAGCCTTTGACGAACTATACCGTGGCCCGTGTGCAAAAGAACTGGAAGGGGAATACCTTGCTGGGCGGTATGGTGACTTCGGTAAACCGTGCCTTGGATCAGCCTTATCTGGAGGATTTCATGGTGCGTAACGCTTTCACGGCGGGTATTGACTTTACCCAGTATTTCAAGAATCGCCTTTATTATATAGATGTAAAGGGAATGTTGAGTTCCTTGCATGGTAGCGCCGGGGCGATCACGGCTTTGCAGAATAGCGTGGCGCATTATTATCAAAGGGCTTCCTCCGCCGATTATCTGGGGGTGGATCCTACCCGTCGCTCCCTGACCGGAACGGGTGGTTATGTGAAAGTGGGACGGAAAGGAAACGCCAAATGGAACTTCTCGGAGACCTTTACTTGGTCGTCACCCGGTTTCGACTTGAATGATATGGGATATATGAAGGAGACAGATTATCTGATGAATGAGACGGAGATCATGTATCGGCAGACCGATATCTGGAAGATATTCCGGTACAACGCCTTTACCCTGTCCCAAAAGAATATGTGGAATTACGGCGGTACTCCTTTTAGCAACAACGCTTCTTTGCGTTGGCAAAGTATGACGATGAACCGGTATGAATGGGATGTCAAGGAAACCTTTGCTTGGAATTGGCTGGATAGCCGCTTGCTGCGAGGGGGACCGGATGTTCGCTTCGGTTCTTATTTCTTAACTTCCGCTAAGTTCAATACCGATAAGGCGAAACGAATGATGTTCATGCTCAAATACGAGGGCGATCATAATTTCGAGGGAAATCGCTTCAATACGATCTCGCCGAGCTTGACATTCCGCTTGGGAAACCATGTCTATTTGTCCGGTCAACTGGATTATGCGTGGAATACGGATGAGATGCAATATGTGGCTACGACGAGTCCGCTTAGCTCGAGTAGCTTGGCCCCTTATTATTATGTCATGGGCCACATGGATCAGAAGACCTATGGTCTCACGCTGAAATTACAAGTGAACGTGACCCCCGATATTTCCATTCAATTTTATGGTGCCCCGTTCACCTCCATCGCTAAATACGATGATTTTAAATTAGCGGCGGATACGAAGTCGCATACCTTTGAGAACCGTTTCCAACGTATTGATCCGGATCAATTGACTTATGCGGATGGAGTCTATACCATCGGGGAGGGAGCTGGGCAGATGCCTTTTAGGAACCCTGATTTTAGGTTTAACGAGTTTCGTTCCAACTTGGTAGCCCGCTGGGAATACTTGCCCGGTTCCACGCTTTATTTCGTATGGGAACACCGGATGTCCAACCGGGACAACTGGTATTCCTCCGGCTGGGGAAGTAATCTGGATCGTATGTGGGGACTCCCCGCTACAAATACGTTCATGATCAAAATGAATTATTGGTTCAACTTGTAAATATGAGTGAGATTCATTAGTTTTGTATATTGATAAAGATATAATAAGATATGGAAGAGAAGAAAAGATTGACTCGTTCGAATAATAAGATGATAGGTGGCGTTTGTGCCGGTCTTGCGGAGTACTTGGACTTGGATCCGACGATCGTACGGATCGTGTGGGTATTGATGGTTTTCTTCGCTGGATTCGGCGGACTGTTATACGTTATCTTGTGGTTGGTAATGCCTAAACAACAGATCGGGTAAAGGATGAATTTTGAAATATCGTCTTCGTTCAGTCCCACGGGTGACCAACCCGAGGCGATTGCGGCGTTGTCGGAAGGGATCAAGAGTGGCGTTCCTTTTCAAACACTTTTAGGTGTTACCGGTTCTGGTAAGACGTTTACGATCGCTAACGTGATAAAGGAAGTTCAGAGACCAACCTTGATACTCAGCCATAATAAGACGCTTGCCGCTCAGTTATACAGTGAGTTTAAAGCGTTTTTCCCAAATAATGCGGTAGAGTACTTTGTCTCTTATTATGATTATTACCAACCGGAGGCCTATCTACCTTCTACCGATACCTATATAGAGAAAGACTTGGCGATCAATGAGGAGATCGATAAGCTGCGTTTGAGGGCCACGGCTTCCTTATTGTCGGGTCGTAAGGACGTGATCGTGGTCTCATCCGTATCCTGCTTATATGGCATGGCAGACCCTACGGCTTTCGCCGAGAAAGTGACGCATCTGGAACGGGGTATGCGTATCGACCGGGATAAGCTGTTGCGCCGGTTTGTAGACGCCTTGTACGTGAATAATAAGCTGGAGTTCAAAAGCGGCTGTTTCCGTGTGAATGGTGATACGGTGGATATTTTCCCGGCGATCGAGACCTTCGACGGCATGGCGTACCGTATCGAGTTCTGGGATGATGAGATAGACCGCATCTCCTCTTTCAATCCGTTGACAGGCGAGGAGTATGATGAGCAAGATGAGCTGAATATTTATCCTACCAATTTATTCGTGACCACCCAAGAGCGTATCAATATGGCGATCGGTCAGATCGATGTGGATCTGGGGACGCAGGTGAATTTCCTCAAGGAGATCGGTAAGCCCTTCGAGGCGAAACGCCTGTATGAGCGTGTCACGTTTGATCTGGAAATGATCCGGGAGCTAGGGCATTGCTCGGGTATCGAGAACTATTCCCGTTATTTCGACGGACGCGCGGCGGGAGATCGTCCTTTCTGCCTGTTGGACTATTTCCCGAAAGACTTCATGCTAGTCGTAGACGAGAGCCATGTGACGATCCCGCAGATTCGTGCGATGTATGGCGGGGATTATGCCCGGAAGAAAAACTTGGTGGAGTATGGTTTCCGTTTGCCCTCGGCGATGGATAACCGTCCGCTTACCTTCGATGAGTTCGAGTCGTTGACGCCTCTAGGCATTTATGTGAGCGCTACTCCCGCCGATTACGAGTTGATAAAGAGCGAGGGAGTGGTGGTGGAGCAGGTGATACGTCCGACAGGCCTGCTGGACCCGATTATCGATGTCCGTCCTTCATTAAACCAAATCGACGACTTGATGGAGGAGATCACGCAGCGCTCGGCAAAAGACGAACGAGTCTTGGTGACTACCTTGACCAAGCGTATGGCGGAAGAGCTGACTACGTATATGACCCGCATGGGGGTACGATGCAACTATATACATAGCGATGTAGATACCTTGGAACGTGTACAGATTATGGACGACCTGCGGAATGGCCTGTTTGATGTGCTGATCGGTGTCAATCTGCTACGCGAGGGGCTGGATTTACCGGAAGTCTCGTTGGTCGCTATCTTGGATGCGGATAAGGAAGGCTTTTTGCGTTCCCACCGATCCTTGACGCAGACAGCTGGACGTGCCGCCCGAAACGTGAATGGAAAGGTTATCTTCTATGCCGATAAGATCACGGCGAGTATGCAGCAGACCATGGACGAGACCAATCGCCGGCGGGAGAAACAGATGGCTTATAACGAGGCGCATGGCATTACTCCGAAGCAAGTCATGAAAAACAGTGTATCCATGCTTGCCGAGAAACAACAAGCGGCGGAGCCTTACGCTTATATAGAGCCGGAACCAAGCTTGGTGGCGGACCCGGTCATGCAATACATGAACCGTACGCAGCTTGAGAAGGCGATCGAGCGGACTCGCAAACAGATGACGGAAGCGGCGAAGAAACTGGATTTCATCGAGGCTGCCCAATTCCGTGACGAGCTGGTGAAATTGGAGGATTTACTGAAAACGAAAAAGGATTAGCTTATGAGAAGGGGAATGCTACTGCTCGGTTTTTGGATGTGTGTATGTATGGTGTTTTTAGTGAACGCCCAAGAGCATACATCCCGTAAGTTGTATTGTACGGATGAGGATCGTGCTATTTTCGATCGGTATTGTACCCAGATGGAACCTGAGAAATCGTTACCCCTAGACGAGCTAATGATCCATACCGCCCTTTTCTTCCGGGGGACTCCTTATGTCGCCTCTACCTTGGAAAAGGAGCCGGAGGGCTTGGTGGTCAATCTGCAGGAATTGGATTGTACTACATTTGCGGAGACCGTATTGGCTTTATCCCGCACCCTACGGGAAGAAAATCCTACCTTTGAGAACTTTTGTGAGAATTTACAGCAGCTCCGGTACAGAGACGGCACAATCCATGATTACACGGATCGTTTGCATTATATGACCGACTGGTTCTATGAGAACGAGCGAAAAGGAATCGTGAAAGATATAGGGCGGGAGATCGGTGGTGCCTCCCTACCTTTGGATTTATCTTTTATATCCACGCATCCGGATAGCTATAAGCAATTGAAGAACCATCCGGAAAGGGTTCGAAGGATGGCCGATAAGGAAAAGGAGATAAACCTGCGTCCTCATTATTATGTGCCTAAACAGGAGATCGAGAAATGTTCGTCCGGAATCAAGAATGGCGATATCCTCTGTTTTGTTACTTCTATCAAGGGGCTGGACGTGACGCATGTCGGGATTGCCTATTGGAAGGATGGACAACTGACATTTATCCATGCCTCTTCTTCCGCTAAAAAGGTAATCATCCAAGCATCCTCCTTACGAGATTACGCCGAGGGGATAAAGAGCTGTAAAGGGATATTGGTAGCCCGCCCACTATCGATTTATTGAAATAACTCGAAGGCAAACTTGAATCCCATGCTTTGGTAATGCCAGCGATCGAATCCGGCGAATATCCCGATATTAAAGATATGGTTCCCGATCCCGTATCCGACTTCCGTATAGCTAGGCAAGACCGGTGTCCATAGCTGGCTCAGATAAAAGCGTTCGGAGAGGATATAGCGTGAGGCCGTTTGCATGAATTTTTTCGTGGAGTTGATGCGGAGGATCTTGAATAAGACAAAAGGGCTTTCATACATGAAATGTGCTTGTATATACTTATCGGAGGCATTGAACCACTCGCCTTTCAGTAGATTGAAGACTCCGCCAATCTGATCATCCCATGTATCGGGGAAATTCCTGCGGGTGAAATACCTAAAGTCCGCGAAATAGGTAGACTTCTGTTGCGTATAAAGACCGGCGCTGATATGATAGTTCAATCGTCTGCACAGGCCAAGCATAAGGCTTTGATGCATGTCCGCCTCTATACGTCCGTAATCTCCCGAGCTTTTCCCGACTCCGGGGATACCTCTCGCTATTTCGATTGATATCGTGGGATAATACGAATAGACATACTCCTTCCGGTATCCGTCCATGCGATAATATTGGCGGGGGGTATAGGAGAAACCGAGCGTGGGCGTAAAGTCATTATAATTTTGGCTAAGTATTTCCTCTACATCATCCCCGGGATCAATCGCCACTTTCTTTTTAGAGGGGATACGGCGATGGTAAGAGATGCCTGTTGTTAATTGAAACCCATTGAATAACTCAATGGAGTTTTTTATTTCCGCATAGTAGTGTTTGAAATACTCAAGGTTTAAATCATCAAAATTGAAGGTGGAATCCTTTAGTTCCTCATTGATCTTTTGGGTGATCTCGGAGGAATAGCTTTCATTACTGTTTCCTACTTCTACCGATAAAATTCCCCGTTTCTGCGGCGAGTATTCCCAATCGCCTCCAACCTTGAAAAATATCTGCTTGCGCTTGAATACGTAACCTATCTCCGGACGAAAACGAATTTGCTTGTCACGGGTAAATGTCTTGCTGATACGGAATCGCTGTTTGTAAGTGATGCCGTTACGGGCGGAATAACCCAATTGGAATGGATTCAGAAGCCCGGAATATTTAATACGGGTCGTTTTATAATCCATATTGACCGTATTCGTTAACTGCTCCGTTAGTTTAACGTACTTCTGGAGATCATCGGCCGTATCGATTTTATTTATATTCTGCTCTTGGGCTTTATTGTATAAGTGGGCTTCATCCGGACTCAAGGGATTGTCACGATGGATATTCCAATACGTGGAATCCCTGATAATAGGAACCGTATCGGACGAGAGCTTGTAATAATTGGTCAGGTCCAAGGATTTCCATTTATGGCTTTCGTTGTCCTCCTCCACCCATTCCACTTCCTGATACTTAAAGGAAGAATGGTAGGTGGTTGCCACTGCGTTTCCCAATACCCTGTATCGGAGGAATAGATCCGCCTTCTCGGGCAGGATGAACCGCCTGAAATCCCGTCCGTAGCTCATGACTAGGTTGAATTCGGCGAAAGAGTAACGACCGTTCATATCGATCTTATCGATCGTCCATGACTGGTCGATGATATATAGATCCCCGCATACCAATTTCTGGCTCCATTGCTTCGGCAGGAAACGGATTTTGTAAATCGTCAAGCCGTTGATAGTTTCCAGCCCTTCCAAATTGAACGTATAAAACTTAAAAGCGTTGCTAGCTATCGGCATGAAGATAGCATCATCGTAAGCGGTAGGGGAGTATACGTTCAAATTCAAGAAGGCCAAGGCCTCCTGCTGCTTTTTCCCGTTGGGTATGCTGTTTCCGTTGACCGCCTTTAGATCATGAAGATAGTTCTGCGGAGCGTTAAATTTAGATTGGCTGACCATCTCAAAAAGCATATCCTTATTTTTTCGGTCGATAGGGAAGATATGGTGGGCGAGACGTATTAACATATTTTGTTTTAAAATTTCTGTACGTCCTTTGATATAGATCTCAGCCTCATATTTCGATACCGTATTTTGGTATTGGGTTGCCTTTTCGATAACAAGGTGCATGATCGAGTCCGCCCGTTCTCTCGTTTCTCGATTCCCCTTGCCAAAAGACAGGATCTTATCACTATAAGTATCAGTGCTCTTCGCGAAAATACTTATAGAGATTAAAATCAAGGTAAGTATCGAATATAACTTTTTCAACGATTTTACATTCTTTCCAGACAAACATAATGAATAAATTTCAGTTTAGACGTGAAAGAAAGTAAAATGTTACAATATGGTGTAATTAATCGTACAAAAGTTTTTATTTTATCAAAAGAAAAATCGTATATTTGTGCTTCATAAGTATGTTATATAGCAGTCGTGGTTAAACAGCAAAAAGAAGAGGTCGATTTATCGGCCAGTTTATCAGAGGTGTGGAGGGTTCTGACCGATAAGGAACGTGAGATCCTCCGTAGTAATTCGACGATCCAGCATTTCAAACGTAACGAGTTGATTTATTGCGAGGGCGACGAACCAAAGGACATGATGTGCTTGTTAAAGGGTAAAGTGAAGATTTACAAGGATGGAGTAGGTGGCAGAAGCCAGATTATCCGAATGATTAAGCCTGTGCAGTATTTTGGTTACCGGGCTAGTTTCGCTCAAGAAGATTACTTGACGAACGCTTCCGCATTCGAGGCTTCTACGGTTTGCATGATTCCTATGACAGTGGTTACGGGCCTTTTAATGAGTAATCCGAATTTGGCTATGTTTTTCATCCGACAATTATCCATTGATCTCGGTATCTCGGATGAACGTACGGTTAACCTTACGCAAAAACATATTCGTGGGCGATTAGCTGAATCTTTGTTATTCCTGAAAGATAGTTACGGACTGGAAGAAGACGGTGCTACGTTAAGCATCTATTTGGCTCGTGAAGATCTGGCAAATCTATCTAATATGACTACATCGAATGCTATTCGCACGTTGTCTACCTTTGTGGCGGAACGTATCATTGCTTTAGACGGTAGAAAGATTAAGTTGATAGATGAAGATCGGTTGAAGAAAATCAGCAAGATGGGATAATTAGATTATTGATCGTAAAAATAAGAAATAAAGGGGCCTTTTTAGTAAGGGCCCCTTATTTTTTATAGGATCGCTTGGCGTAAACGTACCAAACGTGTCAAAAGATCTTCTAATAAATCCAGTCTGAGCATATTGGCCCCGTCGGATTTGGCTTGGCTTGGCTCCGGGTGGGTCTCTATAAACAGGCCGTCCGTGCCTATGGCTATAGCGGCTTTCGCTATCGTCTCGATAAGGGCGGGCAATCCACCGGTCACGCCGGAGGTTTGGTTCGGCTGTTGCAAGGAATGGGTTACATCCATAATGACTGGGAAACCGAATGTTTGCATTTGCGGGATACCCCGGAAATCGACAACAAGGTCGGTATAGCCGAATGTCGTTCCCCGCTCGGTGATCATGACATTATCATTTCCTGCGTCCACTACCTTTTGTACGGCGAATTGCATGGCACCCGGCGAAAGGAACTGTCCTTTCTTTATATTGACGATCTTCCCGGTCTCGGCCGCCGCTACCAATAAATCCGTTTGGCGGCATAGGAAAGCCGGGATTTGAAGGACATCGACATATTCGGCGGCCATGGCAGCTTCCGTTGTCTCATGGATGTCGGTAACGGTGGGAATATCGAACGTCTCGCTCACCTTCCGTAAGATCTTTAACGCCTTCTCATCCCCGATGCCCGTGAAAGAATCCAGACGGGAGCGATTCGCTTTCCGATAGGAGCCTTTGAATACATAGGGTATATGCAGTCTTTCCGTGATACCCACTATTTTCTCGGCGATACGTAACGCCATATCTTCCCCCTCGATTACGCAAGGACCTGCCATCAAGAAGAAGTTCTCGCTTTTATTTAGATCGTTTATTGTTATCATAGCTGATTATTTAGAATTCGCATTGTTGTCGCTATTTTTTCTTCGGTCGGTAGAGTGGCGTCTATCCAATGAATCTCGCAACCCCGGCGCTCCATGCCCCGGAACCAAGTCATTTGCCTCTTGGCGAATTGATGGATAGCTATCTCGAGTTGCGAGACCATCTCCTCAAAAGAGAGTTCCCCGATAATATATAAAGTAAGAAACTTATATTCCAATCCGTAATAGATCAAGTCCTCCGGTTTAACACCCGTAGCCAAGATCGTACGAACCTCATCCACCATTCCTTCGTCCAACCGGGTCCGCAAGCGTCTGGATATTTTTTCCCTACGTAATTCCCGGTCGATGTGGATACCGATGATCAGGCTGTTGATCGGATTATATTCATTTACGTCTGGTGCCTGAGTCTTATAATACTCCTCGATCTCGATCGCACGGATAGCCCGCTGGGCGGTGTCCACGTCCGTTTTATTATGTAATATCTTATAAGAGGCGAGGATGGTTTCCAGTTCCTCCAAGGTTTTATTCCTCAAGGATTCCCTTAGCTCAGGATTTTGAGGCACGTCTAATAGCTTATATCCTTTTAGTACGGCCTCTATGTACATCCCGGTTCCTCCACATAAGATCGGGAGTTTACCCCTCCGCTTCATATCCTCATAGACCCGGAAAAAGTCATGCTGATACTCAAATACGTTATATTTATAGCCGGGCTCGCAGATATCGATCAAGTGATAGGGGATTTGTTTTCCATTCACGTTGTAATCGGCCAAATCCTTACCCGTCCCGATATCCATAGAACGATAGATCTGCCGAGAATCAGCGCTGATGATCTCCGTATCCAACTGGGCGGCGAGAGCGGCGGCGAAGGTCGTCTTTCCGGAAGCCGTAGGCCCTAGAATCGTGATAAGTTCATATGATTTCATAATACAAACGTACGAAAAAAAAGGCCATCCTCAAAGAGGATAGCCTTTTCTATGTAGAGTGGTAATAAATTACTTACCAGCGATAACGCGAGCCATCTCACAAACTTTGTTTGAATAACCCCACTCGTTGTCGTACCAAGATACGATCTTAGCGAAGTTAGAATCCAAAGAGATACCAGCTTTAGCGTCGAAGATAGAAGTGTTAGCACAGCCACGGAAGTCAGTTGAAACAACTGCGTCTTCAGTATAACCAAGAACACCTTTCAATTCGCCTTCAGAAGCCTCCTTCATTGCAGCGCAGATGTCAGCCATAGAAGCCTCTTTCTCAAGAACTACTGTCAAGTCAACAACAGAAACATCAGAAGTCGGTACACGGAAAGCCATACCTGTCAATTTGCCGTTCAATACAGGTAATACTTTACCTACAGCCTTAGCGGCACCCGTTGAAGAAGGGATGATGTTCTCAAGGATACCACGACCACCTCTCCAGTCTTTCTTAGAAGGACCGTCTACAGTCTTCTGAGTAGCTGTAGCAGCGTGAACTGTCGTCATCAAACCTTTAACGATACCGAACTTGTCGTTCAAAACCTTAGCGATAGGAGCCAAGCAGTTTGTAGTACAAGAAGCGTTAGAGATAATGTCTTGACCTGCGTAAGTTGTATGGTTAACACCGTAAACGAACATAGGAGTAGCGTCCTTAGAAGGAGCAGACATGATAACTTTCTTAGCGCCAGCTTGGATGTGTTTGCGAGCTGTCTCGTCTGTCAAGAAGAAACCAGTAGACTCAACAACAACGTCAGCGTCAACCTCGTTCCATTTCAAGTTAGCAGGATCCATCTCAGCAGTTAAACGGATCTTGTTACCGTTTACAACCAAAGCGCCGTCTTCTACAGCTACTTCGCCGTCGAAACGACCGTGTACTGAGTCATATTTCAACATGTATGCCAAGTAATCAGCATCCAAAAGGTCGTTGATACCTACAACTTGAATATCGTTGCCAAAGTTAGCAACTGCAGCACGGAACACCATACGTCCGATACGGCCAAAACCGTTAATACCTAGTTTGATCATTGTAATAAAACTTTTTATGGGTTTATTAATAATAAGTCTTTATTTTTATCTCTTATCCATCGCAAGGAGTAGATATTCATTTTATCCTTGCTTTAACGACTGCAAATGTAGTCATGTTTTTTGTATTGAGCCTTATAATATAGCTAGAAAAAAGCTGCCCTCTAACATAAATTAATTGTTGGAGGTTATTTCTTTTTCTTGAATAAGAGATTAGAGAACCATTTTTTCGCTTTTTTGATTCCCCACGTCATAATAA
Source organism: Parabacteroides sp. AT13 (assembly GCF_002272965.1). Lineage (NCBI taxonomy): Bacteria > Pseudomonadati > Bacteroidota > Bacteroidia > Bacteroidales > Tannerellaceae > Parabacteroides > Parabacteroides sp. AT13. The sequence goes on along the minus strand of NZ_NQMH01000001.1, from coordinate 295,096 downwards.
ATGGTTGAGCGAGATCCCAAGCGATGGGAATCATGCCTTTCGCTATGGATAAATAGTCTGAGATCCCTAAAGCGATGGAGGGTTGTCCAGCCGTTACGGGAGCTGTGTTCTTGTCGTTTGTTTTTGTCGTTGACTTATTGCTCGGGAAAAGGAGAGACGATAATCCGGATAACAATAAACTTCCGGCGTTCTCCTGTATATAAGAGAAATCCTCATTCAATTTCTGTTCCTGTCGCTTACATTGTCTCTGTATGCGTTCTTTGTCAGAAATCAGTTTCTCCAGTGGGGTTTGCCGGTTGTTCATCGTTTGTCGCGTTATTTTTATCGTCATTCGCCGTCATGGCGGCTATTACCTCATTTAATACTTTTGTGCTGATCCTGTCCCTATTCATTATTATAATGCCGATAAGTAGCAGGTACAAGACCGCCACGATACCGAATCCGAACCCGGAGGAGCCGAGCCAATCCCCTAGGAAGAAGCCCAAGGCCAAGAATATGAACAAGATGGCGAAGAACGCCAAGAACAATAATATCAAGCCATATGAGAGAACGGCTATGACTTTACCCGTTCTCTCATATGTGCTCAACTTTAGGAGCTCAAGTTTTAACTCCACATAAGCCGATACATCTTCTTTCAGCTCACGGAAGACTGTTCCTGAATCTTTCTCCATACAAAGCTTATTCAGCTACGATTTCTTCTGTTGCCTGTACTACTTCTTGCTTTCCTTCTTTATATTTGGCAAGAGCGGAGTTAAAACCTTCTTTTACTTTTCCGACAACACCGTTCAATTCTTCCAGTAATTGTTCTCTCTTATCTGTCGCTGCCAAATAACCTACAGCGGCACCAACAGCCGCGCCTACTACAAGGCCAAGTAATAATTTTGAATCTACGCTTTTCATAACTTTTTCTTTTTAGAAGTTTCCACTAAGATAACGTATTTATTTGGATTAAGGTTTATCTTTGTCTTAACTTTTGTTGTTAAAAAAAGTTATCCTTTTAAGACCTTCACGGCAACCCAGTTATTTCTTTCGTTATAAGAATCCAATTTCAGCCCGTTCTTCTGACATTCTGCTTCTATCGCCGGGATATCTTCTACATAAAAGCCGCTCATAAATAGGATGCTTCCCGGTTTCATACTGTTTGTATATTGACAAATGTCATTCAGGAGGATGTTCCGGTTGATATTGGCGAAGACGATGTCGAATAGTCCGAATTCCTTGATTTTCTCGGCGCCGCCCAAGGCTACTTGTATGTCTTCGGTATGATTCAGGCGGATATTCTCTAGGGCGTTGTTATAAGCCCATTCGTCGATGTCGATGGCCGCTACCCGTTTCGCCCCTTTCAGCCGGGCCAAGATGGCCAGCACGGCTGTGCCGCATCCCATATCCAGTAGCTCCTTACCTTCTAGGTCTAGTTTCAGCATCTCGCTTATCATCAAATAAGTCGTTTCGTGATTGCCGGTGCCGAAAGCCATTTTCGGGTCTATTATTATATTATATGTATAGCCGGGCTCCGCCTCGTGGAAGGAGGCACGGATAATGCACTCGTTTCCGATCCGGATGGGTTTGAAATAATTCTTCTCCCACTCCTCATTCCAATCCTTGCTTTCTACCCATTTGGAGGTGTAATCGATCCGGGTATTCTCTAGCGGAAAGTCGGCCAGTTTATCATCCAATGTCTTTTTGTCGTATAAAGCCTCGGATATATATCCCAGCAAACCCTTCTCGCTTTCCGTAAAGCTCTCAAAACCGATTTCCCCCAACTCGGCGGCCAGCACGTCATTGATAATCTCTTTCTCGATAGGAGAGGTGTATGTGAAACTAAGTTCGTAGTAGTTCATGTCGTATCTTTTTGTTTATTTTCTATATTGTCCGCAAACATACGAAAAAATCTGTTGCCTATTCAAATATCACGAAGCCTAATACAATTCCGCATATTCTTTCTCCGCGTCGAAGCAGGGGCAAGCCTTGCGGATATAGGGGCTGAGTTGGTAATGTCCCAGGATATGCGCTGACGGGTAATCACGGCGTAGCTGCCGCAAGAGATCGAGCAGGGTACAACGCTGGGCGTAGGTGCGGGTATCAGCGGGAAGACCTCGCTCATCCAATCCGCCCTCGTAGCAAATACCCAGACTGTGATCGTTCCAGCCCGAGGCGTGTGCCCCGATCTGGTTCTCCGGCCGGCAGCGGTGCAGCTCGCCATCCCGGGTGATATAGTAATGATAGCCGATGTCAGCGAACCCACGATCCTTGTGTGCGCTTCGAAGCGCTTCCACGGGAAAATCCCGGTCGTAGCGTGTTGCGCTGCAATGAATTACAAGGAGGCGAACCTCCCTGTAATTCTGGTAAAAGCAATATTGTTTCATTTTTATTCTTTTTTTAGTTTGTGTGTTACTTTTCTCTTGAAAGAAAAGTAACCAAAAGTTCAAGGCTGACGCGGACGGGCTACTCGTCGGCCTTCGCTCGCTGTCGCGTCCCAACTCGCTTCGCTCAAACAGGGACGCTCCTGTCGCTCACTTCGGCCGCCTCGCTTTACGCCCGCCCGCTAAGGCCGGATGGAGAGCCGTTCCCGGCTCTTTGAGGAGAGGCCGGCCCCTTGAGAAAGACTGTCCTTCTGGGTAGAGGGTGTCCTCTTTTGGGGAGGTTGTCTTCTTTAGGGAGTGGGAATGGGTGGGGGAGGCTTGCTAAAACAATTGGCAAGCTTGCAGGCCGAAGGCCCCTGCGATGGCGGTGGCTACGGCGATGATCACTTTGAGAATGGTACTCCAAACAGACTTCTTCATGATAATTAATAATTAATAGTGAACAATGAATAATGAATAATGATATCCCGGCTGATATAAGAGGAAAGCGACGCTTTCCTTCGGACGGCCTCAGCGGACGGGCGTGAAGCGGAGAGACCGTAGCGAGCGCCCGGAGCATCCCTGTTTGAGCGTAGCGAGTTGGGATGCGACAGCGAGCGCAGGTCTCGAAGTAGCCCGTCCGCGTCAGCCTTGACCTTTTGGTTACTTTTGGGTCAAGCCAAAAGTGACATACCGATTGGGTGTAAGCCAAAAGTGACACGCTAGATCTCGTCAGGCGATTCCGAGTCGTCCCCTCCGGAAGCGGGCTTCTTGCTGATATCGACAGAGGTCTCCCCGGCCTTCTCCGCACGAAGCACGGCTTGCTGAGCCTTGCGACTGGCCACCGGCTGGAACTCTAGTCCGGCGAAGATGTTCTTCAGGTCCTCACCCGGTATATACTGGATGTTGACACCGGTGATGTTTGTAGATGTGAATTTCTCAAGACTCTCCGCCCCCTCGTTGAGTATCTGTAGACGGAATTTGCCTAAATCGCCGAAATCCACCTGCTTTCCCTCTTGGAGGGCATCAAGCAGGTTCTCGACGGTGGAGATCAATACCGCTACCACGTCCGCACGGCTGACGGTGGTTTGCATGGATACCCGGCGACTCAGTTGCTTGAGCGACAGCTCTCCATTGACCTGTGCCGTGGCGTACGCTTTCGCCGGCTCGTCTTTCTTCAAAGGGTTGGGCCGAAGGGCCACACTGTAATTTAATGCCATAGTTTTGATAATTAAAAATTGATAATTGATAATTGAAAATGGGATCGATCTGTTTTCGATTACGAATGTACGACTTCCGGTTTCCTCCGGAATGAGTCTCGTAGAGGCGGTGTGAAATCGGGGTATATAAGGTGATAAAAGATGAATATTAGTGGATCGGATCGTTGCCGGATTCGTACTTTTTCAGTATCTTTATTCCTGTAAATGAATTGAAAAACACCTATTTTATGCAAACAAACAACGAATATCTGGATGAGTGGCCGGTGCGCCCTTATAGCAAACGGGAGTTGGCCATAGCCTATGCTCCCGATATCAGTCCGTGTTCCGCTCTTAACCGCTTGGCGGGATGGGTCCGACATCATCAGAAGCTCAGCCATGAGCTGGATGAGACGGGTTACCAAAACCGGCAGCGGATTTTCACCTCCCTGCAAGTGGAACTGATCTTTCGCTATTTGGGCCGTCCTTGAACGAGGATCTTCCACGTTCGCTTTCGCATGCGTATATCGGCATCGCTTCATGCGTATATTGACGTTAGCCCACACGTATATCGGCGTGGCCCTGTACGGGCGTAGGCGTGAGGCGATGCCGGTGTACGTGTGGGGCGTGCGACTTATGCGAGTAATGCAAATAATGCAAGTAATGCAGTACCTGTTTTCCCACACACGTGCGTACATACTTAAAAGAAGAGGAAGAAGAGGGATTATGTTTTCTTATAATCCCCTCGTTTTTCTCCCTTTCGGACGATTCCCTGTTTCTGCCAACGTTGCAAGCAACTGCATGCGGTGTTTTTGGGTATCTTCAGCTTCTCGGCTTCTTCCAAGAGGGATTGATAGGTGAAACCCGTATCCAAGGTGATGAAGAGACGTTCTTGGTCGGCCATGCCCCGGTTCTTCACCTCGTTGGCGGGAAGGAACGAGAGTATGTGTACGGCGTGTAGGTACATAGGCTCGGCCAAGGAAAGGACCGCTTGGAAATCATCCTCTTGGATGGAGAGATCCCAGCGGGTGATGATCCCGTCCTTGATGTTGTCGGAGCAGGTCTGCGGGTCTGGCGTGAGCCGGGGCGACTTGCGCAGGCTGGCGGCGAAGTCTCCCGCCTCCTCGCATTCCCCTGTTATTCGCAATAGGGCGACGATCGACAGGATACGTCCGATATTGATGGCCATCCGTACGACGGAGCTGTTCATCTCGTTGCCGGTACCCTTCCGGGAGCGCTCGAACAAGGTTTGGAACACCTCGTTGAAGGAGACGATTTGCGCGTCGGTCAAGCGAAGCGAGATCACCCCCAGTTTCTGGATCTCTCTCAAGTGAGCGATCCAGTCCTTGCCCAATTTCTGGAATTCCAGCGACGTGTCGGTCCGCTGTAGACTGAACTGGTTGATCCAGTGAAGTACACGGGGCATATAATAGAACATTTGCCGGGAGAACAATCCGTTCTCGCTGGAAGGGATCAGCGGCTTCACCTGCCCGGGCGTTCCGCTTATCAATACCGACAGGTGGGAGTGCCGCAGCTCCCGATACTCCCGGTCTGTCCGCCGGTTGTAACTGAGTGGGTCGTGATCGAACGAGCTGCGGATCACCTCGCTCCAATGGCCATAATCCGAGGCGATGGAGTTGCTGACCATGTCCGCCTCGGTCTCGCAGATGATCCCCACGCCGCCCGAGTCGATGATATTCTGCAAGATACCGGTACCGGTGTTGTTGCCGGAGAATATAAACATACGGTTGAGAGGCATTTCCGGTTCCTCGGCTTTCGCCTTTTCCCGTCCCAAGGAATTGAAGGAGGTCATCTCTTTCTTATACCTTTTCATCTCCTCCGCCACGGTCGCCCGGATCTCGTCGTGGATCGGTTGCACGAGCATTCGCGTCCATGCGAGCACGCCTTTTCCGGAGGCGGGGGGAGCGACGATGAAGGTTTGCAAACTGGAGAAGAACCATTTGCCTCCATATAGGAACCGCAGCGTCTGGGCGAGCGAGGCGCCCAAGGTGGTGAGCCCGCCGAGGAGGAGTACGTCCCGTTGCTCCCGGCTCTGTCCGAACGCCATGATCTGCCGCAACATCCGGGGCCACTCATGCCCCTCGGGGAAGAAGGGCAGGTGGGTGAACGGATCGACCTGCTCCTCGATCTCGATCTCTACGTTATTATCGCGCGCACGTGTGTGGGAAAAAGGTGCTGCATTACTTGCATTACTTGCATTATTTGCGTGCGTATCGCGGGGGCGGCTTGGAGGCTCCAGGCGTACGCCCGCCAGTTCGGCCAAGTGGAAGGCCGTACCGAGGTGTATCCTGTGGTCTCCCTTTTTCAAGGCGTTGGAGAAAAGCCGTTCGGCCTTCTCCCGGTTAAACTTCACCGATAGGGAACACAGGGCGATGAACCCTTCTCGTCCTGCCTCGCCGCAATCGTTGGCGATGGCAAACGCCAAGCGCACGTATTCACAATATCCGGGGGCGATATCTACACCCGCCGAACGAACCGCTTCTACTAAGCGGGATAAACTGTCTGACATGTAATTTATGATTTATGAGTTAGATTTCAAATCCTAAAAAGTGCGTTGGGATCATGACATAGGAAACAAGAGCGGACGATGTCTTTGCCGCTCGGGTCTACTTTCTGGGAGCCTCGCGTCTCTCCGTCGCCATACACATATTCCACGTAGTTCATTACGCCTAGGATATGCTCGGAGATATAGGCGGGTGTCTCGTTTCCGGGATGTTCCGGATAGGGGACGAAAGCCTTTACGCCTCGTTCGCTCGGGCTGATGAAGCAGAGGGCGGGGCATAGGTAGGCATCGTCGAACAGCTGTCTTCGAAGAGCTTCCGCCTCCGCGGTAGAGTCCAATCCGTCTACATCCACTACTACCAATCCGCTCGGGGCTAGGAGCCGATCGCTTTTCCGGTAGGAGAAAGTCCCGCAAGGCGTGACATACGGTAGCGTTTGCCGTTTCAGCTCGCTGAATCGTTCCTTGTCACCCGTCTCAAGCGGGAGGCGGAGCTGCCGGGTGAGGCGTTCGAGGGTCGGATCGCCGGTGATGAGTCGGGCCACCTCCTGTAAGGTGACTTCTCGACTGGGATATACGGTAGCCGGTCGTGATACTCGTCCCGTTAGGCTATCTTTGACCGGTGAGATCGGGGCTGCGAAAAGGGACATTTTAAATTCATTTTTCATGTATTCTTTTTCTTAGATTAACGGCGGTGAAGGTCGGATTAATAAAATAAAGTGCGGGACGAACAGTTCGTCCCAATGTTAATGGTGTTGACATGATTAAATAAAAGATAACAGAATAAACAAGGATTTAAGGAGGATTTATATGAAAAAAGAAGACGTGGTGGCGGGTATGTTGGCTTATATAGCCCACCTTCGTGAGGTGGGGCGTTATTCCACGGCGAAGAGTTATCTGGACGCTTTACGCTCGTTCAAGTGTTTTTGCGGGATGGAGGAAATCCCTTATGCCTATATAGACAAAGAGAGGCTCTTGCTTTATCAGGCATGGCTGTCGAAGCGGGGCTGTATGCGCAATACGGTGTCCACCTATATGCGGCGAATCCGGCATATCTATAACTTGGCGGTGGAGGCTGGCGAGGTTTCGTATATCCCGAATCTGTTCAAGGGGGTGTTTACAGGCGTGGAGAGCAAGCGGAAGAAGGCGTTGCCTCTGGATAGCTTGCGCTCGTTGATGGGGACTCCGAGAGTTGAGCCGGAGATGCGGAGAACCCAGCTGTGTTTTTGCCTGATGTTCTCGTTCAGCGGGATGGCGTTCGTGGATTTCGCCCATTTGCGGAAAGAGAATGTCAAGGACGGGGTCTTGTCGTACCACCGTCAGAAGAGCGGGTCTTTCATCCGGGTGGAGATCCCGGCCGATGTACGGCTCTTGTTGGAAGAGTTGGCGGTTTGCACGGACAAGGACTCGCCTTACCTGTTCCCGTTTCTGAGCGGGAAGAAAACGGGTGAGGCGGCCTATGCGGAATACAACGGCGCCTTGCTGCGCTTTAACCGCGACTTGAGGTCGCTGGCGGAGACTTGTGGTGTGGGTGAGCCGGTCACCTCGTACACGATCCGTCACTCTTTCGCCACGACCTTGAAGGAACAGGACGTACCGATCGAGATGATCAGCGAGCTGTTGGGGCATACGTCTATCAAGACCACGCAAATTTACTTGAAGAGCTTTTCCTTGGAACGTCTGTCGGCGGTGAACCGGGCTTGCTTCGAGAGCGTGTATAAACCGGTATCCGAGGTGGGGTAAGAGATTAGCTACTCGGGAAGTAGCGTATTCTTTCATGCCGCGAATATAGTAAAAAATAACTAAAAACAAGCGAATAGATCCGCTTGTTTACTCATTGTAGGCGTTTGATCCTCTCGATTCTTTGATTTTCCCATTTTATCCTAAACGTATAGACATGGTGACGCGGGTGAAACGACCTCTTGTTCCCGGTATCATTCCACCATGCCCCATAACCTGTGTGTATCCCTGTAGAGACGGGGCGTGCCCCGTCTCATCTCCTCAAAATGGTATTTAAATTACCGTCAGACGATGGGAGACGGAGCACGCTCCGTCTCTACAGCTGGGTAATTTTCACCTCCTTTTACGCTACTTCCCGAGTAGCTAAATATTCACTAGGTATGGTAATTTTCAGAAATGCCATATTTGAAAACTTAAAGTGCTGTGTGTTAGGCGTAAATAGGGTACGCTTGGCAGGGCTTTGAATTGTCGTTTAATCAGAGGGGAACTCCTCGTATATCTTAGGGAAAAGAGAATCATGCCGACGCGTATTTTGAGAAACGATTGCCCGAAGGGGGGCTTGACACAGGCCGGCAAGCGTCATGACTTGAAAGCCGTGCGCTGGTACGTGCTCACGCTTCCTACCGCCGCGGGTGGACGGCGTGACCGGATCAGCCCCTCCAAAGGTTTGGACGTGGAGCTTTCCCGGCGGGAACGTCGGGGAGAGGCTCTTTTCGAGTATTTCGCCCCCTCGTACGTGGAGGTGCGAAAGGTGGGTGGCAAGCTGGTCAACACGAGGCGACCTTTGCTGTTCAACTACGTGTTTATCCGTTCTTCGGTAGAGGAAATCTTCCGCATGAAGCAGGCACTCCCCTTGTATAATTTCCTTCCCCGTGTCTCTTCCGGGAGTACGACCTATTTCCCGCACCTCTTGGATCAGGAGATGGCGAATTTGCGCTGGGTGGCGGAGGCTTACTCCAACGAGCTCCCGGTGTACGTGCCGGAGAGTACCCGCTTGTTGAAGGGGGATCGGGTACGCATCACGTCCGGTTATTTTACCGGGATGGAGGCCGAGGTGGTGATCCAGCCGGGCGGCGGTCATAAGGAGGTGATGGCGCGCATACTGGATTGCATGTGGGTACCCTTGTTCGAGGTAAAGGCGGGTGAGTACGAGTTGATCGAGTTGAACACGAAGAGCAAGCACGTTTATACCCATCTGGACAACGACCGCCTGTCGGAGGGCCTGCACGAGGCCTTGGGACGTTACCATGCTTCCGGCAGTGTCTGCGAGGAGGATCGACGATTGGCCGGCGAGGTACTGCGGGGGTATGCCTCTTTGCGTGCGGAGACAGACGTGATGCGCTGCAAGCTGTGCGCGTTGCTCCTCCCGACCTATAAGCTGTCGGGCGATGAGGAGGCTTTCGTTCGCTTGCACGACACGATGCGCGGCTTATTGCCTGTCGTGAAAGCACCGCAATCCCGTGCCCTGTTGCTGGTCACCTTGTACGGCTGTACGGATAACGCTCTCTACCGTCGCATGGCACACGAGCTAGTGGATCCTTGGCAAGTCGATCCCTCGCCTAAGAAAAGTAAATTATCCTTGATCCACCGGCTGGGCGACTATGATAGATGGCTGGGCCACGAATCAGTTGACAGTTGAGAAGTGGCAGTTGACAGTTTAAATCATAATCCAAAATTCATAATTCAAATTTGATGTCTACCCTTCCTTCCGGCGTTCGTTTGGTGGCGTTGCTGAACGACCATTTGTGCGAGATCATGGAACGTGAGCGTGCGAACCATACCTCCATGCACCTATATTGTACGGGGCCTTACTGGGTTGCCTTCGAGCGTTCGGCCTATCAGTTGCGTCGTGCGTTCCCGGACAGCGAGACCACGCCGATGCGCCTGTTCGGGTATCCGTTTCCGGTCGTGATGGTGTCCGTAACGGATCGCTCGCTGCGTTCGTACGCCCGCAAGCATATCTTGCGGATAGACGAGCCGGATTATAAGCGATTGACCGTCCCCGTTTTCCCTGCGGAAGATTACCGGTCGTGGCACGACCGGGAGGTATCGGGACTGCCGTATCCCCACACGTACGGATTTCAGAGAAATTAATACGATTATCACATATGTACCGACAACAATTCTTTCCCCGTCTGGGTGATTACATCGACACGCTGCTGAAAGTCACCAAGCTGACCAAATCCATCGTCTGCGTAACCGGAGGTATGGGCGGCAGTACCTATAACGCTTTAAAAAAGGTATAGACATGCATTTCAGCATCTATGTCCGTCTGTTGGACCTCCTTTGGGAACATCTGGATGACGAGGATCGGTTCCGCCGACTGGCCCATGAAGCCGTGGAGCGGTATATCGCTTACATGCGGGGGAAGATGGATGAAAGAAAGAAATAATCTTATACGTTAGGATCATGCAAACATCTTTGTTTCTATTATTCGGTTTCCTGTTTGCCGTATCGCTCGGCATGGTGATCATCCCGAGGATCTTGGTGATTTCCCATAAGAAACGGCTCTATGATGTCCCGGACGCCCGTAAGGTACATACGATGCCGGTTCCTCGTCTGGGTGGGCTGTCCTTTTTTCCAGTGATCCTGATGTCGATGTTCCTGGTGATCGGTTTTCGTCTGTACTTTTGGGATGTGAACGTGTCCGGCTTGTCATTCAATATGCTTTATGAGTACCTGTTCCTGTTCGTGGGCATGACGCTGCTTTATCTGGTGGGTGTTTGCGACGATCTGGTCGGTGTAGGCTACCGCTATAAGTTCGCCGTGCAGATTGCTGCGGCGTTTCTGTTGGTACTGTCAGGCAACTGGTTCGACTCGTTTGGTGGCTTGTTCGGTATTTACTCGGTGCCGGTTTGGGTAGGGGTGCCGTTCACGGTGTTTATCGTGGTATATATAACAAATGCCATTAACTTGATTGATGGTATCGACGGCCTGGCCTCGGGTCTGTGTTGTATCGCCTTGTCGGTCTTGAGCGTGATATTCTTTCTTTGCGGGCAGTATGTTTACGCCTTGTTGGCGATCTGTACGCTGGGTATCCTTATGCCCTTTTGGTGTTACAACGTGTTCGGTAACGCCAACCGTGGACATAAGCTTTTCATGGGGGATGCCGGCAGCCTTACGCTGGGCTACGTGATCAGTTTCTTGATCATTCACATGAGCGTGACGAACGAGGTCTCTCCGACATTGTCCAACCCGTACATGGTGATCGCTTTCTCTACGGTGCTGGTTCCGCTGTTGGACGTGATCCGTGTGGTCTTGCATCGCCTGCGTGAGCACAAGAACCCGTTCTTGCCGGATAAGAATCACTTTCATCATAAGTTGTTGCGCACGGGGATGCGGGTGCGGATGGTGATGGTGACGATCCTTGGGATAGCGTTGTCTTTTATCGGATTGAACGCATGGTTGGCATGGTGGATGAATATTACCTTCTTGTTGGCTATAAACTTGATTTTATGGTCGTTGCTACATTTGACGATTAATTGTTTTATCGCGAAAACACCTGTGTAGAAACGATGATCTGTAAAAAACAAGGTGAAATTCGTTGAATCCGGGAAAAATTGAATCTTTGAGGTTCAAGACTAAATAGGCGATACGATGATGGGACAAGAACGATTATATCCGATAGGCATCCAGACCTTCTCTGAAATCCGGGAGGGGAATTACCTGTATGTAGACAAGACGGAACTGGTCTACCGAATGACCCATTCCGCCTCGAAATATCAATTCTTGAGCCGTCCCCGCCGTTTTGGAAAATCCTTGCTGACCAGTACGCTGCGCAGCTACTTCGAGGGACGTAAGGAACTGTTCGAAGGGCTGGCGATGGAACGGCTGGAAAAGGAATGGACGAGCTATCCGGTGCTTCACTTCGACATGAGCACGGCGAAGCATATGGATCAGGAACGTTTGTTGAGTGAATTGGAACGGAAACTATCCGGTTACGAGGAAATATACGGACGCGATGAGAGCGCGGTCTATACCAACCAGCGTCTGGAGAGCCTGATCAAACGTGCCTACGCCCAGACCGGACAGAAGGTGGTTGTCTTGATTGATGAGTACGACGCTCCGCTCTTGGATGTGGTACACGAGGAGAGGGATCTTCCCGTATTGCGCGACGTGATGCGCAATTTCTACAGTCCGTTGAAGGCGTGTGATCCTTACTTGCGCTTCGTGTTCATCACCGGTATCACGAAATTCTCACAGTTGAGCATATTCAGCGAGCTGAACAATATTGAGAACATCAGCATGGACGAGGCTTATGCCTCGCTTTGCGGCATCTCGGAAGAGGAATTGCGCGGTCAGATGGGTGCGGATATCGATTTGCTGGCAGGGAAGCTGGGGATATCCGGAGAGGAGGCTTTTCTTCGCCTGAAAGATAATTATGACGGTTATCATTTCACGTGGCCGTCATCCGATATTTATAATCCGTTCAGTTTGCTTACCGCCTTGAGCAAGGGAAAAATCAGTTCCTATTGGTTTGATAGTGGTACACCTACCTATTTGATCGAGATGTTGGATAAGTATCACGTGGAACCCCAGCAAATAGGCGCACGCAAAGTGTTGGCGGAGTCGTTTGACGCCCCCACGGAACGGATGCTCGATATTACGCCCTTGCTCTATCAGAGTGGTTACGTCACGATAAAGGGCTATTCCCCGCTCACGAATTTGTACACGCTCGATATCCCCAACAAGGAGGTACGTATGGGATTGTTGAAGAGCTTGCTTCCCGGTTTTTTGCATCAATATACCGCGGATGGGCTTACCACGGTAGCCCTTCTTTTCGAGGCGATCGCAGGAGAGCGGATGGATGATGCGTTGCGTTTGTTGCAGACCTTCCTGTCCACCATCCCTCAATGTGACAATACGGATTACGAGGGTCATTACCAGTCGTTGCTTTATACGATCTTCAGCCTGCTTGGAATGTATGTGGACGTGGAAGTCCGTACCCCCCAAGGCCGTGTGGACATGGTGATGCGCACCACGACAACACTTTATGTCGTGGAATTGAAGTTGAATAGGACCGCGGATATAGCCTTTGATCAAATCAACTTGAAAAATTATCCGGAGCGTTTCGCTCTTTGCGGGTTACCGGTGGTGAAGGTTGGGATTAATTTCAGCACGGAGACACGGACGATCGAGGGATGGAAGATTGAATATTAAGTTCTATCTGGAACTTCATCGGAACTTTTTTTTAAAATATCTTTAACGGGTGCAGGGATTATGTTAACATGGTTCCTGACAAAATCACTTTGGTTACGAGCCAATGTTAATTTCAAAACTAATTATTTAACAAAACTCGGTTTAGGGCACTGAAAAGTGCTCTTTCAAAGGGGTATGCCCTAAATTGAGTGCTTACAAAAAAACGAGCCATTTTTATACTATCTTGACCAAAGCCTCTTGATACGATGACTTTGCTCGAAAATTCAAATCGGGTAAAAATGAATCCTTTCTTATGTCAGTTTCGTCAGTGAACAATAAACGGATCGCTAAGAACACGCTGTTCCTCTACTTCCGCCAGATATTGGTGATGGCGGTAAGTTTGTATACGGTACGGGTGGTACTGGAGGTATTGGGCGAGGAGGATTATGGCATCTACAACGTGGTAGGTGGATTTGTGGCGCTGTTCAACATTTTGTCGGGTGCCTTGTCGGTGGCTATCGGCCGTTTCATTACCTACGAGATGGGGCAGCCGGATGCCACTACCTTGCGGTTGCGGCGCATTTTCTCATCCTCCTTGTTGATACAGATAGCCATGGGGCTTGTCATCTCCTTGCTGATAGGCACGTTCGGGGTTTGGTTCGTGGCGCATAAGATGGTCATACCGTCCGACCGCCTCGGCGTGACGTTTTATGTGTTGGGGTTCTCCGTGTTGAGCTTTTTCATCAATTTGCTGAGCGTTCCCTATAATGCGTTGATTATAGCCCACGAGCAGATGAAGGCGTTCGCTTACATCAGCATCATCGAGGTGGTCTTGAAGTTGCTGGTGGCCTATTTGTTACTGATCTCCCCTGTCGATAAGCTTTGGCTATACGCCTTGAGCATGGTGTTGGTGGCCTTGATCGTGCGTTTCACCTATGTGCTCTATTGCAAGCGTCATTTTGCGGAGTGCCGTTTCCTGTGGGGCTTCGACAGGCGATTGCTTTCCCGCATGTTCGCTTTTTCTGGTTGGGCGTTCTTGGGGAATGGGGCCATCGTGCTGAAAGACCAAGGAAGCAACGTCCTTTTAAACCTGTTTGGTGGTCCCGCTGTCAATGCCGCACGGGGGATCGCTATGCAAGTCAACGCGGCGGTGTATAGCTTCGTCATGAATTTCATGCAAGCCTCGAATCCGCAAATCACCAAGAACTACGCCTCCGGGAATCTGGAGGCGATGTATTCCCTGATCATCCGGTGCAGCAAGTTCAGCTTTTTTATCATGTTGATGATCTTGTTGCCCCTTTGTGCGGGCGTTGATTATGTGTTGCGGTTGTGGTTGGTCGATGTCCCCGCCCATACGGTGAATTTCGTGGTACTTACCCTTCTGTACTCACTCGTGGAGTGTTTTTTGAACCCCCTTATAACAGGTATGCTGGCACAGGGGAACATAAAATCTTTCGAGATAGGTTTGGCAAGTCTCTATACGGTTAATTTCATGGCTTCGTATGTTTGCTTGAAGCTAGGGATGCCTGTGGAGACGGTTTTTGTGCTGAACATTGTTTTTAAGGCTCTTGTGCTTGTCGTGCTGCTCATCCACTCCAAATTGAAGTTCGCTTTTCCGGTAGCACGTTTTTGCAAGGAATGCTTGTCGTTCTCATTGGCCGTATTCCTGCTGTCCGCGTTGTTCATTTATATTCTTCCCGGAAAGGAATACGGGGGTCTCGTCTGTTTTGGGGTAAGGACATTTGCGATCATGGCTTTCATCGGCGTGGCCGTGATACTCATCGGCATGACCCGGGAGGAGAGGGATTATGTGGTGAGAATATTAAAAGAGAGACTATCCCGCGCTCAGTGAAAGCTTTCGGGAATAAAGATGTAATCAAATTAATATACAGATGAATAAGACAATTGAGATCACGAAAGTGGTCGCTGTTGGCGACACTATCCAGTATGAGATATGCGATTCTACGGGCTTGAGTCTTCTTAAAAGCCGGAGGGTGGAGGCATGGGTGAAGTTCCATCATGCTGAGGGCTTTCCCTTTTCCTTGCGCGACTTGCCGGAATCCATCTTGGCTATCCCTATCTCGCTGTACTTATTACCGGCTACGTGGTTCTATGGGGTGGATCTGGTTGTCCCGTCCATGGATAAGACGTTGTATGAGTGTTTGCCGAATATTTATGAGACTTATTCCCGGATTTACGGTCCCTTTAAGAAGGTGTGGAGCGGGAGGGTGAGACCCGGAGCCGTGGTGGAGAATAAGATGGGAAAGAGCGGGTTTGATACGATCGTGTTCTTTTCCGGGGGTATAGATGCGGTACATGCCGGGATAAATAATCCAGGAAAGAGGAGTGTCTTGGTGAGTGTGCCAAGTATCGAGGCTATGGCAAAGACGAAGAAAGAAGACACCGGTGAGGATTTCCTCCAGGTCAAGTCTCGTCTCATCCGTGAGTTTTCCGCCGTTTCAGGCAGTGATTGGCTTCTGATCACGAATAATTTCCAAGCCGATGTTTTTGATGACGATCGGATATGGGCGGAGTTGAAGAACGCTTTCGCCCTCAGTAGCGAGGCGTTCCGTTTCGATGGATGGTTTGGCATGAAATATCTGGGGAACCTGCTTTCCGCCGCGCCTTTTGCTTATGCGCTGGGTATTAGATATTTAGTTGTGGGAAGTGCCTTTGAGCAGTTAGAGGATAATCATGCCTCCAATTTGGACGGGGCGAATCCGGAGCTGTCGGATTCATTCAAGTTCGCGGAGGTTTCCTTCACCGAGCAGGATGGTCTTTATGTGCGGCGTTCACTGAAAGCGAGGAATATCGTGGAGTGGTGTAAGGCACGGGGGGAGCGAACCATGCTTTGGACTTGTTTTGATGACGAGACGGAGCAGTGTGGCACGTGCATTAAATGTGTGAGGACGCAGCTTAATATCCTGTGCGCGGGAGAGAATCCGGCAGATTGGGGATTTAAGAAGTTCGACGAGAAGCGATTCTCCCGTCACGTTCGTCTCTATCAATATTGCGAGCGGAATTTATGCTGGCTTTGGGATATCGTGGATTCCATCGATGACACAGTGACCTATCCTTATTGCGATAAACTGTTACATTGGCTGAAAGGTGTGGGCTATAAACGCTATTCCCAAAGAGCGAAAAGGGCTTTCTATGTGAAAATGCTCCTCCGGATTCACCGATACCCCCATTACGTGAAGGCGATCTTCTTGAAACTGATGGGGAAGAGGCGGTAATGTAGGATCAATAGGCTGGATAAAAATAAGGAAATATGTCATTTAAACGTAAGGTAAAGGGGATGATTAAGTTCATTCTCAATAATATTCCTGCCCGGAAGTTTGACGTTCGGGTGGTAAGTCTCGCTCCGAACGAGTTGTTGAAGGGGCGTGTGGCTCTGATCACGGGCGGAACGAGCGGGATAGGTTTCCATATGGCGAAAGCGTTTTTACGGAGTGGTGCGGCGGTCGTGATAACGGGTCGTAGTGAAGAGCGCTTGCGACTGGCCTGTGGGGAATTGAACGAGGATGATCATTACAAAGGCCGTTTGTTCGGTTTGGTAATGGATAATACAAGGGTGGACTTATTCCATGATCGTTTTCAAAAGGCGTTAGATAAAGTGGGATCCGGAGGATTTCCGCATATAGATATATTGGTGAACAATGCGGGTGTGCTAGGTGCCTCGATGCCCAATGCCACGGAAGAAGCGTTTGACAAGGTGATAGATACGAACCTTAAAGGCGTATTCTTCTTATCGCAACTGTTTGGCGGATATTTGAAAGCGAATAAGGTGGAAGGGAATATCCTGAATGTAGGTTCGTCCTCTTGCTTGCGTCCTGCGACTTCCGCTTATACGCTTTCCAAGTGGGGAATACGAGGCCTGACGCTTGGACTTGCCAAGAGCCTTGCCCCTTATGGTGTTACGGTGAACGGGATAGCGCCCGGGCCTACGGCCACCCCGATGTTGTTGAAAGATGGTCAAGGTAATATCACGAATAAGGGGAATCCGATAGGGCGCTATGCCTTGCCGGAAGAGATAGCTAACATGGCGGTAGTGTTGGTAAGCCCAATGGGACGGACGATAGTCGGAGATATGGTTTATATGACAGGGGGAGCCGCAACTGTCACTTATGATGATATGGATTATACTTTTTAGAAAACAGGAATATGGATGGAAAATATTATAGCTCGGAACGTAGTGTCCAGCTCCTTATCTCGTTGCTTAAGCAGCACGGAATCAAGAAAATCGTTGCGTCTCCAGGAACTACGAATCTTTCGTTTGTCGCGAGTTTACAACAGGATGAGTGGTTTGAGGTGTATTCGAGCGTGGACGAGCGTAGTGCAGCGTATCTGGCGTGTGGTATGGCGGAGGAATCGGGCGAGCCCGTGGTGTTGAGCTGTACGGGGGCGACGGCTTCCCGTAATTATATCCCGGGACTAACCGAGGCTTATTATCGAAAGTTGCCGGTACTGGCCGTCACGAGCACGCAGGATATTTCCCGGATCGGCCATCATATCGCACAGGTGATAGACCGGCGCGTCATACAGAACGACATCGCTCTCTTGAGCGAGTATATACCTGCGACGGACGACAGCGTGAAGGAGTGGAGTAACACGGTGAGGATAAACTGCGCCTTGCTGGAGTTGCGTCATCGCGGCGGAGGCCCAGTGCACCTGAATATGGAGACCACCTACAGCCGCGATTATTCGGTTAGGGAATTGCCGCAGGCACGGATGATCCGCCGTGTCATGCCGAAAGACCTGTTCCCCGAGTTACCCAAGGGGCGTGTGGCGGTCGTTGTCGGCACGCACCGGAAATTCACTGATCCGGAGACGGCGGCTCTCGACGCTTTCTGCTCCACCTACGATGCGGTGGTGTTCACGGATCATACCAGCGGCTACAAAGGGAAATACCGGGTCCCGGTCTCCATCCTCTCCTCGCAAGAGAAGGACTATTGCGACTTGGTGAGCATGGATCTGCTGATACATATCGGAGAGGTATCCGGAGGTTATATAGGAATGCGCCCCCAGGAGGTGTGGCGTGTGAACCCGGACGGAGCGCTTCGCGATACCTATCGTAAACTGACCTGCGTGTTCGAGATGGAGGAGCGGGCGTTTTTCGAGCGTTACGCGGATACCGCGTCCGCGGGGCGTCAAGGCTACCTGGACGCTTGCCGGGAGGAACTAAGAGCCATTTGGGCGAAAGTGCCGAAAAGCGCCTTGCCGTTCTCGAACGTATGGATAGCCCATGAGACGGCAGGTCGTATCCCTGAGGGAAGCGTGCTCTTCTTGGGTATCCTCAATACGTTGCGTACATGGAACTACTTCGACCTGCCCGATTCGGTGTACGGATACGCCAATACCGGCGGTTTCGGCATAGACGGCTATATCTCCTCGTTCATGGGCGCTTCCTGGGTACATCCGGACAAGCTCTATTTCTGCGTGGCGGGCGACTTGGCCTTTTTCTACGACATGAATGTGCTGGGAAACCGTCATGTAGGGAGGAACGTCCGCATCTTGCTAGTCAATAACGGCAAAGGGACGGAGTTTCGCAACTACATGCATCCCGGCGCCGCCTTCGGCGAGGCGGCGGACGATTACATCGCCGCGGCCGGTCACTATGGCAATAAGTCGCGCCAATTGGTGCGCCACTATGCGGAGGATCTGGGATATGAATACCTTTCGGCCGAGAATAAGGAGGATTATTTGAGGCAACTCGACCGTTTCCTCGCTCCGGGTCTCACCGATCGTCCCATGCTGTTCGAGGTATTCACCGACAGCCGGGACGAGAGCGATGCCATACGGATCATGAACAACTTGAACGTATCGACCAAAGGCGTATTGAAAGAGGCGATGAAGAGCGTGGTAGGAGAAAAGGGGAAAGAGATGATCAAGAAGGTGATGGGGAGATGAAAGAGAGAGAGAGCTGGTTCGATTTTCTTCGGGGTGTGGCCGTTTTGATGGTCATAGCGATCCATACGTTTGCCGCCACTTCGCAAAAAGAGGAAATGGTTGGAGACGCACTGATTGTATCTAGGCAGATGTTGAATTGCGCTGTACCCCTGTTTTTGGCCATATCTGGTTATTTCCTTGCAAAAAAGCAAGGCGAGCGGTCGTATGCGCGATTCTTGAAACATCAAATCCCCAAGATCTATATACCTACTCTAATCTGGTCTTTACCTTATTGGGCCCTCTATGTGTGGCAGGGTAATGATTGGATGAAAGGCATGATCCTATTCCTCGCCTGCGGCTTCTCCATCTATTATTTCATAGCCCTTATCATTCAATACTATGTATTGCTTCCGGTGTTACGAAAGGTTAATATGGGGGGGGTAATTTTAGCATTCGTTATCACTATGGTGGCTATAATACTAGTCACTTATTTAGATTTAGTCAAAGGATATGGCATGAGTTCCTTGGAAAAGGGTGGCCTGTTTCCCGTATGGCTCCTGTTTTTTGTGATGGGGGTTTATCTAGGCAATAGAAAAGAGCGTGCTTATCGGCTTTGGCCATGGCTTTTTGTAATGGGTATAGGTCTGTTCCTCTCGTTTTTGGAAACCAAATGGTTGTATCCTTTGTACCATATGGGATATGGCATAAAGGCCTCCGCGCATCTCTATTCGTTGGCGGTAATCATGGTATTGTTTTCCGAGAAGACTCAGCGGAAGTTTACCTCCTTTGGCCTTTGGTTTAGACTATTGGTCTGGTTGGGACAGATCTCGTTTGGGATATACCTTATCCATTGCTTTTTTATCATGGTATTGAGTCGCTTGCCCTTTCATTGGGATTGGTTCTCACAGACATTCGTAGTGTTGGCTCTCTCCTCATGCCTTGTATATGGCGTACGAAGAGTCTTGCCATCGGTGGCTCGCAGGGTAGGATTTTAAAAGGACTCGAATGATTGGGTTCTGCTGTCTTTTTACAGGGTGCGCTGCAATACAACAGTGCCCTTTCCGCCTAATGTGAGGTGATTGTAACCCGAAATACGAAAGATTTCTAATTTTTAGAACGTTTATCTCTATTGGGTGATGGCCGTCCGGCTGTCGCTTTGATAACTTTATACTTATAAATCAGTAATTCATGGATCAGCAATCCGCAGTTTCGAGGAAGAAAATAAAATATAGACTATGAGAATAGGAATCGTTACGTTTTGGCAAAGCGGTGACAATTATGGGCAGCAATTGCAGTGTTGGGCTTTGCAGCGTTATTTAAAAGGGATTGGCCATGAGCCATTCTTAATACGTTACCTCTATAAAGAACCACTTTGGAGAAAGTGCTTGAAGCTTATGGCGAAGACGGTTCTCGTCTATCCGCTCCTGCGTTGGTGGAGGCATCGCGAGGTCAGGCGCATGGAGGCTGTTAATCGGGTTAAGAATAAAGAGCGTCGTTTTGAGGAGTTTAGGAAGAGCCATATCTATCAGACTCAACGGATCTATGGCTCTTTAAAAGAGTTGCGGAAGGATCCTCCAACGGCAGATCTCTATATAACGGGTAGCGACCAGGTATGGCATCCCGTGCTTTTGAGACGGAAAGACGATCGGGCCTATTGGCTGGATTTCGGATCGGATCGGATAAGGCGTATCGCATACGCGGCTAGTTTCGGATCGGATCAATGTCCTTTAAGGCTTCAAGCGGAACTCACCGCTAGATTGTCTCGGTTCGATATCCTGTCCGTACGCGAGGAAAGCGGGGTCGCTATCTGCCAAGCGGTCGGGAAAGAGGCGGTACATGTGCTCGATCCGACCTTGTTGCTTGCGAAGGAGGAGTATCTGTCTCTTTCACGAGATATACCCCCAAGCCCTTCTCCTTACATTTTTATATATAGTATCAATATTTCAAGTAATGAGGAGATATGTTGGCCGGAGCTTCGAGGTTTCACAGAGAGAGAGGGACTATCGTTGGTGGTGACACCCGCCAGCGGATATTTACCCGGTCGTGAACTATTTCAAGGGGTGGAATATCGTTACGCCACTATTCCGGAATGGCTTTCCCTTATCCGGCATTCCGGCCTTGTGGTGACCACCTCTTTTCATGGGGTGGCTTTCTGTATCCTGTTCCATAAGCCTTTCGTTTATTTCCCTTTGTCCGGCACGCATGCCAAAGGGAACAGCCGTGTATTAAACATGCTTTCCAAACTAAGCTTGTCGGATAACGTCTGGAAAGCCCCCGGAGATTTTGAACGGATTTATCATCTCCCGATAGATTGGGACAAGATAGAGGAGTCGCTGGCACCTTTACGTGAGCGATCCGTGACGTTTCTGCGGGAAGCGTTGAAGTAATGATTTCGTGAATATGAAAATTGGTTATTTGTCTCTATAGTACTATGATAGAAACATTTATCTTATATAATGCCATATTGTTGCTGTCCGTATTATTCGCATATTATGCAGAACATTCTAAAACGAGACGCTCACGTATCCTTGCTCGTTACAGCCTCTTTATGGTACTTTTCGTGCCCTCTGTTCTACGATATGATATTGGTACTGATTATGCAAGTTATGTGGATTCTTTTAATTTTTCTTCCGAATACAAACAAACAGAAATAGTTTTTTATGCTTTGATCCTTTTTTTAAGGAATCTTCAGTTGCCTGCGCATAGCCTTTTCGTTTGTTCTGCATTTATAACCTATTTTCCTTTGCTGTTCTTGCAAAGAAAGAACTATACGTGGAAAATTTTGATGTATGTGTTGTTGTGCTATTTATTGTCTTATTCTGCGATAAGGAATATGATTTCTTTGTCTCTCGTAATCTTAGCATTCGATTTGTTTTTTAGAGGTAAAAGATGGGGGGCTTTCATAATATATCCATTGTCTGTCTTGTTTCATGCTTCCTCATTTGTTTTCCTGCCATTCTTTTTTGTAAATAGGATGCATTGCAATAGAATTATTCTCCTGCTCATTTCATCGTTTTTATTATGTATATGTTATACAGATATGTTTTTTGTTTTGTTGAACAATGACTTGTTCTTGAATTCATATTATGGAGGATATATGTTTAGTGTTTATGGGGTTGAGCCTTCCTATAATACGGGATATGGTGCGTTTTCGAAAATATTGTTTGCGGCGATAGTTTTTTTGTCTGTCTTGTTCTCGAAGACTAAAGATAATGCTGTGATTTATTTTTCATTGTTTTATTTTATATCATTGGTCTTAATGACAAAGGTTAGTATTTTTTTAAGATTGGCAGATGCAGCTGCAATAACATTGGTGTTTGCTCTCCCCTTATGCTTGAGTGTATGGCGTGAGAAAAAGATTATAGCTTTGAAATATCTCATGGTGTTGTTTTATGTTGTTTTATTTGAGATGTTTATTTATGCTAATAATAGGGGCCTAAAAGAAGGAAATGTTGGTGTTTCTCCTTATCAAACAATATTTTGTGAATAATTATGAGAGTTGCTTTTTTATTGAATGATGCGGGATTGTATGGAGCAAATCTTTCGCTTTCTAATATGATTAAGTCGTATGGCTTTAAGGATTGTTTGGTTTTGTCTCCATCAGAAGGCCCTTTCTTGTCGCTGTTGAAAGAAATGGGCGTATCGTATAAGGTTGTTCCATTTAAATTTAATATGGCGACTTATAATAAGAATTTTTTAAGTTTTATATTATATCCTGTTAGGTTTTGTTATTATTGGATTCTTAACAAGTATTCTTATCCTTTGATATTAAAAATTATAGAAGAGAATGGTATAGATGTTATTCATTCGAATAATAGTTGGATTAGTATTGGCTTTGAAATCGCAAAACAAAAGCGGATTAAGCATGTTTGGCATTTGAGAGAAATGTCAGATTTACATTTCTATATGCGGTCATTTAAACCTTTTGAAAAGTTATGTGAGGATTTCAATAATTCGGATTCTGTCATTTGTGTGTCTGAAGCGGTAAAGAGGCATTTTCATATTCGGAATAAGAACGCAGTGGTTCTTTACGATGCGGTCGATTCTATCCGTAATATTCAAGATGTGCATTATGAGAAGGAGAATTATTTCTTGTATTGTGGTGGCTTAAGTGAAAATAAAGGTGTTTTGGATGCTATATCGTCATTTTCAAAAGTGTCACGCAATCGCAATATTCGGCTGTATATAGCGGGAACCGGATCTGCTCATTTCGTCAAGAAGATGAAATCGCTTATAGAAAAAGAGGGGATAGAGGGAAAAGTCGTCTTGTTGGGATACCGTACGGATGCCAAGGAGTTGATGAGGAAAGCGGTTGCATTATTAATGTGTTCCTGGCATGAGGCATACGGGCGAGTGACGGTGGAGGCTATGATGAATGATTGCGTGGTTATCGGAAGGAATTCGGGTGGGACATCGGAATTGATAGAACATGAGGAAACCGGATTCTTGTTTGATTCGAATAGCGAATTGGAGGCATTGATGGAGAAAGTCTTGGATATGGATACGACCATTATTCGAGATAAAGCGAGGGAGAAAGCCATTCACTCGTTTACGGAGGAGGTCTATGGCGAGCAATTAAAAAAGGTCTATGATAATTTGTTAATTCAAAACCACAAAACAACACAGGAATGAGTATCAAGTCTTACAAGCAATATATCGATAGATGCGAGGTTGTTTCTTTCGATGTGTTCGACACGCTGATAAAAAGGAACGTAAGGACACCCAAAGATGTGTTCTCGTTGGTGGAAAGAGAGGCGTTAAAACGTTTCGGTGTCTCTATGGAAGGATTCAGGGATAAGCGTGTATGTGCGGAGCGAACGGCCCGCGAATTGTCCGATCGCGAGGAGATCTCGTTTGGGGAAATTTACGATCAATTGCCTTATGAGGAGGAGATTAAATCGTCCTTATCGCAGCTGGAACTGGAGATGGAGTATGCGTTGACTACCGTGAATCTAGAAATCAAGGAGGTTTATAAGTATGCCATTGACCGGGGGAAAGAGGTGATTATCGTCTCCGATATGTATTTGGATCGGGCTTTTATTGAGCGTCTTTTATTGAAATGCGGTTATAACCAGTATAAGAAAATATACGTCTCCTCGGAGACCGGAGTCCAAAAATATACCGGCAATATGTATAGGATGATATTGCGGGAGAACTCATACAGCCCCGGAAAAATAGTACATATAGGGGATGCTTTGATGGCGGATTATATACGTCCGAAATTGTCCGGTATCCGATCCGTTCATATACCAAGAGAGGTCAACCATACGCTTTATTGTCGGAAATCTAAAACGGGAGAACTCGATTCGGATTCTTTGTATAGCTTTATCAATAATACGGTATCGGAATCGGGTGATCGTTTGTTTCGTATCGGATATGAGACCTTGGGACCTCTTTTGTATGGGTTTTGTGTTTGGCTGCATGAATATAAATTACGTTTGGGAATCGATAAGTTTCTGTTCCTTTCTCGTGACGGACAAATCATGCGTGCCGCTTATAAGATATTATATCCTAAGGAGGATACTGAATATGTATATGCTTCAAGGAGAAGTTTATTAGTCCCGATATTACGCCATTGCAAGGATATAAAAGCCATGTTGGACAGGCTCTCTATATATCGTTATACATCGGTCAGAACGATGTTGGATTTGTTGGGGTTAGATTATAAGGAATATGTCTTGGCACTTGGTCGTTATGGACTTGATCTGGATGATTCTTTTTTGAAAAAAGATTTTTTAGAGAATAAGGATTTATCGAGTTTCCTAAAGGAATTACTTCCCGATATTATTGAGAATTCGGAAGAAGAATTTCTCTCTTTACAGTACTACATCGATCGTTTAAACCTATCCGGAAAAGTAGGGATTATCGATATAGGTTGGCGGGGACGTTTACAGAAGGCTTTGGAGGAAATGTTGCCGGAACTAGGAAAGAATATGGAAATTATGGGATTCTATCTAGGTATCATGTTGGATAAGGAAAACGCTTTCGGCTATCTGTATGGCTCGGAAGATTCCGAGGAAAAGGTGATGGTGCGATCCTTCGAGGGGTTACTGGAGATGTTGTTCAGTGCGGATCACGGCTCGGTGAAACGGTATAAATCGGATCAAACTATTGAATTGTATGATTTTGAATATGATGGGAACAGTAAGTTGAGAAATGATTTCAAGGATCTCCTAAAGATACGGGAGGGGGCTTTATGCTTTGTCAAGCGGTTCTGTGAGAATTCCTTGTCGGATGTCATCCGCTGGGACAAGACGATGGCTTTCGATGCGATCTGCCGTTTGGGAACGGAAACCCGTCAGTCGGACTTAAATCGGTTCGGAAATTGGTCTTTTTATGCCAATAATACGATTTCCCCGTTGGCTAAACCTAATCGTGGCGTTTACTTCAGTTTTTTGAAATTGAAAAAGGGTATTTCCTCATCACCTTGGAAAATAGGTTATTTAAAACGTTTTCTAAAGATACCGTTGCCGTATTTGAGAATATATAAGTGGTTTATGCATGATCAATAGTAGATAAGGAAACCGATAGGCTTACAAAAAGGATCTTATTCTTTGTGCCTGTTGACAGATTCCTCAAATAATAATTTTAAACCATATAGAGATGATTTATGATTACCTTATCGTCGGTTCCGGTCTCTTTGGAACCACAATGGCCTACCTCCTTCATCAAAAAGGATATAAATGTTTGGTTATAGACAAGCGCTCGCATATAGGGGGTAATGTCTATACGGAGTCCGTGAATGGCATCAACGTACATAAGTATGGGGCGCATATTTTTCATACCAGTGACAGGAGGGTATGGGAGTTCGTGAACTCGTTGGTTGAGTTCAATCGGTACACCAACTCTCCTGTGGCAAATTATAAGGGAAAACTGTATAATTTGCCTTTCAATATGAATACTTTCTATCAGATGTGGGGGGTGACGACCCCGGAGGAGGCTAAGGAGATGATAGAGAAGCAACGGAGAGAGTCCGGAATCCTTAGCCCTAAGAATTTGGAAGAACAGGCTATATCTTTGATCGGGAAGGATATTTATTATACGCTGATCAAGGATTATACAGAAAAACAATGGGGACGTAAGGCTACGGAACTTCCTGCGTTTATCATTAAACGACTTCCTGTGCGTTTCACTTTCGATAATAATTATTTCAATGATAAGTATCAAGGTATCCCGGAGGGCGGATACACGAGGATGATCGAGAAAATGCTAGATGGCGTGGAGGTTCGTTTGAATACGGATTATTTCGGGAATCGAGAATATTTTGATTCGATAGCGGATCGGGTAATCTACACGGGGGAGATTGATCGCTTCTTTGATTATCGCTTTGGGTATTTGGAGTATCGAACCGTGAGTTTCGAAACAGAGTTATTGGAAGGTGTTCCTAATTTCCAAGGGAATGCCGTGGTGAACTATACGGATGCCGATACTCCTTATACCCGTATTATCGAACATAAACATTTTGAGTTTGGACAACAACCGGACACGGTGATCTCAAGGGAGAATTCCAAGGAGTGGAGACCGGGGGATGAGCCTTATTATCCGGTGAACGATAAACGGAACAG
This sequence comes from Parabacteroides sp. AT13, assembly GCF_002272965.1. Lineage (NCBI taxonomy): Bacteria > Pseudomonadati > Bacteroidota > Bacteroidia > Bacteroidales > Tannerellaceae > Parabacteroides > Parabacteroides sp. AT13. The sequence goes on along the minus strand of NZ_NQMH01000001.1, from coordinate 268,704 downwards.
TGAGTTGTATGTTCGGTACAAGGCCTTGGCAGACGCACAAGAGAAGGTGGTCTTTGGCGGTCGGCTGGCGGAATATAAATATTATGATATGCATCAGGTGATCGCAAATGCGTTGGAGTTGGCGGAAAAATTTAATTAAACTTGGAATGATTATGGGAAAGAAACTCACGCAAGTTTCATTTTTATTTGTTTTTGCAACACTGTTGGTTGTGATAGGCCATGCGGATATTACCTTGGATTACAGAGATCTCTGGATTTATAAATGGGTGTATTCATTTCATATGCCTCTTTTCTTTTTCTTGTCTGGATTCTTGTTTGCGTATACATATCCAGCAAATAAAATGCAAGGAATGAGATTCTTTCCATTCATGAGGAAAAAGGTCAAGCGGCTCTTATTGCCTTTCTTATTTATTAATAGTGTGATTTTTGTTATTAAGTCACGTTTTGTTCCTGCGGAGTTGATGCAGAATCCGTTGACGTTTAGTTTCTCCTCGTGGGTGGAGAGTATGCTTTGGTATCCGATTGGATTTATGTGGTTTTTACCGACGTTGTTCATGATATTCGTATTCTTTTCGCTTTTAAGGAAATGGATATATGTTAACGTATATTTACAAATGGGGGGGGTAATTTTGCTGTTTGTGTTAAGTTATGTGATGCCTAATATGCAGTTTATGCAAATATCGGTTGCTGTTCATTACTCCGCTTATTTCGGTTTGGGAATTCTTTATTGTATTTATAAGGGGAGGATAGATGCTATTCTGCTACGATATAAGTATGGAATGTTTTTGGGATCGTTTGCTTTATCCGCTAGCTTATTGCCATGGAAATTGGTTGCCGCATTAGTAGGTATCGTATTCAGCCTGATTTTATCGCTTATAGTGGAGAAGCGTAGCGGGGTAGGCTTGATACATCTATCCGACTACACCTATACCGTGTTCCTGCTTTCTTATTTCCCGCAGATGCTTGTGCGCGGACCTATTGCCCATGCTTTTCCGGAGGTGAACCAATATCTGTTTTCGTGTGTCTCGTTTGTGTTGGGATTCTCGTTACCCATCCTCTTTGGCGTGATATATCGTAGGGTAAAGGATGCGAATAGGCTGACAAGATTTGTCGGTCTTTTGGTGGGATTATGATTATAAAGAGAAAAATATAATACAATGTCTGAAAATATGGAAAAGGGATTGGTCTCGATCATTACCCCTATGTATAAAGGGGCTGAGTTTGTTGGCGATACGATAGAATCTGTCTTGAAGCAAAGGTATACGAATTGGGAGATGATTATCGTAGATGATTGCTCGCCGGATGATGGGGCGGGGATCAACGTCGTGAAGCGGTATGCGGATCCGCGGATCAAATTGATAGAGAGCAAGGTGAACAAAGGTTCTTCTGGGGCGAGGAATATTGCGTTGAAAGAGGCGAAAGGACAGTATATAGCGTTCTTGGATTCGGATGATATGTGGCCGGAAGAGTATTTGGAATCACAAGTGAATTTTTTGCAAACGGAGAAAGCTATTATAGTTTATGCTTCAGTACAACATATAGAAGAACATTCTAAGCGATACTTGGGAGTTCCATTTCCCCGTCCGAAAAAGGTTAAATATGATGATTTGTTAAAATTATGTCCGATTTGTCCTTCTGCTACGGTTTATGATGTGTCCAAATCGAAGAAATATTATTTTGATGAGCAATTAGGGAGTCTCAGGGATGATTATGTTTATTGGCTAAAAATCCTGAAAGAGGTACCATATGCTTATGGAAATTTGACTGTAACAATCTCCTATAGAGATAGGGTCACGGCAGTTACTTCTAATAAAATAAGAATGATAAAGCCTCAGTGGCTGGTACTTCGAAGAGTAGAAAAATTATCATTAATAAAAAGTTTGTATTGTTTAGTTTATTGGGGAATAGTAGGGGTCGTAAGAGAAAAATTGTACTATAAGCTTTAATAGTTTATGTTATACCGCTAGATATGAATATTTTGTTACTGGATGCTCATACGGTTCAATCCATTTCCGTAGCTCGTTCTTTGAAAGAGAATGGTCATGTTATATTTGGTTTCATTGAATCTAGGTTATCTTATGGTTATGTCTCTAGGTTTGTAGATCATAAGATCCTTTGTCCTATCTTGCGTGATGCTCCCTCTGAATACTTGAATTTTTTAGTTGATTTCTTGGGGAAAAATCCACAAGATGTTATTATTCCAATGTATAATGATAGCGCAGAGTTGTTGAGCCAAAATAAGGAGAGGATAGAAAATTCTTTTTCCGTGAAGTGTGCCATTCCACATTATGATACTTTTATAAAGGCACATGACAAAGAAAGATTGATGGATGTTTGCAAGCAACGATCATTTCCACACCCTCGGACTGCATTTCTTTCGTCAAAAAATCTGCATGAAGTAGTATCTTATGTTGGCTTTCCTGCTTTAATCAAACCGAATATTTCATCTGGGGCTAGAGGGATTATGCTTGTGCATGAAGAGAAAGAGCTATTAGACAAATGGCCTGCCATAGAACGAGATTTTGGTCGTTGCACTTTACAGGAATATGTTGATCATACAGGGATCTATTATAATGTGATGCTTTATCGTGATAAGAGCGGGGGGTGCCATGAAGCCGTAATTATTCGAATCATGCGTTATTTCCCTTTAAAAGGAGGGACTAGTTGTTATTGTGAGACGATTCAAAATGAGACTTTGGTCTGCATCTGTAAAGATATTTTAGATGCTTTGGATTGGGTTGGTTTTGCCGACTTTGATATTATGGAGAGCAAATCGGGGGAATATAAAGTTATAGAAATAAATCCTCGTGTACCGGCAAGTATACATGCTGCATATATAGCAGGAGTTAATTATCCGGAAATGATCGTTCATGATATGAAGGATGAACCGATCTTAACTTATACTTATCATATCGGAAAAGTATTACGTTTTTGGGGACTGGATGTTATGTGGTTTATCTTTTCTCCCCAAAGATTTAGTTCCCATCCCTCTTGGTTCTGCTTTTTAGGTAAGAATATATTTTATCAGGATGGATCTTTAAAAGACCCTTTACCAATGTTGATGGGTATATTATCTGGTTTGGTGAAATATCTGAATCCTTCTTTTCGAAAATCTAAATTAAGATCTTGATTTAACAAAATATGAACATACTAACTTTCGACATCGAGGAATGGTTTCATCTCCTCGATAACGACTCTACACGCTCCGAGGAGCAGTGGAAAGGGTTTGAAGTGCGTATCTATGAGAATATGGAGCGCATTTTTCGTATCTTGGAGGAGACAGATACGAAGGCTACTTTTTTCGTGATCGGCTGGATCGCCAAGACGTATCCGGATATCGTGAGACAGATTGCATCCAAGTATCAGGTGGGAAGCCATACGATGAATCATCAGTTAGTGTGGCAACAATCGAGGGAGGCATTCAAAGAGGATGTCTCTTCTTCCATAAAATTGCTGGAGGATATAACGGGACAGAAGGTAGAGGCTTTTCGTGCGCCGGGCTTCTCGATCCGTGAGAGCGAGGGGTGGGCTTTCGAGATATTGCATGAATTGGGAATTCGTATGGATAGCTCGGTTTTTCCTGCGCATCATGCGCATGGAGGAATGCCATCATATGTTTCTGCGGTGCCTAGCTGGGTGGAATATAACGGAATAAGGATGAAAGAATTCCCGATCGTGTATCGTAAGATATTGGGAAAGCATATCGTTTTCTCTGGAGGAGGCTATTTCCGCTTGGTTCCCTATAGATTATTGAGGAAATGGACACGTGAATGTCCGGAATATTTGTTGGCTTACATCCATCCTCGTGATCTGGATGCGGAGCAACCGATGATTGAGGACTTAAATTATATCCGTCGTTTCAAATCGTATTATGGCTTGCGTGGAGCGGAAGAGAAATTGAAACGATGGCTTATGGATTTTGATTTTATGGACTTACGTACGGCGGATGGTCTGATAGATTGGAAGGCAGCTCCTATTGTCGAAATTACTCCCAGTCTTTGTTCCGCAACAAATCTCCGCAGCCAGTCCTAACCTCTTCAATGATTCGTATGCAGCGCGGTTTATTCATCTTGTTTTTAGTACCGATGGTTATCATGTCTTGAATGGTGGGATGTCCGGTTCCATTGACCGAAGTCGCATGTTCACCATTATAACCCTCTGTGCATAGGGTGAGATCGTAGGCGGGAGCAAGATGCCATTGCCATGTGCTGGTATCACTTTTCTGTATTGTGAAACTGAAATTCTTGCAATGATCATCTTTGTTGTCTGTGAAATAGTTGAAAACCATACGACGAAACATTTCTTCCACTTCTAAAGGATTCTGCGTTAGATAGCCAGTTAGGGCCAGTAAGTTGCTATAATCGAGAATTGGGTTGGATAGTGGAATGTTAAGCAGTCCTCCGGCTGTGACTGTATGCAAACGTTCTCCATCTTGCGAGATGTCGAAGCGGCGTGTCGTGAAATACTTACCGTTGATCAGTTTGAAGTCTGGAACGCGGATGCCACATTGTCGTGCTAACTCATTGTAATGAAATTCTATCAATCCCATGTCTTGAGGGTCGTATGTATGGCGGAACTTCACCATCCAATGCCCTTCATTGTTGGAGAACAATGCCTTGGGTCTGCATCCGCCGCTATTTCGGCTGTTAAAAAGAAGAAGTTCTACGTCATCGTCGTTCTTCTCATGCAACACTTCTAAGGCCTTTTCTTGCAGCAGATCGAAATCAAGGGGCTCATGCGAAGTACCTATGCTGGTTTCCGGTTCGTATGTGAGTGCTCCCATACCCCCATTTCCCACTAGACTTAGACGGTCGAGCGCTGACAATTGGGTATCGTTGATGCCTTCTTTGAGCAAGGCCTTATGCAAGAGGTAGCGACCATAGCCATCGGGCAGACTGTCTTCGAAAACACCGAAATTCCCATAAAAAGGTGAGGGCTTTGCGATGAACAATCCCGGTTTCAGCGGAAGTTCCAATGGGGATATACTGAAACCGTTGGAAAGCCATGCTTTATCGTATTCAAAGGCACACTGTTTGTTGTCGGGAGTGAGCGAAAGCGTCCCGACTATCTGTTCGTGATACTTTACGATAAGTCTTTCTATTTTTTTGATTCTCATTACTTATGTACTTTTTTCTTGTTGGTATTCTTGCGGATTTGTAGTAGCTCCTCCATGGTGGAGTATTTTGGTTCGGAAAAAAGCTTCTTTATCTCCGAAGTGTAACCTAATGCCATTGCTATGCCGATAAGGTTCTTGAGTGAGATAAGACCTTTCTGTTCGAATCGCACGATATTACTGACTGCTACACCTGCCTTCTCCGACACTTGTTCGCGTGTCAGATTCTTCTCTATACGTCGCTTGCGGAAGTCGTTGGCTATTTCTTTAGCGATCTCATCCGGGTTGTCTAGCGTATAGTTGTCAAGAACTGATAACATATTATTTGTTTCCTGCATCTTTATTTGGATAATAGTAATATATTATTAGTTGCAAAGGTAGTAAAAAGCTCTGTATTCTCATCGTCTTATGCGTGGCTTTTTAAAAGTTCAAGAAGATGTTTGTGGAATTAAATAAAAAACTCTATCTTTGCACTCGATTTTCCGCAGAGGGTAAATAAGTGGAGCCGGAGACGGAGCCCACCCCCGGGACCTAACCTGTTTAAAAGATTTTAAGACAGATGTACGTAATCGTAGAAATTAACGGACAACAGTTCAAGGCTGAGCAAGGCAAGAAATTGTTCGTTCATCACATTCAGAACGCGGAAAGCGGTGCTGTTGTGGAGTTTGACAAGGTGTTGTTAGTAGATAACAACGGTGAGGTAACAGTGGGTGTTCCTACTGTAGAGGGCGCAAAGGTAGTATGCGAGGTATTATCTCCGCTGGTAAAAGGTGACAAGGTGCTGGTATTCCACAAGAAGAGAAGAAAAGGTTACCGTAAATTGAACGGTCACCGTCAGCAGTTCACTGAGGTGAGTATTAAAGAAGTTATTGCTTAACGTTTAAAGGAGAAGAAAAGAAATGGCACATAAAAAAGGTGTGGGTAGTTCTAAGAACGGCCGTGAATCACAAAGTAAAAGATTAGGTGTTAAGCTTTTTGGTGGTGAGGTTGCTAAAGCTGGTAACATCATCGTTCGTCAAAGAGGTACGGTTCATCATCCGGGCGAGAACGTAGGTATCGGTAAGGATCATACGTTGTATGCGTTGGTAGATGGCGTTGTTACTTTCCGTAGAGGAAAAGAAAACAGATCATTTGTTTCTGTAAAAGAAGTTGTTGCTGAGGCTTAAGTTTCTGCGACCAAAGAATAAGGAAAAGGATATCCTGAAAAGGGGTATCCTTTTTTTATTGCCGATGATAATAAACGTTATGAAGTAAATTTTGGAACATATATAAATAAACTTGTAACTTTGCGGTCTCAAACATAAATACAAACATAAAAAACAATGGGTGGTTTTTTCGGAACTATTTCTAAAGGAGCCTGTATTACGGATTTATTCTATGGTACAGACTACAATTCTCATCTAGGAACCCGCAGAGGCGGTATGGCTACGTACGATAAGGAAGAAGGGTTTACGCGTTCGATCCACAATCTGGAGAATTCTTATTTCCGCACCAAGTTTGAACCGGGGCTTCCTAAATTCAAAGGAAAAGCCGGGATCGGTATTATCAGCGATACGGATGCGCAGCCTATCGTTATCAACTCTCACTTAGGTAAATTCGCGATCGTGACGGTGGCGAAGATTAATAATCTGGACGAGCTGGAAAAGGAGTTATTGGAAGCGAACATGCATTTCTCGGAATTGAGTTCCGGAAAAACGAATCAGACGGAGTTAGTCGCTTTGCTGATTACACAAGGCAAGGACTTCGTGGAGGGTATTGAGAATGTTTACAATAAGATAAAGGGCTCTTGCTCTATGTTGCTCCTGACGGAGGATGGTATTATCGCCGCCCGTGATAAGTGGGGGCGTACGCCGATCGTAATCGGGAAGAAAGACGGAGCTTATGCGGCGACCAGTGAGTCTAGCAGTCTTCCGAACTTGGATTATGAGATCGAGAAATTTATAGGCCCGGGCGAGATCGTCCGTTTGCGTGCCGATGGTATGGAGCAGATGCGTAAACCGAATGAAGGGATGCAGGTCTGCTCTTTCCTTTGGGTGTATTATGGATTTCCGGTTTCTTGCTATGAGGGTAAGAACGTGGAGGATGTCCGGTTTATGAGTGGATATAAGATGGGGCAGAAGGATGACTCGGAGGTGGATTGCGCCTGTGGTATACCGGACTCCGGCGTGGGTATGGCCTTGGGATATGCGGAAGGTAAGGGGGTGCCTTATCATCGGGCTATCGCTAAGTATACACCGACGTGGCCTCGTAGTTTTACCCCGGCTAACCAAGAGATGCGTGCTTTGGTGGCTAAGATGAAATTGATACCGAACCGTGCGATGCTGGAAGGCAGACGCATCCTTTTCTGCGACGACTCGATCGTGCGTGGTACACAGCTTCGTGATAACGTGAAGATCTTATATGATTATGGGGCGAAAGAGGTACATATGCGTATCGCTTGCCCTCCATTGATTTATAGTTGCCCGTTTATCGGTTTTACTTCTTCCAAGAGTCCTTTGGAGTTGATAACTCGTCAGATTATCAAGGAACTGGAAGGGGATGAGAATAAGAATCTGGATAAATATGCTACGACAGACTCTCCGGAATATAAGAAGATGGTCGGAATTATCGCCGAGCGTTTCGGGTTGAGTTCCTTGAAGTTTAATACGCTGGAAACCTTGGTGGAGGCGATCGGCTTGCCTAAGTGTAAGGTTTGTACGCACTGCTTCGACGGTTCAAGCTGCTTTTGATGACATTTTTTGAGAGAAACAGGAATAGCGGGACAATTTGTCTCGCTATTTTTTTGTCATGTAACTTGCTTTGTCTACTTTTATGGCTGTTTTAAAAGAGTGAGTTATGACAGTTTTAGATAGATTTTTAAAGTACGTTACGTTCGATACCCAGTCGAACGAGGAGACGGGTACGACTCCTAGTACGCCGGGACAACGTGTCTTTGCCGAGGCTTTGGTGAAGGAATTGGAAGCGATTGGTATGGAGGAGATCTCCTTGGATGAGAATAGTTATGTAATGGCTACTCTGCCGGCTAATACGGACGAGAAAATCCCGACTATCGGTTTTATCGCTCATTTGGATACGAGTCCGGATATGTCGGGTAAGAATGTTCAACCTCGTATCGTGACTTATCTGGGTGGTGATATTGTCTTGGATGCGGAAGAAAATGTTGTACTATCTCAATCGATGTTCCCAGAGCTTTCTGATTATAAGGGACAGGATATTATCGTAACGAATGGTAAGACTTTATTAGGTGCCGATGATAAGGGAGGTGTAGCCGCTATCGTCGCCTCTATGCAATATTTGAAGGATCATCCGGAGATCAAGCACGGTAAGATCCGTATCGCTTTTACCCCGGATGAGGAAATCGGACAAGGTGCCGATCATTTCGACGTGGAGAAGTTCGGTTGTGATTGGGGATATACGATTGACGGTGGACAAATCGGTGAGTTGGAATATGAGAATTTCAATGCCGCCGGCGCTAAGATTATCTTCAAGGGCTTGAACGTACATCCGGGATACGCCAAGGATAAGATGCAAAACGCTTCCTTGCGTGCGATCGAGTTTGCTTCTTGGTTGCCGGCCGAGCAACGTCCGGAGCATACGACTGGTTATGAGGGATTCTTCCATTTGACCGGTATGACAGGTTCGGTTGAGGAAGCTACTCTATCTTACATCATCCGTGACCATGACCGGAAGTTGTTCGAGGAGAAGAAAGAATTGCTTCGTACGTTGGTTGATAAGATGAATGAAGCGCATCCGGGATGTGCGCATTTGGAGCTTCGGGATCAATATTACAATATGCGCGAGGTCGTGGAGCCCCAGAAGCATATCGTTGATTTGGCGTTTGAGGCGATGACCTCCGTTGGGGTAGAACCGATCGTGAAACCGATCCGGGGAGGTACGGATGGTGCCCGCCTGTCGTTTATGGGATTGCCTTGCCCGAATATTTTTGCGGGAGGCCTGAATTTCCACGGACGTTATGAGTTCTTGCCCGTTCGTTCGTTGGAGAAGAGTATGGAAACAGTTATAAAAATCATAGAGCTATCGGCTCGTAAATCTTAAATGCAATAATTACATGAAAACAACTCCGTTTACCGACGTGCATATCGCCTTGGGCGCGAAGATGCACGAATTCGCAGGTTTCAATATGCCTATCGAATATTCCGGAATTATCGACGAACACATGACTGTAGTGAATGGTGTAGGTGTGTTTGATGTTTCCCACATGGGCGAGTTTTGGGTAAAAGGCCCGAACGCCTTGGCTTTCATTCAAAGCGTAACTTCTAATGACGCTTCTGTCTTGCCGCTTGGCAAGGCTCAATATACTTGCTTCCCGAATGACAAGGGAGGTATCGTGGATGACCTTTTGGTATATCATTACGAGCCGGAGAAATATTTGCTGGTCGTAAATGCCGGTAATATTGACAAGGATTGGGATTGGTGCGTAAGCCATAATACGGTAGGTGCCGAGTTGGAGAATTCTTCTGACCGTACGGCTCAATTGGCTATCCAAGGCCCGAAGGCACAAGAGGTTCTTCAACGTCTTACTCCGGTTGACTTATCTTCTATTCCTTACTATTCATTTGTGACGGGTGAGTTCGCCGGTTGCAAGAACGTGATTATCTCCAACACGGGGTATACCGGTGCGGGTGGCTTCGAGTTGTATTTCTATCCGAGTGATGCGATGACGATCTGGAACGCTATCTTCGAGGCTGGAAAGCCGGAAGGGATCAAGCCGATCGGTTTGGGAGCACGCGATACGCTTCGTCTTGAGATGGGCTTCTGCTTGTATGGAAATGATTTGGATGATACGACTTCTCCGATCGAGGCTGGTTTAGGCTGGATCACGAAGTTCGCCGAGGGTAAGAACTTTACGAATCGTGCGGAATTGGAGCGTCAGAAGAAAGAGGGCGTAACCCGTAAGTTGTGTGCTTTCGAGTTGCAGGAAAAGGGAATTCCCCGTCATGGCTATGAGATCGCCGATGCGGAAGGGAATGTAATTGGCGTGGTTACTTCCGGTACGATGTCTCCGGTATTGAAGAAGGGGATCGGTATGGGATACGTGAAACCTGAGTTTGCGAAAGCGGGTACGGATATCTTTATCAAGGTGCGTAATAAGAACTTGAAGGCTCAAGTGGTAAAGGCTCCTTTCCGTAAATAAGAGATAAGGCTATCTATAAATAGTTCGAAGGCGATGTTCCTCACGGAGCACCGCCTTCCTTATTATAGAAAAGTTGGACATGATTAATATGTTGTTCCCTGGAAAATGTTCGATTGTGAGTACGGAAGTAGGGTACCGGTCATTCTCAAGTTTCTACCGGAGAAGTTCGGGTCTACGGTAACGGTTGCGTTGTTTGTTCCGTTGGTAAGCATCAAGCTAACGGTAGCGGAGATAAACACACCCTGTACGTTCATGTTCAGATAAACATTGCCCTTGTCATCCTGCTTGGTCTGGATATTGGAGGCGCTACCTTGTACGGTGATACCACCTAATCCGTTAGGACCGGGATACGGAGAGTTGGACGCGATCTGGACCATAGCCTGTCCGTCATTCAAAGATACGAAGTTCGTATTTGAATTTACGTAGAATACCTGTCCGTTCATCGGTTGTATGTTGTTAGCCTCCAATACGAATGATTGGTTGTTGATAGCTTGTACAGCGGCGTTAAACTCTTCTTGGCCTTCTACGGCATCTTGTGCCAGACGCTCTTGTTTCTTGATTTCTCTCTCTACTTTTTTGGCTTCCTTTGTTATCGATTTTTGAGCCATTACTTGTGTCATTCCGCACATAGCGACAGCGAGAACGACGATAAAAGATACAATTCTTTTCATACTTGATTTAGTTTTAAAACGGTTTTAAATTGTATAGATTAAACAGCGTCGTCGCGAAAAAGTTCCTGTGGCTTATCCTTTTTATAGATACAATAACATTTCCACGGAGTATTTATGTTAAACAGAAATCGTACATTTGTAAATGAAGAACATAATACGATAGAATATGGATAAAGTACGTTTTGGTGTAGTCGGAACCAATTTCATAAGTGATTGGGTAATTGCCGGAGCCCGGCAGGATGAGCGTTTTGAACTGGTAGCTGTATATTCGAGAACTCAGGAGACGGCGGATGCTTTCGCCTCGAAACATAATATACCGTATACGTTTACCTCCTTGGAGGAGATGGCGAAAAGCCCGTTGATCGACGCTGTGTATATTGCCTCCCCGAACTTCCTTCATGCCTCCCAGAGTATTCTTTGCATGAGCTATGGCAAGCATGTTCTTTGCGAGAAACCCTTCGCTTCCAATGCGAAAGAAGTACGTGCGATGATCGAGGCTTCCCGTACATATAATGTCACGTTGATGGAGGCGATGAAGCCTACGCTTACGCCAAATTTCCTTGCTGTACGAGAGAATCTTGGGCGTGTAGGTACGGTTCGTCGTTATTTCGCCTGCTATTGCCAGTATTCCTCCCGTTATGATAAGTTCAAGGAAGGAATCGTGTTGAACGCTTTCAAGCCGGAGTTGTCTAATGGGGCCATGATGGATATCGGTATTTATACGGTCTATCCGATGGTTGTCTTGTTTGGTCGCCCAAAGAAGATAGATGCCTCGGGCATAGTCCTGTCCTCAGGAGCGGACGGGCAAGGGGCCGTGAATTTCTTGTATGAGGGGATGAACGCCACGGTGCTTTATTCTAAGATCGCCAACTCCGCCTTGCCTACCGAGATACAAGGGGAGGAGGGGAACTTGACCTTGGACCGGATCAATATCATCCGTAAAGTGACGTATTCTCCCCGTTTAGCTCCGGCGATGGGAAAAGGCCCGGAACCGGTTCCGGAAGACCTAAGCGTGGTCGCCGATAAGGATGAGTACTATTATGAGGTAGCGGAATTTATCAACCTCGTCTTGTCTGGCAAGCGGGAGTCAGAAATCAATAGCCTTGATAATTCTTTGATTACATTGGAGATTATCGATGAAGTACGCCGGCAGTTGGGAATTGTGTATCCGGCGGATTGATAACTCTTCGTGATTTTCCTCTTTTTCCATCGGGGTGAAAAACTTTTTCCACCGTGATGAAAAAGCTTTTTCACTACGATGGAAATCCTTTTTCATCACGGAGAAAAAAGGGTTACTTGTATTTTTATTACCTTTGTGTCCTTAATTGTTTAGGATGTACATATATAATTCAATACCCCATATAACGAACACGCTAAATCTGGGAAAGGACCTATTGGAGGTCTTATTTGAGAAAAGAAAATCATTACCGTTTCGCTATGATTATGCGTTGGATATTATCGATGAGAATAAATTGAATATCCTGATCGAGCGTGAGGTGATCCGCAGGAACGGCCCTTATATCGAGATGGATGAGCATTATCTCTCTTTCTATGAGCTGCTTCTGGAGGCGAATGAGGAGATTTCTACCTCGGTGATCGATGAGAATATCCAGTTGGTGTATCAATTGATCGATTATTATGGCAAGGAGGATAACGATTTGCGTAAGCTGGGTTATCTGCGATCGGTCAAGGCGCATTTGCGGAAGATCGGGAAGATCTTGGTACGTAACGTGGTGTCCTTGCAACGGGTGATCGATAATACGTTCAAGAACGAGCCGAGCTATAAGGTGAAGATCGCCAAACTGGAGAATCTGGACGCTAAACGAATCGAGATCAACCGCCTGATCGTGGAAGTGGAGAAGCTGCTGGATCGGGAACGGACTCCCTTTTTCGCCCAAGTCCCGGACGAGGAGCTGTTGACGATCGCCCGTGAGTTGAAGACGGAGTTATTGAGCGCTGGCCATAGCTTGATCCATTCCCAACAGGATATCATTGATTACTTGAACCAGATCCGTACGCAGGTGGGTTTTACCCGTAAGCTGCGTCGTATCAAATATCTGCGGGAGCAGTTTGAGTTACAGGAGAACACGAATGTACGGGAGGTGGTAGATGCGGAGCGTTCCGTGGTATTGGAGGGCGTGCAGCCTACCTTATTCAAGATTTCCATTCCTTATTTGCAAACGGACGAGGCGCTGGATGTCATCTTGAAGGTGGCCGACGGCATACGGCCGGACAAGGTGATCCACCGGCAGGAGCTAGGCGTGATCTCCGCCGAGCAGATGGAGAATCAAGAAGTGGGGGAGGCCGCTATCAATACCCGGAAGATGATGGATGTTTTTAGCCGGACCGGAGGGGATTTGTTCTCTTTCGTGATGGGCTACGAGTATAACCGGGAGATGGATTTCGAGGCGAAGGTTACGTTATTTTGCCGTTTACTCTCCCTCTATGAAAATGAGTTGGAGATAACAGACCGTTTTGGGCATACGGAGCATATAGAATATGCCATTATTCAAAGAACCTAGTTGTAGAGACGGGGCGTGTCCCCTGTGATGAGACGGGGCACGCCCCGTCTCTACAACTGGATAAAATAAAACAACAATAATAAGGATGATAGATAATTTACCGGTACAGACCGCACAGATCTATGATTACCTGTCGAAAGGTAATTTTCTGTGCTCGAATACAAGTGTAAAGGAGTTGAGGACACTCTTCTCGGTCGTAGAAGATAATTTTGAGCGTTTACGTGATTATTTCTCGCATATCAATTTCGTGTTGGAGCAGGGGAATAATTACTTCTACTTCTCCCGCAAGGAGCCCCGGGCTACCTTGGAGCAAAAACTCCAGCGTTTCTTCGCTTGGATCGATATCATGGACTTCTTCTGTACGTACGATACGGCCTTCGGGCCCGGTTTCACCTTCTCGCCGGCGGAGATATTGGTACGTTCCCGTATCGACATGGATCTGGAGATGAAGCTGGACGGGTTGAAAAAACATACCGGAGGCAAGGAGAAACGCAAGGATATCCTCGATACCATCTTGGACAGGATGACGAAAGAGGGCTTTATCGAGTGCGTAAGCGATATGAACGGGACGTGGAAAGTGCTCTCCTCGTGGGATTACCTCACGAAGATGATCCATAGTATTAACATAAAGAACGAAGATGAGATATCTCAATAAAATAGTATTTATAAACAGCGCCGCTATCCGTTACTCGGAAGTACAGCTGGATGGAAATATACATTTAATCGGAACGCAGGGAGTGGGGAAGAGTACGATCCTCCGTGCGATCCTTTTCTTTTACAACGCCGATACGCAACGGCTTGGAATCCCGGTCGAGAAGAAATCGTATCAGGATTATTATTTCCCTTATGCCGATTCCTCGATCATCTACGAGGTAGCGAGGGAGGATGGTTGGTTTACGGTACTTAGCTATAAGACGATGAACCGTATCTGCTACCGTTTTATCGCTTCTCCGTACCGGCCGGATCTTTTTATCGACGAGGAGGGAGCGCCTTATCCGTCGGATCGTATCCGCTCGGTGCTCGATAAGAACGGTATCAAGTATAGCGGGGCGATCTCCACGTATGAGGAATACCGGAATATCCTTTACGGAAACTCGGATAATAAACGGGATTACTCCTGTTATTCCTTGATGGAGAGCGGCTCCTACCAGAATATCATCCGTACGATCCAGAACGTCTTGCTGAATTCACGCTTGGAGGCGGATTATATCAAGCAGACGATCATCACCTCCTTGAACGAGGCGGATAGCGTGATCGACTTGAGCCGTTACCGGAGCCATCTATCCGGTTTCGAGGCGCAACTGAATGATATCGGTGTTTTCCGTGAGCCGGGCATGGCGCGGAAGGCCGCCGGGATCTCTACCTTGTCGGACGATATCCGTAAGCGGGATTTACGGATCAACGATCTGTGCCGCCAATTGCGCGGGGCTTATCTGGAAACGGAGCGTATCTTGCCGGAGTTGTCCCGGAAGATACACGAGCAGGAGGCGGTCAAATCGGATTTCTATAAGCAAAGGGATAAGCTGGACGCTGAATCGAAGAACCGGACAGCCACGATGGAAGGCGAGTTGGCCGTGCTGAAAAACGCCTTGTCGGAGGCGGAAGCGAAACGGGTTTTCTATGCCGGAAAAGATATCCAGACGGCGATGGATCGTTGTAACAAATTGGAGATCTTACAGCAGGAACAGGAATCCTTAGTCGTGGAGAAAGATTTGCTTTCTTCCAAGAATAAAGAAGCCTCGGTCTTGCACGCCAATTTGATCGCTAATCTGAAGAACGAGTTGGCCGGCTTCGAGAACGAGAAACAGAAACAATTACTGGCGGCAGAGACTGAGATCAATGCTCGTCGGGAGGCTCGCCGGGAGTATTATCGACGGCTACGGGAGGAATCGCGCCATGCCGCCTCGGAGGAGAAAGAGCGTTTGTTGGTGGATCGGGAGAAACGTACGACGGAGGTCGCCGCCTTGAAGATGCGTATCAAGACTGCCCGGGGGCAGTCGGGAACCTCGGAGGAATTGGAGGCGGTCAAAGGGCGTCTCGGTAATTACGACGCGAACCGGAAGGACTTGGAGCTGAAGATCCGTGAGCTGAAGTACGAGTTGAACTACCAGATGAAAGAGTTCGAGACCGCCGAGAAGCATTTGGATGAGGATTATCAAAAGCTAGCGGAATCCAACGAGGTGAAGATCGAGGCCCTGAGCGCTAAGCTAGCGGAACTGACGGAATTCTTGGATAACCAGAAAGATAGCTTCTTCAACTGGCTGTCCGAGCATAAACCCGGCTGGGAGCAGACGATCGGGCAAGTGTGTGACGAGCGCCTGCTTTACGGGAAAGAGTTTACGGCGGAGGTAGGCGAGGGAGATACCTTTTATGGAATCCGCTTCACCTCCGGGATTCACCGGAATGTCAAGACCAAGGAGGATTACTTGACGGAGAAGAAGGAGGCCGAGGAAAAACGTGCCGGAATCCAGCGCTTCATCGCTACGGCGCGGCAGGATTTGGAGGCGGCCAAGGAGAATCTCCGCAAGCAATATCAATCCTCCGTGAAGCCCATCAAGGAGGATATCTATCACGCGGAATATGAGTTGGAGCAACTGGCGGTTCGCAAGAAAGAGGACGAGTCTCGTCTGTCGGCCTTGCGGGATCAGGCGACCCGTCTGAGGCAGGAGGAGATCCGGCGTTTGGAGGAGGAGTTGAACGCTGCCGAGGCCGCCCTTTCCTCGATCCGGCAGGAGATCGCCACGCTTCAAGGCAAGATGGACCGGGAACTCGCTTCCTTGGATGAGCAAGAGAAAGATGAGTTGGCTGCTTTGGATAAGGAACTCTCCGCCCGGAGGGAAGCTATCTCGGAGGAGATCGCACGCAAGAAAGTGGAGCTGGAAGAGCGCAAATCCGGATATGACAGGGAGCAATTGGATAGCCTGACCGCCAGTGGTGGCGATCCGAGGCGTTTGGAGGAGATCCATTCCCGCTTGGCGTATATCGGTGGGGAGATCAAGTATATCAACGAGACCAAGGCTTTGATTATCGAGTATCTGAAAGATAAACGAGAGATGCTGGATAAGGTACCTGACTGGACGGCGGAGAGCCTACGTTTGCAGCAGATCATCCACGGGGAACAGGAGGAATTGAAAAAGCGTCTGGCGGACGTGAACCGGAATATCTTCAAGATAGATGCCGAGCTGAAGGAGCTGAAGGAGGCCAACCGGAAAGCGTTGGAGAACCGGGAGGAATATCATCGCTCTACCCTGTTGGACTGGTTTACCTCTAGGGAATCCGTCTTCTCTTCCATGAACCGTACGGATACGAATGGCGATTGCCGTTCCTTGGTACGGGAGATCACGATCTGCGTCAGCGAGCAATCCCAGAAACTTTCCGAGCTGCGCAAGGAGATAACCGCCTACACCGGCAATTTCTCCGAGGATAATGTGTTCGCCTTCAAGACGAGCTTCTCGGATGATAAAGAGTATATGGATTTCGCTTGCGACTTGAAGGAGTTTATCGACGAGGACAAGGTCTCGGAATACCAATTGCGTATCAATACCCGCAACTCCGATATCTTCCGGCAGATTACGGCGGACACGAAAAGCATGGTCTCTCAGGAAGGCAATATCCGTGGCGTGGTGGATCAGATCAACGCCGATTTCAAGGAGAAGAACTTCGTGGGGATTATCCAGTGTATCGAGATGCGTATCGATCCGAGCCAGAACAAGATCGTCAATCTGTTGAAGGAGATCAAGCGATTCAACGAGGAATATAGCTGGGATTTGGGGCAGAACCTGTTCGCTTCCTCGGCCGACGATACGGCTACCCGGGAGAAGGCGACGACGTTGCTACGTGAGTTGATCAAGTCGATGGACGCTTATTCCGGCAACTTGATCCGTCTGGCGGATTTCTTCGACCTTAAATTCCGGGTGATCGAGAACCGGAATGATACGGGCTTCGTGGAGCGCCTTACGAACGTAGGCTCCGAGGGTACGGATATCTTGGTCAAATCCATGGTGAATATCATGTTGCTGAACGTGTTCAAGCGGAACGCCTCCACGGTATTCTCTGATTTCAAGCTACATTGCATGATGGATGAGATCGGGAAGCTACACCCGAATAACGTGGCGGGGATCTTGAAATTCGCCAACGACCGGGATATTCTCTTGATCAATGGCTCACCGACCGAGCAGGATGCCCTGTCCTATAAGCACATCTATAAACTGGAGAAGGACGGCGATAGCTTCACCCGGATCCGGAGGGTGATCACGCAGTTCGATTAGGCAGGATCATAGCCGAGGCTTTCTCACCGATCATAACTGAGGCTCTCTCACGGGTCATAGCCGAGGCTTCGACACCCATGAGAGAGCCTCGTCTATGACCATACCCGTGAACGAATGTTAAAGCCCTGCGATCTCATCCAGCCAAAGCGTAGCCATCGCGTCGCTCGGCATTCGCCAGTCTCCACGCGGGGAGAGGCTGATGGAGCCTACTTTCGGGCCGTCGGGCAGGCAACTGCGCTTGAACTGTTGCTGGAAGAAGCGGCGGAAGAAGGTATGGAGCCATTTCTTGAGGGTGGCATCGTCGTAGGTTTCCCCGAATGCCCGCTTCGCCAAGAAATAAATCTTCGCGGGGGAGGCACCGAAGCGTAGGAAGTGATAGAGGAAGAAATCGTGCAGCTCGTAGGGGCCTACCAAATCCTCCGTCTTCTGCTTGATATTTCCATGCTCGTCGGCGGGAATCAATTCCGGGCTGATCGGAGTGTCTACTATATCTAATAACGTGGCGCGGGAAGCCTCGTCTACCTTGTTGTTGGCAACCCATTCCACCAGATATTTGACCAATGTCTTGGGAATGCTACCGTTGACGCCGTACATAGACATATGGTCGCCATTGTAAGTAGCCCAGCCCAAGGCAAGCTCCGAGAGATCCCCCGTACCGATCACGAGGCCGTTCGCTTGGTTCGCCACGTCCATAAGAAGTTGGGTACGCTCGCGGGCTTGGCTGTTCTCGTAGGTCACGTCATGTACATGGATGTCGTGATCAATATCCTTGAAATGTTGGACGCAAGCCTCCTTGATGGAGATCTCCCGGAGGGTCACGCCCAGGGAGCGTATCAAGTCGCAGGCATTGGTATAGGTACGATCCGTCGTCCCGAAGCCGGGCATGGTGATGCCGATGATCTTATCCCGTGGGATCTTCAAGGCGTCGAAGGTCATGACGGTGACCAGTAGGGCCAAGGTGGAATCCAGTCCCCCGGAGATGCCTACGACGGCGGTTTGGGCGTGGGCATGGAGGACACGCTTGGCGAGTCCCGCTACCTGTATATGGAATATTTCCTCGCAACGTTCTTTCAAGGCATCGCCGGAAGGGGTAAAGGGATGCGGGTCGATTACCCGGGTCAAGTCCAGCGCCCGGTTGGGAAGGCTGAATGAGACTACGGTGCCGTTATCCATGTTATGGTTGAGATAACCCTGCATGAAACTGGTGTTGATCCGTCGGTCGTTCTGTAAGTTCTGGATATCGATCTCGCTGATAACGAGTTGCTCCTCCATGGAGAAACGCTCGGATTCCCTTAACAACGTGCCGTTCTCTGCTATGATACCGTTTCCCGCGAATACGAGGTCGGTACTGGATTCCCCGAAACCGGAGGATGCGTAGACGTATCCGGCGATACAACGTGCGGATTGCTGGCAGATCAAGGATCGTAAGTAAGCATGCTTACCGATCAACTCGTTGCTGGCGGATAGATTGAATATCAAGTTCGCCCCCTGCATGGCTAGCTCGGAGCTGGGAGGGATGGGAACCCAAAGATCCTCGCAGATCTCGATACCCACGCGTACCTCATCATACTCGAAGATCAGGTAGCAATCCAACGGCACTTCCCGGTTACCGATCGTGATCATGGATTGCTGTAGGTGTGAAGAGGCCGTGAACCAACGCTCTTCTTGGAACTCTTTGTAGCTGGGCAGGTAGCTCTTGGGCACTACCCCTAGTATCTCGCCCCGTTGGAAAGCGACGGCGGCGTTTATCAGTTGGCTTCCGCTGACAAGCGGGCAACCTACGATCGTTAGTAAATCCAGATCGGCGGTGTTGTTCACTAAATCCAGCAAGGCTTTCTCGGCGTTTCTGAGTAAGGTCTCTTGCGAGAACAAGTCCATGCAAGTGTAAGACGTAACCGATAATTCGGGGAAAGCGATGATCTGGACCTCTTTTTGGGACGCTTGGCGCATCAATCCCTCGATCTGTTGAATATTATAAAAGCAGTCAGCCACTTTAACATGTGGTACGGCTGCCGCTACTTTGACGAATCCGTAATTCATATTTGTTATTGTTTATCTGATAGATGTTCTTAATTTATCGGGGTTTTGACGACAGTCGAATATTGCGGAGATATAGATGATATCATCTTCTATAAAATAGATGATTTTGTAATGCTCATGAACAAGAGACCGAAAGCCTTGCGGCTCCGAGGATAAGGCTTGCTCATAAAAACCGAGAAGAGGATTATCCGCTAACAAATCTGCGTAATGTTTCAGATCCTTGACTTTCTTGTGGGCCATGTTGATAGAAACCTCCTTCTTATAATACTTCGTAATTTCTTTCAAATCTTCTTTGGCCTTGGCTGTCCAATATGGATTTTTCTGTTTCAGAACCATGTCTCTATCTCTTTATCTAGATCCTCACTTGATGTGACTCTACCTTCTCGGGCGTCTTCTACCGATTTCCGTACCTCTGCTATCATCTCCTCTTGCGAGTGGATTACGCAAGGGCGGGGTGTCCTTCTCTTGGAAAAGATCTTTTTGGCAGCCCGTTCCAGTTCCTCCGATATCTCCATGTCATCGATCTTGTTAAGGTATCTCTCCACGAAGCTTTCTCTCCATTGCTGTAACTCTATTGTCGTCATATCAATTTCCCTCCTATATATTTATGCCCCAAAGGTATGTATTTTGTATGGGATAAAAAAGAAGGAGAGGTATACTTCGCAGCATCCTCTCCTTATTAACACAAAACAATCAACAAAAAACTACTGTCTGAATAAGACTATCTGATGAATAAAAGCTCACGGTATTTCGGCAAGGTCCATATCTGGTCGTCGACAACCAGTTCCAACTTGTCGATATGGTAACGGATGGCTTCCATCATCGGGACGATCCGGTCGTGGTAAGCGATCGCCTTCTCCCGCTCGCTCTCGATCTTGTTGGCTATCTTGCGGGCGTTGACCATCTCGTCCACTTTTTCCTTGATGAAGATCGTGCGGTTCGCTATATCCTCGATGATCTCCATGTTCTTGGAGGATAGATGGGCGGCTTTATCGGCGGGGAATAATTCACGCATCTTATATACGTTGTCGATCAAGGAAGACTGGTATTTGGTGGCCATCGGGATGATATGGTTCATTGTCAGGTCGCCTAATACACGGGCCTCGATCTGGATCTTCTTCGTGTACATCTCCCATTTGACCTCGTTGCGAGCCTCCAGCTCCTTGCGGGTCATGACTCCCGTGGACTCGAACATGCGGACGCTGCTATCTTTCAAATAAGCGTCGAAGATCAAAGGCACGCTGGTCTCGCAATCCAAGCCCCGGCGTGCGGCCTCGGCCTTCCATTCCTCGCTGTAGCCATTGCCGTCGAAATGGATCGCCTTGCATTCCTTGATATCCTTGCGGATTACCTCGATGATAGCGGCGAACTTATCCTTTCCGGTGGCAATCTTAGCGTCTACCTCGGCCTTGAACTGCCTCAACTGATCCGCTACGGCGGCGTTCAATACCAGCATGGCGGCAGCGCAGTTCGCCGAGGAGCCTACGGCACGGAACTCGAAACGGTTGCCGGTGAAGGCGAAAGGGGAGGTACGGTTACGATCCGTGTTATCGATCAATAACTCGGGGATACGGGCGATATCGAGTTTCATGCCTTGCTTTCCCGCTAGGTTGAAATCTTCCGTATCGCTGTTCTCCAGATGTTCCAATACCTTGGATAGCTGTGTCCCTAAGAAGCTGGAGATGATCGCTGGGGGAGCCTCGTTCGCTCCCAGACGATGGGCGTTGGTCGCGCTGGAGATGCTGGCCTTCAGCAATGCGTTATGGGTGTACACGGCTTTCAGTACGTTGACCACGAAGGTCACGAAGCGCAGGTTGTCTTCCGGCGTCTTACCCGGTCCCATCAAAAGGATTCCGGTATCGGTTCCCAGAGACCAGTTATTGTGCTTGCCGGAACCGTTCACGCCTTTGAACGGTTTCTCGTGCAACAGGACACGGAACCCATGTTTGCGAGAGATCTTGCGCATCAGGGCCATGATCAGTAAGTTATGGTCATTGGCGAGGTTACATTCCTCGAAAATGGGAGCCAGCTCGAACTGGTTCGGGGCTACCTCGTTATGGCGGGTCTTTACGGGGATGCCGAGCCTCAAAGCCTCTACCTCGAGGTCTTTCATGAATTCCATGACACGGGTCGGGATGGCGCCGAAGTAATGATCCTCCAACTGCTGGTTCTTGGAGCTTTCATGTCCCATCAAGGTTCGGCCGGTCATCAACAGATCGGGACGTGCGGCGTACAGGCCCTCGTCTACTAGGAAGTATTCCTGTTCCCAGCCGAGGTAGGCGTATACTTTCTTCACGTCCGGGTTGAAATAGTGACAGACATCGACTGCCGCCTTGTTCACGGCTTCCAAGGCTTTCAGCAGGGGGGCTTTGTAGTCGAGGGACTCGCCCGTGTAAGCGATGAAGATCGTTGGGATGCATAGGGTGTCGCCTACGATAAAAGCGGGGGAGGAAGGGTCCCAAGCCGAGTAGCCACGGGCCTCGAACGTATTGCGGATACCGCCGTTCGGGAAACTGGAGGCGTCCGGCTCTTGCTGGATCAGTAGTTTCCCCTCGAATTCCTCAAGTACGCCGCCTTTGCCATCGTGCTCGATGAAAGCATCGTGCTTCTCGGCGGTACCTTCCGTCAAGGGATGGAACCAGTGGGTGTAGTGGGTAGCGCCTTTTTCCATCGCCCATTTCTTCATGCCGGAGGCCACGGCGTTCGCTGTCTCACGGTCTAACGGGGTACCGTTGTCGATGGAGTCCACCAGTCTCTCGTACGCTCTCTCTGGAAGATATTTGAACATCTTCTCACGGTTAAATACTAACTCACCGTAATACTCGGAAGGTCTCTCGGCGGGAGTGGTTAGCTCGGTCGCTTTTTTCTCGAACGCCGATTCTACGACTCTAAATCTTAACTTTGACATAATACCTGATGATTATTGTTGTTTATAGTAAATGACTTATCTTAGCCACTTCCTCAGCCTAGCCATGGCCTCTAGGGTGTCATCCCTATCGCCGAAAGCGGTGAGGCGTAGATAACCTTCCCCGCTCGGCCCGAATCCCACTCCGGGGGTTCCGACTATCTTGACTTCATAAAGCAGTTTGTCAAAGAATTTCCATGAGGAGAGGCCGTCCGGGGTCTTTAGCCAGAGGTATGGGGCGTTATCGCCTCCGTACACCGTGAGACCGCAGTTTTGCAGGCCCTCTTTCATGATCTTCGCGTTGGTCATATAATAATTGATAGTAGCTGTCACTTGCTGTTTCCCGGCGGTGGAATAAACCGCTTCCGCACCCCGTTGGGTTATGTAACTGGTTCCGTTGAATTTCGTGCATTGGCGACGGTTCCATAATTTGTTCAACTGTACCCGTTGCCCGTCCAGCGTGAAGGCGTTCAGCTCCTTCGGTACGACCGTGTATCCGCAACGTATTCCCGTGAATCCGGCGGTTTTAGAGAAGCTCCGGAATTCGATAGCTACCTTCTTCGCTCCTTTGATCTCGTAGATAGAGTGGGGGATATTCGGGTCTTGTATATAAGCCTCGTAAGCGGAGTCGTACATGATAAGCACGTCGTTGGCAAGGGCATAGTTTACCCATTTCTTCAATTCGTCCTTAGTCAGGGTCGTTCCGGTCGGGTTATTGGGATAGCAGAGGTAAAGGATGTCCACCCTGCGACTGGGCAGATCCGGTACGAAGTTGTTTTCCTCCGTGCAAGGGATGTATACGACATCGCTCCATTTCCCGTTTTCCAATACCCCGGTACGTCCGCTCATTACGTTCGAGTCGATGTAGACCGGATATACGGGGTCTGTCACCCCGATACTATTGTCGTGGCGGAGCATGTCGCCTATATTTCCACAATCGCTTTTCGCTCCGTCGCTGATGAATACCTCGCTCGGTTCGATAAAGACTCCCCGGCTGGCATAATCGTTTTTAATGATAGCGTCGATTAGGAAAGGATATCCCTGCTCGGGGCCATATCCGTGGAATGTATCCTTGCTCGCCATTTCTTCCACGGCTTTATGCATCGCCTCAATAACGGCGGGGGCAAGTGGTTGCGTAACATCACCAATACCCATTCGAATGATCTTATCTTTGGGATGGGTAACCTTGAAGCTGTTTACCTTTTTCGCGATGTCGGAGAAAAGGTAATTGTTCTGTAGTTTCAGGAAATGTTCATTAATTAGTGCCATACTCAGTTCTTTTGTTTTTATGTTGTTGTTTTTGTTGTTTTGTCTTGTTCCCCGTGTCAGACTTTGATGAATCCCTCGAACACGTTGACCGCTCCGCCGGTCATAAAGACCTTACCGCTTCGCTCGTCCCACTCGATGGTTAAAGGGCCCCCATCCATGATGACCTTCGTCTTTCGCTTTGTCTTCCCACGTACGACGCCGGCCACGGCGGTGGCGCAAGCTCCGGTTCCGCAGGCTTGGGTGATGCCGGAACCTCGTTCCCACACCCTCATCCGTACCTCGTCCGGTTTTAGCACCTGCACGAACTCCACGTTTGTCCGGTCCGGAAAAAGCGGGAGGCATTCCAGTAACGGGCCTACGCTTGCCAGATCGACCTTGTCCATCTCGTCCACGAAGATAACCAAATGAGGATTTCCCATGGAGATGACGGTGCCGGTGTAAATTTCTCTTCCAGCCTCAACCTCCAAGGCGATCTCGCCTACGGCAGGCATTCCCATATCTACCGTGACCTCGGTGACCTCTTCACGCTCTATTTTCAATTGTAGCTCTTTGATACCTGATAAGGTCTCTAAGGTAACCTTGTTCTTTTGCGTTAGGCCGGCCTCATAGACATATTTGCCAATACATCTGGATGCGTTTCCGCACATCATCGCCTCGGAGCCGTCCGCATTATAGATATGCATGCTGAAATCCGCGATGTCTGAAGAACCTATCAAGACCAAACCATCAGATCCTATGCCTGTGTGCGGCTTGCTCCATGCGATAGATAATTCCTCGGGGTTGTCTATCGGATAGACCATCGTGTTTACATAGATGTAATCATTTCCGGCACCGTGCATCTTTGTGAATCTGATTGATTTTGTCATTTTGATGATATTATTCTTTATATTATTTCTTTTTGTTTTATTGTAATGCAAATATATAACGTTTTGATAAGTATATAACAGGTGAGAGGCTCGAATGTTTTATAAATATGAGGTTTGTAATAGATTGAAGTTATAATATATGCTTTTAGTTATAAATGATAATTAGAAGTGCGTGTTTTGGTTTTATATCGTAATATATGCTTTGTGAATATGGGTTGCTGTAACTGTAAGTAAAAAAACTATATATCTATCTATTTGCTTAAAATAAGTCTGTTTGTCTGACGAGCCTCTTTTTCAAGAAGCCTCAACTAGGGATAGATAATGGATGAAAATACGTATTTAACCACTGATTTCTACGTAAAAGGTCATGTTTTGTCACACGAAAGGTCGCGTTGGGCGACGCAAGTAGTGGCGTTAGCCAACGCGATAGGTCGCGTAAGGCGATACATATAGTCGCGTCGGGCGATACAACCGTATGAAATGCCTCTTTTATCCGTATAAAAAATATGTTTTGACCCGTATAAATGTGAACTAGCATGAATTATTTTTCTAGAACAAAAGGTCGTATTTGGCTAATATATTACTAAACAATCATTTGCTAATATTTTTTCTCATATTTAGGGACGAGAAGTACATCAGGCCAGAAAAATCAACTCTCCGGGAGTTTGGTTTACAAATTGACAAAAAGAAAGGAGCTACTCGGTTTTGTTTCCGGATAGCTCCTTTTATCAGATTAACTAATTATCTAGATAATTTATTTTACGAACTTAACAGTTGTCTTATGAGCAGATCTCAAGAGCTTAGACTGATCGATTGAGATCATATAAATACCGTTCGGCATATTCGGAGTACTGATGTATTGCTCATCGCTAGTGATGATACCCGTAGAAACAACTCTACCTACCATATTAACGATTACATAATTACCCTTACCATTCTTTACATAAAGACCGCTAGCGGTTGTAGATACCGTAACTTCTTGAACCTCTTCACTGATAGTCTCGTTATCGGTGATGATGCCCATAGCGTCAGATGTAATATATAATGTCGCCATGTTGACATTTTCTTTAATGCCATCGCCTTTAGGATCAACAGCAGGACTAAAGTCTACCGTAATTTTAGTATCATTTGTAGGAGCCGTAGCCTTGATATTCATGACATTCTCTTTATTGCTTCCTTTCAAGAAGTTGATATCTACGATCATCTTTGTATCTTTTAAGCTCGTAGCTTCAACTTTTGTCGTTGCGTCGATTTCCATTACACGAATAACCTCATCTTTTTTAGCTTCGTAAATAGAATCAATTGTAATGGTGTAATTGGTTTGTGCGCTTGCTTTAAGATTACTAACGACACCATTAACAAGAGAGGACATAATAGAATTGATCGCTGTGCTCATTGTTGCTGGCATTGTAACGATCTGTTTAGACATTGGGGTCCAAGCAGTATTTTGGTCAACACGTACAGAATCTGTTGTCGTTAAAACTAGATTTGCTCCAGATACGCCAATTGTCGGAGTCAACTTCTTGTATCCTTTGATTTTGCTAGATGCGGCATCATATGAAGTCAAGACAATAGAATCAGCAGGCATTCCTGTAGTTGATTTCAAGTTTGCATATACGACAGCGTCACCCATTGGCAATTTTGCGTTAGGTGCTTGTAGAGGTTTACCGAATAAGCTAGCCTTGATTACATTATCAGTCATTAATTTCGTCATATCAACAGATACTTGGAAATTAGGGACTTGGGCCAATGATTCAGAGAGGCTACGTAAATTTTCTTCTAAAGTAACATTGTAATCAATCGTACCTGTACTATTAGAATTCTCTGCAAGACTAATTAATTTACCATCTTTAAGAGGAAAATTAGGCATCATGCTACCTAGTGTTCCCAAGAAGCCTAATTTTAATTCTACAGATAAACTACTGAATGGAAGGATAACTCCCTTATCTTTCGTGTTTATTAATATTGATAGCAAATTAGCAGGTATACCAGTCTCTGCATCAGTCATAGCAGCGGCACTAACATCAATTTTCTCGGGCAATTCAATTTTTACATTGATTCCATTAACAGTAACATTATATTCTTTATAGTTACTGAATGAAAGTTTTACGTCATTTACTAAGCCCGCAATGATATCTCCCATTCCTGCATAGTCAGGAGGCAATATTTTAGAGAAATCTAAAGAACTGAGATCTAACTTTAGACTATCCGGAGTAGCCGAGATTGTGTTTAGTTGATCGGCACGTAAACTTGATACTTGTGGCAAAAATAACGGGGAGTTGATAACATTTTCGATATTAGGATTAGCTAGGGACATGAAATCAACACCACTGATTTGCTTTACTTGATCAAAAACAGCAGGTACAATAACTTTAACAACAGCAGCCTTTTCTTTATCTGTTAATTGTTTTTGTTGTTGTGCCATCACTGGGGTGGTAGCCATGAATGTAGCGGCTGCCAAACTAATGCATGTAAAGATTTTCTTCATATAAATTTGTTTTAAAGTGTTTTATGACTCTAGCTGGCAAAGTTATTATAAAAATTAAATGCACCAGCGTTTATTATTCATAAAAGTTGGTGCATTTTGCTACTAAAGAAAAGAAATATTCGTCAATAAGCGGATTCATGTACGCCTTTTATGGCCCTGCCGCTTGGCTCGTTCATATTTTTGAAAGCCGAGTCCCAAGCTAAAGCCTCTGCGGTAGAACACGCTACGCTAGGAATGGAAGGTACGCTTCTCGCCGCGCTTTCGCTGGGGAAATGCTCTTCAAAGATGGAGCGGTAATAATACTCTTCCTTGTTTTGGGGCGGATTGATCGGGAATCGTTTGGCGGCATTCGCCATCTCTTCATCAGTGACCGACTCGGAGGTTATTTTCTTTAATGTATCGATCCAGCCATAGCCTACCCCATCCGAGAATTGCTCTTTTTGCCGCCAAGCGATCTCCTTGGGCAAGCTGTCGGAAAATGCTTCTCGAAGTATCTTCTTCTCGATGGTCGTACCCGGGCACATCTTTGCCGCCGGATTCAGACGCATGGCCACATCAAGAAACTCTTTATCCAAGAACGGCACTCGTCCTTCTACGCCCCATGCGCAAAGGCTTTTGTTCGCACGCAAGCAATCATATAAATACAATTTGCTTAATTTACGCAGGGTCTCTTCATGGAAAGCCTGTGCGTTCGGGGCCTTATGGAAATATAAATATCCCCCGAATACCTCGTCCGCACCCTCGCCGCTTAGTACCATCTTGATACCCATGCTCCGGATCACACGGGCCAATAAATACATGGGGGTGGAGGCTCGGACGGTAGTGACATCATAGGTCTCGATATGATAAATGACATCTCGTAAAGCGTCCAATCCTTCTTGTATCGTATAATGGATCTCATGATGAACCGTACCGATCGCATCCGCTACTTTACGGGCGGCGATCAAGTCCGGGGCATCTTTCAATCCGATGGCGAACGAGTGGAGTTGAGGCCACCATGCGTCCGCTTTCCCATTGGTCTCGATGCGTTTCGCTGCGTATTTCTTGGCGATAGCAGAGGTGATGGAGGAATCCAAACCTCCGGATAGAAGGACGCCGTAAGGGACATCGCTCATCAGTTGGCGTTTGACGGCGGCTTCCAGCGCATCGTGAAGTTGTTGTACGTCGGTAGGATTATCTTTCACGTTGGCGTAATCCATCCAGTCACGGGTATACCATCTCGTGAGTTTCCGGTCTTCGCTATAGAAATAATGACCGGGGAGGAACGGTTCGTAATGAGTGGCGAAGCCTTCAAGCCCTTTTAACTCGGAAGATACCATCAAGTGCCCCTCGTCATCGTATCCGATGTAGAGCGGGATCACGCCGATCGGGTCACGGGCGATCAAGTAAACCTCTTTCTCCTCGTCATA
Organism: Parabacteroides sp. AT13; assembly: GCF_002272965.1. Lineage (NCBI taxonomy): Bacteria > Pseudomonadati > Bacteroidota > Bacteroidia > Bacteroidales > Tannerellaceae > Parabacteroides > Parabacteroides sp. AT13. The sequence goes on along the minus strand of NZ_NQMH01000001.1, from coordinate 239,998 downwards.
GAGAGCGAAGGCGAAAATACCATTGAGATCCTCGATGAAATCAATCCCTTTCTTCTTGTATAAGGCGAGGATCACCTCGCAATCGGAGCCGGTTTGGAACTCGTAATCGCCTTTTAACCGTTCTCGTAATTCCTGATGGTTGTAGATCTCTCCGTTGACGCAGAGGATGAGTTTCCCGTCGGGGCTGACCAAAGGTTGTCCTCCGGAGGCGGGGTCTACGATGGAAAGGCGTTCATGGGCTAAGATAGCGGTTTTGCCTTGGTAGATACCACTCCAGTCCGGCCCCCGGTGACGGATTCGTTTACTCATTAATAACGCTTGTTTACGCAGGGCTTGCGCTCTGTCGTGTATATTGAATATCGCTGTTATACCACACATGATAATTGAAAATTGAGAGTTGAAAATTAGTTGGTTTGTAAGAAACGGTCGATGGATCGGGCGACATTACGGCCGGAGGCCATCGCTTTTACGACTAGGCTCGCTCCGCTGACAGCGTCTCCGCAGGCGAATAGGTTGCTGTTGGCGGTATATCCGGCGTTGTCTACGGCGATGTTATCGCGGTTGTCGGTAGCCAATCGCAGTTCTTTGATCAATCCTTCTTGCTCCGGATGCAGGAAGCCCATGGCGAGGAAAACCAGATCGGCCTCGATGATCTCTTTCTTGCCGGTCTGTCTCATTTGCGGACGGCCTCCGTCTGGGGAGGGAACCCATTCGACTTCTTCTACCTCAACCCCTATCAGGTTGTTTTTCTCTCCGATAAAACGGTTAGAGGCTAGGTTCCACCGGCGGATACAACCTTCCTCATGGCTGCTGCTGGTTTTCAGTACTTGGGGATACATGGGCCAAGGTGTCGCCGGATTCTGTCCGACGGGTGGCTGGGGCATGATCTCGATCTGGGTGACACAGGCCGCCCCATGACGGTTCGCTGTCCCTACGCAATCGCTACCCGTATCGCCTCCGCCAATCACTAAGACTTTCTTGCCCTTACAATTGATCTGGCTTTTGGGAGGGATCGGGATGCCTTCTAAGATCCGGTTCTGCTGGCTTAATAACTCCAAGGCGAAATGTACGCCTCTTAAATGACGTCCCTCGATAGATAGATCCCGGGGAACCTCGGCGCCGATCGCTACGCAAACAGCGTCGAAATCTTTCACTACATCTTTCGCTAATATCTCTTTGCCGACCATCGTGTTTACACGGAAAAGAATCCCTTCTTGCTCCATGATGCGGATACGGCGATCGATAATGTGCTTGCCTAGCTTGAAATTGGGGATGCCGAAACGTAGCAAGCCGCCCGGTAACTCATCTTTCTCGAATACGGTGACTTCATATCCTTTTCGGTTCAATTGGTTCGCTACGGTCAATCCGGCGGGACCGCTACCGATCACGGCTACCTTTTTCCCGTTGCGTACCGGTTGGATAGGCTGTACGTATCCTTCCCGGAAAGCGGCTTCCACGATAGCCGCCTCGTTCTCACGGATCGTGACAGGTTCGTCGCAGCTAAGTTTCAGTACGCAGCTTTTCTCGCAGAGGGCGGGGCAGACACGTCCCGTGAACTCCGGGAAATCGTCGGTCTGCTCTAATACGTGATATGCCTCTTTGTAACGGCCTTTGTATAACAAATCTTGCCATTCGGGTTGCTTGTTACCCAGCGGGCAGGCCCAGTGGCAGAAGGGTACGCCACAATCCATGCAGCGGGAGGCCTGCGTACGGCGGTCGCCGCTGTTCAAGGTCTGTTCTACCTCGCTGAAATCATCTATACGTTCGTGGACGGGACGATAGCCCGCCTCTTGTCTATGTATCGTTAGAAATGCTCTTGGGTTTCCCATAGTTCTCTTGTTTTTGTGTAAATATTTAGTAGTCTTTCTGCATCTCCGCAATCTTGCGTTGGAGTTTGCGCATCTGTTCCTCTTGGAGTACTTTCTTGTATTCGATCGGGACGATCTGGATGAACTCATCCACGTACTTGTTCCAGTTATCGAGCATCAATCCGGCCAGATGGCTGCCGGTATGATGATAATGCTTGCGGATCAATTCATGAAGTTCCTTTCGTGAGGTGCTATCCTCGATCAAGGAAAGCTCTACCATTTCCATGTTACAATAGTAATCGAAATCACCATTCTTGTTCCACACGTAAGCGACACCACCACTCATTCCGGCGGCGAAGTTCCGGCCTGTATTGCCTAAGACGACAACCCGGCCTCCGGTCATGTACTCGCAACAATGGTCGCCTACACCTTCCACGACAGCGATCGCCCCGGAGTTTCGCACGCAGAAACGCTCTCCGACCCGGCCGTTGATATAGACCTCACCACTGGTAGCCCCATATAATAAGGTATTACCGGCTATCGTATTGTCTTCCGCTATAAAGGTGGAGCGTACCGGAGGCATTAAGCAGATGTGTCCGCCACTCAATCCTTTTCCGAGATAGTCGTTCGCCTCGCCTTCCAACCGGAAATGTACGCCGTGAGCCAGAAAGGCCCCGAAGCTCTGGCCTGCCGCCCCCTTGAACTTGATATGCAGGGTGTTCTCCGGTAACCCGATGTTCCCGTACCGCTTGGCGATCTCTCCGGAAAGCATGGCTCCTACGGAACGATCGGTGTTGGCTATCGCATAATCCAACGATACTTCCTGTCCGGATTCGATGGCGGCCTTTGCGTGACGGATGATATCCACATCTTTCACGTTGTCGATCGCATGGAGTTGACGGGTGACTTGATGGATGGTCTGCGTGGCGGCTTGTTCCGGTAGATGGATCAAGCGGCTGAGATCCAATAGGTCATGTTTCTCGATATGATCGGAAGGTTTACGCATGAGTAAGTCCGTACGGCCAATGATATCGTCTAGTTTCGTATAGCCTAGCTCTGCCAGATATTCCCGAACTTCACGGGCGAGGAAGGTGAAGAAATTCACCAAATATTCGTGTCGACCATGAAAGCGTTTACGTAATTCCTCATCTTGGGTAGCGACACCTACCGGACACGTGTTCATATGGCATTTACGCATCATCACACAACCTAAAACGATCAAGGCGGAGGTGGCGAATCCAAACTCCTCGGCACCCAGCATCGCCATCAATACGATATCCCGTCCGGTTTTCAATTGTCCGTCTGTTTGCAAGCGGACTTGTCCCCGGAGGCCGTTCATCACTAGTGTCTGTTGAGTCTCGGATAGACCTAGCTCGGGTGGGATTCCGGCGTAACGGATAGAGCTTATCGGGGAAGCCCCCGTTCCTCCTTCCGCCCCGGAGATCACGATCCGGTCCGCTTTAGCTTTGGCTACGCCGGCGGCGATAGTTCCCACGCCACTCTCGGATACGAGTTTCACACTGATCTCGGCTTGAGGGTTCACGTTCTTCAGATCGAAGATCAATTGCGCCAAGTCCTCGATCGAGTAAATATCGTGGTGAGGTGGGGGAGAGATCAGAGAGATTCCCGGGATCGAGTGACGGGTTTTGGCTATGATATCGTTCACTTTATAGCCGGGGAGCTGCCCTCCTTCGCCCGGTTTCGCTCCTTGGGCGACCTTGATCTGGATCTCGTCGGCGTTTACCAGATATTCCGTGGTCACGCCAAAGCGTCCGGAGGCCACTTGCTTGATGGCGGAGCGGAGCGATAACCCGTCCTCACGGGGGATGAAACGAGCCGAGTCCTCACCACCCTCGCCCGTGTTACTGCGTCCGTGTATCTTGTTCATGGCTATAGCTATCGTCTCGTGCGCTTCCCGGCTGATAGAGCCGAAGCTCATCGCTCCCGTGACAAAGCGGCGCATGATCGCTTCTTCCGGCTCTACCTGCTCCAAGGGTATCGGGGTGCGTTGTTTGAAGGTCAGGAAGTCACGCAAGAATATGGGGCTTTCCTTCTCATCAACCACATGGGAATATTCCTTGAATTTCTTGTAGCTCCCCAAGCGGGTAGCCAGTTGAAGCATGGAAATGGTATCCGGGTTCCAAGCGTGTTTCTCGCCATCCTTGCGGAAGGAATAAATGCCTTTATGTTCCAATAAAGAATCCGTGGGGTGGGAGAATGTGTCATTGTGCATGGCGATCGCATCTGCCGCTATCTCTTCCAAGCGGATACCACCGATGTTGCTGGTGGTTCCCCCGAAGTAAGTATCTGCCAGATCCCGGCTTAGGCCGATCGCCTCGAAAAGCTTCGCTCCCCGGTAACTGCGGATCGTGCTGATCCCCATCTTGCTCATAATCTTGAATAAACCCTTGCAAATGGCTTTTACGTAATTCTTCTCGGCAGTCTCGTAATTCAATTGTATCTCTTGCCTGTCTACTAGATCATCCAAGATAGCGAAAGCCATATAGGGGTTGATGGCACTGGCCCCGTAGCCTAGTAAGAGGGCGGCGTGCATTACCTCACGCATCTCGCCGGTTTCCACTACCAGCGCTGTTTGCACCCTTTTCTGCACGGAGATCAGATGGTGATGCACGGCGCTTACCGCTAACAGGGAGGGGATCACCGCTTTTTTCTCATCTACGTTTCTATCGCTTAAAATGATGTAGTTAACGCCGTCGGTGACGGATTGCTCCGCTTGTTTACATAATTCGTCCAAGGCAGCTTTCAGTCCTGCGCATCCTTTCTCTGCGTCAAACAAAGTGGGGAGCTTAACACTTTTAAAGCCCTTATACCGGATGTTACACAGGAGATCCAGTTGCGTATTGGTCAAGATCGGATGGTTCAGCCGAACCATTTTACAGTGGCTCTCGGTTGGAACTAAGATATTGCTTCCCACCGCCCCGATATACTCGGTCAGGCTCATGACGAGTTCCTCGCGGATCGGGTCGATCGGCGGGTTGGTTACTTGGGCGAATTGTTGGCGGAAATAATTATAGAGGATTTGCGGACGGGCGGATAATATGGCCAGTGGCGTATCGTTGCCCATGGAGCCGACCGGTTCCGCCCCTCCCGTGCACATCGGTATGATGATACGTTCGATATCCTCACGGCTGTATCCGAACGTACGCAGTAGCTTGTCGTATTTCTCTACCTTATGAGGAATCTTACGGCCGGATTTCAATTCGTCTAATTCCACCCGGTTTTTCTCCAGCCAAGTACGGTAGGGCTGGGCGTTCGCCAGTTTTTCCTTCAGCTCGCTATCGTAATAAATCTCGCCTTTCTCGGTATCGATGAGTAAGATCTTTCCGGGTTGCAGACGGCCTTTTTCCTTGATCTCGTTAGGCTCGAAATCCATGACGCCGACTTCGGAGGCCACGACCATCATGTCATGTTTCGTGATCAGGTAGCGGGCGGGGCGGAGGCCGTTACGGTCTAGCATGCCTCCGGCGTAGCGTCCGTCGCTAAAGAGTAGAGCAGCAGGCCCGTCCCACGGTTCCATCAAGATGGAGTGATATTCGTAGAAAGCCTTTAGGTCTTCGGAGATCGGGTTCTTCTCGTTGAAACTCTCCGGTACCAGCATCGCCATGGCATGCGGCAGGCTCATCCCGGAGGCCACGAAGAATTCCAATACGTTATCCAGTGAGGCACTGTCACTCATGCCCGGCTGGATGATCGGGCGTATATCGTTGATATCCGGGATTCTGGGGGAGGATAGTACGCTCTCCCGGGCCTCCATCCATCCCCGGTTGCCCCGTATCGTGTTGATTTCCCCGTTATGTGCCAGTAGGCGGAAAGGTTGCGCCAGACTCCAAGTGGGGAAGGTGTTGGTGCTGAAACGTGAGTGTACCAAGGCCAGTCCGCTAGTGAAATAAGGTTGCGTCAGGTCCGGAAAGTAATGGCGTAGCTGCATGGATTCCAGCATGCCTTTGTAAACGATGTTTTTGGTGGAAAGAGACGCTATATAGAAATCATCCTTGGCCGGAAGGTCAGTGGCCGATACCCTTTTCTCGACCCGCTTACGTATGAGGTATAGCTTTAGTTCCAGCTCTTGCTGATCGTTGCAGCCGATGATGAATATCTGCTTGATATCCGGTTCGGTCGCTTGTGCGTCCTTTCCCAAGATTTCCGTATGAACGGGAACTTTGCGTAAGTGCATCAAGGTTAATCCCTCTTTCTCGATCTCCTCGATGAGGATGCTGAGGATACTCGCTTGCTGTTCCTCGTCTTTCGGGAGGAAGATTAGTCCGGTGCCATATTTGCCTTTCTCTGGAACCGGAATTCCTTGCAGGAGGATGAACTCATGCGGGATCTGTAATAGGATTCCCGCTCCGTCACCCGTTTTGTTATCGGCTCCCTCAGCGCCTCGATGCCTCATGTTCTCTAGTACCTTAAGGGCTGATTCGATGATGTCGTGCGATTTCTCGCCGTGGATATTTACTAACATTCCTACTCCACAAGCGTCATGTTCATAAGACGGGTCGTATAATCCTTGTCTGCTATTAAAATGATTCTTGTTTGTTTTCATTTGCTGACCTTATGTTTGTGTATAAATAATTATTGCGTCAATTTGTTTTACAAATATAGGTATTAATGACATAATGTGATTGCTTGCCGGGGCGAAAGAGCGGGAAAAAGATAAGAATATCTTGTCTGATGTTTCTATTTGTAATAATTTACTGGGTTTATTCTTTTTATTTGAAAGGTATTTGGTTTGTGGATTTACTAAATGAAAGATGAGCTAAAAAAGAAGCACCGTCACGTTTTGCGACAGTGCTTTCTATCTGTTTTATCTATTGGGATATTCTCGGATGAAATAGCGGGCTAGGAACTTCCAATTCTCTTGTATGATCGCCTTGCCACGTTCTGGGCTGATAAGGCTTTTCGTTTGCGCGTCGGCCAGCATGCCTCGCTTTACCAGCTCAGGCAGGAAGTAAACGCTGCAATGTTTCACGATGAAGAAAGAGAGCGCTTGCTTGGCGGCACGGTTAGCGTCGTAGAAGGGATTGTTCTCATCCTTGATCAGCTCCACGTCTCGGGTGATGACTTGGGCGCCTTCCTCGGGCGTGGCGTAGATCGCCAGTTTCTTGCCTTGCCAGTCTTCGGGAAGATGGAAGTTCTCGGCGGGGATAAGGCCGGAAGTCTCCGTGATAAATGTTTGTGCATCTTCGGTCTTGTCGAAATAGAGAAGCAGTTTGTCACCTGCGGCTTTGCGGAAAGTCTCGTATTGTTGGCGGTTTTCCTCCAGCATATCGTCGGGCAGGGTGGCTACAGACTCGTCGGCGGTGTTCTGAAATACCGCATGGTCGGGATGCTCGGCGGGCAATATCTTTGCCAGCCATTGCGGGGAGGTCAGACCTAGCAAGGAGGTCTTGCTGGTGTAGGCCATCATACCGTGGCTGTTGACGAGCAGGTTGTTAAGCTGCTCTTGGTTGAGGTCGGGCTGCTCCTTCCAGCGGTCGTGGGCGAAGTCGCTCAGTTCCCGGGCCGACTCAGGCAGGATATAGGATTCGTAATGGAACCATTGCAATAGACGATCGTAATCCTCTTGCCGCTCGTAGCGGGTATCAAGGGCGAAAAGCTTGGCCATGCGGGTATTCTCCGGCGCCGTGGTCCACTCTTTGCAGAACAGGTCGTAGATAAGCATGCCGGTGGATTCGTTGGCAGGGTTGTCCGGACTGACAAAAGTGCCTTTACGATAGCCGTGATACTGCTGGGTATAATGCCAAAGGAGGAAACGCACGTCCTCAAGGTTCACCTCATCGTCGTAATAATGATCGTCCGGAGTGTAGAAGGGGAGGTATTTGCCGTATAGCTCCTTATGGGTAAGGATGAAGGCACGCCAAAGCCCCATGCCGGAGATCACGTCTTCGAAGTAGGCGGCCATGCGGATACAGATCTGCTTTGTTTCCTCGCCCTCGAAGGAGTTTACCAACTCGGTCTTCTCCATGATATCGTAGATACGGTTCGCTATTCCGGTATAATAGGAATCCACGGGAGTGCTTTGTTTATAGGGATGCAACTGCAACCAGTCTTTCGGGAAAATTTTAATGTTCTTCATGTTATTAAATGTCTTTATGCATTCAGGAGTGCAAATGTAGTAAAAATACGTTAGCTATGTCAAACGATAAGGAAAAGTTGCGGTCTTAAAAATGTAACATTTGTTGTCTTCATTGTTATTGGATCTAAACATCTTTGAAATACCGCCCCCGTACTTTTGCGTCGAAATCAAAGATGAAATAATAAGTAGTAAGATAATGGGAAAGAGTTTAAGGGGCAAAAGATTGAAAAGGTTAGGGCTTTTCTGGGTGGGAGTTTTCCTGTCATTCTCTCTATGGGCACAAACAGGGGTTATTTGCGGGACGGTTACGGACGCAAAGATAAAAGAACCGTTGATCGGCGCCTCGGTTGTGATCGAGGGGACTACGGTTGGCGCTATCACGGATATAGACGGTAATTTCCGTATCGAGAACGTGAAACCAGGTACTTATACGGTAGCCGCCTCTTACGTGTCGTACCAAACGCAAACGGTAAAGGATGTTCCGGTAGTCGCATGCCAAGAGGCGGTGTTGAATATCGAGCTTTCCGATGCTAACCTCCAATTACAGAATGTGGTCGTAGTGGCCCAACGGAAATTGGGAACCGAGATGGCCGTATTAAATACCGTACGCAAGAGCCTTCCGGTCGTGAATGGTATCTCCGCCCAGCAAATCAGTAAAACACAGGATAGCGATGCCGCCGAGGTACTACGCCGTATCCCGGGAATCACCATCGTGGACGACCGTTTCATCGTGGTCCGGGGTCTGGCGCAACGTTATAATAATGTATGGCTGAACAATGCCACGACCCCTTCCAGCGAGACGGACAGCCGTGCCTTCTCGTTCGATGTGCTTCCTTCTTCCTTGATCGATAACATGATGATCTACAAGAGTCCCTCGGCCGAGCTTCCGGCGGATTTCTCCGGCGGTTTCGTGCGGGTGATGACCAAGAATATCCCGGACGGGAACACCTTCAACGTATCCTACCAAATGGGCTTTAACACGAACGCCACCTTCCGTAACTTCCAGCTGACGGACGGCACGGCGAAGGACTACCTTGGATTCGGAGCGGACGTGAGAAACCTGCCTTCCTCTTTCCCCGCCCATTTAGGAGAACACTCCACGGATGAGGCGGCAGCCTTTACCCGCCAAATCAACCAACGTTGGGGGATCAACAAGTTCACCGCCATCCCCGACCAGAAGATTTCCCTTACCTCGCACCGCTCTTATGATGTGGGCGGCTGGAAGATCGGAAATATCACGAACTTGAACTGGAGTACCGAGTTCGATTACTCGGAGACGGTGAATAACAACTACATCGCCTACGACGTGAAGAACGACGTATCTCGTCCCCGCTTTGAGTACAACGATATCCGCTATAAAAATACCTCCAAGCTAGGGGCCCTCTTTAACTGGTCATTCCAACGGGATGGCAGTAAATATGAGCTTCGCAACTTTTTCAGCCAGCGTGGCGTTTCCGCTCTGACACAAAGGGAAGGAATGAACTATTATTCCGACAAGGATATCCGTAAATGGGAATCCCTCTATACCGGGCGTACCACTTACTCTGGGCAGATCAGCGGTGTGCATACCTTGCGAGAAAATGTCAACAAGGTGGATTGGACGGTGGGCTATGCCTTCGCCTCCTACCGTGAGCCGGATCGTAAGATCGTGAACTCCATCCTTGACGAGAACCGTACGGAACAGCCGAACTACTATGTCTCTGACCCGATGCGTTATTACCAAGAATTGAAGGATCACAGCGCCTCGCTAGCCGCCAACTACGAACATAAATTCACCGTATCCGATAGGTTCGCTCCTGTTCTCAATGGAGGTGTCTACGGTGAATATAAGAGCCGTACCTTCGCTGCCCGTCGCTTTGGCTACAACCTGTTGGGTAGCGGCTACGACCGGTATGCGGACTGGGATTATACGGAGTTGTTCGCCGACGAAAATATCTCGGCGGATAAGATATGGATGCGTGAGACAACTACGAACAGTGACTCTTATACTTCCGAGAACATGTTGGGAGCCGCCTATGTCTCCGCTAAATTGAACTATGGGGAGGTGCTGAACGCTAATATCGGTGTTCGCATGGAATACTACCAATTGAAGATGGACGGATATAGCTCGGACGGTACTACTCCGGTACACTTGGATAATAAGACGACGGATTTCTTCCCTTCAGTTAATGTTGCCTACAACCTCTCACAAAAACATTTGGTCCGCGCCGCTTACGGTCGCTCGGTCAACCGTCCGGAGTTCCGAGAGGTAGTGCCTTACGTGTACTTCAACTTCGAGCGAGACGCAAACATCGTGGGTAATACGGAGTTGAAGAACGCTTACGCTGACAATATCGATCTTCGTTATGAGTTCTATCCCGCCGCGGGCGAGATGATCACGATCGGCGGTTTCTACAAGCACTTCAAGGATCCTATCGAGGAGACGTACAACGAGGCTGGTTCCGGCCTGCAATATACCTATCATAACGCGAAGAACGCCGAGACCTTCGGCGTAGAGTTGGACGTTAAAAAGAACCTCGACTTTATAGGGCTGCGAGGCTTGAGCTTTGTGTGCAACGCCGCATATATCTATAGCCGTGTCCGTTTCGAGGAAGGGGCACCGGAGCGGGATCGCCCTTTGGCAGGGCAATCCCCCTACTTGGTTAATGCCGGTTTTTTCTACCAGTACGATGACAAGGGGATTTCCGCCTCCCTGCTCTATAACCGGATCGGGAAGCGTATTGAGTCGGTCGGTGTCCCGATGCAGAACCAGGACGAGGATATCCCTGATATATATGAGATGCCCCGCAACTCGTTGGATCTTACTTTCTCGAAGAAGATTGGCAAGATTGTCGAGATCAAGGCGGGAATCCAGGATATATTGAACTCCAAGGTCGAGTACAAGCAGTTCGTGAAACTGACAGACGACAAAGGCGGCAAGAGCGAGCGTGAGCAACTGATCCGCAGCTATCGCCCGGGAGTGGATATCAATATCGGTGTTTCCCTTAGGTTTTGATGTTTAATTGAATATATATATATTACAAACAAAATGTTTTTATTATGAACAGATTTCTCTTAAAAGGTTTGGCCTCTGTGTTAACGATGGCCGTTATGTTTGGGACTGTATCGTGTAGTGATGACGATGATAAACCTGATGGCTCCGTAGCCGTATCGGCTGTGGCAGTCAGTCCTACTACCGCTACTATCAAGGTGGGCGAATCCACTACCTTGTCCGCGACTATTACTCCAAGTGACGCTACGGATAAAACGGTTACATGGAGTACTTCCGATGAAAAGGTAGCGACTGTTGATGCCGGTAAGGTAACAGCCGTGGCCGAAGGTTCCGCTACGATTACTGTAACTACGAAGGATGGCGGTAAAACGGCTACTTGTACCGTGACTGTCTCTAATGATGCTCCGTCTTCCAAAGAGGTGATATTGGAAGGAAATATCACGGCTGATCTAACGATCAACGCTGCCGACAAGAACTTCATGAAAGGCTTCGTATACGTGAAATCAGGCGCTACATTGACTATTGAGGCTGGTTCTGTTATCAAAGGTGTGTCCGTTAGTCCGGGCGAGAAAGCCGCTTCCTTGATTATCGAGCCGGGCGCTAAGATCATCGCCGAAGGTACTGTTGACAAACCGATCGTCTTTACGTCCGATAAAGAGCCGGGTAAACGTTTGACAGGTGACTGGGGCGGTCTGATTATTTGTGGTAACGCTCGTGTGAATCGTACCAATCAACCAACTATCGAAGGAGGACCTGGTACATTATATGGAAATACGACCTCCGATGAGTTTAATGCGGAAAGTTCCGGTAAATTGAAATACGTTCGTATCGAGTTCGCCGGTTATCCTTTGGAGCCAGACAAGGAAATCAATGGCTTAACCTTCGGCGGCGTTGGTAGCGGCACGGAAGTGGAGTTCGTTCAGGTTTCATTTTCGAACGATGATTCTTACGAATGGTTCGGTGGAACGGTAAATGCCAAACACTTGATCGCTTACAAAGGCTGGGATGATGATTTCGATACAGACTTCGGTTATACGGGTAAACTGCAATTCTTGTTGAGCGTACGTGATAAGAATATCGCTGATACTTCAGACTCTAACGGTTTTGAATCTGATAACGACGGTGACGGTTCTTCCAACACTCCGCTTACCAAGCCGGTCTTCTCCAACGTAACCTTGATAGGTCCTTTCTATGGCAAGGTATCCGATAAGACACAGGCTGAGGTGGAAGCCAAGACAGCCGACGCTGCTAACGGTGCCAAGGGTGGTAAATTCCAGGCAGCCATGCACCTGCGTCGTAATACCAGCTTGAATGTTTACAACTCCGTATTCACCGGCTGGCCTTACGGACTTCGTGCTACTGATAAGAAAGGTACGGCAAACGATGGCATCGCCATCAAGAATGTGATCTTTGCTGGTATGTGGAAGAACTTCTATGAGGATGATAAGGTAAGTGAGAACTTCTTCAATCTTGCCGGTAGCAACACGACTCTGGCAACGACCAACGAGATTATCTCTAAAGATGGTGATTACTCTTCTGTCGTAGCTTCAGCTGTGCAAGGCGCTGAATTTGTCGATGAGGTATTGAACAACAGCTTCTTCGAAAAAGTAACTTACAAAGGTGCTTTCGACGGAAAGAATGACTGGACTGCCGGTTGGACTAATTGGGATCCTCAAAATACCGAATATTAATCAAGCTTGGCATTGAATAGGTTGTGAATTTGTTAAAGGCACTGAGGTATCCGGAAAGATCCCTCGGTGTCTTTTTATGTATAATTTAGATAAGAATGTATCATGAATAAAAAGCTATTGTTACTTTCCGCTTTTTTGGCGGGAGCCTCTTGGACCGTGCTGGCGCAAGACTTGGTATTGAGCGAGGGACAGTATTATACCGATGAGACACAAACCACCCCGTATACGGGCCGCTATACGGAATTCTATGAGGATGGCATGCTCAAGATGGAGCTGTACCTGAAGGATGGCCGTCCCGAGGGAACCTATGTGATCTATTATCCGGATGGCAAGATCGCCGAGGTGCGTTCCTACTATCACGGGATCTTCCATGGTGAATGGCGCACGTATAGCGATAACGGCCAGCTGATCGGCCTGGCTTCTTATAAGGAAGGGCAAAAGGACGGCCCTTGGCGTATCTGGAGCGATAAGGGAAATTTGTTGTATGAGATGTTCTATACGGCAGGGAAGAAATCTGGTGTCTGGCGTAGCTGGGATGAGGAGGGGAATCTGCTTTCCGAGGAGAATCAATAGGAATAATTGCCGTTTACATACCGTTGTAACGACATTTACCTCTAATGGTAAATGTTTTTTCCTCTAGAGGTAAATGTCGTTACATCAGTATGTAAACAGTTTTACCTCTAGGTGAAAATACTTTTACTTCTTGATGAAAATATTGGTAAATGTAATTGAGTGGAAATCAGCATGCTTACTCCTCATCCTCTTCTCCAAAGTCGAACTCGAAATCGAATCCGTCATCCATGAATTCCGGCTCAGTGAATTGCTCCAGTTCACGACGGTCTTTCTTGGTAGGACGTCCGAGACCTTTCGCACGGTTCACGAAACCGGAGATACGGTTCATCTCCAGAATCTCATACTGATCCGGGGTTGTCACGTTCTCCAAGTAATTCGGGACGAGCTTCGCGCCCACACGATTCTCGATCAATCCGATTACCTTAAAAGAGAAGGTGATCGGCGGTTTACGCACTTGGATCACATCGCCAACCTTGATCATGCGGGAAGGTTTGATCGTTACTCCACCTATCATGATACGCCCTTTCTTGCAAGCTTCCGCGGCTATCGTGCGGGTCTTAAAGATACGGGTCGCCCACATCCATTTATCGATACGTACCTCGTTCATATCTGTATTCTCAGTCTCTTTTTATTTATTATTAAATTGATTCATCGTAATCTGGATGCCGGCGAGGCAGAAGCTCTTGATGATCTCTGTCGCACGATCCAATATCTCTGGCATCAATTGCAATTCCTCCGGGGGAAATTTCCCTAGCACGTAATCGATCTGTCCGCCCCGTGGAAAATCGCTGCCTATGCCGAAACGAAGGCGGGAATATTCCTGCGTATTCAATAACTGGGCGATATTCTTCAACCCGTTATGCCCGGCGTCGCTACCCTTTGGTTTCAGACGTAAGGTTCCGAATGGCAATGCCAGATCATCTACGACAATCAATAGATTTTCCACGGGAATGTTCTCTTTTTGCAACCAGTACCGAACGGCGTTGCCGCTGAGGTTCATAAAGGTATTCGGCTTTAGCACGATCAAGTCACAGTTTTTCACCCGTATGCGTGCGATTGCCCCGTATCGCTCCTCAGTGAAATTGCCTCCTACGCTCTCTACCATATGGTTGACAACCCGGAAACCTATATTATGACGGGTTCCCCAATATTCGGAACCGATATTACCAAGTCCTGTTATCAAATATTTCATTATCCTCGAATCTATAAAAGAAAGGGGAAGAACATTCTATGAATATCCTCCCCTTCATGTATTGTAATAATGTTTTTACCTCAGATTATCCTTTAGCCTGAGCACCACGAGCGGCACGAGTCAATTGAACGGCGCAGACAACAGCGTTTTTAGCGTTCATCAATTCAAGACCTTCGAAGTGCAAAGCACCTACCTGCATAGTCTTACCTAAGCCAAGGTGATCCACATTAATCGTCAACTTTTCAGGGATTTGATCGTATATAGCTTTCACTTTCAGTTTTCTCATTTGAAGAGACAACTTACCACCGGCTTTAACACCTTCTGCGTGACCTTCCAAAACAACCGGAACTTCCATTACTACGGCTTTGTCCTTAGATACTTCCAAGAAGTCCATGTGAAGGATCTCGTCAGTTACAGGTTGGAACTGCATGTCCTTAACGATAGCCATCGTCTTGTTACCGTCAATGCTTAACTCAACAACGAAAATCTCCGGAGTGTAAACCAACTTACGAACGGCTTCTTTTGTAACCGTGAAGTGAGTTACTTTTTCGCCACCGTATAATACAGCGGGAATTTCATTGTTCTTACGCATTGCTTTCAAGGCTCTTTTCTGATCAGCGGAACGAGCGACGATCTCTCTTCCTTTTCCTTCTAACTCAAATGTCTTCATTTTCTTTAATTTTTGTGTTACTCAAAATTAGTTATTTTGCTTCCTAATTTCCCATCACACGGTACGGGGCTAAAAAGCGGTGCAAAGATACGATTTTTGTTTGATGTGACAAATATTTCGCATGTTATTTGTCGGATTGTCGATCTAGCTTCACTAATTTCGTGGTTCGCATGATCCAACGGACAAGGCCGTGGGGGAGGAGCATTACGAGGGGTGTGCATATTTTGTTGAAGAGACCCGGTAATAGGGAAGCCCGGTGGTGAAACAAGGCATTAATCCCTTTTTTAGCCAGTTTTTCCGGACGCATCATGATACCTAGGCGGATCGCTAAAATCTTTAAGTTGTCGCTTAGGTTATATAAATTCGTGGCGACGGCACCGGGACAAAGTACGGTTACGCTTACTCCATAATCCAGTAACTCCGAACGCAAGCCTCGGGAGAAGCTTTTCAAGTATCGCTTGGTGGAAGCGTACAGCGTAATTCCCGGATAAGGTAGCCAACAAGATAGGGATGACATATTGAGGATATATCCATGACGCCGTTTCTTCATCTCCTGACCGAAATAATAACAAAGCTGGGTAGGAGTGGTCACGTGGAGGTAAAGCATTTTCTCGACGATGTTGGCCTTAGCTTGTAAGGTCTCGCAGAAAAAAAACATACCGGCGTTATTGACCAATACCTCTATTGGGATGTTTTTCTCTTGGCAAGTATCATATAGCTCCTTGGCCGCCCCGGGGATCGCCAAATCACGATAAAGCGGCAAAACTTCTATACCATATTTCTCGGAGAGAAACTCACCTTTCTCCCGGATCGCCTGCTCCTCATTGCTGACGATCACTAACTGATAGCCTCGTGAGGCTAGTTCCTCGGCATAGGCGAGACCTATTCCGGAGCTGGCCCCCGTGACTAAAGCCCATTTCTTTTCCATTATTTATATTCAAGCCTTTTGATTTCACGTACGATACATTCCGGAAGACCTTTCACGTTCTTATGACAGACCATATCCTCACTATACATACGGGCGATACAATAGTTGCTATGCCCACAATCGCAACGGGCGTGCTCGTCTTCTTTCATACGGTTGACGAAGCCCGGCTCGTTCACCAAGGCACGTGCCATGGCCACAAACTCGAACCCGTCGTTCAGTACCTCCTCGATCTTGTCTCTGGAGACCAATCCTCCTACGTAAATAAGAGGTAAATGTAAGGCTTTGCGGAATTTCAACGCATCTTCAAGGAAGTAAGCCTCCTTAAACGGTTCCGAGGGAATCATATATTTACCCACCATGCGGATTCCAATCGGTAGATAGCCGCGAGGCATATAATACGCCATCGTACGGATCGGCATTTCTCCCCGCATTACATACATGGGGGCACGGCTCACGAATCCGCCGCTTAGTACTAAGGCATGCGCTCCGCATTGGTCTTGGAGTGTACGGGCTACTTCTAGGCATTCGTCTATTTCAAGTCCTCCCTTGAACCCGTCCCGCATATTGGTCTTTACGGTTACGGCCATGTCGGAACCTGCTGCTTTCATCACCTCTTCCATACACATTCTCATGAAGCGCATACGGTTCTCAAGGCTTCCTCCATATTCGTCTTTCCGGTGGTTGGTATACGGGGAAAGGAATTGGCTGATCAGATAACCATGCCCGGCATGGATCTCGACAGCGTCCATACCTGCCTCACGTGCCAATCGTACGGCCTCACCGTAGGCACGAGCCATGGAAGCGATCTCGGATTGTCTCATACCTCGTACGATCGTGGGAGAGTAGAGGTTGAAACCGCTGGACGCTGAAATAGGCGTGCATCCGCAAATCCGCTTATGCGACATATTACCACAATGGCCTAACTGGATGGAAGCGGCGGCTCCCTCTTTATGGATAGCGTCGGTGAGCTTGCGGAGGCCGGGAATAATATCCGGACGCATCCACAGCTGACGCTCGAACGACAAGCCGCTTTGCGTCACGGCGGCATAAGCTATGTTCGTCATGCCGATCCCTCCGGCGGCTACGGATGTGTGATAGTTGAATAACTGCTCCGAGGGAGCGTTTCCCGGGCACATACTCTCGAATGCGGCGGCCCGGATCGTGCGGTTCCTAAGTGTTAGCGGACCGATCTTACCGGGTGTAAACAGGATTGATTTGTCCATATCAATAGATTAATATAGTTGTTTCGAAAAATTAAGTTAGATGGTTTTCTCTATATTCCAGACGAAGGCCCGAAGCCCTTGCGCTTCCGTTTCCTTGTCTAAGTTGTGTAGGATTTCCAGAAAATGATCGACCTTCTCGTCTTCTACCATCGTAAGGATAGCTGAATTCAAGGTAGGCCAAGCGTGATTGCCGTAATGTGGCTCGCCTGTTTTACTTCCCCGTCCTTGCACGACATCCCAATAGGTAAAACCTTTAAGGTTATTACGGTCCATGATACTGACGATAGCTTCGTAATACGCTTGATTGAAAGATATAAATATCGCTTTCATATAGTTGTTTTTTATGAGATCGCATATCCGTAGGGAAGCTTTTCTTACGATGGGCATTCAAGCCTGCTTATTATGGGCATCGTAAGCACCTTACAATGGGCATTGTTATGACCTAACAATGCCCATCGAGGTTTGCTTGGCCTCGGCTTCCCTATGGTACGCAAAGATAATTAATTATTTCGTAATGCCTTTCTTATTTTGCGGCGTCTTCGTTTTACGCCGTTGGCGGCGAATACGGCATAGACCGTCGGAACAATAATCAAGGTAATCAAGGTGGATACGGAAAGACCCCAAGCCACGGTCATACCCATCGAGCGCCACATCTCGGAACCCTCGCCGGTTCCCACCGCCATCGGGATCATACCCAAAACGGTCGTCAACGTTGTCATCAATACCGGGCGAAGACGGGATTTTCCGGCAGTCACTACCGATGTGATAATACCCATGCCACGCTCCCGACATAAGATCGTATAGTCGATCAGCACGATACCGTTTTTAACCACGATACCCATCAACATGATCACGCCGATCAAAGCCATAACGCCCAATGGTGTCTGCGTGACCGCCAATCCCAATACGATACCTGTAAAGGCGAACGGGATAGAGAACATGATCACGAACGGGTCTACCAACGACTCGAACTGGGCAGCCATCACGATGAATACCAAGATGATGATCAATACCATTAAGATACCCAAATCGGTAAATGTATCCTGCTGATCTTCGAATGTTCCACCCAACTGCCAACTTACGTCGGATGGGATATCCATTTGTTTCAACTCGTTCCGGGCGGCGGCAACCAAGTCGCTCAATGCCGCTCCCTTACCCGCTACGGCAGATACGGTGATCACACGCTCACGGTCTTTACGCTCGATGGTCGGGGGAGTCATACGTTCCACTACCTTGCCTAAATCACGGATGCGGATGCCTTTGCCCTCATTGTTATAGATCAAAATATTCTCAAGATCCTCTACGGACTCACGGAACTCTGGGGCGTAACGTACCTTGATATCATACTCATCTCCATCCTCACGATATTTTGAAGCGGTGGAACCATTTACACGGTTTCGGAGATACATAGAGGCGGTTGTTACGTTCAGCCCGTTGATGGCCAGTTTCTCCCGGTCGAAGTCGATCTGGTATTCCGGGATATAATCCTCACGGCTGATATTTACTTGCGAGCATCCTTTTACATTTCTCATACGACGGGCGATCTCATTCGCCACGGCATCCGTCTGGGCGAAATCAAAACCATAGATCTCGATGTTAACCGAGGTCTCTCCACCCATAGAACCTTCCTGCCCTCCGGCGAGTACCTCGAATTTCTTGATCTCGCTGTATTGGGCTAAGTCCTGCCGCATCAACTCGCAAATCTCGGTAAGACCTCTCTCACGGTCGCCCACGCTAGTTAGGTTTATATTGAATTCGATAATATGCGTACCGTTATTGCTTAGCTGGGCGAAGGTATTATCCGTATCCGCCGTACCTTCCGTGAAGTTACTGATTAGGATCTCCGGATATTTCTCACGGAACTTCTTGTCGATGTCGAGAGCTAACTCACGGGTAATATCCTGCCGTGTACCGATCGGCAACTCAATCGTTATGCCGATGCGTGCGTTATCTTGTGTCGGGAAAAATTCCGTCTTGATAACCGGGATCAGCATCATACTGCCGATGAAGATCAGCGTAGCGCCTACGATCACCGTTTTCCGGTGGCGTACGGCCCAGTTCAAGAAGCGTCCGTAACCGCGATCCAAGGCGTTCAATCCCTTTTCGATAGGCGTGAAGAACATCCGGTACAATTTACCCTTCTCCGGTTGCTGGCGTAATAACTGTGAGCAAAGCATCGGGGTCAATGTCAAGGCGCCTACCGTAGAAACGATCATGATGATACTAACGATCCATCCCAACTGCTTAAATAAGATACCCGCCATACCCGTAACCATCGTCAACGGCAAGAACACCGCTAACATCGTAAGGGTGGAGGCGATAACCGAGATAGCCACCTCGTTCGTGGCGTGTACAGCGGCCTGTTTCGGCTGGCTACCCCGCTCGATATGGGTCGTTACGTTCTCCAATACCACGATAGCGTCGTCCACCACCATACCGATAGCGATAGAAAGTGAGCTCAATGAGATAATGTTTAACGTATTGCCCGAGGCCAGCAAATAAGCGAAAGAAGCGATCAAGGAGATCGGGATGGTTAAGATAATGATAAACGTAGCCCTCCAGCGTCCCAAGAACACGAATACCACCAACATAACGATGATAAAGGTAATCATGATCGTCTCTTTCAAGCTATCGATCGTATTCAAGATATTCGTGGAAGTATCCATGATTACGTCCAGCTTCACGTCTGAGGGTAAGCTAGCCTGTATCTCCGGAAGTTTCTGGTGTACCTTCTTGGCGATGTTCACCGAGTTCGCTCCGGACTGTTTCTGTATGACGATCATACCACCTTTCGTGCCGTTGTTGAACGTTTCTTGCGCACGTTCCTCGATACTGTCCTCTACACGGGCCACGTCACGCAGATATACGTTCTTTCCGTTCTGGCTACCGATCACTAGGTCTAGCATCTGCTTAGCGTCCGTGAATTCTCCTTGAACACGCAAGGAGTAGGTATTAGAACCGATATCTACGCTACCTCCCGGTGTATTCCGGTTCTCTTGCGCGATGATGGTAGAGATACCTTCGATGGTCTGGCCGTAAGCCTCCAACTTGTACGGGTCGCAATACACTTGCAACTCACGGATCGGCGTACCGGAGATAGACACGGCACCCACGCCACTGATACGGGCCAATGGGTTGGATACCTTATCGTCCAAGATCTTGTAAAGAGCGTTCGTGCTCTCCTCCGCGGTCACGGAAAGGATCAAGATAGGGATATCGTCCGTACCGAACTTGAAGATGATCGGATTCTCTACGTCATCGGGTAGGGAAGACTCTACCATGTCCAGTTTGTCGCGGACATCGTTTGTGGCGACATCGATATCGATGCCATAATTAAATTCCAACGTTACGATCGATATATTCTCACGGGATTGCGACGTGATATGCTTCAAGTCGCTTACGCTATTCAACACGTTTTCCAAGGGCTTCGAAACATTCATCTCGATATCCGAAGCGCTGGCGCCGGGATAGGCCGTCATCACCATGATGGTGTTCGTCTCTATCTCCGGAAGCAAGTCCACTGATAACCTGCTTAAGGAAAAAAGTCCGAAGATCACGATCGCCACAAATACAAGGGCGGTCGATACGGGCTTTCTTACCGCTGTTCCATATAAACTCATAGTCTGTTATTCGTTTTCGATTTCAACTTCCATACCGTTCGTCAGGCGGCTTTGCCCGGTGATAACCACTTGGTCGCCATCCTCCACTCCGGATATGATCTCATATTTATCACCCATACGGCGTCCTAGCTCCACCTTCTGGTAGGATACCTTGCCGTCTTTGCATACATAGATATACCGGTCGCCGGCGCCTGATTGTTTTACGATAGAGCGATCCGGGGCCACCACGTGATCCATATGGCCGAAACTCATCGTCACCCGGGCGAACATACCCGGTCGCACTCGCTCATCCGAGTTGGCGATCTTGATCTCCACAGGGAACGTGCGGGTAGCGGGATCGATCGTCGGATAAACCAAGTTGACTTTACCCTTGAAAACCTCGTCTCCGTACACATCCAGCCGGATATCTACCTCATGGCCTTTCTTCACTTTCGTAAAAAGACTCTCGGAGACATTCACCATTAATTTGACCGGACGGATTTCCTCCACTGTGTAGATTGGGTTTCCGCCGCTGTACATATCGCCGCTATCGTAGTTGCGGGCAGTTACGATTCCGCTGATCGGGCTTAGCAATTGGGTGTTCTCCACCAAGTTTTTATACGTCTCTCGAGCCACTTCCAAGGAAGTCTTTTGGGCATCCCAAGCGGATTTGGAAGCACCACCTACCTTATACAACTCGTCGATACGTTTGAACTCGATCTCTTGGTTGTCCAATTGTATCTTCGCTTGCTTTAGGCTGGTAGCGTCCATCTTGGCTAATAACTGCCCGGCTTTTACATGGTCGCCTACCTCGGCGAAGATTTTCTCGATACGGAATGGGGTTTGGGGAGCGATATTATTTTTGATATTCGCTTCCACCGTAGCGGTAAATTCACTGAGTTGCTCCACGTCTTGAACAGAGACCGTCTCCACTTTCACCTTTACTTTCTCATTCTGTGTTTCCGTGGCTTCCTCACTCTTATTACCCGAGCAAGACATCAGCAGGGCCAATGTAGCTATCGGTATTACTTTCAGCATTTGACTTGTCTTCATATAATTGTTCCTAATTATTATCTATTAAACTTTCAATTTTTAATTTTCAATTCATCTGTTCGTTACCCAATACTTTCTCCAGATCCGCCTTCGCTACCATATAGTCGTAGATAGATTGGTTGAAGTTCAATCGGGCCTGCGTCAAGGCAAGTTCGGCATCGTTCATCTCCAGCCATGTACCGGCTCCGGTGTCGTACCGTTTTTGCGAGATCATATATCCCCGTTCCGCTTGCTCGACTCCCTTTTGGGCGGCGTCGAACTTCTTGATACAGGTATTCATATTATCTATGTACTGTTTAACGGCCAACTGCAAATTGCGCTTGGTATCGTCCCGTTGCAGGTTTAATTGGTCGATGGAGACTTTCGTCTGCTTTACCTTATAAAATTTACTACCTCCGGAGAAGATAGGAACCGATAACGTGATACCGATCATCGAATAGGGGTTCCATCTGTAATTCTTGAACTTGAAGTCATTGTTCATGGCGCTCCATTGATATAGACCGGTCAGCGACAAGGTCGGCAGATAATCGAATTTCTGCATGACCAGCGTCTTTTTCAGCTGTTCCGCCTGAAGGTCTAATTGTTTCAAGTCCGTATTCTCGGATAAGGTTGTATCCGTGGATAGATAGTCGGCGAAGAGGCTGGACTTGAAATCCGTCAGTTGTCCGTCGCAATCGATATTTAAATCCAGATCCATGCCCAATAACGCTTTTAACTGCCATTTAGCCAAGGTAAGGGAGTTCTCTGCCTGC
Source organism: Parabacteroides sp. AT13 (assembly GCF_002272965.1). Classification (NCBI taxonomy): domain Bacteria; kingdom Pseudomonadati; phylum Bacteroidota; class Bacteroidia; order Bacteroidales; family Tannerellaceae; genus Parabacteroides; species Parabacteroides sp. AT13. The sequence goes on along the minus strand of NZ_NQMH01000001.1, from coordinate 217,420 downwards.
AACAGATTAGGCTCTGTATTCTTTACCGTCACATCGGCACGTATCAAGTCGTATTCAGCTACGGTTCCCTGTTCATACTTCCGTTTGATATCCAGATAATTCTCCATGGCATTGTCGTAACTTTGCTTGAATACCCGGTAAGAGTCGCTTGCCAGAAGGACGGCGTAAAAGCTCTTTTTCACTTGGTTCACCATCGCTATTTTAGAAGAGCGAGCTTGCTCCACCGCCAATTCCACGTCTAAGGCCGAGATACTCAAGCTTTTCCATAAGGAGGCGTTCACCAGTGGCATGGAAGCGTTGAAGCCCAAGCTCCAGTTGTTGCTACGTCCTACCTCGAAGCCCTCGTCCATACTCGACATGTCCGTGCCTTCGGGCAAGCTGCCGCCTCCCATGTCACCCATGTCGAAATCCATATACATCACCTGTTTCTTCAAGGTACGGTTGTAGTCCCCCGCAAAACTGATCTGCGGAAATAGAGAAGCGTACGAGCCTTTACGTGCGTACTTTTTCTTCTGTATTTCTTTATCGGCAACTTTTACGGTCGGGTTCTCGCTAAGGGCGATCTCTAGCGCTTTTCCAAGATCCAGTTTCAGGGTGTCTTGAGCCAGAACCGGTCTCGCCGCCAGAAAAGGCAATACCATAAATGTGACCAACATCATTTTTCTACTCATCAATAATCGTTTCATTTAGGATAGATTTTGTCTGTGATTAAACTCATTAAGTGTTCGCTATAAATCATAGGATTGTTTGAGATCGAATCGGTCTAGGATCGCTCTTCCCTTCTCGGTACTGATCCCTTTCAGGAATGTGAGGAGGATCGTGTTGTATACCTCGGTGATGGAATGCTTGCAGAAGACATTGGAAGGCCGCAACATCTTCGTCTGCTCTTTCACCAGTAAGGCCATGATCTCGAAGTTGATCCCCTTTTGGAACACGCCCTCTTTAACGCCTCGTGTGAACAAGTCCATACACCTCTTACCCATTCTCGCTTTATTCATCTCTATTTTTTGTTGGGCTTTCGGATATTTCTTCAAGTCCTCGTAAAACTTCTCGTTGAACCATCTCGGGTTTTTCATCATCTCCTCATAGAAGAGCAGGATTACTTCCAAGGCATTGAAAGGTTCTTTTTCCAATCCTGTCAGATATTGTCCGAGCGATTCGGTATTGTGATCGATCCCCTCGATCAGCAAGGTTTCCTTGTCCTCGAACGACTCGTAAAGTGTACGCTTGGAGATGCCAGCCGCTTTCGCTACATCATCCATACTCACACTCTTGATGCCATATTGAGAAAAAAGATCGAACGCCGTATTAATAATCTGTTCTTTTATCATATTCTTTTTTGTTACGTCAAAAGTAGCCGGGGCAATCCCTGTATACAAGTAAAAAGCGCTGACTCGTCCGTTGGAATCGACCAATGACCGGATATTCCCGTCGAATCTATTCGCAAAGGTCTGATATATTTAGAAAACCAGAAAGGTTTATACTGTTACGGTATTGGTATGGAATGAAACAGGATATTGTCAAAAATTCTTGTTATTCGTTCAATTTTGGATGAAAATTGGTTAAAAACGAAATAGTGGGTGGTCTTTGGCTTTTTATTTCTATCTTTGTCCGAGGTGATAATAAAAATCTACAGATAGATATGAAAAATTTACCTTTAATTGAAGTCACTGAGTTAATCAAGGGAATTGAGTCCAGCGACAACTTTCAAGATGATTTATCGATAGCGGATCTGAACGGAGATTTGATTAATTACGAGGAAAAAAGGCTGGAGCATTCCACCCCGATGCGTTTAAATGCCTTGTTGATGATCTTGGTACAGGAAGGTACTGCTGATATTTCGGTAGACTATATTCCATATAAGATAGAGAAGAATACGTTTATAACCTTGATGCCGACTCATATCATACAGGTATCGAAAGTGAGCAAAGATTTGAGAGGGCGTTTGTTGATCGTGTCCAGATCTTTTCTGGATGGATATACTACCCCGGCAGGGAAAAAGAACTCTATGGTGCATTATATGCAGATCCGTAAGAATCCATGTGCTGCGATGAGTGCCGAGGAGACTGAGCATATATCCGGCCAATTCTCCATCTTACGGGAAAAGATGAAGCTGCGTACCCATTTTTTCCAGAAGGAGGCTCTCCAAAACGCCTTAGTCGGTTTCTTTATCGAGTTGGCTAATATCTTTATGGGTAAGAAGGAGCTGATGACGGCACCTACACTCTCCCGGAAGGAGGAGCTTTTCGAGCAGTTCCTGCAATTGCTTTTCGAGCATTGCAAGGAGCAGCACGTCGTTACTTTCTATGCCGAGAAATTATTTATTACCCCACAGTATCTTTCGCTTATCTTGAAAGAGCTAACGGGTAAATCAGCGAATAAATGGATTGACGACGCCTTGATCGTCGAGGCCAAGATGCTGTTGAAGGCCCCGCAAGCCACGGTTCAGCAAGTAGCGGATATACTCCACTTCTCCGATCAATCCACTTTCGGTAAGTTTTTCAAGAAGCATATGGGTATATCACCCATGGAATACCGGAAATCATAATCCGGTATTTTCTATACGCTTGCGGAACTTATACCAGTTGATCAACTCACAAGCCCCGTAGAAAATGCTGGCTACACCGAAGATTACGAATGTATTTGCCGCCGCCCCGAACGGGTAGGCAAGAATCATTACTCCGGTTATCAAGATCAAAGCCGGCATCAGGTAGAACCCCAACGGTACATTGCTCCATTTCCTTGCGGATATCAATGAAACCAATTGCTGTACACCGGCAATTACCAATAAGGCTCCGAGTAAGTACATTAATATATTCACGAAGAACTCGGGCATGATCACCAACCACGCTCCGAACAGTACGCTTCCCGCTGCCTCGATAGGAAACATCGGTTTCTCCCCGTTCTCGTTCTTCGGTCGGGTGAAATAGCTGAGGATAGCGAATAATCCCGGTAAAATGAATAGTATACCGATCGTGATAACCAGATAGGTTATGGCTGCTTCCGGCCATAATACCAAAACAAACCCTAATACCATCGCGAATGCGCTACGTAAAACCGCGCCATTAATAGATCTCATATGTTTTTATTTTAGATTTCACTTATAATATGACAAAGGTATATATTCTTTCCGACTTTTTTTACCTTTGTGCGCCATAAAGCAGTATCAGGAAAAACATCGAAATATATCCCTCTTGAATGCATGCTTCGCGTAAAAAGACAAACTTGAAATCATCTAACGAATAATAATACTAAAACAAAAAATGAAGCGTATAGTTTTTTTGGATTACGTGCGTGTGTTTGCGTGCTTCCTTGTCATGGTTGTCCACGCCAGTGAAAACTTTTATGGAGCTGAGGGCTCCACGGATATGGTGGGACCGCAATCTTATCTGGCCAATGAGGCTGATCGGTTGTGGGTAGCCGTATACGATGGTTTCTCACGCATGGCGGTGCCATTGTTTATAATTGTCTCCGCCTTTCTTCTTGCGCCGATGAAGGCAGGGCTGACCTCTTGGCAATTCTACCGTCAGCGTTGTATTCGCATCTTACCGCCGTTTTTCATATTTATGATACTATACAGCACTTTACCCTTGCTGTGGGGGCAGATAGATGCCGAGACATCATTGAAAGATATATCGAGAATATTCTTGAACTTTCCTTCACAGGCCGGACATTTGTGGTTCATGTACCCTTTGATCAGCCTCTATTTATTTATACCCGTAATATCGCCATGGTTGAATAAAGCCACGGCGAAAGAAGAGCGTTTTTTCATCGGCTTGTTTCTGTTGTCGACCTGTATGCCCTATCTCAATCGTTGCTTCGGCGAGGTGTGGGGACAATGTTTTTGGAACGAATACCATATACTGTGGTACTTCTCCGGTTATTTAGGATACCTCGTACTGGCACATTATATACATGTCCATCTTACATGGAACCGTTCTAAACGTCTGGTTATCGGAATCGCCTCGATGGTCGTCGGTGCCTTGCTGACGATTTATTCCTTCTATGTCCAAGCGATACCCGGAGTAACTCTTGTCACACCTGAGATAGAGATCGGATGGGCTTTCTGTACGATTAACTGTGTGCTTCTTACGGCGGGTACGTTCCTCGCTTTTACTTGCATAGGCAATTCGAAATCTCCACGACTCATAACAGAGATGTCTAAACTCAGCTACGGTATGTACCTTATGCATATATTTTGGCTCGGATTGTGGGTAACGGTGTTTAAGCACGACTTAGCCTTGCCTACTGTCGCCGCCATACCATGTATTGCGGTAAGTACATTTATCTGCTGTTATGTGGCGACAAAGATTATCTCATTAATACCGGGCAGTAAATGGATTATAGGATGAATATAGGATAGCTCTGTCATTTGGCGCGGTTACTTTGTAAACAAGATGATAAGATTACCTGTTATTTGGAAAAAATCGTATATTTACGATATTCAAATAAATCCCGGGTAATAATGATGACGAGAACAGTTTTTATACTTTTGATATCGAGCCTTTGTACGCTAAGTTATTGTACGCCGAGGACCGAGCCTGCTCAAACCGAGGTCTTAACTCCTGTGGATTCTATATCGAAGGATTCCGCTGTGATCATGGAGACTTTGCCTCCCCATATCGAAATAGAGAAAGAGCTGCTTTACGATAAGCATACTTTAGAAGATACTTACCTCTATAAAGATACGACACGGGAGTTCCAGTGGGAGAAAATGAAAGAAAGATTATCCTTATTGGAGTCGATCCAAAAGGAGCCGTCTCAATGGGCGATCTTGCAGAACTATAAAAACAGGAATGGAGAGGCTCCTCTTGTAAAAGTCTTCAAGAGAGATGCCTATAAGAGGGTTTCCGATACGCTTGGTGTAGAACGCTATCAATCCGTCCCGCTTTATTTGCTGACTGATACCGTGATTCCCGAGATCTATGGACGTGACGGTAGCTTGGTTCGTATCAAGGCGATGGATGAGGATTCTAAATTCGCTCGTATACAAACCGTGTATGATGGGGAGGAGGAGTGGTATGCTCCGAAGAAATATATCAAGCAAATAGGGGATACGGTAGTCTTCGATAAGGCGATCTTCGTGGATCGTCATAACCAGAATATCGCGACCTTGGAGCACGTCGGCTCGAAATGGTTGGTTCGTAGCATGAACCCTGCGACTACCGGACAGCATCGTCCTCCTTATGCGCAGGAAACCCCGTTGGGAATGTATGTTCTCCAAGAAAAAAAGTCTCGCATGATCTATTTGGTAGACGGTTCCAAGGAGACTGGCGGATTCGCTCCTTATGCCAACCGTTTTACGAATGGGGCGTATATCCATGGCGTACCGGTCAACGCTCCTCGTAAATCGTTGATCGAATATAGTCCTTCGTTGGGAACGACACCCCGGTCTCATATGTGTGTGAGAAACGCGACTTCGCATGCGCAATTTGTTTATGATTGGGCGCCTGTTAATGAGACGATTGTTTTTGTATTAGAATAAAAATCATAACTTTGCGGCGTTATTGTTTTTTAGTATGCGAAGGATTTTCTTGTATTTGTTTTTTATTGTCTTGTCTGTAGGTTCAATTTCAACCGGTGGCGTTTTGCGTGCCCTATCTCCGGAAACGGGATCAACGTCTGTGGCGGTTATGGGGCGCCAATTATATGAGGAGATGCGATTGGATCAATGGGTTTGTTTCGATGCGTTTATGCAGGGGCTTAGAGGTTCCGAGAAGATTGATCGGAAAAATAAGGATATCCTTACATTGATCGATTTCTCTAAACCTTCTACGGCGGAGCGTATGGTTGTATTGGATATACGGCAAAAGAGAATACTTTACACCTCTTTGGTTTCTCACGGTAAGAATAGCGGAGGGAATTATGCGACCTCTTTCTCGAACGAGAACGGTTCCCATAAAAGCTCTTTAGGATTTTATCTGACGGAAAATACGTACCAAGGCCGGAATGGCTATTCGCTTATCCTAAATGGATTGGAAAAAGGAATAAATGATTTGGCTAAGCAAAGGGCGATTGTAATTCATGGCGCCTCTTATTCCGATCCTTCTGTGGCAGCTTCCTCGGGTCGGTTAGGACGTAGCTTTGGTTGCCCTGCGTTGCCTGTATCTGTCAGTAAGCCAATTATTAATACGATAAAGAATGGAACCCTTTTATTTATTTACGCCAACGATAAGAACTATCTGACGCAAAGTTCCATTCTATCCACTCAACAAGAAAATGATATTTTTCATGAAAAAAGTTACCGAAAAGTTTTGTAGTTTAAAATAAAGGCGTACCTTTGCACCGCAATCAGAGATAAACACTATGAATTGCAAAACGGGGTGTAGCGCAGTCCGGTTAGCGCACCTGCTTTGGGAGCAGGGGGTCCCAAGTTCGAATCTTGGTACCCCGACTTAGAAAAAGGGAAATGGTTGGTATTCAGCTGTTTCCCTTTTTTTGTGTCCTGCCCTTAAATCTAAAGGATAGTCAACGATTGTAATCAAAACAATTGTTCGTACCTTCAAGTAAAAAACATTCTTCTTACTATATACAAATATAATTACTATCTCATCTATTTCCAGATTATCGCCGTGGAATATATAGACCACGTCGTGATTTGTATATTCCACGTCTTGATCTGTACAGACCACGTCGTGGTTTATAGAATTATACAGTATGCGCATAAGAATTCATAGGCTATCGAGCAAGAATTCATATAGGAGTAGAGCGTTTTTTACTTAGGGAGAAGAGGAGACGCTCTTACGTGTCAAAGTGGGAATAGTGTCAAACAATTAGACAGCGTTGTCAAAATATTGGACAGTTCTAAAAGAATAGCTTTTTGTTATCTGATTGTTGTTTAGTTGTTTATGTGTTTTGGCACGTTCTTTGCTATTATTTAGGTAGAAAATAATAGAGCAATGAAACAAATATTACTTACAACAGTTCTTTCTCTCAGTTTCGCTACGGCGACGGTGGCCCAAGAGAAACTTTGGACTTTGGATGAATGTATGCGCTATGCCGTGGAAAACAGCCCATCGGTTAAAAAGCAAGTTTATACATCAGATACGTATAAGGCGGAACGGAATGCCGCCGTAGCTTCTTTTTTCCCGGCGGCATCGGCTAAGGTCGGAGCGCAATATAGTTTTGGCCGTTCGATTGACCCTGCGACCAATACCTATGAGAATACTTCTACGTTTAATAATAACTATGGCCTCGACGCTTCTATTCCTATTTTTACGGGCGGACAGCTGATCAATCAATGGTTGATGGCAAAATCCAATCGCCGTATGGGAGTTAATGACATACAGAAAGCGAAAGATGATTTAGCGATGAAAACCATGCAGGCTTATATGGATGTGGTGTATTATAAAGGAACGATTCGTATGGCGGCCGAGAAATTGGAGGAGAGTAACCGTACCTTATATAAGACTCGCCGGCAAGAAGAGCTGGGTTTGAAAGGGAAAGCGGATGTAGCTCAATTCGAGGCTCAAGTAGCGGCCGATGATTATACATTGACCCACCAGCAGAATCTTTTCAATACGGCCTTGCTTACCTTGAGGGAATGTATGAATTATCCATCTGATTTAGAACTGGAGGTGGATACTTTATTACCGGATATCAATTATGTCCCGGAAGTAGAGAACGTGGCGGAGATTTTCGCTTATGCGTCCGGGAATAACCCTACCGCCTTGCAAGCCGAGTATCAATTAACGCAAAGTAAATACCAATATCGTATTTATAAAGGAAAGTTGCTGCCGAGTATTTATTTGAATGCCGGAATCTCTACGAGTTATTTCGAGAACCTGAAGTCTGATAATGCCCCGGAAGGTTTCAAGGATCAGTTTAAGAATAACCGTGGTGAATATGTCTCTTTTAGCCTTAGTTTCCCCTTATTCGATGGTTTGAGCAGATTAACGAACGCTCGTCGTTACCGTAACAATATGCGGATCGCACGGGAGACAAGAACAGAGGTCTTTCGCCAGTTGCAGACAGCGGTAGAGCAATCCGTCTTGGATCGTGAGGGATACGCTAAAGAGGCCATACAGATGGATAAGAAGGTGAGATCGGATGAGTTGGCTTATCGTGTTACCCTACGGAAGTACGAGGAAGGCCTGATGAGCACGCTGGATGTACAGACAAGTGCGAATACGCTGTTGGAGTCCAAGGCCAATCTGCTTCAAAAGCGATTGATGTACTTATTGAAAAGCAAGCTGGTGGATTATTATAAGGGCAAGCCTCTTATCAATGAATAAGAATTGAGAACATAGAATTTAGATGATAATAAAAAATATAGAATACGATGGATATACAATTAGAGAAAAAGAAAGGTCTTCAGAAGAAGCATATTCCTTATGTAGCGGGTGGCGTGTTGTTCGTTATCTTGTTGGGATGGATTATCTTTGGTGATCATGCTTCTACGTTGAAAGTGGACGCGAGAGGGATTAGCATCGGTAATGTGACCCGTGAGCAATTCAATGACTTCTTTCGTATGGATGGTCAGGTGCAACCTATCACGGTCGTGCAGCTTAGCCCCGAGGAGGGCGGTATCGTACAGGAGAAAGTCGTGGAAGAGGGCGCCCAAGTGAAGAAAGGCGATATCATTGTTCGTCTGAGTAACTCAAATTTGGATTTGCAGATATTGAACGCTGAGGCCGAGTTGGCGGAGAAGCAGAACTTCCTTCGTAATACGCAGGTTACCATGGAGCAGGATAAGCTGACCAATCAGATGGAGAAACTTCAATACGATATGGACATGAACCGGGCCCGCCGCTCGTTCAACCAACAAGAACAGTTGTATAAAGAGAACTTGATCGCCAAGGAGGATTATCTGAAAGCGAAGGAGGACTTCGAGTTAGCCTCTCAAAAGCACGCCTTGATTACCGAGCGCTTGCGCCAAGACTCTATCTCCCGCACGATCCAGATGGATGAGATGGAGGCCAGCTTGGCGAATATGCGGAAGAATATCCTGTTGATCCGCGAACGTAAGGAAAACTTGAATGTCCGTTCCCAGATTGACGGTGAGTTGGGACTGTTGGATGTCGTATTGGGGCAAAGCATCAATCCCGGACAAAAGATCGGCCAGATTAACGACCTTTCCGATTATAAGATAGAGGCCATGATCGACGAGCATTATATAGACCGCGTGAAACCGGGCTTAAGCGCCGCTTTCGAGCGTCAAGGCTCGTCTTTCGACTTAACGGTGCGCAAAGTTTATCCCGAGGTTCGTGATGGTAAGTTCCGTACGGATTTCGTTTTCACGGGTGAGCGTCCGGATAATATCCGTAGTGGACAGACCTACTATATCAACTTGGAGCTGGGGCAACCTACCGAGAGTATCATTATCCCGAAGGGAACTTTCTTCCAGAGCACGGGCGGAAGCTGGATATTTGTTCTTGATCCGGATGGAAAGAAAGCTTACAGGCGTTCTATCAAGATCGGCCGTCAGAACCCGCAATATTATGAGGTTCTTGAAGGTCTGGAAGCCGGTGAGAAGGTGATTGTGTCCAGTTATGAGAGTTATAAGGATAATGAAGTGCTGGTGCTGGAATAAAATCGATATAATATGAAAAACATACTAATCGCCATTCGTTCCATTTTTAAGAAAGGGCGGCATAACGTGATGAAAATCGTATCGTTGGGAATCGGTTTAGCGGTAGGTTTGGTATTGATCGCTAAAGTCTATTTCGAACAATCGTATGATGATTTTTATCCGGATAGAGACCGGGTCTATCAAGTATGGGCGAAATACCAGCAAAATGGAGGGGAGTTGAAGGATTATCCGCAAACAAGCGGTGGCATCGCTCCAACTATGCAACAACAGATACCCGAGATTGAGACCGTCACCCGATACACGAGTTTTGGAGACTGGACCTTTACGATGACCGACACCAAGATGAAATACTCCGGTCGTTGTATCATAGCGGATAGTTGTTTCTTTGATATTCTTCCTCGTCCTATGTTGATCGGAAATGCGAAAGAGGTTCTTTCCACCCCGATGTACGTATTGATATCAAGTCGTATAGCGAAAAATATCGGAGGCGATGTTATCGGGAAAAACTTCACGGTAGACAGTTCGCCGGGACGTACTATGACTATTGGTGGCGTTTTTGAGGAAGTTCCGGAAAATTCTCATTCCCGTTACGATGTGATTGTTTCTATGGCTTCGGCGGGTCGGTTCATGTGGGAGGGTTCGCCTACTAATATGTTGGGAAATGATCGTTACATAAGCTACGTGAAATTGCACAAGGGGGTGAATCCTTTAGCTTTGGAGGAACAGGTGCATACGTTCGTGAATTCTTATTTCCCTCCGGAGGAACAGCAAAAGACAGGGTTTAACATTGGTTTCTCGTTTCATGAGCTGGATGGCTTACACAAGGAGTTGCCGCAAGTCAAGCGAATGACATGGATACTTTCCTTACTGGCCTTCGCTTTGATCTTCACGGCGGTGATGAACTATATCTTGATCGTGATATCCTCTATCGTAAATCGCTCGAAGGAGGTGGCTGTCCATAAATGTTATGGGGCAAGCGAGAATAATATTCATGGTATGATGTTTGGTGAGGCGTTGGTACATATAGTGCTTTCACTGATCTTGGCCTTATTGTTGATCCTTGCGTTTAGAGGTACGGTAGAGGAGTTGTTGGCGACTTCGTTAGATTCCTTGCTCTTGTCTAATGGTAGCTTGGTCTTGCTAGGGATATGTATCTTGGTGTTTTTCGTATCTGGTTTTATGCCGGGATCATTATACGCTCGGATTCCGGTGGCCTCCGCTTTCCGTAATTACCGGGAGAATAAGCGTATCTGGAAGAAAGCCTTGTTGCTTGTCCAGTTTGTAGCCACGGGCTTTTTGGTAACGATGCTTGTTTTCGTTGCCCGTCAATATACGTTTATGGTGAACGATCGTCCGGGATATGCCTATGAGAACCTTGCCTACTGCGGGTTAGCTGGCGTGGACTCTACCTCTCGTGCCAAGATTCTGGATGAGGTGATGCGGCTTCCGGGGGTCGTTGCGGCTACCACCGTCTATCAATTGCCTTTCGAGCATGCTTCCGGTAATAATATTCTTTTACCGGGTGAGACTCAAGAGCTTTTTAATATCGCCGATCTCTATTGGGTAGGTAACGGATATTTGGACATGATGGAGATTCCCGTGATCCAAGGCCGCTCGTTCACGGAAAATGTGACCAATTCAAGAGAGGTGATGGTAGACCGCCGTTTCGTGGAGAAAATGAAATTGGTAGCGGGTTGGACGGATGATGTGATCGGGAAGGATATCTGCGTCACCGAGCATAGCAAATGGAATGAGGAGCCATTCACGATTTGCGGTGTTTATGAGAATATCCGTCTGGGAGGAATCTCGAACCAAGATATGCGGCCTTCCGTATTATTCTATGCGCATAAGCCCATGTATACCTTGCAGGTGAAGTTCCATGAGCTGAGCAACGATAGTATGGCTCGTTTACAGCAGAAGATATCCGAGACATTTCCGGATCGTGAACTGAACGCTATCTCTTTCCGTTCCGAGATCATGGATCTATATAAGGACTCCCGTCAATTCCGTGATTCCGTGATGATCGGAGGTTTGGTCACGCTTCTTGTTACGTTGATAGGACTTATAGGCTATACGAATGATGAGGTGAGCCGTCGTCGTAAGGAGATAGCGGTTCGCCGGGTGAATGGGGCTACCTTATGGGATATATTGAGGTTGTTCATAAAGGATATCGGATATATCTGTATCTATGCGGTCATATTAGGCGGTGGTATAGCATACTTTGTCTTGCAAAAGTGGCAAGAGCAATTCACGGAGAAGGTTCCTTTGTCATGGTACATATTCTTGGGTTGCGGCGTATGTGTATTATTGATTATATATTCCGTGGTTTGTCTGGATGCCCGCAAGACGGCTAATGATAATCCGGTGAATTGCTTAAAATCTGAGTGATTGAAAATAGATAATAGAAAATTGATAATTCATGAATAATTTATTGAACTTTAAGTCCTTTTTAAAGTTCCTTGGAAGGAATAAGGCTTATACGCTGATAGACGTGTTTGGTCTGTCTGTATCGTTGATGTTTGTGTTATTGATAGCGGTCTATACGGTACAGGAGATGTCTACAGATAAATTCCATACCAAGGCGGATCGTATCTATCTGGTCGGGAATGAGAATTGGATGGCCACTGGAGCCGCCATTCCTTATAAGATAAAGGAACGCTATCCGGAGGTAGAGAAAGTTTGCCCGGTAGTGGCAGATAATTCAAGCAATATAGTTGTAGTTTCCGGTGATCGGAAACTAAAGGCGAACGTGATGTTTGCGGACTCCACGTTCTTCGATTTCTTTGATTTCCGGCTGTTACAAGGCACTCGTGAGCAAGCGTTGGCCGCCGGGAACTATGCGGTGGTCTCCTCTTCGTTCGCCCGTAAGATGTTCGGAACGGATGATCCGATGGGACGGCAGTTAGTGGTGGGAGATACCATATCGGCTACTATAAACGGGGTGGTGGAGGATTTACTTCATTCCTCTATTCCCGAAGCGGATGTGATCGTGCGTTGGGAGCAGGTTAGCTGTTTTAACCCCAGCTTAGCCCCGGATCAGTTGGGGAATGCTGGAAGTACATCGGCTTTTGTCTTGGTGCGTGAGGGTAGTGATTTCCCTTCTCGTGCGGAGGATATGGCCCATTGGTTCAAGGAGTTTTATTGGCCGTATCAATATGGGACGGCAAAGGAGGTACGCATATTGCCGCTTAGTGAGCAGTATTTTGCGAAAGCCGCTTCTTACTCTTCTTTGCGAAAGGGAGATTGGCGTTTCGTGATCGTGCTGATGTCCGTAGGTTTCCTTATCTTGATTTTCGCGGTCATTAATTATATTAACTTGACGGTCGCCCAAGCGGGTTTCAGGGCGAAGGAGATGGCTACCCGGCGCCTTTTGGGTTCTTCACGGGGCGAGTTATTCATGCGCTTGATGCTGGAGTCCACTTTACTTACGTTTATTTCTTTGATTATCGGGGTTCTCCTTGCGCTGGCGGTCGTGCCGTTTGTCAATGATTTATTGCAGACACGTGTCGATATGAATGTATTGGGTAGACCTGTCTGGCTATTGGCTCTGGTTTCATTAACGGTTGCCGTGGGAGTTTTATCCGGCTTACTGCCTGCTATCATTATTTCTTCTTCTAAACCGATCGAGGTGGTAAGGGGTACGTTCCGGGCTAAGACGAAAATGGTATTCAGTAAGTTCTTTATCGTATTCCAAAATGTGATCACGATCACGATGATCGCCGCCTCTATCACGATGGTTTGTCAGATCGTTCATATGATCAACGCTCCTGTCGGATATAAAACGAAGAATTTATTGGCTATGCGGTCGGTGGATGAAAGGCAGTTATCCGCTTTTGTCGGTGAGTTGAAAGGTTTGTCATGCGTAGATAGGGTCGGGAAGACTCAAGGATTGCCTTTATTCGGTAGTAATAATTGGACTGCTACTTATCAGGGGCAAAATATATCTTTTCAGCAATTCGTTATGGATAAGGAGTGTTACGATATGCTGGGATTGGAGATTTTGCGTGATAACCATTTAACGACAGAGGGCTGGTTCCTAAACGAGCAAGCGATGCGTGAGATGAACTTATCGGAGGATGCGGCCTCTTTTATGCTGGACAGGCAAGAAAGACCGATAGCGATAGCGGGTATCGTCCGGGATTTCTATTGCTTTGGAAATGTGACGACAGGGATGAACCCTGTCATGTTCCGTTTCTTGAAAGATAATGAAGATCCTTGGATGATCTTGATCGAGACACAAGGTGATCCTTTCGCCGCAAAGGAGGCTATCGGTAAAGTATATGAGAAAGTGACCGGACTTGAGTTTGAGGCTTACTTCATGGATGAGCGTTTACAAAACTCATTCGACTCGCAAATCCGTTTGGCAAAGATCGTAATCGTATTCTCGATAATCGCCATCCTTATTTCTTTGCTAGGCTTATTGGCGATGTCCACTTATTTTATCCAACAGCGTTTGCAAGAAGTATCCGTACGAAAGGTATTTGGTTCCAGCAACCGGCAGATATTGGTTAAGCTCGTATTCACGTTCTTAAACTATGTGTTGATCGCTTTCGTGATCGCCATACCTATTATTATGTACTTTATGAAAGATTGGCTGTCTGATTATTCATATCGTATTAGTTTAAGTCCGCTGATATTTATCGCTGCCGGCTTATTCTGCCTCGTGATCTCGTTTGTCTCTGTCTTTTTCCAGAGCTACCGGGCTGCCACGTCGAATCCGGTGGATAGCTTTAGGCATAGGCTTTAATTGTTAAGCATATCATAAAAGGTAATAACGCTTGTTTAAAAATAAGGGGGGAGTAAATACCGACTTTTGATACCTCCCCTTATTTATTCTTGTCTGTTTTTCTAGCCCTTCAGATCCCGAACAAGAACGGTAACGGCTTGCTGTCCTTGAAATCTTTGGCGGTGTTTCCGGCGTAAATCTCGCCGTTTGTGAGCGTTAGTTTCTTGATAGGTGTACCTGCCTTGAAGTCCAAGCTCTTGAAATCGACCCAAAAGATATCCGGGCTTAAAGTAGACTCGAAGTAATATACCTTATTCTTCTGGTCGGCTACCGTACGCCAGCGGGTAGAGGAGATATTCGGTTGATCCGGGGTCGTGATTCCCAGAGGTACCGATACGTTACGCATTACGCTGAATACCCCGGCTACCGCTTCCCGGAAATTACTTGTCTGCGGGATGGCGTGGATATAGAAAGAGGCACGCACGAAACGATCGGAAGCCCGGTTCGTACCCGGCAACATGACCAAGCCACCTATCTGTTGCCAGTAGTCGTTTAAGGTTAGTTGCTTATCGTATGTAGGGGAATTCGTCATGACTTGGCATTCCCGTCCCTCATGGATAACCAAGTTCCCATTTAGGTACTCGAAGATAGCGCTATTCCCTGATGCGTCCGAGATCGAGAGATGCAAGGTTGATTTCGCCCCGTTCGGAAGATCCGGATCGTCGATGCGGAAGACCTCCTTGCTTAACTCGGCAACCGCCTCATCTACCGTGGCGAAATTATCGAGTACATACTGCGTCCAGATGCTAAGCCCCATAACCGGGCGGTTATCGTCCGGTCGGAAATAAGATGACTCGGTGAGGAACAATAGGTTGGCTACAAGTCCCTTCTCGTTCATGCCGTCGCACGTACCGATATCATACCCGGCGGTCACCACGCTTCCGTATTTCGAGGTCCATTGGATGGTATTATCGGATATCGCTCCCCTTCTCTGTACGCCCCGGGGGAAGAGATACAGGTTGGATTGCGGGTCCTCTTTCCAATCCATGGTACGTCCGGTTACGACCATATCGTCCGGCCCGAGGTAAACGGCCCTTGTACACGCCTCGCTTCCCATAGGGTTCATGAACATGAACAAGCCGGCGAAAAGAGAGGCCAGTGTTAAATTCTTTGATTTCATAAGATCTATATTATTAGGATAATCTATTTATGAAACAAGTGGCTTTAAGGAATGTTTTAGAATGATATACGGGATACGGAGCCGTGTGAACAACCCCCATTTCGTTTTTAGGCTTTCAAAATTCGTTTTGTTCGTAAAGGAGTCTTATTTTTCAAGTTTTTAAAGAACTTCGCGTATCGATTAAATAAGAAACATATGAATTTAAATTCTATATCATGACAGCAAAACAAAAAATGTCACGCCGTAACTTCATACGGAGTTCGGTCGTTATGGGTGGCGCATGGATGGTGGCAGGTTCTATACCTGTAGAGAGTATCGCAGGCGAAGTGAGGCCGGAGATTGCGAAAAGCGAATCCTCTGCCGGAGTTTCGAAGGTATATATGTTGAAAGATATCACTCCTCAGAACATGATCCGTCTCTACGACGCCTTGGGACGGAAGGCCAAGGGGAAAGTGGCGGTGAAGCTCTCTACCGGAGAGCCGGGAGGCCATAACTTCCTGCAACCTACACTTATCAAAGACTTGGTAAAGAAAGTAAACGGTACGATCGTGGAATGTAACACGGCTTACGGAGGCGGACGCGCGGATACCGACAGCCATTTGAAAGCCGCCGCCGATCATGGCTTCACGGCCATCGCTAAGGTGGATATCATGGATGCCGACGGCGAGGTGGCTCTTCCGGTTCAAGGCGGTAAACACCTGAAAGAGGATTTCGTAGGCTCCCATTATCTGGATTATGATTTTACGGTCGTCCTTTCCCATTTCAAGGGACATGCCATGGGCGGTTTCGGGGGAGCGCTGAAAAATATCTCTATCGGTATAGCCTCATCCGCCGGAAAGGCTTGGATACATACGGCGGGTAAGACGAAAACCGACTTGTGGAACAACCTTCCCGAACAGGATCATTTCTTGGAATCAATGGCCGAGGCGGCTAAGGCCGTGACTACCCATTGTGGCGAAAATATACTTTATATCAGCGTAATGAATCGACTCTCCGTAGATTGCGATTGCGATTCGAACCCGGAAGAGCCGAAAATGGCGGATATCGGTATGCTAGCCTCACTCGATCCCGTGGCCTTGGATAAGGCTTGCGTAGATCTGGTTTACGCCTCGCCGGACCCTGGCCGTGTCCACTTGATCGAGCGCATGGAATCCCGCCATGGCATCCATATCGTCGAGCATGCGGAGGCGTTGGGTATGGGAAGCCAGCGGTATGATTTGGTCTCCTTGGACGATAAATAATATCGTAAATTAAAAACATTTAATAACTTCCTTTTTATCGGGCTTATTACCTCAAAGGCGTTATCTTTGCCCATGAATAAATAACAGTTTTGGGAGTACAAACTAAAAACGATTTGATTATGTTCTCAGGTATTGTAGAAGAAGCGGCTCAGGTAGTAGCCCTCCAATCCGATAAAGGAAACCTTCATCTGACGATGAAGTGCTCATTCGTGAATGAGCTGAAAATAGATCAGAGCGTGGCTCACAACGGCGTTTGCCTTACGGTGGTAAGCATGACGGAAGATACGTATACGGTTACCGCTATCAAGGAGACCTTGGAACGTTCGAACCTCGGGAACCTGAAAGTGGGCGATAAGGTGAACTTGGAGCGTAGCATGTTGATGAACGGCCGTCTGGACGGGCATATCGTACAGGGGCACGTGGACCAGACTGCCGTTTGTGCGGAGGTGAAGGAGGCGGACGGCAGCTGGTACTATACGTTCGAGTACGCTTTTGATAAGGAGATGGCCCGGCAGGGGTATATGACCGTGGAGAAAGGCTCCGTTTGCGTGAACGGCGTCAGTCTGACGGTATGCAACTCCCAGCAAAACAGTTTCCAAGTCGCTATCATCCCTTATACGCACGATAACACGAACTTTTGCCAGATCGAGAAAGGTACGGTAGTGAACCTAGAGTTCGATATTGTCGGGAAGTATATCAGCAAGATGATGCAGTTTAAATAAGGTTCGAAGAATTTCCTATCCATAAAAGGCTTTAGCGGTATCTGATGATCCCGGCTAGAGCCTTTTCTATCTACGGACAATCTTAATTCCGTGCGTGTACGATTAAAAACGTTTTAAGTAAATTTTCACTAACCAAAACTATCCTTGGTATGTTTATTGTTATATAATTATATGAGAAAAATAGACTAAACATATCAGATTATGGCCTATATCGATTATTACAAGATTTTGGGGGTGAACAAGGACGCTTCTCAGGATGATATCAAGAAAGCCTATAAGAAGTTGGCTCGGCAATATCACCCTGACTTGAATCCGAACGATCCCGACGCCCATCGTAAGTTTCAGGAGATCAATGAGGCGAACGAGGTGCTTAGCGATCCGGAAAAGCGTAAGAAATACGACCAGTACGGGGAGAATTGGAAACATGCGGATGAGTTCGAGGCTCAACGGAAGCAGTATGGCCAGCAAGGTGGCGGCTTTGGCGGTGGCTTCTCGAACGGCGGAGGTACGTATTGGTCCTCCTCCGGCGATGATGGAGAGTTCTCGGATTTCTTTGAGTCTATGTTTGGTTCCCGCCGGGGTGGCGGTGGCCGTTCTAATCATGGATTCCGTGGACAGGATTACACGGCCGAATTGCACTTATCCTTGATGGATGCGGCCAAGACACATAAGCAGGTGATCACCGTGAACGGCAAGAACCTGCGTATCACGGTTCCCGCCGGCGTAGCCAACGGGCAAACCATTAAGCTGAAAGGCCAAGGCGGGCCGGGCATGAATGGAGGACCTGCCGGTGATTTGTACATCACGTTCATTATTCCGGACGACAGCCGTTTCAAACGGGTGGGAGACGATCTGTACCTGACCGTCCCCTTGAACCTCTATACGGCGGTCTTGGGTGGCGAGCAGATTATCGATACCTTGGATAGCAAGGTGAAACTGAAAGTAAAACCGGGCACGCAAAACAATACGAAAGTCCGGTTGAAAGGTAAGGGATTCCCTGTTTACAAGAAGGAGGGGCAGTTTGGTGACTTGATTGTCACGTACTCGATCGAGGTGCCGACCAACTTGACGGAGAAACAGAAGGATTTGTTCCGGGAAATACAAAGTCTAAATTAAAAACAGGTGTATTATGCAAACAGATTTAGTTATTGTCAGTGAATACTGCCAGAAATGCCATATAGACCCTTCGTTCATCATTTTGCTGGAAGAGGGAGGTTTGATAGACATTAATATCACGGATGGAGAGAGGTATCTCTTCTCTTCCCAGCTCCGTGATCTGGAACAATACACACGTATGTATTACGACTTGTCTATTAACATCGAGGGAATCGAGGCCATTCATCATATGCTGGACCGGATGCGGAATTTGCAGGCGGAGATACAATCGTTGAGAAACCGTCTGCATTTATATGAACCATTCGGTTTTGATACGATCGAGAATTTCTAGTGTCAAATTGCTGCTTAACAAGGCTTCACTGCCCGATAGCGAAGGGTGTACGCAAACAAATTGAAAATATTTCTTGAAAATGTTTGGAAGTTTGGAATGTAATATATACCTTTGCACTCGCAATCAAGAAATGATAGCGACTATATCGCGGAGTGGAGCAGTGGTAGCTCGTTGGGCTCATAACCCAAAGGTCGTAAGTTCGAGTCTTGCCTCCGCAACTAAAAAGTCCTCAAGTCATTGACTTGAGGACTTTTTCTCTATTCAATCAAGCGATCGGGCGATGCGACCCCGATGGAAACGAATAATAAGCTATGCTTATTTCTTCCGTAAAGGCCCTTTGTTCTTCCAGAATCCCAATTTATAATAGATATAGGTGATTGTAAGCCCGATGCAAAGGCTGGCGCCGATGGCCCACCAGATACCGCTCCGTCCCCAGATAGAGCTAAACCAATAGGCGAGGGGAATGCGTATCAGCCAAAGACAAGTGATGCTTACTGCCATTGGGAACAGGGTATCGCCAGCTCCCCGTAATGCCCCGTTGAAGACGTTCAAGCCGCCGTGTACGATAAAGAATCCTCCCATGATCAATAAATATTCCTTGCCAATCCGGATCACCTCCGGGTCCTTGGTGAAAGCCAGCATCATCTTGTCCCCGAAGAAATAGATGGCCGTGAAGGTTGCTAGACCCAGCAATAGGTTGACAAGCATGGCGAATCGTACCCCGTCACGTACCCGGTCCAAGTGCCCAGCTCCGATGTTTTGCCCGCAGAAAGCAGCTAGCGCCCCAGAGAGGGTCAATACCGCTTGGATGATGATCGTGTCGATCTTTCCCGCTGCCCCGTAAGCGGTGAGCGTATCCGTGCCGAAACTGTTCACGATCCCCAGTAAGGCAATCAATCCTAGCGAGATGGCACATTGCTGTACGCTGGAGGGAAGCCCGATGCGGAGCCCTTCCTTGAACAGTCCCATATCGAACAATAAATCCTGTTTCTTGATAGAGAGCAGGGGATGGGTGTTGTTCACGTAGCCTAGGGCCACGCACATGCCGATCCCTTGGGCGATCACCGTAGCCCGTGCCGCCCCTTCGATCCCCCATTTGAAAACGACAATGAAGAGTAAATCCAAGGCTATATTCAAAATCGTGGTAAGCAGGATAAACAGCATGGGGCGCACGGACTCCCCGACACCCCGCAATATGGAGATAATGCTATTGAAAGTGACAAACAAGAACGTACCCCCTACATAAATCCTAAAATAAGCGACCGCCTGCGGGATCACGTCCTCCGGTGTGTTCGTCAGCCTGAACATCGGCTCGGCAAAAATAATTCCCGCTATGGACAGCAATACCCCTGCGACCAACATGAAGATAAAGAAAGAGGAGAAGGCCTTCTGCACCTTATCGAACTCCTTCGCCCCGAAAAACTGTGAGATCACCACCGACGTACCGCTCCCGATACCGATCACCAGCGAGATAATAAAGTAATAGATGAAGAAGGAAGCCGATACCGCCGCCAGCGACTCTTTCCCCAGAAACTGCCCGACGATGACGCTGTCGGTCACGTTATAGAGTTGTTGCAGCAGATTGCCGATCAGCAAAGGGAAAGCGAAACGCAGGATCACCTTCCATACCGCCCCACTCGTCAAATCCCTATTTCCTGTATTAATTCTCAATTCTCAATTCTCAATTTTCAATTCCCTATAGGTCTTTCAGCAGGATATTGTCGTTTGCCTTTATCATATCCTCACGTGTCTTCAGCAGGGCTTTCCATTCCTTGCTGAAAAGCTTGCTCGTGTCAATCTTAAAGTTCTCGGAGCCATACTCGTCCATGCGGGTCAGCAGGTAGCTGACCGTGATCTTATTGACATCGATCGCCGGCTGGTAGTATGCCACACGGTCGTCATTCCCGTAGTTCACCTCGATGATGATGTTCAACTCCGTGAGCAGGTATAAGATCTGTGTCGTTATGCGGATAGGGATGCGGTAAGCGTCGGATAGCTCGTCGGCCGTATAGGGTTTCTCGCCTTTCACGAACCGTTTGACGATCAGCGAGGCGATCAGCAAGGTCAAGAAATCCTTGTACCGGCGGCTGATACTTTTGCTGTCCCTCTCAAAGCTGAATTTCTTCACGTTCTGGGAGGCGTACGACAGCTCTGCGCCAAACAAGCAAATCAACCAAGAAAGCTGCAACCAAAGCAACAACAAAGGCAGTGCGGCAAAACTACCGTAAATAGCGTTGTACTTGCTCACCCAAATCTGCCCACTGATATAAATAAATTGGAACAACTGGAAGGCGCAACCAGCGATAAAGCCTGCCACCAACCCGTTCACGAACCTTACTTTCGTATTCGGCAGGGAGACGTACAGCCCCGTGAAAGCCAATGTCGTGATAATATAAGGCGCTATATGCAAGAACAGCTCTACGAGTGGCGTAAAAAACAAGTATTGCCCCAAGAACGAGTTCTGCAAGGTAGACATGAAGATGGACAAACCGCTGGATGCCGTCATCAGCACCGGCAGCACGAGGAATAAGGCCAGATAATCGGATATCTTCCGGTACCACGGACGGGATTTCTGGATCTGCCAGATGTCGTTGAACGTATCCTCCACGGACGAGATCAAGTTGATCACCGTATAAAACAATAAAATCAAACCGACCCCGATGATCACTCCCCCCTGCGCCTGCGCCAGATAGCTCTCCACGAACTCGAACGCCTTGTTCAGCTCCATCTCGTGCCCGGGGAAATAATCGAACAACTCCTGCCGTACCGTCCCTTGGAAACCGAAGCCCTTAGCTATACCTAATAATACGGCCAGCAAAGGTACGATAGATAACAAGGTGCTGTAGGTAAGCGCCGACGCCTTGGTTTGCAGGTTCTCGCTCTGGAAACCCCGCACGGCGAGTATGACCGTCTTGATGATATTGATATAAATCTCCTTCAGCCCACTAACTTCATTCTCGGTAATCCGCCAAATGTCGTAGGTAACGAAACGGATGGTTCGTGCTAATAATGCGCTGATCCGTTCTCCAATAGGTTTCTTTTCTTCCCGTGGCTTGTTTTTGGGCATATCGGCACATGATTTAATTGGCAAATAAATCCAATCTCTCAAAAATAGTATATATAATGATTTGAAATTCAGTGTGTTGAAAATTTTATAGTTTTAATTGAGGAACAAATAAGAAACAAAATTGCTAATTAAAGGCATTTCCCGATTTTTTGTTTTCACTCTGTTTCTTTCCTTGCACTTACTTATAATCGGGACTTCTTGAACCAGCTTCCTACCAGAATTTTTTTCCTCGTCCGACGGTTGTATTTGAACTTCCAAGAACCATTGCAGCCAAAAGAAAAGCAAGCCTTCTTTAATTCATACAAAGATAAGGAAAAACTTATAGGCAGGCAAATTTGTCTGCCTAAATATAGTTTACTTTGATTTAGCATATATATAGGCTAATGGACTAAACTAAACCTTTTCCCGAACTTCGTAAAACACTCTGGTCCCATTGTGCAGCCAAAAGAAAAAAAGATTCCACGGCATATTTTTCTTTTCGCTGCAACTCCCTTTTTATAAACCATCAACCTTTTACACGAGATCTTCTCTTCCCTGTATTCGCACATCCGCTTTCGGGCTGTCTGATATGAATTGTGTCGCAAAGGTACTTGACATGTCTTTCTTGTATGCAAGGTCACAGCCTGACGGTTCACGACAAAATCTCCACGCTCCGCTTTGCGGAGGTAGTATTTGGTTGTGAAACCCTGCATAAAGAGCCATGTCACCTTTTGAAGCGACATAATTAAATCAAGCCCGAAAGTAGCTGATGCTACAAGAGGGAAAAAAGAAAACTCAAAATTTAAGATTATGGCGAACTATGCAACAAACATTTTTCACGCAAGTACGGAAAACAAGCAAGACCTCGATAAAATAGAGGCATTTCTGGACGATAATTTCAACGGTTTTGTCAATCGGTATGGCGACACTGTAGATGCAGAATTTTCTTCCCGTTGGGAATACCCAGAAAAAGAAATCGACGAACTGGTAGCTTCTTTGGAAGCCAAAGATAAAATCTATATCCGCATACTGACATACGAGTTAGAGGACGAATACGTGAGCTTTCGGATATTCTCGCAAGGCAAGTGGGACATTAAGCTGTAACCTAAAAACGCATTCACTATGTACGAATACGAAGAAGACAGCGATATTATCGGTTTGTCTTGCACACTGCTCAATCCATACAAAGGTTACACGGAAGGTACAATCGTGGGCAACTATGGTAACACCATAGTTGTCCGCCTTGAAAGCGGCAAGGAAATTTCAGAATACCGTGATGAAGTGATTATCCATGATTAAACGATAGCAAACGTATGACACAGATAGCAACAAAATTCGTCAAATGGGATATTCCCGAACTGGCGACATTACAGGACAGCAAGGTTTACAAATTGCGGGTACACCTGAACAACGGAGGCAAGTTAAACCGGGAAGAAAAGAACTGGATTACCCGTAACGTGTGGGAAAGCATCTATTTCAAACGTGGAATTGCCTTGAGCGGTTATCATTTTGATTTTTCCGACGTTCTCAAACGGTATTTCGTCAAACAGCACGGAAGCATTCACGAGTATTATGCGATTGACAAAACAGCGTTACGCTCGATACTGTACGGCAGAATCGAGGATATTGTAGAAGTAAACAGTTAAACAACAAGGATATGGGAGAATACAAATTTTATCAAGACCGTAAGGTTACAAGTTGGGAACGGGATTATTTCAGTGTAAAAGCAAATAGTTACGAAGAAGCCGAGGCAATCGTCCGCTCATGGAACTGTGAGGACGTGTCGAACATCATTGACAACCGTCTTTGCTATGAAGAGTGGCAAGCATTGACCGATACATCGGAATCTATGCTCCCCGAAGAAAACGACGGCAACCCGACAATAGAGATTTTCAACGAAGACGGAGAATCAATAATGACCAATGTACCTAAAACACCTCAATCAAACCAATAGAACCATGAACGTAACAATCGAACACGTCTTTTGCCGCTATAGCGATGAAGCGGAAGAAATCTATTTCCGAATCATGAACACGATTCTTTTTGCAACTGACGAAACCGAACTTCGTGCAAGTATGGAACGTTTGAAGAACGAGACCTCACTCGATGAGTATTTTATATTCGGATACGGAGCACACCATATCTGGATAAACCAACGGCGACCGAGTGATAAAAACAGAATTTTCAAAAATCGGATTATGGTAGCCCATTTCTGACGGGAACGGGCAAGAGACCTCCGATGTACTTTTGCGGGCTAAACCGGAACTGCCAGTTTCAGCCCGTTTCTTTTTCTCTCGGCAGACATGCCGGCGCAATACCTTTTTTATCCTCATAATTAAAATTCTTATACAACCCGGAGGCCCATTTATATTTTCTTTTCGCTGCAACCCTTTTATATAAGCTATCGAACCTTTTGCAAGAGACCTTCTTTTCCCTGTGTTCGCACGTCGCTTTCGGGCTGCCTGATATGAATTGTGTCGCAAAGGTACTTGTCATGTCATTCTTGTATGCAAGGTCAAAGACTGACGGTTCACGACAAAATCTCCACCCTTCGCTCCGCACGGGTAGTATTTAATCGTGAAACCTTGCATAAAGAGCCATGACACCTTTCGAGGCGACATAATTAAATCAGGCCCGAAAGTAGCTGGTGCTACAAGAGGGAAAAAAGAAAACTCAAAATTTTATAGATTATGGCAAACGATGTAACAAATTCAAATGGACGAGTAACGGCAGACGAAGTAATACACAAGGATTCGGTTTTCAGATACCAACTGTTAGACCGCTTACGGTCAGATTGCGAGTATTACCTTAATTACGGTAACAGACACCCGAAATCCTTATGGGCTGGCGACGAAAAATTGCAAATTGAATTTATGATAAAACTGCATGAGAGTTTCAAAGAGGACGAAAAACCAGAATGGCTTACGATGGATGAGATTTTAGAATACAGCAAGAAAATGATAGCTCAAGAAGAATAAAATTACAACTAAGGAACAGACTAAAAATGTGATTTTATGGCATGGTTAGCAGTAAATAAAGACGGAACAGAATGGATAATGCCCGGAAAGCCCGTTCGAGGCTGGTGCGGGCATTGGGAGTACTCGGAAAAAGTGTACGTCGAGAGCGAGCAAGGGTACGTATCAATCGAGATAGAACTCCCCAAGGGGTCTGTTTACAAACTACTCGGTAAGGAGCTGACATGGGATGATGAACCGGTGGAATTGCAGACCGAAACAGAAAAGAGGTAAAAGCAAGCGGGCTGAACGTAGCATCGGTTTCAGCCCGCTTATACCGGCTAAACAGGTACACACCGGCGGGAATCCCTTTTTTATCTCCGTAACAGACATCCATACCGTTTCCTTCGGAAATAACCTTTTATACCTTTTGGCAGGCTATATCCTTTTGTAGAAAACGTCCGTTCGTGCGAAGGCGGTTCCTCCGCTTTGTTTCAAGACAGACTTCAGCCCTTTTTCCTTTTCCTCTTCTTTCCCTCATTTCTCTTGCCGGATAGAGACAGCGACATCAATACGCTGCATACATCTTTTGTCGGCTCTTCGTTTGGGCCCCCTTTCCACTATGCAGCGTACATGGTTGTATAAACGGTATATCGTTCTTGCCGCTTCAACCCCAAACAACCGATACGCTTTCTTGCCAGATGTTCTTCCCGCCCACCTGCCGGAACGGGAGCGGTCTTGTGTCAGTGGACGGACAGGTCTTTCATGTCTCCGAATCCGCTGCGGATTGTTTCGCCTCGACTTTTTCGCGACCGCTTTCTATTTGAAGTCGCCATATCGTTTTTCGTTGCAAAGTTAGTATGCAGACGGGCGCGACCTGGTGGTCTTGACCAATGGCGTATCGCACAAATCTTCCTTTATCGGGCCTGCGGTTTGGGGCTTCGCCTCCAAAATAAAGAGTATTTATGCGCTATCCTTGGTGCAGCCCTTTACTGCACCTACTTTTTATGCACCGTAAAACTGATTTATTAACTTCAAAAAGCAATCGCAATGAAAAAGATCGAGAACAATTTCGCAGTAACCGGATTCGTGGCAAAAGATGCCGAAGTCCGTCAGTTCACCACCACAAGTGTCGCACGTTTCCCGCTGGCAGTAGCCCGTCAGGAGAAGAACGGCGAAGAAACCAAGCGCATATCCGCTTTCATGAACATTGAAGCGTGGCGCAAGAACGAGAATACCGGGTCGTTCGACCAGCTCACCAAGGGCACGCTGCTTACCGTGGAGGGCTACTTCAAGCCCGAAGAGTGGACCGACAAAGACGGCGTGCTGCACAACCGCATCGTAACGGTCGCCGTCAAGTTCTATCCCGCTGTCGAGAAAGAGGAGGAAGCTCCTGCGGAACCGGTAAAGAAGCAGGAAAAAGGCAAGAAGTAATTCCTGCCTTATCCGGACAAAGCGGCTTGAAAGCCGCTTTTGTTTTACTCGTTACCGTTCCGGAACGTCCACACTTTTATACTCCTTCATACTCCACACGAAGAGTCCGCCGCCGTCCATTGATTTTCCCGTGCAAAGTTAAGGCGGTCGGGAATCGGCAAGGCGCGGCTTCATTTGTCGTTAACAACCATCAACTCGCAAGCTCGTCAATACTTGTTCAACACAAATGAAATCGTCCACGGGACTATCCGCTTCCTCCTTGCCTTATTTCCCTTCTGTCCGCCTTGTGGCCCGCACGTAAATCAAATCCCGCCGGACGAGGGAAACCCTCCGAAAGCAGGGATAAAAACGAAAGTCAAACTTAAAATTCAAAATGTATGAAACAGATGATTTGGTCAAGCTATGACCTGTTGGACGAAACGGCAAAAGAAGAATATCAAAATTCCCAGCGGGAAATATTGGACGATGACAGTTACGAGGTCAGCGATGAAGAATGGGCAGAAGAAGTATATTGCCGGCTGGACGACGAACGAAGCAATCTGAATAAAGAAGTGGACGGCATTATTGTCGTGTTCGGCAACTTGGGATTATGGAACGGCCGGAGACGAGGCTATCAAATATTGGGCAGCACCATTGCCGATATTTTGAAATCCCAGTGCGACGATGCAGAATGGTACGGCGACGGCTACAACATTCGCGGACGGATGGACCATCATGACGGTACGAACTATACCTTATACCGTATCGCCAAAGGCCGTGACGAAGCGGAACGTATCGCCGATAAGATTTACAACCGTGAAATCGACGAAGAAGGCTTCCGCCGGAGAACACGTTCCCTCTATCCGTATGTAGCCGCCGTGTACGGCTGGAAAACAAGGCAGCGCAAGCCGGACAAGGCCGCATAAAAATGCTGCCCGCAAAATACCGCAACGCACCCGCCAGAGGTGGTTGCGGTATCCTTTATTGAATGACTGAAATACAGAACCATCACCTTTTATAATCAGCTTCGTTCCTTTTTTATCTCATGTTTTTTGTGAAACCGGGAATGGACGAATATTTTGAACTGACGGACGAAGGTTACGAGTGGGTCTCCTAAACATTCGGTACAGATAATGACAGGTACGGGTTCGGGATACATTGGCAATGGATGTGTCCTGAATCCTTTTGCCGGAATTACCCTTTTATATCTTCATGACTCTTTCCCTTTTATCGAAGCGTATTCCGTACCCCATTGTACTCCGGCTAACCAACCGGAAAGCAATCCTCTTATAACACCTTAGCTTCCCCATTTTACTCCTTACAGCCGTTCCCCAGACACACTCCATGCCGAAAGCCCGCTTATTTTTTCTGCAAAGTTCGATTGCCGGCTGCCAGTCCCGGCAAGGACCGCTGGCGCTTGCAACCGGAAAATCTTCCTCTCCGACTTCGTTGGAGAGCGTATTTCCCGTTGCCTCCTTGTCTGGACTGACCGTCAATCCTGTGGCAGAAAAATAACCAGCCTCTCGGTACGAGATTGTACCAAAGGGAAAAACAAAAA
This sequence comes from Parabacteroides sp. AT13, assembly GCF_002272965.1. Lineage (NCBI taxonomy): Bacteria > Pseudomonadati > Bacteroidota > Bacteroidia > Bacteroidales > Tannerellaceae > Parabacteroides > Parabacteroides sp. AT13. The sequence goes on along the minus strand of NZ_NQMH01000001.1, from coordinate 189,601 downwards.
ATAGTTCAAACTTAAAATTTAAAGCGTATGACATTTAGAGAATTTATGCGAGAAAACGGTTACGAGTTACAGACAACTTTTTGGGAGGACTTCTCAATAGCGGACCGATTCGGTCTGTCAGCTATACAAGACACTTTCAAACGTGCTTTCGAGGAATGGAAAAATAACTATAAATACCTCACGGAACTGATATTGGTACTCAATCATAAAATCTGGCAGTATTATGAAACGAAACCGGAATTTGCGACACTTTACAATACCCTTTGGGAACAGGCAGGTCAATATGCGGTAGAGAACCTGAAAGATGACGAGTTAAGTTATTATTACGAGGTGACGGATTAAGCAAGGGAACACAAAGAGTCGGCTTTCATCGGCGGCTCTTTGTGCCACTTCCTTTTTTATAGCATACGGCAAAACAAATACCGCAACCGTCCGCAAAAGACAGTCGCGGTATCGTGTTATCCTGTATAACCATTGTCAACGGTCTCCCGAAACACTATGAAGAAAACCGTTTATACTTTCTTTATTTTCCCTCTTTTACCGCATCTAAGAATGTCTTTGCAGGCTTGAACGCAGGAACAGAGTGAGCCGGAATCACGATGGTCGTATTCTTTGAAATGTTACGAGCCTTTTTCTCTGCCCTTTGTTTGATGATGAAACTTCCGAATCCTCGCAGGAACACCTCGTTCCCGGCAATCATCGACTCCCTGACACTCTCCATGAATGCCTCCACTACAGTTGTCGCTACCGACTTTTCTATTCCGGTCTCCTGTGCGATCCGGGCAATAATATCTGCTTTTGTCAGACTGTTTTATTATAAAATCCGTTGCAAAGATAATAACATATCTCTTTGTCGTCTGGATTGCCAGCCTGATAATGTTACGGAAAACGATAATCCACCTTTATCTCACGGTGTTCCTTCGGCACGAACCAGACAATCGGAAAGCCCCGATAAAAGGAGAGAAACATAAAAAACATACAAATCCGTATCCTGTAGTCAAGGCAGGCAAACACCCGATCACCATTTATCGGTCATGATGGTAATCACTCTTGCTGAAACCACCGAATATAGCTTTCAGAATCTTTCCGATAACATAGAAAACCACTATAAAAACGATAAGTTCTCCCATATTCTATACTACTTAAAGTTAATATAAAGATACTAAAAATCAACGAGAACAGAAAACATATAGCCCTGATTCTCAAAAAAATCCATTTCAATCCGGCTAATACGAAAGCTCATTGCCCATCTTTCGGCTTACGCTTGCCCAACGGTCCTTTGAATTTTCCCCTATTGAGCTTTACCCCGTGCCGGTTGAGCACACTGAACACCGAACTCCGGCTGTTGTACCCGCTTACCGCCATGATGTCCTCGAAAGAATGACCGTTGACATACATATCAACGATGGTATTCTCCCGGTCGGCCTTATCCATCGCCTTCATCGTTTTTCTCGGGACCTTCGCTTTCTGTTGCAGATTCATGACATGTGCGGACGAATACCGCAATACCGCCACCTCTTCGGGTAGCGCCCCGAACATATCCAGTACATCGGCTGCCGTCGTTTCGGGGAACAGTTTTCCCCGCGAGTCGATCCGGTCATGGATGGAAATGATACGCACCACTTTGATTCGGCACAACTCAATAAACGCGGACAATTCGCGCGACCCACGGAGAGCGTTGCTGAATTTGGCCACGACAATCTCGTCACCTCTTTCGAGATTCGCTACAAGCTGTTTCCATCTGGGGCGCAGAGCCTCGTTTTCGACAAGTTCCTCTATCACTTGTACACAACCGTATTTCTGCATCCACTCTTTATCAGCCTCGAATCCGTCGTAACGATCCGCCTTGAATATGTAACCTACTTTTGCCATATCATTGTGCACTTCTATAAGAATAAGTACAAATATAAGAGTTTTATTTTAAACTAAACCATACTTTGAACGAAAATGATATGAAGGGCTTTCTGTGTCCTTCGTTTCTTTCACTTATTTTCATTGAAAATCAAACTATTAAGTGCAATGTTAAAAATGGTTTATAAAACGATTTTCGGCGCTTGTCATCTTGAAAAGAATACTTAGATTTGTGCTGTAAAATACAAAATGAACTATGAATTGTAAAAATCAATACTTAAAAATTGTACTATCGATTGCTGGACTTTCTGCCGTTCCGATTGCCATTTTCACACTTACATCGTGCGACGGTTCGAACGTCAAATCACTGGTTGAAGCCCAACCTACTCCAGCCGGTCTGTATCGGGAGTATCTGTCCGAAACACGCGGGCAAAAAGAACTTTCCTTTGAGGATTTGACCGCGTATATCGGGAAGTGGCAGACCTTGAAAGATTCCGTGACCGCAACCATGCGCCGGGACACGACCTATCGGGCACATTCCGACATACGTGAAGAGTGCATTCTGCTGCACGATTCCGTCCGTGCGGAACTTTCTCGGCTGGCGATGTCGAAACCTCGCACCTATAAAGAAGTGCTGATTCTGAAAGAACGTTTCTCTTCCTATACCGGAGACGTGGAACTGCATCGTTCCGCCGAAGAAATCCGTCCGTTTTTCGCAGAATTGGATAAACGTCCGGCCTGTCGGGGTAACAAGGAGCAAATTCTGTCAGCATATCGTAACGTGCTTGCCGAAACCCTGAACAATGGAATACATGGGAACGGCGACCTCAAAAAATTCATCGAAAGGGAGGATGCCGCTTTTCGAGCTTTCCTGTCCGGGTTGCACGAGCTTGGCGAAGCGAATATGGCCGACATCACCCGTGACACAGAGAAATGCTGCTCCGAGGTGTTTTTCGCCGCTGGGCGCAAGGAAATCACTTACAAGGACGCCACGATATACATGGCCTTACGTACCGACCGTCGGCTGATCCAGAACGTGCGTGCCTGTCTTGACAACATACGCCGTGGAAAGGTCGTAACGCCCGAACAGGCACAAGCCTATGTCTGGATGATTCTACAGCCCTACGCTTCCTTGGACGGCCTCTGCATGACGCTATTGTCCCCGGAAGATAAGGAAACCCTTTACAGGATGGCCGCAGAAACACCCGCCGCATTCGAGAAACTGCGCAGAATCCTGCCGTCGGAGGGCGACCGGTTGGACGAACTGCCCGGTATGCTCATGGAGATATTCATCGCCTCGTTGTAAAAGCCTATTCACAAAATAAACGATATATGATTATGTTACGACACTTTCTGGATGACTTCATGTCGTTCGTACCCCTGCAAATGCCGCAGCTTCTCAATGTGGCAACGATGGAGGAGCCGCAGTTCTACGGTGACTATGTTCTGCTCACATTCCCGCTGCGGGACCCCTATGATCTGGAGGAGGTCATGGACATATTCGAGGACGACATGGAGCTGATTACACTCTACCACCATGTGCCGGTCGGACTGGAGAAATCCGGTCATAGCACCTGTGCCTACTCCAATCCCGCTTTCGGGCAGATGTTCAAGATGAACGCCCGGACAGACGCGGACGGCAAGGTAAACCGTATCATCGCGACCATTTACGATTCGTTGGAGCTGATGTACGGCGACCTGTGTCTCGATCTGAAACTCCACGCCGGGAACGGCAGCTTCAAGTACAAAAAGAATCAGGAAGACGTGTTGTTGGATTTCATGTAAAACAACCCCTATGCGAAACACGATATACCGCCAAATGGTTTTCTGTATCGACACGTACCGCACGTGGATAGAAGTGGCCGATGACAACCTCTACAAGGAACACGTCATTTCGAGAAACACCCGGACCGACTTCCTTGTGACCCGCACGCTGGTACTGCGGGCCTACAAACCGCATGGTCCATACGAAAAGGGCATGACGTGGACGATTCCGGAGCATGATCTGGACACGGCACTGGCTACATATCGTAAGCAGAACGGCACATTCAAATCCCGGATGAAGAAAGGCGCGTCGTCCCTGACAGCCGAAGACACCGAGAACATTATCCGCTTGGCCACCCACGGGATTGTCCGATTGGAACTCGTGGTACGGCCCGTTCATATACCTTCAAAACCCTATTACCTGTTATGACCTGGATTATATTACAATTCGTATTTCTTGCAATGCCTGTCGTCCTTCCGGCACTGTTGTACAGAAGCAGGCGTTGCTTCATGGCAAGATTCTACGATAAAATGGTGTGGAGCGAAAAGGCCCGCAGGCTGTACGCCCATGTGCTGCTTATCGTATTACTCTTGTTTCATTATGTCTATACGAGTGGACACCCCGGCGAGTTCGGTATCGTGCCATCTACCATCGTGTGTGCCGCATGGGCCTCTTTCAGGCGGGCGGACCGATGGATGCGCGGCTTGCTCGACCGGCCGAAACGTTTCGTCTGGTTTGCGCTCTTGGCATTGGTCATCGGCTTCGTGCCGCATCTGTACACGATGGCCGTAACAATCGCCTTTGTTCTTTTGGCTGCCCTGTTCTACCCGTCGGCAAGGGTCATGTCCGAAAAGACAGACATACGCAAATTCCTCGAATGGCTGGAATGTCCCGGAGCATTAGCCGACAGTTATCATAGTATCATCACGCGAGGCTGCCACGATAATGCGGATAATGGCAACCTGAAACTATCCGCACATTATGAATCATCAAAAACAGAATGAAAATGAGAAATAGAAATGAAGCGCCCGCCGCCATACTGGCGAACGTGGAAGTGTTCGACTACCTGAAAGAAAAAGTCGGCGAGCGGAAAACGAGAACGGAAGCCTACTGCGATTTGTTGGATAAATCGCTGGCAGGTTTCGTCTCCCCGTTTTTAAGAAGGCAGGACTACGACCTCTCTCCCTGCCAGTGCCATGTAACCGTTTCCGACCTTGCATCGGAGTGGCATTGGCATCGGGCTACTGTCCGCTCGTTTCTGGACACGCTCGAAGCGCTCGGACAGTTAGAACGCATCCGGCTGGCAAAAAGCGTCGTCATTACCATGCCCCTGCGGACCGGCACGCCTGCCATGCCGGACAGCGGACGGGAAGAAGCGGACTTTGCCACAAGAATACAGGAAGCATTGTACGACTGGATAATCGGCAAAGCAACCTCTTTCGATGTGGGTAAATCATGTGGACAAATCATGCGCCAGACCTTGACGGAGATAGCCGGACGGGACAGTCGTATCTATCCGGACAGTCATTCCGACACGGCATCGGCACAGACCGTCCGGTCGGAAGAACAGCTGTGTGAGACCGTCTTGGAATGTATTGCCCATGCCGCCCTCTGGCGGGTTCTGCGTAAATCGAGGTTCGACGACGGCTCGCCGCTCGTGCAGTTCTTCCGGCTCGACCTCAGCGGGGAATGGGCGGCGTTCATCGAGGCCTCGAAAGAGCTTGCAGAGCTTGTTATCGACGGAAAACCGGACGGGACAGGCTTCGGTACGGACGAAGAGACGGAACGCCTTGAATCGCTTCGCAAACCCTTTTTATCGCTTCTGGCGAAGGCGCAGGAGGAAAGCTGAACGGGGATTCGCGGACAGAGATTGTATAACCACGGGCAATTCTCCCCAGTTCAGGTTCAAATATCCTTCCAGTTATAGCAGGCATCCGGGCTTGCCCGTCTGCCACTGAACAAAGGGAAGGGGGAGCCTAATACCCCTGCTGACTGACGTCGCAGGGAGAAGTGTCCAAGCAAGCAGCAAGCTGGGACACGGGGAATTGTCCGAAACAACACGAAAACAGTATGGCAAATGCAAAACAGGTTCTCGATGTTCAGGTATCGAAAGGGATCACCGCCGCCCAAGGCAACGAACACCTGCGTAATCGCAGCGAAGAGGCGGAGAAGTACGCCATGAGCAAGGGCAACTACGACCCCACCCGCAAACATCTGAACTTCGAGATTGTGCCCGGAGGCAAGGTTCGCCCCATCGACACGAGCCGCAATATCCCGGAACGGATAGCGGACATATTGGGCCGTCGCGGGATCAAAGACCCCAACGAGGGATTGGTTGAACCGAAATACCGCACGGTGGTAAACATCATTTTCGGCGGTTCGCGGAAGCGGATGCACGAACTCGCTTTCGGCACGCAGAAGGTGGATTTTGAAAAAGGTGCGGACAATACCCGCATCAAAAGGAAGAGCGACATCGAACGTTGGGCGAAGGATGTCTATGCATTCGTTTGCGGCAGATACGGCGAGCAGAATATAGCCGCCTTCATTGTACACCTCGACGAATTAAATCCGCACGTGCATTGTACGCTTCTGCCAATCAAAGACGGGAGGTTTGCGTACAAGGAGATATTCGCCGGAAAGGACAAGTTCGAATATAGCGCGAGGATGAAACAGCTCCATACGGACTTTTTCGCCGAGGTCAACACGAAGTGGGGAATGGAGAGAGGCCGGAGCGTCGCCGAGACCGGCGCACGGCACAGGACGACGGAAGAATACCGCCGTATGCTCTCGGAAGAATGTACCACCATTGAGCAACAGATTGGCCGACATCAGGAAGTCCTGTCCGCCCTCCATTCGGACATTCGGCTGGCAGAGCGCAGAGTCAAAGGTTTGACCTCGATGGTGGAAAACTTGAAAAGGGAGAAGAGCGAAAAAGAGGCTCAATTGTCGGCACTCGAAAATGATATGGATACCCGGAAAGGTGATGCTTTGACCCTATCTGCCGAGAAAGAAAAGCTCGAAAAAGAGCTGACTGCTATCCAAGGGAAACTGGCAGACAAACAGGAGAAGCTACAAACCGCCGACCGACAGCTTTCCGACCTCAAGGCAAACATGGATGCCATTGAGGAACGCACGGAACAGCTCAAGGAGGAAGCCTACGAATACTCCCGTGATGTCCACTCCAAAGTGGACAGCCTACTCAAGGACGTCATGCTGGAAAATATGGTCGATGAGTGGAGGGAACTGTCGGCGCGGATGAAGCCTTCCGAACGGCAACTTTTCGACGACACACTCGTGCGTTCCGTGGCGGAACGGGGAGCGGAAGTCATGCGCTGCGCCACGATGCTCTTTCTCGGTATGGTCGATGATGCCACTACGTTTGCCGAAACACGTGGCGGAGGAGGTGGCGGAAGCGACCTCAAATGGGGACGTGATGAAGACGAGGACAACCGGGCATGGGCGCTTCGCTGCATGAGGATGGCGAGCCGCATGATGCGCCCTTCCATCGGCAAGAAGCCCAAGCGTTGAATGGCAAGGTTTATAATAAAGAATCAGATAAACAACAAATTAAGGATATAAGAATATGACGAAAAATATCATTTTCATTATTGCGGCGCTTTGTTCGCTGCAAGCCCGTGCGGATGTACAACCTACGGAAAGGGATACTGTACACCGCACGTACCGTTACGATGACACAGAACTGCTGCAGCCGTTACAGCCCTTATACCTTGACGGAGTGGTCGTTCCGGCACGGGGAAACGGCAATTGGTTTGTCAGTATCGCCGGAGGTGCGACAGCCTTTCTCGGCACGCCGCTCGGTTGCGAAGACCTGTTCGGGAGGTTGAAACCCTCGTACAGCCTTGCCCTCGGCAAGTGGTTTACCCCGTGGGTAGGTGCACGCATAAATTACAACGGGTTGCAGTTCAAGGACGGCACGCTGGCCGTGCAGGAGTACCATTATCTCCATGCGGATCTGCTGTGGAATGTGCTTGGCGGTAGCTATGTCCGGCAGAAACTGGTGCGCTGGCATCTGGCACCCTTTGCGGGTATCGGACTGCTGCACCATGCGACCAACGGGCATAACCCGTTTGCAATCTCCTACGGCATACAAGGGCAGTATCGCATTTCCAAAAGGGTAAGCGCCCTCATGGAACTCTCCGGTACGACCACCTTCCAAGACTTCGACGGGTATGGCAAGGCGAATCGGTTAGGCGACCACATGCTTTCACTCACTGCCGGATTCTCTTTCCATATCGGCAAGGTCGGCTGGAAACGGGCCATAGACCCAAGCCCCTATATCCGCCGCGATCGGCAGCTCGTCGATTATATCAATGTACTGTCGGAACAGAACAGCCGCTACGCGGGACAGCATGACAAGGATAGCCGGACGCTGGCCGAGCTGAAGAAGATACTGGAAATCGAAGGATTGCTCGACACGTACAGCCATTTCTTCGATGATGACGATGCTATCGAGCGCAAAGGTTATCCGAGGAACAATTACAGCGGGCTGAACTCCCTGCGGGCAAGGTTGAAGAACAAGCATTGGAACGGAAAATCACCATTGGAAGGACAAGCCCCGAATGGGAATGGCCGGGCAGACAGCCTGCAGCACTGGCCGGATAGCGTGCCTGGTCTCGGAACAGGACAGTTCGAGAATCTTCCCGACAGCACTTTGGCAGACTATGCCGTTCGGATGCAGTCCGGACGGGAATGCATCGGTGCTCCCATCTTCTTTTTCTTCGAACTCGGCACGTCGCACCTGACAGACCCCTCCCAATTGGTCAATCTCGACGAACTGGCACGGGTGGCAAAGAAATACGGTCTGAAAGTTAAAGTCACGGGAGCGGCCGATAGTGCGACCGGAACAATTGGTATCAACAATGCCTTGAGTGCTTCGAGAGCCGACTATATCGCCTCGGAGCTGAACAAGCGGGGTTTGTCGCCCGACAGGATGACCAAGACCGGCGAAGGTGGCATTTCCGATTACGCCCCCACGGAAGCCAACCGACATACAAGGGTGGAACTGTTCTTCGGCAAATGTGAAGAAAACGAATGTTCGTCCGTAAACAGGTAGAAAGCAAGAGAGTACCGATGATAAATATCGGTACTCTCTTTATTTGTTATGTGCTGTATCCCGGATTCTTTAAGCAGACCGTATCAGTTGTCCGGATTGAAATTCTTGTCGTAATCCAAAAGGAACTTTGCCAGTACAGGGTTGTTGTGGTCCACTTTCAACTTGCCGGTGTCCAGACGGCGAATTGCCTTTCTGTCTTCTTCCGTTAACTCGAAATCGAGATACAAGATAAAAGAAACGGTTCTGTCCCGATGATAGGAACGGAGCCGTTTCTTTTATCGACTGGCTTACTATGTTATTGTTCGTCTTTCACGCCGCGTACATACCCGCCGTCGGCATCTGAACTGGTCGCACCGTTGGAGTGGTCTTGGGCATTGAAACGGAAACCGCCGTTCTTGCCTGAAATGGAGCCGTCTCCGTCATAAGTTCCGCGGCTGAAGCTGGTATAGGTCATGTACATGGCTTTGCTCTCATGTCTGTAAAGAAGCCATCGACCCTCATACGTTTGCCATGCGTCATCGGGTAAGCGGGTACCCATGATAAGCAGCTCGCGCAAGTTGGGCACGCGATAGCCGCTCGGTGTAATAGAAGCGGTCTGATACCATCTCCAATCCTGAACGCCTTCCCAACTCCAACGATTTAGTGCATCCACATCTATGCTCGGTGTAGGATAGTCTGCGTCATTTGCCGCTACCCGGAACTTGGCATACGGTCGGTTATAAGGCGACAGGTCATTATGCGTGGGCAACGAACTGGCTTCATAGCTTAGGCGGCGTGCCTTCTCGCTAAGGTTGGAGACATCAATCAGGTAGGTACCGTCGGGTTCGGCCTGTGTCACTTTGGGAATGAGTGGTGTGGGTTCAACATTCGGATCGTCAAGACCGATACCGAGGTTGCGTATGCAACGGTAGGCATATTGTCCGCCCACGGTGTTGTGCGAGCCGTCGTAGTTACCCAATGCGGCACATTCTTCTGCCCACAACACCCACGAATGGTCGCCGTCAGCGGAACTACTGGTATAGTGCCAATAGGTCTGGTAATCCCTGTCCGCGGGATTTTGGGGATAGAGGCGCGAAGCGTCGTCCAGCGCATATTCGCCGATATAGAGATCCACGAGCTGGTCGATGGCGGCCAGATACCAGCGTATTTCGTTAGGCTGCACGATGTTGTCGCCGTTCAGGTCGCGGTTACGCAACAGCACAGCGTGCAGGGCGTCTTGGTGGTCATCGGTCAGACCGTAGTGCTCGGAGGGGTTGAGCACCTCCGTCCAATGCAGGGATCTGTTGGATACATAGTTTTCGCCCAGAATACAACGTATGGTATTGAGCCGGCCGTTGCTGGAGGAAGTACTGTTTCTCACGTCACCTTCCTTCCAACGCGTGCCCTCCATGCGGCTTTCAAGCCCCCATGCGGTGGACAATTCATTCTCGCTCTTTTTCACGTTGTACACCGTGCGTATGGACTTCTGCTTGAAAGTCTGTATGGCTTCCACCACGCTCGACGCGCCATCGGGACTGTAATGCGAGTTGTCTCCGTTGATAAAATAGAGCAGGCGGTCTTCGGCCTCCACGTATCGGCGCCACTGCGACAAAAGCGGGGTATTGTCCTCGTCTGTATTGGGGTCATCCGGCTCGCGCACGTACACGTACTCGTCGATGAAAGCGGTAACGGTAACCGTACCGGTGGTCTTTCCTTCCTCGTACTCCTGCTTCAGGCGTTGCAGCAACTGGTGTACGTCGAGTAGGCGGGCGTCAGAATGGCCCGCATGTCCGTCATACCCCGAAGGTTGGTTCTTTCCGCCCTTGTAGTTCTGGTCACCGGGGTATTTCACGAACAGCTCGTCGTCTTGGCCATAGTCCTCGTTGATGGCGAACTTGATCCACTTGTAGTCATGGATACCTGTACTTTCCGGACTGTCCGTTTCGCCGAAACCGCCCGCATAGATGGCCTTGTCGAAAGCTGTCTGCACGCCCCATGTCATGGTTGGAACCATGCTTCGGTTTATCGTAATGAGCTCGCGGTCGTAGTGTGCATCCAGCTCGTACAGCCCATCTTGACTGAATATCACGTTGCCTTCGTAGCCGGGCCTCTGTTCGTTCTCCTCCCCATCGGACTCCACTTCAAGCCGTATATCGTTGATACCACGCAGGGTGACGGTGTAGATGTAGCGGGTATTGCGGCGGGTGTCGTAGTCGTTGGGGTTGCCGTCGGCGTAGCCCAGATGTACGGTGAAGGTCACGTCGGCATTGACGGTATTGCCTTTGTCATCCTTATAGGACAGTGTGCCGGACATTTCCACGTAGGTGGCGTTGGCGGGGGCGTAGGCAAAGTCGCCGTTCTCGAACTGCTGACCGGGTTTGTCCGTATAGTCGCCCGTGTTTTTGTGTTCGCGTTCCTCGCGTAGGGCGTACTGTTCCGCAGCGCTAAGCCCTTCGCCGGAGATGGCCTGTTTGGGAGTCTTGCGGTTTTCCGGCATGTAGAACACGAAGCCACCGGAAGTGTAGAGGTAATTGTCATCCCGCTCGGTAGTCTCGAAAGGCATCTCCTCGGTTGTGAAGTAGGTGCAACCGTCACCATCGGCATCGCCTGTCCCGTGGGGCAGCAGCAACGACTGGGCCGGCACGTTCACCACCCGCCAGCCGCGCGGACGGAAGTCAAGTGCCGTCCAGTTCTTATCGGAGGGTTTCTCGGTTTTCACCACGAACTCCACCCTCGCGTCCGTCCGCTCGGGCCGCAGCGTACACTCCAGCGAGGCGGGACCGCTTTCCGTACCGGGAATGTTGACAAGGTTGCTCGTGGAATTTTTATCATCGTAAGCATAGCCTGTCATCATGAACTGCGTGGAGCGTTCCACGGTATGCTCGTCCATCTTCATTACGAAGGCTTCGAGGTCTGACCGCGATGTTATAGACTCCATGTCCGATTTTTTGACATCATAGCCGGAACTTACGGATTCAGTAGATAGATTGGCGATGCAGACTATCTGTACCTTGTTCAGAGAGGTGGTCTCTATCATGACGGAACCTTTGCTGTAGTCTCCGTTATAGCTGATGTCGTCAGTAAAGAAATTGCGGTAATGCACCTCCCCGGCGGGGTTGAAGATGAACACGTAGAGGTTGTTCACACGGTTCTCGTAGGTAGCGTCCTGCGCGGCACGGGTCTCCACGCAGCTCTTCTCGGACCGGAAGTCCAGCATTACACGTGCGGGAAGCCCCTCTGCCACGCGGGCACGCTCCTCGAACAACGGGTCCTCGGTACACGAGTACAGTCCTACCGCCAGCAGCATGGCCGCCAGCAAGGTCAATATGTTTTTATGTCTTGTTCTCATAACTCAAATGACATGCAGTTTCGTTTAATTGAACGGGGGAACGGTTATCTCTTCCGTATCCCAGTCCTTTACTTCAAATTTTAGCGTGAGGTTGGCCTCCGAACTGAGTGTGGCGTGTATGTTCACTTGCTTGTTACGGGCGATAGAGTTCAGAGCGCCGCCGTATTCGTTGATGAAAGGTATGGCGTCATAGGGAGCTGTACTTGTGGTGAAACCGATGGTATATGGCGAGTTCTTGCTTGCATCCGTCCATGCGTATGAGGGATAGATGTAAAGGGCCAGCGTCTTGCTGCCGTAACCTCCGATTTCGACAGAGAGGCTCTCGTAGTTTTGAACATCATACTCCGTGTCGTCGGGAACGTCAAGGGTCTGCTCGCGGAACAGGTAGAGCCGGTCGCCGAAGAACTCGCCGAAAGTCATGGAAGTGATGGTAATCGGGTGGCTCAGCGTGTTGTTCATAATGACGTTGAGCTTGGCCACGGAGCGCTCCAGTTCCACTTCGATGGTCTGCGGCGTGCCGTCGGATGGAATTATCTGCACATCGCGATGCCAGCTCATGGGTAGGCCGTGTTGTGCGATTTCCTGCTCCGTAAAGCGTTTTGGGAAGTGCGTGCGGTGTTCATCCATCACCAAAGCTTTTTTGGTGTTGCCGACCTGCACGAGGTTGTCCTCGAAGTCTGCCATGTCGGAATAGTCCTTGCCGAGGGCGGCCTCGTTGGCCACGGCATAGATGTCCACAGTACCTACCGGCACACCCTCGATGGTGACACTGCCGCCGGAGAGGTCGGCTTCCTTGAACTGTTTGTTGATGACAGGTTTGTCCTGCGAGAATACCAATATGCGCAAGGTGTTTATCTTCTCTTCAGCGGCCTTGTACTCCTCGTCCGTGGTGTGCGTGGAACGTATATCGGCCATTGGTACGTGCAGGGTAACGGAGGCTGTGCGTCCGTCGGGTATCCATTCGTCCACTCGGTCCGTGCAGCCGGCCAACAGGCTGGCAGCCCATGCGAGGGCGGCTGGCAGAAGCAGGGAGAAAGGATGCGGTAAATATCGTTTTATATATGCTTTCATACACCGTATGTATTGTTGTCTATAAATTTCTCATTTTATTGCCATGACACGGAGGTGTCCTGTTCATCCCAGTCGAGAACCTTCACGTTGATTGCGAGCGAAGCGGCCGAAACGGTCAGGGTGTAGGCATATTGGCTGCCTGCATCCCATTGTTTCGCATTCCCGCCAGAGAGGTTGACCGTGGAATTCCGGTCGGCGGTCTCGCCCTCGAAACGGTAGCTCACGGCGATTTCGGTACCAGTCAGGTCGGTGTGCGGGAGTAACAGCACGTCGCCCAGCATGTTGCGGGTCTCGCCGGCTGTGATGGAAATATCCTTTGCGGCCAACAGGGCATCGCTGTCGTTTGTCTTGGCGGTGTTGCTCCACGAGCTTCCACCGGAGGCATTCCAAGTAAGGTCGCCTTTGTAAGTCACGCCGTTCACTTTGAAGGAAGTAACCGTTACACCGCGCCCCACGGCCCTGATATTGAAGGCCAGCCTTGTGAGCCGATGGGAGAATTTGAAGCTGACAGATTCGGGGGCTTTGTCTGCCTCGATTACTATATTTGTTCGTTCCGCCGTCATCAGGTCGTGCCCTTTCGTGGCGACGAAGTTCTTGACGGTAAAGGTGCCGTCCGTGCAGGCGACGGACACGGCATCGCCCAGCGTTCCGGTGGACGGATAGAGGGCGTAGAAGTCGTAGGTGTTGCCCGACTGCCAGTACAGCAGGCCGCCTCCGTAGGTCCAGCCTGTACCGGAACCGTAGGTCACGGTCGTGTTGTCGAATATCTGCACGTCGTTGTCCGTGCCGCTGGTGTGGCGGTAGCTGCCCCACACGCTGAACGACTGGCCGTCGGTGTTCAGGTCGTCCGCACTCCCGATGGCGGAGCGTGTCAGCGTGGGTAGCGAAAAACGTATCGCCCCGCTGTCTCCGGCTGTCTCCATGTCCTGCACCACGCTTTCCGTGCAGGAAGCCGCTGACAACAGCACCGTCGCCAGCAGGGGCAGGATTCCGAGGGTGTTCTTTCTTCTGTTCATATATCTCATCATATAAAGGTTATTCCGTTCTTGCAGGAAAGCTGCATGTGTGCGGTCTGTCCTGTATCATTGTGGCCGGGAAGGGAACATTCAACCCCGCCCGGCCTGTATTCTTCGGTCCGATTGGCCTAACCGGCCGAGCTGCGTATCTCGTTTCGCTGAGTTAAGTTTCTCGTCATGGTGAGTTGCTCAACTCGCCGCGCTGAGTTGCTCAACTCACGGAAGTGGGTCGCGCAACTCACGGAAACGGATTGGCTGGTACGGTAAGCGTTTAGTTCTTTTTATCAGTCAAATTAAGGTCATCACCCGGCGTAGTATCTTTCCACTTATCTACGGTTACATCAAACTTGATAGGCTTGGCGTTCGGGTCGGTGTTGATGTCTTCCATCTTCAGCTCTGCCGTGTAGTTGTAGTAGTACCCGGCTGTCCATGTGTTCTTCTGCAAGCTGGTTTCGCTGTTGCTCGGATTGTAGCTCAATGTGGCACTGAAATCCTGCTGTCCTATCGTTTCTTGGGCAGCGTTCTTTACCACTGCGGTGAATTGGACGCTCAACGTGCCGCAGGTCTGCGGAATAACGAACAGCGGTGCGCATGTCTGGCTGAAGTATCCCTGTTCGTTGGCAGCGTCGGCAGTCACGTCGGTGATGTTGTCGAAAGTGTATGTGCCCGTAGTGTTTGAGAGCTGGTCAGTACTCCACGTGATTGTGCCTTCGTTGGCCTTGTGGTACGTTCCCGTGGACTTGGTCGTTGCGCTCTCTATCCGTAGGTTGTTCACAGCCACGGTGTAGGTGTTGGCCATCTTGGTCTTGAACGTGAAGGTCAGCTTGGACAGCATGTGCCGGAACGTCATGCTTACTTTCGGGGCTTCGCCCGACGCTGTGCCGTCCCATGTGTAGTTGGACTCGTTGCCCATTGCGGCTACGAGGTCGTTCTTCCCGTCCGTGCTGTACGCCGTGAAAGTCAGCAGGCCGGAGGTCGATCCTCCGCTCTGCGAGCCCGCATCGTAGCTGACAATCGACTTGTTAAGCTGGCTTTCCCCGTTGGCATAGCCCGCAAAGCGGAATTCCTTGTTTTTTTCCCAGTAGTAGGTGTTTATGGGTAGCCATTCGTTGTCGCCTGCTTTGCTCACCTGCACGTTGGTAAAGGCGTCTGCCCAGTTCTGGTCGCCTGTGCCTTTGTTCTGTGCGAATACCCAGAACTTCTGGAAATTTTGTGATGTGACATCACCGGAACGGGTGGTCTTGTCCACAAAAGTTGTAAACTCGATGGGCTGGTTGGCGTATTCGGCCACGTCCATCACTTCCTGATTGCTACAGCCGGAGAACACCGCTGCGGCGACTCCCAGCAAAAATAAACTCTTTTTCATGATGCAAAAGCTTAAATTAAAAATACATTATTGTTTGGTTAATCATTTAGTTATCAATACATCTGTTTTATACAGGTCACCCTTCTTACAATGGCAGGGGGATGTCGATGTAATCGCCCCATCCCTCCACGTCGATGTCGAAACCGCTGTCGAAGCCTGCCGCACCTTCCTCGTCGGTGATGACAAGGCCGTCGGAGACGATAATCACGCCGCCACGGGGCTGGGCCTTCACTTGGTCCGTCACATCGAACTCGAAGGTCTTCATCGCGCCGTTGTGCAGACGCACTTCGAGATTGAGGTGGTAGGAGCGTTCCGTGGTGCGGGTGCCGTCGCCGTAGTGGTCGCCGGGGTAGTCGGGAATGCCGAAGGATTTCACTGTGGCCTCCGGACCGTAGTCACGCAGGGTACAGTCGAACATCACGGTAGCCGCTTCCGGTCCGGTGTGTCCGTCGTTCAGATAGACGCTCTCGGCCATGCCTGCCAATGCTCCGCGTGCGAGGGCCACGTACTGAAACCCCTGTTGGAACTCGTAGCGCACGAGGTAGGTATAGGTGAGCGGCTGCAAACGCACGGGCAGACCGACAGTCTCCTGCGTGGGCAGGGCCTCGTAGCTGCCTATGTATGCGCCGTAAAGCATGTCGGGCTGGTTCACGGTACGTTCCCCCGCGTGCAGGGCTTCGAAAGCCCCCCGCGTCAGGCTACGGGTGGTGGCACTTGCGGAAGCCAGTGCGGCGATGTCGTTGAAGACGATGTATTCCGTGTCATTGTTGTAGAACAACAGGTCGTGCGTACCTTCGTTCATATAAAGACGGCCTCCTTCGGGCGACAGGTTGCCCTCGTTCTCGGCGGTGCCGCCGGTATAGATGCGTGCACGGATGCCGGTGGGCACGTCGGGGCGAAGGTCGTCATAGCGTTGGGGCCATGCAGGGTTCCACACGGACTGCCAGTCGGTCTGGTAGCTGCGTTCCCATTCCTGCTCCCACGTGGCGGTGAGGTTTACCTGAACGGAGAAAGCATGGTCGGGGTGGTCGTAACAGAGATCCTTTCGGCAACCGCCCAACAACAGAAGCGTGGCGGCGTATAATGCCATATATAGCGGTGTGCGTCTCATCGTGCGCCTCCTTTCTTCTTATCCGTGTCCCACAAACGCCAAACGAGCGTCAGTTTCAACTTCAGCGGCCCGAAGTAGTCCAGCTTGCTGGTCTGCCGATAGACGTAATGTGTGCCGCCCAGATAAGGTATCGGGTCGTACACCTCATACTTGCTGTGCATGTACCCCACGCCGATACCGGCTTCTAAGGAGAGCCGCCGTCCGATGGGGAACATGTAGCCGTAGCTGACTCCGACCATTTCGGCTTCGCCCTGATAGCCCTCCTTGCCGTTTTCGAGGTCGTACCACGTGAAGCCTCCGAACACGCCGAGGTAGTGGCCGTGCCACGGGCTGCCTTGCTTTTGCCCGAACCACCAGCGTCCCTCCGGGCTGATTGTTGCCACTTGATAATACCTGTGCTTGCCGTCGTTCTTCCACCATGCCATCTCGCCTTCAAGGTTCACCGTCCAGCGGTCGGCGATGCGGTACTCTACTTCGAGCGAGGGCATCAGTATCGCATCGTAAAGCAGGTTGGTCTTGATGGCCAGTCGCTGCACCATCGCTCTCTGAGGTTGCACGGTCGCTTCCTGCCGCACCGTTGCTGGTTCGGAGGTCGTTTCCGCCACGCTATCGGGTTGCAGGACCGGTTCCGGTTCTTTCACTTCCGACTCTTTTTGGGGAATGACTTTTACAGGCGGTTCGGGTTTCCGGTAGCAGACCACCGAAAGGCTGGAGCGTAAATCTGGGAAGAAGTTCTCCAGCATGTAGGTGTACGGCATACCGCCGCGCAGGTCCATGAGCTGCTTTTTTCGTCCGTCCACTACGCGACCCGCCTTGTCGAACACCCATACCGGTGTATGGTCGAGGATGTGCAATACCTCTTTTTTATAGAGCATATCCGATGCGGCGACCATCCGGCGCAACATATCCCATGCGATGCCCTCGCCATGTATACAGACCAAGTTGTCGGGAATTTCGGCGTGGCGCACGAGATAGGTTTTCAGGGAATCGGCCCTGCGATCTGACAACACCTCGTTGAGATGGTTCACACCTTCGGGCGATGACCACGAACGTACCACAACGCCTTCAAGTCGGTTCGCCCCGTATTCTTCGCGTAGAATGCGGATAAAACGCTCCAATTCCGCGCGATTATCCCTGAAGAGCACGTCCACTTCTCTGTGGCCCTGCCGGTAATAGATACGGACCGAGTCCAACTCTTGTGCATGAACATACCCGCCGCAGAACAAGAGAAATAATAACAGTATTCGTTTCATTGTCATAGTCTATGCCTATTTATATATCAGCTATTTATTCAATTCTCTCGTGCCATGCCTTTTCATTTAAAGGCAAAAAAACACCAAACCAACAAATAATCAGCCTGATAACTGTCTGTTATGCCGATTTATTTGTTCATTAAAAAAGCTATCGAAAAAAGGTCGTATTATTCGGACACTCCGGGAAAATTCGCCCTACTCAAAGAGCTGAAACGCAATTTTTTGCAGATTTTTGTTGTGGATAGCTCATGTTTTTGTAATTTTGTGGCTGAAAACGAACGATTTAACCAACGATTTAACCAACGTAAAATCATACCGTCCGTTTTTGTGACATTCCTTTTCGTCTTATCTCTTTTTCTTTCATGGCTTTATCTATTTCTTTATAGCGGCTGCGGAATTTCAGAAATGTATCTCGCGAGATGTTGAAACGCCTACATATATCGGCAATCGTGCAGTCCCGTTTCAACATGCCGACGACGACTTTCCGGTTTTCGATCAGCACATTCATTTTCGTGTAGCTGCCTTTTTTTCGTCCGAGGACGACACCCTCGGCTTTCCGCAGGGCGAGCGCCTCTTTGGTGCGCATCGAAATTAGATTGCGTTCAATCTCCGCTACCAAGCCGAAAGCGAAGCAGAGCACCTTGCTGTTGATGGAGTTGTCAAACGAATACCCCTCCTTGGTCGTGTAAAGGTTGATTCCTTTCTCCAGACATTTGCCCATGATGGCCATGAGGTCCGTTAGCGTGCGGCTTAGACGCGATATTTCTGTGACAATCAGCGTGTCGCCATGCTTCATGCGCCGTATCAGCCCTCCTAATTTGCGGTCGCACTCCTTCTTCTTGCCGCTGGCGACCTCCGTTACCCATTGGCTGACGGAAAGATTTCTACTGTCGGCGAAACGCCGGATCTCGTCTTGCTGGTTAGCCGGATTCTGTTTGCCCGTACTGACCCTTAAATAACCTATTATCATAGTCCTTAATTATTTTACGGGAGCGACATTGCTCCCGTCCGGTATAAATAAGGCATGATGGTTCGATATGAAAGGATTTTGTATATAATTGTAGGCGTAACATCTTATTTTACAATTATTTTATATCTTTCCGCTATACCCTTTTCCCTTTTCTTCCCGTTAACATTCTCTCGCCGGTTGGATTTTTCCATGCAAAGGTACAGCAGTCGTCCGGCGTCAAGCACCGCCATGCTAACGGCTCGTGGATTTGCCCGGCAGCCTTCCCAAATCAGAGATGTCCTTTCAGTCCCCCGCCATGTCGTACCTGTCGGGTTGGGTATTCCGTGAAATCCCCGGTCGTTTGCTTGCCTTTCCGTCCTTTCCCTACTGTCTGACTTGCATGTAAAATCTCTCCCGGCAAGGAAAGCCGAAAAGCTTCCGAAGAGAGGGAAAAGAAAAACGATGTTTAATTTAACTTTTATGTATTATGCGTACAAATGTTAGTCAAATTACGGACAGGAAAATTTGGGACGGATAGGAAGTGTCTCCGAATGCTATGCTTTAAGCAGAATTTGGACAAACTGTTTGGTTGAAAAGGAATTGCAGCTGTTGGTAGAACCTTATCGACAAGTTCAAAATAGCGGATAGAAGGATATATTAATTTTTAATCTTATCAAAATATGAGTATAATATGTACACGATGTGGCGGCACGCAGGTAGTATGCGAAGCCACGATAAACCCCAACACTAAAGTGATAACGGAAATTTCCGACGATTCTTTGCAATTCGGCCGGTGCGAAACTTGTAAGGTACGAAGCGTCCTGACGGATGTAGAGAAGACAAAGGCCGCCATCAAGAGCGGATTTGCCGGATTTGTCGAGGCAAACGGCAGGAATCCCCATTATGCAAGCTGTCGGATAGTATGGAAGTACACCAACGATTCCGAAGACGTAAAAATCCGGCTGCTGGAAAGCGGTGAAAGTATTGGAAACGACATGTTCTTCTCCTGCAACAGCCTCCATGCCCTCGAATCTCTGGCGAAGTTCGGAAAAGAACCGTTCATCGTAACGGAATGTTACGGGTTCAAGACCTTTACAGAAGAGGAAATCTCCGATGAAAAAGCGTATGAATACGAGTTCGGAGACGAGAAAATCGTTGTTACAGGTAAAGAAGTACGTGCATTTTACTCGGAAGTATATAGGCTGACGGCACAGGACATCGAACAGTTTGCAGCCTATAATACGGCAAAACGCAAGTATTATCGGAAAAATGATTGTCAGCTTACCCCGGAGTTTGTCCGACGGCTGCTTGATGAAGAACATTTGATGAAAGCAGGTGAATCCGACAGTTTCACGATTCAGTTGTTCTTCCTGTGGTATGTGCGGATTCGGAGAGAACCTGAAAATCTTGCACCGTTCAAATACGCTTTGGAAGCCTGTTGCTTGGATAATGTACAGACTTTCAGTCGCCGATACATCACGCTCGAAAAAGCATTGCTTCATTGCCTGAACGGTTTCAATGAGAATGCGGTCATTCCGAACCGTTACCAATCCCTGCAAAACTATTTTTGCAGACATACACATGGCAAACGCTAATCCCCGGCAGAGGATTGTCTTGCAGTACAAGTCTCCGATCCTGTAAAACAGGTTTCGGAGACTTTATTCTGCACGGTCATTTCTCCGGTTGTCTTTCTATGTCGGCAGCTTCCTTGTTTAAGCCGGTACTCTATTCCTTTTATATTCAGCCGAATTATTTTTTATTCTATGATTTTTATTATAATTGTGTATACTTTAATGTTGCTATTCATTCAATTTTACCCACTTTCGCTGGTTAGTACCAGACTCCATGACAAGACATTTTCCGTTTTCTATCATGTAAATGTGGATATATTGGCAAGGGACAACCTCTTTTCCCTGCCGGTTGACAACACCGTTCCGGTACGTGTATTTGGCGACAGCTTTGACCGCTTCGGCATACTGGCCGCCACCCAAGTTGAAGCTTTCAATGCGGACATATCTGTCACAAGGAATAACCAACTTGGCTTCTTCTACGGTAGCACGTCCGGCAAAACCATCCTTTCCGCTTCCTTTGATATAAAGTTTCAGCCAATCGTCATATACATACATTTCATCATAGATTGGTTCGAGCACAATATTTCCGTCCGGGTCTATCATGCCATATTTCCCATCAAGGGAAACTTTGAGCAGGTTGTCCCTATATTGCTCTATTTTGTTATAAACTTGGGATGTGACTTGCTTGCCTGTCCGGTTATCCACCAGATAACAAAGACCGTCTTTATAAAGCGCATACCTGTTTCCCGGCAGCGTTCTCGAATAGTCGTATATGGGCGGAATGACCTCTTTTCCGTTCGAGTCAATGTAGCCAACCTTGTCGTTGAGAATGACATGGGCAAGGTTTCCGTCTGTAAACGCACCTATTTTCTCGTATTTGCATGGTGTCAGTACATTGCCTTCAAAGTCCATCAGACCGTATCTGGAATTATACGAGATGCGGTAATAGGGAGTGTCGTCTTTTGTGCGCAGCACTATCAGGGGCTTGCCTTCTTTATCCTCTATGGTATAGTAACCGTATTGGCAGGGCAGAATCATTTGTTTCTGCGCATTGAGGAAACCCTCCCTGCCGGCTTGGTTAACAACGAATAGCCCGCTTTTCAGTTGTTCTATTTTATCGTATTCAAACGGCACGAGCACTTTACCCTCCGTATCGATGATGCCTGTCTTTCCGTTCTTTACCGCATAGGCTTCGTGTGAGGCAAACGGCGTGATACGTTCATAAATACAGGGAATGATTTCCCTGTTTTCCTTGTCGATGAAACCATACAGTTCCTCTTTTGCCACCAATGCCCTGCCTTGGAGGAAGTAAGCAGCCTGAGTATATTGTAGCGGGATGACGATTTCTCCTTTACGGTCTATGTACCCAAAGTACCTGCCCACTTGCACTACTGCCAAATCTTCGGAAAATTCTTCGGCATAATCGTATTTGCCTTCTATACATTCCTTGCCTTTTTCATCGACATAGCCGAATTTCCCGTTTTCGCAACGGTGCGGTATAAGGGTAGATGGTGGTTGACTGTTACATGACACTATGAGCATAAGCGGAACAGCCAAGAATAAATGTTTGAGCATACTTCTGATCGTTTTCATAATGGACGATGTTTAATTTATTCTGATATATTGAGAATCCTCCTTTCGCCACGTCTTGCCTGAACCTGTTACATCTTTGTAGATTCCAAAGCCATGTTCGTAGGCTTCATACGTACCGTCATAATCTTCAATTATGATATTTCCGCGACTTCCATTGCTCCCTCCACTGCCGGAGAATGCTGCCAGCCCCAGCCACAGTAAAGCTCCAAGTATCAAGGTGCTCAACATTCCAAGAAAAGAAATTCCCAAACCAAAAGCAAACACCGTGAACGAAAGGCTCATCCAAATACCACAATCTCTTAACAAATAGAGCAATACTGCCATATAGGCAACGAAAGCAAGTACGAAATGCCAAGTCTCGTTAAAGAACGGAGTTTCTGGCGAATCAGGGGTGATACTGTCGTATCTATTGTAATTAAAAATACCTAAGAACAGGATTACTCCTACAATGATAAAGATACCAAACAGAAGTTTTCTCCAAAAGCCATCGAAAAGACTGCCCGTAAACTCCCGGTAAATAGTGTACTGGAAGAACAGGATGCCAATAGCTACAAAAAAATTGATAATAGTAAATATCCATCCTACATCCGAAGGGTCGCAGAACCAGACGAGTGCGCTGTCACTCCCAGCTCCGAACATGAACAGTTCAGCCCCGCCCCATAAAAGGCAACCTGCGTGGAACAACGATCTGGTATCTGTACGTAGTCCGATGAAGGCAATGACG
This sequence comes from Parabacteroides sp. AT13, assembly GCF_002272965.1. Lineage (NCBI taxonomy): Bacteria > Pseudomonadati > Bacteroidota > Bacteroidia > Bacteroidales > Tannerellaceae > Parabacteroides > Parabacteroides sp. AT13. Next base: position 166,929 of record NZ_NQMH01000001.1, on the reverse strand, counting down.
GCAAACAGCAATATGGCAAAAGGGGTATAATGCCGGAGTTCGGAAAGACCGACTGTGGAGTAAGATGTTCCAGCCGGAGCAGCCAGAGTGGAGAAAGGCTCAAGGTATTGTTCATGCACATAGCCCGTGCGACCGTCATTCAAAGACACTTGTGCCCAATCATCTTCGCACGCCGTCACCTGCACGAGATCTCCATTGGACAACGATCCGATTTTAGCCCCACCCGGTGCATTGCGCACATTGAGCGTGGAGTTAACGTTTACCCGATATAGACCGGGAGCAATGGCGGCAAAAGCGGTCATCGCAAAAAGGACTACCGCCAGTATTAATAAAAATCTTCTCATGGCAAAACGAACGGTTTATCAAATGACGACTGGCGCAATCTCCATAAGACTGCCGCACATAATGCAATCCAACACAGGTCGATGGCAATATACCCGCATGGCAGCAGAAACATGTTCAGCAGGATAGATACCACCATAACTGTCGCACCCGCAATGCCTAATACTTTGTCTTTCTTAAACAGTAAGGCAAAGACAATGGCAAATGCCAAGAAAGCTGCCCAAAGCGCCCAATTACCGTAATAATTCAAATCGTTCATCCAATTCCGATTATTCCCTACACGGGACGAAAGCAGAAGCCACATAAAAGGATAATCAGACTTGCCTTCCGTTTCCCAATAATTCTCCAAAGAACGGTACATTTCATCTCCGTCAAAACTGGATACCATATACAAGTCGTAAACGGTATTCACCAAAATCGGAACGAGACTGACACACCACAGCACAAAAGCCGTTTCGCCCAGCCACTTGTTTACGTGTACTTTCACTTTGGCGAAGAAAAGCGTCGTGAAGAAATAAAAGCAAACTGTGTAAGGAAAGTTAAGCCACACATAAAGAGGATATAGGGTAGTCGTGCTGTTTCCTCCGAACTCACTATACCAACCAACCTTTACCATTTCATCCTTACCGAAACCGGACAGGAACATCAGATTGACTAACAGCACATACGCCGTAGCCAGCAGCATTGCGGTTACAATTGTTTTCGTTTTCATATCCATAAGTTTTAGCTGTTTATTCGTGTGCATGGAGAGTGATGCCCTGACAGTTCACCCGTTGTTTTACGAATTGGTGGTTGCCGTCCTCAAAAAATGCTTCAAACGGGTCTGAAGAAAGATTGTACCGCCTGATATAAACATCCATGTACAGGTCTCCTATACGAAGTTCTCCCGCCCGTAGGGGATAGAGTAATAACTTCCGGAACACCGCCACCTGATAATTCTTTCCATTCCGATGCTCTATTTGCCATGCGCTGCCCCGCAAATCTATCGGTTCTATTTTGAAATCGTCCGAAGAGATGAGTTGTTCCATATTGGCGAGGCTATCTGCAAGGGATGTGGTATATAACTTGCATTCCAACACGACGGGTTCATTTATACGAGGAGAGCGTTCTGATACGTTCATTGTCATAAAGACATCCGGTTTTGGTTGTGGGTCGGAAGAAGGAGGTAATTTCCCGTCAGGTACGACATTCACTGCGAGTTGCTGCGAATGTAGCTGATGCCCGTTCACCACAATACTTGCAGAGGGAATGGAACACCTGCCCACCTGTAATGCCTGCAACACATAAGTATAAGACTCTTGATATTTCCGGTTTATTTCTCCATCTACTTTTTCCACATTGGTGGCACTGCTTTTGGTGGGGCCAAGTAACACCTTAAGGCCTTTCAATTCGGGCACAGCAAGATTCTGTATTTCAACAGTAGCAGGTTTCTCCGGGAAAGATACAATAAATGTCAGCCGGAACTGTTTATTAATTTCGATATTCTCCGGAGCAGAAACTGTAAACGTAGGATCATTATTTGCGTATGCTTTTGCCGCTGTTCCGATAGCGCATAAGCAACATACCCATGCAATAAGTCGTTGGGAAAGAAATGTCTTTTTTGCGTGAACCGATAATTTATCCATCATCCTAAGTTCTTTTATGTCTTCCCAGTCCTTAGAAGGCTGTTATTAAATAATAAAAGCGTGAACTGCAAATACCACGTCTTAAATCGAAGGTCGTAGGAAATCTGTAGTACAGATATGGATATAGCAGCCCACGCTATAGCGTGAGAACCACTATGCCTTCCTTGTACTACATCTGAAAATTTCCTACGTTTTCGATTTACAAGATAAGCATAACGCTTCTTTCTTTTCTAAATATGTCTTGGATAGAGTTGTCTCAATCCGATTGCAAATATACGAAGAACTCGCAAAAAAACGACAAAATTTGGATAAATAAAGTAAGTGTTTGGTATTGAGGAGAGTTAAGCCAAATTCTTCTATGCCTTTCCAAATCGCTAAAATGCAGGATAATGAAAGGTTAAGAGACAGATTTGCTACTTATCCGTTGCCTTTTTTAGCCCCGGATAATCCGGCAAAATAACGCTTGACCACCCGCGGTTTTACCGTTCACCATGCAAAGAACCCTATATTTTGCCCGTAAAGATAACCGTTTTTTTCCGTTTTTCATGGAAATACAGGTTATGTTACCGGCATCCGGGGTTTTATTCTTTGTTCCGCTATAATTTTCATAACTGTAAATAACTCTATATCAAGTAATTTTGCAACATAAAAAAAATAGAGTTATGAAACAGACGGATGTAACGGTTACGTTCTACCTCAAAAAGAGCGAAATGAATGACGAGGGACATTGCCCGGTCATGGCGAAACTTGTTGTCGGCAAATTTTCAGAAGCGGCTTTTAGTGCGAAAATGTCCGTACCCGCTGCACTGTGGGCATCCGGACGTGCCACGGGTAAAAGTAACGCCGCGCGGGAAATCAACCGGCAACTGGACGATTTGCGAGCTTCAGCCATTTCCATTTATGACGAACTGTCAGCCACCCGTGAGAATGTAACGGCTGAAGAAATAAGGAATCTGTTGTTGGGGAGGGCTTTCGGGCAGGAAACCCTGTTGGGTTATTTCCGGACGTTCATCGAACATTTCGAAAAACGTGTCGGCGTGAACCGGGAAAAGGGAACAGCGCAATCTTACCGCTATGCTTGTAACTGTGTGGCTGCTTTCATCCAGGAGAAATACAAGTTGTCGGATGTTCCTTTCACGGCCCTGAACCGTTCATTCATCGACAACTATGACCTCTACCTACGCACGGAGCGCCGCTTTGCCCTGGGAACTATCGTGTTGCTTGTCACACGGTTGAACACGATTGTCGGGGAAGCCATCGCGGAAGGGATTATCACTGCCGACCCATTCGCGGGTTATGAAGCCGAACATCCCGAGCGGGAACAGAAATACCTTACCGCAGCGGAGTTACAACGGCTGATGACCACACCCCTGCACGACCCGAAACTCTACCATATCCGCGACCTGTTCCTCTTCTCCTGCTACACGGGTATCCCTTACGGGGACATGTGCCGCCTGACGACGGAGGATCTGGAAGTGGCCGAGGACGGTGAGGTATGGATCAAGACCGCCCGCAAGAAGACGAAAATCGACTATGAAGTGCCGTTGCTCGACATACCGTTGCTCATCCTCGACAAGTACCGGGATATGGCCCCGGAAGGAAAACTGCTGCCGATGTACAGCAACAACGAACTCAACCGGACACTGAAACGTATTGCCGCCATTTGCGGAATTGAACGGAAGCTCGTCTTTCACTGCGGACGCCATACCTACGCCACCGAGATCACGCTTTCGCATGGTGTCCCGCTTGAAACCGTCAGTAAAATGCTGGGGCATAGCCGCATTTCCACGACGCAGATTTACGCCAAAGTGACCGATGACAAGATCGACATGGATACCCGGTCTTTAGAGGAAAAGATTGCCGACCGCTTCTCCGTAGCTATTTAATCTATCATTGACAATCAAATTCACAACGATTATGGAAACGAATAATAAAGAGATAAAACGTCGCAGCACGTTCTCCCTGCTGTTCTACATCAACCGCACGAAAGTCCGCAAGGACGGAACATGTAAATTGTTATGCAAGGTAAGCATCGACACCAAGTCGGCCCCGATCAATATCAACGCGTTTGTCGATCCATCGCTTTGGAATCCGGAAACCAAAAGGGCGAACGGACGAAGCGAGAACGCCCGAACGGTAAACCTGGCAATAGAGAAACTGACCGAAAAAATCACCGGACATTACCGTCATATTCGTAAAAGCCTCGGTTTCGTGACGGCCGAGCTGGTCAAAAACGCCGTGGAAGGAATCGGGCAGAAACCGTTCACCCTCCTTGCCTTGTTCCGCGAGCATAACGAGGAGTTCCGCAAGCGTGTCGGCGTGGATCGCAAGGAAGAAACCTATGAAAGTTACGAGAACTCCTATAATATTTTAGCCTCCTTCGTGAAAAAAAGGAAGGAAAAGGAGGATGTAGCGTTGCGGAGCCTTGACCGGGAGTTCTACGATGATTTTGAAATATTCCTGCGTACAGATCGTGAAATGAAACCCAAGACAGTACACGAGCATCTTTACCGGTTGAAGAAAATGACCAAGCGGGCTGTCAGTCAGGGTACACTCCGGCGCGACCCTTACGGGAAGCTGCACCCGGAACTGCCCCGGCGCAAGAGCCGCCATTTGAAACTCGAAGACCTCAAAAAGCTGATGGAAACTCCCGTCGATAAACCCAACCTCCAGCGGGTGCGGGACTGGTTTCTCTTCGCTACCTTCACGGGGTTGTCCTACGCCGACCTGAAACGCTTGTCCGAAAAAGACATCACGCAGTCGGACGACGGAACGTACTGGATACACATCCGGCGCCAGAAGACCGAAACGCCCTCGGCCATCCGCCTGCTGAACGTGCCGTTGCAGATCATCGAGAAATACCGCCACGAGCGTAAAAGTGACAGGATTTTCAACCTCTATTGCCGGGGGTATCTCATCAAGCTCACCAGAGAACTGGGACGGACATACGGCTTCGACATGACCTTTCATTGCTCAAGACATATTACTTTCTCTTACTCATTGAAAACAAGGGACTTACAAAGATTGTCAGCTTGACAGGTAACGACTTGGAAACCAGCAGGCTTCTATATTCTGCTATGTTCTGCACTAATCATAAGAACGCTTTTCTCATTTGCAAAAGTAGTGTTTTTCTTCCTTATTGCCAAAGTTATTCCTCTGAAAAATAGAGTAAATCAAACATCTTGTCATTATTGTACATTTGTTGCACATCTTGCTGATGAAAATCAGTAGCACTGTCCTACTTTTAATTCAATACCGTTTCCACATTGTATTTGAGCCTAATCGTTTGCGAATAGCCTGCCTGCGCGCTTGTCTGTGTGCCGGCAGGCAGGCACGCAGGCAGACCGGTCGGCAGGCAAGCAGGATGGCTGGCAGGTCGGAGTGCGGGCAGGCTTGCAGGCCAGTGTGTGTATGTCCGCACGTGTTTGCATTCACGAGAACCCACACGCAGTCTGGCTTGCAAGCATTCATGCGGATATAACCACTCTCTTATGCCCTCTTATACCCTCATTTCCTTTCTTCTTTTGGGCAGCTTGGGCATCGGGAAACGATGCTTTGAAATCCGAAATAACAGCACTAATTCAAATCCGTTTGCTGACGGATTTCTTGTGCTCTCAAAAGCACAGCAAGGTGTCCTTCGAGTTACCCGAAGGCTTTTCGGTTACTGCCGAAAAGTGGCAGCAGCAAGGTATGTTTCGAGTTACTCGAAACCTTTCGGGTTACTCCCGAAAGCCTTGCCGCCGGGCTGCTCCTCCGAAGTCGGGCAACCTGTATATATTGAAAAAGAGGATATAGGTTTATACCCCACATCCTCTTTACTTGTTTTCTTGAAAAGCAATTTATCCCCTTTTGGTTAGTAAGTGCCATAACTCTCTTGCCCAAAGAACCAGTGAGGAAAGAACCACTATTATCACCCAGTCTATAAGTTTCATTGGAGTACAGTTAAAGAAATCATAAAGGACTTCAACTATCACTATCTGCCCAATGAAAATAATAGCGACAATAGTAAAGAACTCTTTGCTCATCTTAAGTTGGAAGAAACTTTTTCCTGTTTCAAATGAACGGGTATTGAACATATACCAAAGGTGCGTCCACACAAAAATTGAAAACAATAGAGTCTGTTCGTATGGTGACAATCCATTGGCTTCACCGAGCTTGCAATGCAACAGGTCTGTCATTTGCGTGATTTCAGTGTGCTGGAATATATAAAGGAACACAACAAGCAGCAAGAAGAAAAATCCGCCAACACCGAGAATGTCTTTCATCATAGGTTTGGTAAGGATGAAGGCTTTACGGTCACGAGGTTTGTCTTTCATTACAGATTGTGAAGGTGGTAATGAGGCAAGAGCCATAGCACCGAATGTATCCATTATCAAGTTCACCCACAGCATTTGCGTCACGGTCAACGGAGATTCTGTTCCCATGAATGCACCCACCAACACGATAAAACATGCAGCCACATTGACCGTGAGTTGGAACAATAAAAAACGCTGAATGTTTTGATAAAGCGAACGCCCCCACATTACTGCACGACAAATACTGCTGAATGAATTATCTATAATGGTAATGTCCGAGGCTTCTTTGGCTACGGAAGTGCCGTCACCCATTGACAAGCCCACATGAGCCGCCTTGAGTGCAGGAGCATCATTCGTACCGTCACCTGTTACTGCTACCACTTGATTGTTTCTTTGTAAGGATTCAACCAGACGTTTCTTATCCAATGGACGGGCACGAGCGATAATCTTCAATCCAAGCACTTTCTTATCAAGTTCGTCATCTGAAAGTTTCTCAAACTCCGCTCCTGTTATTATTGCACTGTCACTATCCTTTTTAGTCCATAATCCGATTTGCCGCCCTATTTCTTTGGCTGTTCCGGGAGTATCTCCTGTTACGATTTTTACATTAATGCCTGCGGCCATACACTTTTGCACGGCTGCTGGAACATCTTTACGGACAGGGTCGGCAATGGCAACAATCCCCATGAAAGTAAGGTTATCAGCAACCACTTTACCGTCTGCGATAGCCATATCACTGTCATTCAATACTTGGTATGCAAAACCTAAAGTACGCATTGCACGATTTTGATAGTCCGTCAGTTGTCTGTCAATATCGGCAATATTCACATTCTTGTCGATTTGCTTGCAAAGGGAGCGGATTATTTCGGGAGCACCTTTAACATAGAGGATTTTCTTTCCTTCCAGTTGGGCAGAGTCAACAACTGTCGCCATATATTTCCTTTCCGTCGAGAAAGGCAATTCTTCCACTACATTGGCATCTTCTTTCAGATTGCGGTAATCAATGCCATTATTTCTAAGCCATAAAAGCAATGCCCCCTCTGTGGGATTGCCCAATACCACAGGCTTGTCAGGATTACTTAAATCCAATGATGCCGTAGAATTAAGCGCAATGCCCTCTTTTATTAAACGGCTTGTTTCATCTGTCCCCAATGCCTGATTAGCCAAACCGTAGAATTGAGCTTCCTCAACGCTCATCTGATTTTGGGTCAGTGTTCCGGTTTTATCCGTGCAAATTACAGTTGTGGCTCCCATCGTTTCACATGCGTGCATCTTGCGTACAAGATTGTTAGTTTTCAACATCCTACGCATACTATATGCAAGGCTCAAGGTTACAGCCATAGGCAATCCTTCGGGCACAGCAACGACAATTAGAGTGACGGCTATCATTAACGTCTGGAGTACATATGCCGTAATATGTGCCCATTCCATTGAATTGTCTCCCAAAAAGTAAATCAACAAACGACCGATAACTACTAATGCAGCAAATCCATAGCTTAATTTGGTTATCAGGTCACTTAACCCATCCAATTGTTCGTTGAGTGGTGTCTTTACACTGTCATCAATTTGCGCGGCTACGAAAACCTTGCCGTTTTCTGTTTTATCCCCGACCGCAGTCACACGGAATATACCATGCCCCTCCATCACCTTAGTTCCTTTAAGAACGTGATTGGTAGGATATGTCGCATCTGGGTCAAAATCCTTTTCGTCAACGCTCTTATGGCACATCGGTTCTCCCGTAAGCGTGGATTCATCTACATTCAGACTGACACATTCCAGCAGTTCACCATCTGCAGGAACTTCTGCACCAGTATTAATGATGACAACATCCCCAACAACCACATCTTTCTTGGGAATTTGAGTTGCATTGCAGTTTCGTATGACTTCAACCAGTTCGTCATCATTCACTTGGTTTAATATGGCAAACTCCTTATCCGCCTTTAATTCAAAATAGAAAGCCAACCCGGTAGCAAGTAAAATTGCCACAAAAATGCCAATGGGTTCAAAGAACACAGTAAAACCTTCATTGAGCCCGAAATACTCGTAAAATGAAATTCCAATGGACAAAACGCCCGCTATCATCAGGATGATGATAAGTGGGTCTGTGAACTTCTCCAAAAATTGTTTCCATAACGGTTCTTTCTCTGGTGGAGTAAGGATGTTTACTCCATACTTTTTACGGCTCTCCAAGACTTCTGCATCTGTCAAGCCAATGTAATGCTTTTTCTGTTGCATATACTGAAAAACTTATTGATTAATAATTATTTGCCAAATAGGACTTTAAGTAGAGCTTTTCCCAATTTACGCTCCAATCCAGCCTTGGATGTTGGTATTCCGGTTTGACGGGCAAATTTCTGTTTTGCCTGTGTTATGCCCAGCGCACGTTTCCAAGAAAAACTTACTCCCGGTATTCTTACGATTTTCTTCCTTGCCATATTATTAGTTCCGATTTATCCAGTTTGGTTGATACAGTCAATGTTTTCACAAAACAACTAATATCAAAAGCGTAAAAAAGATACATACAATCAACGAAGTGTCAAGTTGCAAACGTTGCCCCATTTGTATTTTGGGAATAAAGCCTAAGATATTCTGCAATCTCATGAATATTCTTTCTGTTATGCCAAAAGCCTTTTGATATTTAGGGAATAGCTGTTGCTTAAAGGGTGCTATTTTCCAATAAAGTACGAGCATAACCAGAAATATGGCACACAATAATTTCAGTCCGATAATCCAATTACCTCTTGTCAACGTACCTAATAAAATTAATGCAATACCAATTAGCAGAGCGATTGATTTTTTCATTTTGCTTTATATCTATTGCTTCGTGATTTTATAAATGATTATTATCGTTCTAATTGTTAACAAGTTGAACAACAATGAGTCGTCCTCCCTGTCCTTTGTCAAGCAATATCTGCCTTCCTTCTGTTAGCGGCACATATTCGCCTATAGCGATAGGCTTCTTCTCTGTAACATCCATCATGTCAGGAAGATTGCGATTTATCAGAATCCACTGATTATTGAAGAAATGAAAATCCCCAACAGGCTTTTTGTCAGCTTCAGATGTCCGTTCACTTGGAGATACTAAATTATTTGCGTGCCATTTGTACAGAGTTTGCTTGTCATATACCATCAAACGATAATTTTCCGATATGAATTTGCCATGTGAGGGAGCATAATAAAAATTCAATATCGGCAATTGTCCGTGATATGGCTGGCCACAAAACGGGCATTTAGGCTTGGTAGTGTTGTCAAATACAAACCACTTGGCTTCACAATTAGGATTCTGGCATGGCTGTACCAAATCGGTTGTCTTGACTAAGGCATCTTCCCATTCCGCTGCACTCGGACGCTTTGACGGGTCGTGCAAACCTTCTACGAAAGCACGGTCAAACAATTTCTTCAGATACGGGCCACAAATAGTATATGGCATCTTTGCAGGGTCGCCTTGTGGCAACTCGGCAGGGGATAGTTGCTGGGCTTTAACCCTATTGGACTTGTCTGTTGGATTCTCAATAAACAAGGCTTTTGCACCCATAGACAATTCCTCATCACGTCCACTGTCATTGACATCATTCACCTTGCCGCCTCTTAACGGATGCCTATTAAGCAGGTACATATATATCAGGACAGCTAATGCATGACGGTCTGTATAGATACTCGGTAGTTTCCGTTGTTTATCATCTAATGCAAGATGCTTGGTCTCAATGACTTCAGGGGCAATGAAATCTGGTGTACCTATAACCTCAGGAGGAAATTTGCCCGGAACTACTAAACTGTCATCATCAATGATACATGCACTTCCTGTAATCGGGTCAACCAGTATGTTCTTGTAAGACAAATCCGAATGTGCCAATCCTGCCGCATGGAGTCGTCGGACAGCACGTGCAATCTTGATACACATATGAAGGTTAGTCAGCCAATTTCCTTTTTGGTCAGCAGGCAAAAATTTGTTACGCAATTTAGCGGAAGCAAACCATTTTCCCTCTTTTTCTTTACCTTTAAATGGTCCTGAAGAAAAGAAGAACCTTTTGTCATAAAATGGCATTATGATGCCTGTCTTTCCATTCCATTCTACCATTTTTGTAGGCCATGCAAACAGATTTTTCCAATAATTCCCCTCTGGAGTATCGAAAATCCGCTGGCGATAGATACCAACAATATTGGTGATACGCTCTCTGTCATTAGCATTGATTGGCTTGCGATAGAAAGCGACAACATAGGTTTTGTCAGGACTAAAATAAACATCCTTAACCCCACCTTGAGCTTTTATTTCATCATAAAACTCAACGATACTTCCGTCATTTGCTGTCAGAGTTATTTTATTTGCCATTATGCTTTACGTTTAATACAATATTGCAATGGTTCTATCGTCATGGTTTCCCGGTGACCAAAAGTCCAACCAATTCAACAACTGATTTGCAGCTTCCTCATTATCATCCGTTAATTCCACTCCATTCTCTTTAAGGTCAGCCCATAATTCATTCCACTTATCATAAGACTTCAGATTAGCGTCGGTTTCAAACTTGGGGTCGCTAACGCCATCCGTCATAAGGAATAAAGCTGTAAAGTCCGGAACAATCCGGCAATTCATTCTTTGGTAGAATTTATTGGAATCCGAAAATATCTCAGGCATTGTAAGGAAACGTGTTTGCCCGGCATATTCACCCTCATCAGGCATACCGAGCATCATCGCAGTTTCATTATCTTGGTTGTAAAGACATATTGCCCCATCGCCGACCCAGAATGAGGCAACAAACCAACCAAAATCATATTTTTTGCAGATAGCCAGTAACAATGTTGTAGAGTATTCCTTGGTCTTGCGACCTTTTGGTTGAGCCTCTGCCGCTATTGCCTTATGCGCTTTTAAGGCGGCATTACCTACGATTTTGTATATATCCGCACTAATAGCTTTACCTGCCGCTTCCGATTTTTGGTCAAGATGATAGAGATTGATGTCATCATCAAAATTTTCAGAATCAGCCAATTGTTCTTTACAATGCTCAACTGCTACATTGCAAGCTATTCTTGAACCTTCACGGGAATAGGGTGCAGACCCCGCTCCATCGGCCACGGCAATGACATACCAATTCGTTTTTTCGTCATGATACAAACGGAAATCGTCATCACGTGGCTTACCTTCTTGTGCATGTGAACGGCCTCTTTTGCTTGCAGCCACAATATCTTTTTGCGGAGTTCCATCGGAAAGTGCAGCAACTTTTACATATTCTTTTGCCGTATTATCTTTCGGATACTCTATATCTTCGGGCACAGGAATATCTTTCCATAAATCCCTTGGGTCTGGATTGATGATAATTTGTAACATACGTTCCAGATAAGGACGCTCAACAGATAAACCACGATATTTGTATCTTAACGTGACATCAAAAGTTCCGCTTTCTTTGGGAGTTCCACTTATCTTAAAAGATTTGCCATCCTCCTGCTTCTCAATTATAAGCCCTTGCACTTCTTCTGTGAGACCTGATAATGTTATGTCGGTCATTTCTTCGCACGGTATTGATACAATCGCATTATACGGCTTTCTGATAGACGCATTAGGTATAACGATAGGCAGTTCTTTTACCTTGTTCTCTATCACAACAATTTCATTCATAAGATATTCATTATATTCAGCCCACAGCTTGTTAGCATAATATTTGATGAAGCCACTCATGCGTTCATCAGATTCTCCATTGCTTAGGAGGTCTATTGCTTTTTCTATGTTCATAATCAACCTCTTCCCCGTGTTATATCCAAACCGCCATCACCAATAGCTCCTAATGAGCCTTCCATTCCACACCACGGACAAGCGGTAGTTTGACCGTCTGAACACATAATGTTGCCACATTCGCATACGACTACGCCGAATTGATTGCCACAACAAGGACAAGTGGGTACTCCTATCAAAGACATGGTGTTGATGTTGCGGTTGGACTTGCCATCGCTTAATTCTTCATAAGCCTTATCGTCAATTGGATAAGCCCCCACAAGTTTGTAGTCTATTCCTTTTACGTCAAGTTGCTCTAATCCGGGTATTTTACCTACTCGCTTGGCGTATTTGATAAGATATTCCTTTTTTGTATTTGAACATTTGCCGAGCAGTACGACAAAGTTCTCATCCACAGTGCAGTCTTTAGTCGTATCCACCTTTTCAAGGTCAATTCCCGATGTGGAAGCAAGTTGGATTTCATCAGTTCCCATATCGGTAACAGAAACACTTGTTGACTTGATTGAAGCCGTAACCCATTTGAAAAAGGCCTTGAAGGATTGTTCCCCTGTATCATTCAATCTCAACACATTGTCTGAGATTTTTCCAAGCATTTTAGTATCAGTATTGTCACCGATTGAAATACAAACCAAATTCGCTTTTCTCTTATAATGTGCGTTCCATCGGTTGAAGGCTTGCTGTGGATTGTCGGTTGGCATCCCGTCAGTAAAAAGGAAAATGATAGGCTTCCAATCGCCTTTCATTTCAACAGTTGTTTTCTTTACGGACTTGTCAATATCGTTCATCAGGCAGTCCAAAGCAGTGCCTAACGATGTTCCTCCGCCTATAGGAAACTGCGGTGGATAGAACTTGTACAACTCAGTTAAAGGAGACAAGACCTTTTCCTTTCCTGCAAAAACGATGACAGACACAAATACTGTTTCAAGAGCATACGGGTCAGTCCTTAGCTCTTGTATGATATTCCTCATGCCTTTCTCTACCTGAATGATTGGTTCTCCAACCATTGATTCTGAAACATCAATCAGAAAATATATCGGTAATCTTCTCATAAACAATTATATTACTATATTCACTTCCGCAGGTGGTCCTGGCAATTCCAAAGAATCCGTTGTTCCCACACTTTTTCCTCCTACACCTATAACATCAGAAACCCACACAAAGAATTTCTTAAACGATGTGGCATCCATTGTATCAAGTGTAAACACTTGGTCTGTGAGCTTTTTTAGCGGTTCTATCTTTGCTTTGGGACCGGCTGCACAAGCGATTATACTTGCAAAATTTTTATTTTTTACTTTGGGGATGATATTCTCATAAACCTGAATGTCGGAAGGCTTGCCATCTGTTAACACGAAGAGTAATGGACGCCAATCGCCTTTTTGTTCAGGTGTACCCTTTTGAACTTCAACTTCAATCCGATTGCAAAGCATTTCCAATGCCTTTCCAAGAAATGTCGGGCCTGAATCCGGCGTGATGATATTGGGTATCTGTAAATCGGCAAGTTCGGTCAAAGGTAAAATCTGATTTACTTCCCTGTCAAAAGTTATTATGCTTATACAAACAGTTTCCAACGCATACGGGTCTTGACGGAGAGTTGCAATCATATCAGACAAGCCAACCTTGACACTTTCTATCGGTTCACCCTTCATAGACCCGCTGGTATCAATCAAAATATATACAGGTAAATGTCTCATTCTTGATAAACTTTATAGCATAAGTGGCACAAACTGTTTCGTGCCACTTTGCTTTGTTTCTTTACACAACGATATTTACTTCTGGAGGTGGAGGAGGTAGCTCGCTCATCGATGCAACATCGCCGTGAGTATCCTCAACTTTTTGGCTGCCTGTACTGATGCTTGCGCTTACCCATTTGAAGAACGCCTTAATTGTTGCGCTGTCGGCTGTATCAAGCTGAACGACATTTTCTGTAATCTTCTTTAACGTATTCGTGTTAGCACCTTGCCCTGCGGCACAAGCTACGACCATACCGAATTTTCTTTTCTTGAACTCGTCAAGCCCCTTCTGCAAATCATCTGTAGGTTCGCCATCTGTCATAAGAAAAACCAAAGGCTTCCAATCTCCTTTGACTTCTTGTGTGGTTTTGACAATTTCGGTATCAACCTTTTGTGCAAGCAAGGTCAGTGCTTCGCCCAAAGCAGTACATCCGCTTGCTTCAATTTGGGGTTGTTGAAAAGCCGACAATTCTGTAAGAGGTGTTACCTGTTGAGCCACAGAATTGAAAGTTATGATACTAATATATGCTGTTTCAAGGGCATAAGGGTCTCCTCGTAAGGTTGAAATAAGTGTCTGGACTCCATTTTTGACCGCCTCTATCGGTTCCCCGTACATAGAGCCAGATGTATCCAATAACAAGTAAACGGGTAATCTTCTCATAAATATTTTTGTTTGACAGTTTGTAAAGTGCTTTCGAAATCTCTATCTCTTGTCGGTTCACCAATGGCGTTGAATTTCCATTCCCCATTACGTTTATAGAAAATTCCCATTACCATTGATACACTCCCCGCAAAAGTTGGGTCATTCGCAATATCATAAGTAGCAAATACTTCCCGTACCTTTGTAGGAGTTCCTTCATAAATTCTAATAGACGCAAAAGGAATTAGTTTAAAATCTTGACCACGAAAGCTGTTCAATACAAAGGCAATCTTATCTGTTCGTGGATTAACTTTGTGCAAATCAACAGTTATAACTTCATTGTCCAACCCATCGTCTCCATCCATATCTCCTGTTAAATCATCGCCACTATGTTTGATTGCCCCATCATTAGAAGCGAGATGTCTAAACCAAACTTTGTCAATGATATTACCTTGAGCATCAAACTGAGCACAACTGGCATCTAAATCTACCGCTTCAGTTGTAGTAAAACCCAACCAATTCTTTTTCTTAATTGCACCCCAATTGACACCTACACAGATGCTTTGTAGCTTCGCACCATTATCTTTTTCAAGATTAATGCGTTGTCCTTTTTCTAATCGTATTGCCATAAAATATTTTCTTTATAAATTATTCAACATTAGTCCTTGCTTCCTGGCGAGTAGTTAAATCCCCATCCATACATCATGTCACAATCCTTATGTCCATCATGGAACGTAATCAGTCTTTTAACCGTAATGGAATCATCACCACCAAAATCCAATTGAGCTATGGCGCAGAATGTTTTATTTGAAAATTGTTTTCCCATTTCAACGATTACATCTTCATGCCCTGGTACTTTAATCGTAACAACGGCATTTGTTTCAGACCATTTTGCCACGCCTTCATATATGAAAGTATAGACGATTATACGCTTTATCACATTGACCCCCTTAGGGTTTACATAGATTGTTTCCCCAGAAGAAGAGCTACCACCTCTGTCATCACCTTGATGCCAAATGTAAGGCGCGTAATCGTAACATCCCTGCCTTGTTTGCTGATGGCGGTTTCCTCCTCTGTTATGAGAGAATTGCAATCCATCAATCAACATTTTCTTTCCATCCCGAAGCTCATAAAAGCATCCGAGGTCAAGGTCTATGGGCTTTCCAAAAATTTGTTTCATCAAACTTCCCTTACTCCAATTGAGATTTATAATGATTTCTCCCATAGAGGAAGCCCCACCTTTTTCAAGGTTTATGCGATGTTGGTCGCCACTTTTTTCAAGAACTATAGCCATAGAAATGAAGTTATCTGTATTTTTCAACTAATTCCTCAAGACCGCCATGATGCCCAATGCCTGTCGCTTGAATTTTCCATCCCCCTTTGTAGCGATATAACCTGCAAAATTCAATGGAAGCACATATTGAGAAATCCTCATTTAGATCATATCTGAAGTCTTCCTGACCTTCGGTTTCTTGCCCCTGCTTATAAAGACGGACATAAGCACGTTCTACCTGACCAAAGTTTTGTTTACGGTTTTGGTAGTCATATATGCTTACTGTGATTACAATTTCTTGAATGTCATTTGACACTTTTGATAAATCTATATCCATAATTTCATCATCGCCATCTTCTGAGGTAGAACCATCTTGGTCATCTATTGACCCTATAACTGAAAATTCCGGTGAAACGGGTCTTGTCTCCTCTTTCCAATGCATATCAGCCGAATGATAGCAGCCTTGAGTATCAGTATAAGGTGGATATTTACTTGCAGAAAAAGGTTCGAACCGTGTCAAATTAGATGGCAGAACTCTATGTTCACTATTATAATATACCAAGAAATCATCATTGAGTATTTTCTTATTGGCTCCAATCATGAATGCAGACACATCAAGGTCAAATGGATATGGTGATGCCCCTTCATTCACGTCCCATCCAAGCCCAACATGAAAAATATTCATGTTGAGCACGTGATTCTGTCCTTTTACAAGATTTATAGGCATGGTTTATTGATATTTGTTGACCAATGCTTGCAATCCACCTTTGTTACCTATACCCATAGCTTCGAACTTCCATTCTCCGCCACGGCGATACAAACGCCCGAACTCAACGGCTGTTTCAATAGAGAAATCCTCGTCCAAATCATAGCGTGCTATTTCTTCGTTGGTGATTGAATTGTAGATGCGGATGTAAGAGTTTCTAACCTGCCCAAAATTCTGTTTCCTTTCGTCTGCCTTATAAATTGTAGCAACAAACAGAATCTCCTGAATGGAAGGGTCAACTTTTTGCAGGTCAACATTCAATGTTTCATCATCCCCTCCGTCACTATTGCCTCCAGTAGTGTCATCACCTGTAGATTCCACCGCTCCGTCTGGAGATTTCGGATTATTGTAGAATATGAAATAATTGTCATTGGGAATTTTCTTGTTGCTTCCCAACATAAATGCAGAGGCATCCAAATCGAAATCAAAACCTGTACCTTCATTCGGGTCCCATCCGAGACCTACACTAACTTTAGATAGACCTATGCCTATCCGCTGTCCTTTTTCCAATGTAATTGCCATAATCGTATTTGCTTAAATTTTTACGCAAAATTAGGCAATAAGTATTTGATTTACAGAAATCTGCAATATTACACCCGATAAAGGAAAAAATCGTCTGCAAAAAGTTGCAAGGTTATAAGGCCAATACCCGGCTCCAAAAAGCAGAATCCTCAAAACGGCAAATTTGCTTTGCTTGCATATCGTAACATAGACACAGTTCCGGAGGAATGGCTACACAGTAATTGCCAAAAAGATTTCGTTGAACCAAGTAGTCATCGGCATTGCTTAATAATTCTCCGATTTGGCGAATTTGTTGTTTAATCAAACTTAACATTGGCAACCTGTTTTCCGAAAGATATATTTTCGGTGCACGAGATTTATCGCCGCCAAAACCTTCATAAATCATCTCATACTTTAGCTGTATGAGTTGCATACGGTGGTCAAATCTTTTTAGAGCTTTTACATTTTCTGGTTTACTGAAATTTATTCCACCACTTCCTGATTCCAACAAAAATAAGGCATACAAGGCTTTCTCTCTTCTATGAAGTTTTGATAACTTTATTTCGGCCTCAGGCAAGAGAATCTCTCCATGAAGCAGGTCTATAACAACACTGCTTCTGACGCCTTTTCTATCTGTAAATATGTCAAATACCTGCTTGTAGTAACCGCGATAAACAAATCTTTCCTTACCTTCAAAAGAAGGATTCAATACTCTTGGCTTATACAATTTCATGAACAAGTCTGTAAAATCCCTTGCTATATTGAGAGCGTCCTTTTCGAGAGTTATCGAAAGAAAATTTGAGTATATCTTACCTTCAACAAGCGAATCGTTTATACACAAAAGCATCGACGGTAACGATTCGTTCAAGTCTTTGAGATTCATTTTCCCGACAATGCCTTCCTTGCAGAAATCAGAAGTATTCAACGAGGTTAACTGCCGTATCATATCTCCCATCTGTTTTTCTGAAATTTTAGGATACAGAAATGAAAGCAATGATAATAATTTGCTTTGTGGCAATGACTTATAATGCTCGCATACCTTTGGGAGATAGACAAAATTCAAACCTATCAATCGGAATTCATTGGATATTTCCCTGTAAGCATCAGAGATTTCTTTATTTGCCTCCTTGTAATATTCCCCTTCAATATAAAGTATCTGTGATTTTTCGGCTAACGTGTTATTGGGTAAAACTGTCGAATATATTTCAGCTTGTGTGAAATATTTTTCAGACAAACAAGCTATGATGGCAAGTACAATAAGCCCCTCTTCTCGACTAAAAGCGTTGTCTGACAAGGCCAAATTGTAAAAATCTCCAATAATGTCATGGATTAGACCTGGAGATAAATTCTTTAACAGGCAAACAGCATCGGACAAAGTCATGGAATCGCCCATAGCTTCATCATCTTTCGTTATGCGGTACTTGTCTTTGATTCCATCCAAGTAATCAATTTCTCGTAAGTCGATAATAGAATCAGCTTTCACAATGTCTGAAACTATCCGCATAATACCAGCACGTTCATTCTGCTTCATTGCCGAGTCAAAGTGCGGACTTGATTCCCGGCAAGCCTGCTGTTACACAAAAAGATTTAGACAAAAGAAAAGCGTGGGAATCATGCTTGTTACTCGTCCCACACATAGAGGCTCTGGCATCGCCCTGTTAGTCGAAACGAGCAACGCCGAAGCCCACGCCGATATGTATATAAACGAATATGATGCAAACAACCGACAAGGTCTGCCTGCATACAATCAATCGGATATAACATACCCATGGACATCTACCGTTGCTTTGAATTTGACTAACAATTCGAAACTGCCAGATTTCTATGTGTCAAGAACAAAGCGTCAAGTAAACGCCTTCACATTTTGTCTGTCCTCAATCCCGACCCATCATAGCCCACTGTTATCCATTTAGGGGGATGACAGCCCGGCGTGAGCAGCCTTTCTATACACAACCTCTTTTGAAAGGATGAGCTTAGAAAGAAGTCGAGGACTGTTGCAAAGATAACCAATTGCGTCTTAAATCAAGAAAGAAATATGAAAAAGTTTATTATTGCAGAGCGAGATTGTTTTATTAAGACCAACGGGATGATATGCCTCCACACTACTTAAAGTAGTATGGGAGCAAGCCGTTTCGGTATGCCCGAAACACAAACTTGGGGGCAGCGGATTTTTCCGGTTGGCAAGCTTTCCTTTAAGCGTATAGCCTAGCCAGTCTGAACATGAAGAATTTCAGATCAGCCACCCCTCTTAACTGGCTTCGAAGAGCTTTGATTTTAGCATTGAACGACTCCGCTGAAGCATTTGTCAATCGTTCTTCAAAATTTTAGGGGAAATACCTAAAGATACAAAAAAGCCAACTAATTCGCAATACTTTTAGTATGAATTAGTTGGCTAATTTTATAGGATTTACTGAATATCCCTAGTTAAAACAGCTATGCACAATTCCTTTTATTCCGTTTTCAGGTCTATGGCATACAAATTGTCAATAATACCATCTGCTAAGCCAATGACCGGAACATGGATATACTCAGCTTTGACAATACCTGCAATTATCAGAAATATCCCAGCGGCGGGAACAATAACATCTGCACGGTCAGTTTTCAGATTAAATTCTTCCATGCGCTGTTCAAGAGTTAGAACTTTTAACTTATCATACAGCTCCTGCAAAGAAGTGATTGGCAAACGTGATTGTTTCTTATCCTTTTTATCAGCAAGACGATAAAGTTTATTAATATTTCCACCCGAACCTATAATATTGACACCTTGAAAATCAGCAGTTAAACGAGTCAAGTCACTTTTCATCTGTTCCCAACTACCTTCTCTTACAGAATTGCTCAACATTCGGACGGTACCTATATTATATGATAGAGACTGTACCAACTCTCCGTTGATGAGAAAATTTATTTCCGTACTTCCCCCACCGACGTCTACATATATATAGTTTCCGGCACGGTCTTCCAAACACTCGATATGATTGTTATAAATCATACGTGCTTCCTCTTGACCGTTAATCACTTCAATGTTGATTCCCGTATCTTTCCATACCTTTTTGATTACAGACTTGCCATTTTGGGCATCACGCATGGCAGAAGTGGCACAAGCCCTATAGTTTGTCACTTCATAAATTTTCATCAATTGTCGGAAAGCCTTCATCAACCTGCGCAATTTCATCACCTTTGCATCCGACACTTCTCCCAAGGAAAAAACATCAAAGCCTAAACGTAGAGGTACACGCAGGAGCATCACTTTGGAAAGGCGCTTATTGGCTAGATTCTCATTATTCTTCACCTTTTTGATTAACAACCGCACTGCGTTAGAGCCGATGTCAATAGCTGCGTAACATTTACTATCAGTCATTCGTTATATGTGATTTGTAATACTTATATAGTTCTTCTTGCGAGCGAAAAGATTCTTCGGTATCCGTTGTCCAAAGGCAGTTCTTACCGCTTCCGTCGACAACGCTACCCTGACAATTACCCCGGAGTCCAAAATCAATGACTTTCCATAAATCCTCCTTGATTCGAGAATCATAAACGGGAGTGATTACTTCCACCCTGTTATCCAAGTTGCGCGGCATCCAGTCCGCCGAACCGATAAAAGTCTTATTCTCTCCACCCGCTGCATAAATCAAAGAAATCTTCAAAAGATCGCAGCTTAAAGAAAATGAACAGATTTGTATAGTGATGAACAAAAAAGAGGTGCATCGTGCATTACGACACACCTTCTTGTTGATTTATATCTATATAAACCTATAATTTAAATTAGATATTCAAACTTTTGATATCAATTTGATTGAATGTAGATAAAATATAAAGAACAAGTCTGATGAATCCTCAAATTCAATAAATTGACTCATGGCCATCACAATCTATTTGGCTATTCATGCCACCGTTATTGCTTATTCTAACTCTTCAAAAGAGTAGGAACAGCGTGCAGGCAAAAGATCAGTCCATGAATTACTATCGATAGCATCTCACAGAGAAATGGTATATTTCAGTCCTTTATCGGGAGCCACAATAAAGTTCGTTACCTCGAAATTTACATCGCCACCTTTGATACCCTGTTTAAACCCGATACGGACAGTGTAACGCGTATGTGGCTTTAAGGTCATATCCCGGAAATACACCAATAAAGTGTCATGCGCTGTCTTTTTCAGTTTCAAAACAAGATCCGTCACATTGGTGATAGAGAGCGTCACTCCTTGCTCATTACGACTTACCTCTTCAATCTTCACGCACTTTTCAAAAAAGGGACGAAGCAAGTCTTCTCGTCCTATCAGCAACTCATGAAAATAAGCAGCAGTACGGCGATTGTCTAAAGCTTCGCGGATACCTTGCAAAGAGCGTTCCTTCGCAAAGACAAACGTCATGGTACGGTGTTCTCCTTTCTCAAAGTCGTAATCAGTCTGAATCGGCTGATGAATATCGGAAGTACCGATCATCGTAAGGTTTTTATCCAAACACCACTGAATGGCTTCAGGCATATACAAATGACCGTTTGCCACTTCGATACCGTGCATACAGCCTTCTTGATAGAGTGCTGTATGTTCTGGCCACCACTTGGTCGTATCCGGTTGTTGACTATCCCATCCGGGATGGTTCCAAAACATAAAAGCGCCCTGCTTTTTGGCTTCACGAAAAGCATCCTTGTAGTCTTTTTGTTCCAATGGATTGGAATCAGACAAGAAGATGGCATTAAAGTGTCCGGGTGCCATGGCTCGCGTAATCTCACTGCCCTTAATCAAAAGTATCCCCAACTTCTCAGCTTGTTCCCGACAAAGGTCGAACGAACGGTTATGATCCGAAACAACATCCTGTTTGTGAGGGCGGTACTCAATATGTTCTGTCAGTGAAATGGCATCCAGTCCATCCCGGTAGGCTTCATCTACACGCACGGTAGGCCAAACCAGACCATCGGAGAACACAGAGTGCATGTGAAAGTCACACTTCAACGTGGTATATCCGTCCAAATCAGGAACCTGAATTTCATTCCGGCGTTGCGCCTGTCCACTCATCAAGCAAGTGGTCAAAAGGAATGCACTCACCAATACTTTCTTTACTTCCATATAATCTATTAATTTAAATGATGAATTTACTATTTCCAAGCAGGGTTTAGAGGCAATAAAGCAGGATTATCCGCATACCGACAAAGTTCCATTTGGCTGATTACTGAATGCTCCATCAATCCACATCCTCTCCAAAAAGACATTGGCGCAGCGACGGATAAAAGTGGCACACTACCCATGCCGGAAAGGACTTTTGCTCTATGATTCATGTATTTGATGATATATGCCTGTTATTGATATGGTGGCAAAAATACCGGCATCATATTACATAGCAGTTAAGTGGCAGAAACGTTTCAATGACAAAATAAAGTACGTTTTTTTACATTAATCGATTACAATCCACCTACCCGGAACCTCTCCCCGAACTCCTCATACTTGGCAACGATACCTTAATATATACGAGCGGTCATCTTTGACTTACCGGTTTTTTTATGTAACATTTTCTTGACGCTTTCGAATTTGGAACTTAACCAGTTTCGCTTTCCCTGTAATACGGATATGCCTTACTTTGCGACCGTTTTTAAGAGTTATTGACTACTTGTCAACAAAGGATTTTTAGTTATTAAATATTGTTATATGAAATTACGTTACTTACAGATTGCATCGTCTATCTGTATTACATGCTGTCACTTAGGGATGTCTCATCCTGCTCTTGCATCACAGACTTACAGCAAGATGTTGACCAAAGAGTATGTTGTGACAAAGAAGAATGTCAACGGTACCATTGTTGACAAGGATGGAAACCCACTGATTGGAGTAACCATCTTTGAGAAAGGTACAGACAACGGATGTATCACAGATTTCAACGGCCAATACCAGCTCTCGCTATCCAATCGGGATGCTGTCATTGTCATCTCCTACGTTGGATACAAGACACAGGAACTGAAAGGAGACCAGCTGGTCGAGAAAATTGTGCTCGAAGAAGATGCAGTTGCGCTGGATGAGTTGGTCGTTGTCGGATACGCCGTCCAGAAAAAGAAAGAACTGACCGGTTCAACCTCCTCACTCAAGGCCAGCGACAAAAAGCTTTCGGTAACAACCAGCTTGGACCAGATGATGCAAGGTAACCTGAGCGGTGTAAACATTACGAACGCATCAGGTATGCCCGGTGGAGCTGTCCGTGTCAGCATCCGTGGTGTAGGGTCTATCAACGGCTCAAACGAACCATTGTTCGTCATTGACGGTATACCTGTAAGCAACTCGGACAATTCAGGCGTCAACGGACGCTTTGGTGGTAGCGTGCAGAATCCGCTGTCCATGCTCAATCCCAACGACATCGAGTCAATAGACGTACTGAAGGATGCAGCGGCAACGGCCATCTATGGTTCGAGAGCTACCAACGGTGTTGTGATGGTCACCACCAAGAGAGGAAAGAAAGGCCAACGGACAACCGTAAATCTTAGTGCTTCATACGGTTTGCAGTCACTTCCCAAGGAAATCGAAATGGCTGACTCGGATCTTTACCTTACTGTTCGTAACGAAGCCGTCAACAACTACAATACCCAAAACAACCTGAAACCGGGAGACAACCTCTACAAGACTCTGGAAGTCAACCCCCGTCCGGGACAACCCGATACAGACTGGATCGATCTCATTACTCACGACCAAGCAGCCGTACAAAACTACGAGGTTTCGGTTTCCAGCGGTAGCGAAAAGACGCGTTTCTACTCTTCTTTGGGATACTTCGACCAGGAAGGTATTATCCTTACGAACCGATTCCGGAGATATTCACTCCGCACCAATGTCGACCACGACATCTCCAACGCCTTCCAGACTGGGGTGTCCATTGCACTCAGCAAAACCATTAACAACCGCGTTCCCAATGACAACGTCGGCAACGGCATCTTTACACGCTCCATCGAGCAGCGGCCGTTTGATGTGCCGTTCAAAGAAGATGGAAGATACATGATTGGAGGCGTGGATATTCCACGACACAACGGGATCCAGGTCCTAAATGAACAAAAGTCCAAAAACGAATGGTACAGAGTGCTGGCCAACGCCTACCTGACCATCAAACTGTTGGAAGGACTGGAATACAAGCTCAGCCTGAGCGGAGACATCCGCTATTCAAACGACTATCTGAAGCTGACTAAGGACCATCCCTACGGCAGTCCGAAAGGTGAGATTACAGACTATCGTTCGATGATGCAGAATTATCTGATCGATAATACATTGACTTATACCAAACAGATCAAGGACTTCAATTTCACGGCATTGGGAGGGTACTCCATGCAAGAAATCAACACAGATGCCAGTTCTATTGTCGGCAAGGACTTCCCGTCTTCACAATTTGACTACATCAACGCGGCAGGTAGAATCAACAGCGCTTCTACCACCGGAGGAAAGAATCGACTCATCTCTACCTTCTTCCGATTGAACATGGGTTATGCGGACAGATACCTTTTCACCTTCTCTATCCGTGCAGACGGTTCATCCAAGTTCGCTGACGGTAACCAATGGGGTACCTTCCCATCGGTGTCAGGTGCTTGGCGCATCAGCAACGAATCCTTTTTTCCAAAAGACGGAATCATCTCGGACCTGAAGCTGCGTGCCAGCTGGGGTATGACCGGTAACCAGGAAGGAATTGGAAACTATGACTCCCGTTCACTGGCAAATGGCGGACACAACTACAACGGCCAGGACGGCATTGCTATCACCACCCTGGCCAATCCGGACTTGAAATGGGAAAAGTCCGACCAGACAAACATCGGTCTGGACCTGTCGCTGTTCAATGACAGAGTCACTGTCGGTATGGACTATTTCATCAAGAACACGAAAGACTTGCTTTATGACCGCCCGCTGCATACTACAACTGGATTCTCATCCATTACCCAAAACATCGGCAGCATGCGAAACACCGGTTTCGAATTCAATGTAGAGAGTCACAACATCATGAACGACCGGTTCAGCTGGGATACACAGTTCAACATCTCAACGATCAAGAACAAGCTGACCTCACTGATTGATGAAAAGCCCATTCCTGTAGGCAACCATGTCCTTCAGGTGGGACAACCCATCGGATCCTTCTACATGTATAAAATGGATGGTATCTATCAAGATAATCAAGAGGTTCCTGAAAAACTTTATGCCAAGGGGGTTCGTGCCGGTGACATCAAGTATGCAGACAAGGACAATGATGGTGATTTGACACCCGCCGACAAGGAAATCGTCGGAAAGCCCCTTCCGGATTTCTTCGGTGGTCTCACCAACCGGTTCAGATACGGCAATTTCGACCTGACCATCTTCAACACTTTCTCCGTTGGCAACGATGTCTATGCTACCGGTATGGGTGGTATTGATGCCGTTGGACACAACAACTACGGCATGCGTAAGGACATTGCTGCCAACCGATGGACCGGCCCCGGCACAAACAACTCGATACCTCGTGCCATGATCAGCACGCACAACACACAGGCATCTACCTACCTGCTTCATGATGGCTCATACTTCAAATTCAAGGATGTGACACTGGGGTATACCCTTCCGTCAAACCTGACCCAGAAGCTGAACATCAGCAATATGCGTGTGTACCTGTCCGCACAGAATCTGTGGACCATCAGCTCTTATCCTGGATATGACCCTGAAGTCAGCTACTCAGTCAACAATTCCAAGACAATGGGCGAGGATGCCATGACCGTTCCTCAGTTGCGTACGTTTGTCTGCGGCTTCAATCTTACTTTCTAAATATAATTCATTTATAATCGATATTCATCATGAAACTAAATCATCTGATATATACATTAATGCTGGGCACCGCGTTGGGTACCAGTTCCTGCTCCTGGTTGGATCTGGAACCTGCAACGGCCGTCTCACCCTCCATTCTCGGACAAGGTGAAGTGGAACAACTGCTAACCGGTACCTACCGCTCGTTACAGAACGACCCGGGTCGCGACACCTGGGTACTCTTTGACATGCGGGGCGAGAATCTGATCAATACCTACCTGAGCGGTTCCAATGACTTTGTAAACAACGAGATACCCTCCAATAACGGTACGCTGCTTACGATGTGGCGTGGTTACTACAAGGCCATTTACAATGCCAATACCACCCTTTCCATCCTTTCCAATTTGGAGCCCAGTGAAAAGAACACCCATATAGAGGCACAGGCTCGTTTCCTCCGGGCATACGCCTATTACTGTCTGGCCACACGCTGGGATGGTGTTCCCATCATCAAGGACAATACCCTGGAGAACGTAAAGCGTGACAAACAGTCCGCTGTGTTCAACTTCATCAAGGAAGAGTTAAGTTTTTGTATCGATGAAGGACATTTGAAACCTTTTGGTGAAACTTCGGGCGCACCCTTCACGGTAAGCCTCGAAGCAGCCCAAGCTCTGATGGCACGCTTGGCCCTGACAACCGGAGATATGGAAACGGCCAAAAATATGGCTGAAACGCTGATCGCAAATCCCAAATTCAAACTCAGCGAAAACTACGACAACATCTTCACGACAACCAACAACAGCGAGATAATCTTCAGTTTCCGCAACAACACTAGCGAAGGAGGCCAGAACTTGTACGCCCTGTTCACCACCTACAACTCACCGATGAAAGGAAGCTGGTTTCTCTGCCCGTCTCCCGAATCGGAGAAACTGTTCGAGGATCCGGCTGATACGCGCAACAACACCTGCATCACTACGCTGGAGAGCGTTTCCGAAACCTATATCATCATGAACAAGTTCAGAGATTTTACGCCGCTCATCGTTTCACGTATTGCAGAAATGTACCTGATTAGTGCGGAAGCACAAGGACGGAACGGACTGAATAGACTGAACGAGCTGCGCCGTTCAAGAGGATTGAATCCGTACAACAACTCGGATATTGCTTCGGAGGAAGACTACCAGAAGAAAGTAGCCCTGGAACGCAGAAAGGAACTTTACTGTGAGGGCTTCCTGTTTTTTGACCTGATTCGTACCAACAAGATTTCCGAAGAGGTAGTGTCCATGAACGGAAAGACAAACCTTTATCTTCCCTTGCCGGAATCAGAGGTGCAATACAATCCCAACCTCAACGAATATAACTGATAAACCAATCCCTGTTATTCATCGTTGCCCTGCTCGGTCGGGATACTGTTGGTTTCTGTTGGGACAGCCTGCCAACCTCTGTTTCGATTGGAATGTGAAGGGCAACGGAAATAGTCACTATCGGGCGTTGGGAATACCCCAACGCCCAACTTTTAATGGATTCTCATGAAAAAACTGAAAACCGCCTTTATTTCCCTACTGTGCTTGTCTTGCATGACAATATCCAACAAGGGATCAGCTTCAAACCCGGTACTGCGTATTTCGGACGGGTGGGTGGCAGACACCATTGCGCCGGCACTGATACATTACCGATTCGCCGGATATGACTCCATCAGCCAAGCGCACCAAAATGTAGACGTTCTCGAGGTCGACCTGACCTCCCCAAGTTATGATATACAGCTTGTTTACGAAGAGCATGGGGATTCCCTATCTTCTGTAGCGGAACGCAACAATGCGGCTGCCGCCATCAACGGAACCTACGAGGCCGAAGCATCGTTCATCAAAATCGGAGGTAGACTCCTTGCCCAAAACCGTTTGGACAGCACACACATTCGATACTGGAAACACGAAGGTGCCTTCCTGTTCGATGACGACAACAAGAACATCGACATCCGATTTGCCAGCGACTCGACTTTTCTTTCACACCCCGCAGCAAACATTTTATCCGGTGCTCCCATGTTGATAGACAACAACGATCCTGTAGGGCTGAATTTTACCGGAAACGTAGAAGGAATGGACCTGAACAAGCTTGATTACGAAGACTTCAGAAGGCACCAGGGAGTGAGACACCCGCGGACAGCGGTAGCACTTACAGAGCATAAGAAACTGCTTTTGATAACCGTTGACGGAAGAAGTACCCAGGCGGCAGGAATGTCTGCAAACGAACTGACCCGATTTCTACTTACTTACTTCTGCCCCCAATCAGCCTTGAACCTGGATGGTGGAGGGTCCACTACCATGTGGATTGCCTCTTCAGAGCAGCGAGTAGGAGGGGTCGTGAACCATCCGACTGACAACAAGAAATTCGACCATGCGGGACAACGCAGAGTAACCTCGTTCATTGTCATCAAATCATCTGAAAACCATGAATAAATATCTCAGTTTCATCTTTGCTTCAGTGCTCACACTCACGGGCGTACAGCTTTCCAAAGCCAGCAATCCATCGGATTCCCTGGCCATCGTATCGGCCAAATGGGAGAGAACATCTTCACTGCAAGGCATCCAGTTGAAACAAGCTTCGATAGAAGGCCTGTTTGGAGGCAAGCAATCCATCAGCATCCTGACCATTGGAAGAGCGGAAGGCTATACAGCCTTTATTGCTACGACGGACTCGCTGACCACCACTAGCCAATTGGCTGAACAAAGCCGTTCTTCTGCAGCCATAAACGGGTCGTACTTCAGTATCAAGGAAGGCTTCTCTACCTGTTACCTCCGTAAAAATGAAGCGGTAATAGATACGACAACTACCGAAGAAAGGCATTTGCGTGTCAATGGTGCCGTACACATGGTGGATAACAATATCCGGATCATACCATGGAACGACGAAAATGAGAAGAAAGGGTTCCCGCTGGATGGGGATATACTTGCGTCCGGACCGCTCTTGATGCAGGACGGCAAGACGTGTGACTTCACGACGATAGATCGGGAATTCTCAGAGACCAGACATCCCAGAAGTGCCATTGCACTCACAAAAGAAGGTGACATAATGCTGGTAGCGGTAGATGGAAGGACAGAAGGGCACGCAGATGGAATGTCCATTGCAGAACTTGCCTATCTTTTGCGAATTCTGAAGGCACATTGCGCACTTAATCTGGATGGAGGCGGTTCTACCACCTTATGGGTGAATGGTCAAGTGGTCAACCACCCAAGCGACAACAAGAAATTCGACAACAAAGGAGAAAGAAAAGTCCACAACATCATAGCCGTTCGAAGATTGACAAATCCATAGAGTACAACATGCTTGCTCACAGACAAATCGGGGAGTACTGCATCAATCATGCAGGAACAGTCTGAACAGGGAGGCCCTCGAATGGCTTGAAAGGACGGGGAACGGGAAGGTGCACGGGACCACCCGTCTTTTTCCCCGGGAAGAGTTTGCCGTGGAAAAAGGCTTTCTCATGCCCTATCATGGGACGCCACAACCACCGCAGGAGGAGATGAGGGAATACCATGTACGCAAGGACAATACAGTGCAGTACAGGGGGAATTATTACAGCCTGCCATACGGAACTTACCGGAGCGGGCAGACAACCGTCTGGCTGCAGGAAACGGAAGGGAATGTGGAGCTGTACAACAAGGATACGGGGAAACTCATCTGCCGGCATGCGCTCTGTACCAGAAAGGGAAGGACCGTTTATGACGACTCCCACAGAAAACCGAGAAACGCCGGAGTGAAGATAGCCGAACGCATCCTTGTCCATGTGTCGGGCAACAGGGAGGTAGCCATGTGGATGGATAATCTGAAAAGGAGGAAGGAACGTTATTAACGTGAGTTCGAAATAAGAATAAATATATTTCACTTA
Source organism: Parabacteroides sp. AT13 (assembly GCF_002272965.1). NCBI lineage: Bacteria > Pseudomonadati > Bacteroidota > Bacteroidia > Bacteroidales > Tannerellaceae > Parabacteroides > Parabacteroides sp. AT13. The sequence continues at coordinate 137,423 of NZ_NQMH01000001.1, read as the reverse complement.
TAATTAGAAACATAGCGATAAAAGTATTAAATTTATAGTGCTGAATTATAACATTTAAACGATTACCACTATGTTTCCAGAGTCTAAAGTTACAGAGATTTATTGTATGGCCGATGATTTTTGCAAGGAATTTACATTGCAACAGGAAAAATATATGATTAAGGATATGAAGACCATGCATCGTAACAAACCCAACCGTATGAGTGATGCAGAGATTATGGTTATTCTAATCCTGTTTCACTCCGGTGGTTTCCGTTGTTTCAAGCATTACTACAAGGAGTATGTCTGTAAACATCTGAAACACCTTTTTCCTCGTCAGGTTTCTTATAACCGTTTTGTGGAACTGGAGAAGGAAGTATTGCTTCCCATGACCATATTCATCAAAAGAGTACTGCTGGGAACTTGTACCGGCATCAGTTTCGTTGATTCCACTCCCTTATGTGTATGTCGTAACCAAAGAATCTTGATTCATAAGACATTTGAAGGGCTTGCCGAGCGTGGAAGATGTTCTATGGGATGGTTCTTCGGATTCAAGCTGCATCTGATAATCAATGACAAGGGTGAAATCCTCAATTTCATGTTCACGCCTGGAAACGTGGATGACCGGGAACCGTTGAAACAGGGTAGGTTTCTGGAAAACATCAAAGGAAAACTATGTGCAGACAAGGGATATATAGGTCAGGCTCTGTTTGAAAACCTTTTCCTTAATGGCATACAACTTGTTACTAAAGTTAAAAATAATATGAGGAACTCACTGATGAGTATTGCCGACAAGATTTTGCTAAGAAAAAGAGCCTTGATTGAAACGGTCAATGACGAACTGAAGAACATCGCACAGATTGAACACTCAAGACATCGTTCATTCAGTAACTTTATAGCCAACTCCTTGTCGGCTATCGCGGCATACTGCTTTTTTGAAAAAAAGCCCGCCATTGACGTAAAGTTTGTCAATGACGGACAACTTGCTATTTTTTGATTTTATTTCGAACTCACGTTTATTACAGGGATAATCTGGAGGTGATCCTGCGCATAATTCCCGGATATGACAAGAATACACTGATAGAGGCCATACGGATATGTCTGGACAAAGGCATCTATAACGGGGACTCGGTTAAAAGCCTGTGTGAATATGTGTGCAGGGGAAAGGAAAATGGAACAGAAATATACGGACTGGAGGATCACCTGCCCCGACAAGGCGGATTGATACAGTCTTATAACGAAATACTCAGGGATTATGACAAGACATAAGAAGGAACTCATGGAATGTGCACGTATGCTCAAGCTGGGCAATCTGACCGAACATCTGGAGGAACTGCTGCATCAGGCCCAGGAAAAGCAGCTGACCTATCCGGAGTTTCTACTCGCCTGCCTCAGGGAGGAGGTCCGGACCAGGGAGAACCGGAAATATTTGTGTCGTTTGAAAGCGGCCGGGCTTCCTGCAAGGCATGATCTGGACCGTTACGACTTTACCCGGACGGAAGGAATCGACTCCAGAAAGCTGCGCGAACTGCGCGAGCTGGTATGGGTGGGACAGGCATACAACCTGCTTCTGGCAGGCGGTTCCGGAACAGGAAAGACCTATATTGCCGCCGGACTTGTCCATGAGGCGGTGAAAGCCGGATACAGGGCATATATGGTTACGCTGGAGGACCTTCTGACCTGTCTGAAGACAAGGGATGTTTCCAGGCATGCGATGAAAACCTACAAACGGATCATGAAGGCACAGCTGCTGGCCATTGACAATGCCACACTCTTTCCCTTGAAAAGAGAAGATATCATGTTGCTGTTCAAACTGGTGAATGAGTTTCAGGAAAAGACATCGCTTATCGTTACAGCCAACTACTCCCTTACAGAGTGGCTGGCAATACCGGGAGAGGAAGCTGTCGCAGCGGCATTGCTTGACAGACTGCTCTACTGTTGTGAGATTATACAACTGTCAAGAAACAGCTATCGGATGGAAAACAGGAAAACAATTTTTAGCAATCGGAGTGAAGATACAGACACTTTAAAAGAGTTAACAACTGTAAAGTAATATCCTGCTAAAAGTGGGATATATTAAATTACATAAAAATGAGGTGTGTAAATTTGCAAGGTACATGTGTGCCCCACTGGTATGATCCCTGTCTTTTATAATTTAAAGTCAAGCAAGAGAGGAAAGTAAATAGGGTTTAGTTTATGCATAGTAAATGTAAGATTTACTTGCAACAGGTAAAAAGATTTTTAAGGTTAACAATGTATGCGGCATGCTAAAAAGTGATTATTATGTTGGAAGTTGTTCTATATAAGTATTTACTTTTTGTCGTTCAAAAGATATGACTTCAATATAGTAAACATACACTTTTTAGTTTGCCCTTATTTTTCGAATAAGATGAGTGAGTCATAAACATCAGTTACATATTATGAATACTTTCGGCTCTATCACGTATGAATTTTTTAACAATAAAAAGAACTATCATTTTGATTTAACAGGAGCTTTTAGTAACATTATTGAAGAAAGTGAAGCAATAGAATATGATGATGACGACGATGAGGATGAATTCGATGATGATGACGATGACTAACATCTCATTAATCCATAGCTTTTAAGTTTATTAAAGAAACAGGTCAGGACGCTATATCCTGACCTGTTTTTGATGTTAGTTAAGTCCTAATAGTTAGTTTGCTTTATTTGCTCTCAGCATTAGCTATTGATGCACGTACTCTGCTTAATGTTTCCAATGTCATCTGAAGATATGAAGCAATCATTGTCAAAGGTGCTCTTCTAGTTATTTCAGGAAAATGTTGCTGTAATCTAGCGTATCTGTCATTTGCTGATTCGAAACGTAAAATGTCAGCCTTTAATTGTGATAACATTAAGGAATTTTCAAAAAAACTCCGATATAGATAAGCTATATCACCATTAGCATCAGAAAGTTCTTCCATTATATCACGCGGAATTTCCCATAAAACACTGTTTTCTACAGCATCCATCATAAGATGTGTTGGCTCTCGGTTAAAATAGCTGTCAATACACCAGACAACATCTTTTTCACATGCTAAATGTTCTATCACATCCTTATCATGCTTTAGGTAGTGCTGTCTAATAAATCCCTTTTCTATATAAAATAGGCAATTACAGATATCACCTTCATTTAGAATTATATCACCTTTTTGATATTTCTTAGGCTGAATAATATCTGCAAAAAGGCGAATATTCTCCAACTTAAGTTTGCGATTAGGGCATGTTTCAGCTATAATCTGTTTTGCAATGTCAAATTGAATACTCATAGGCTAAAGTTATTTATATCCAACATTTTGTTTCAATTTTGGGTTCAAGTCTATACTTTTTTGTGGAATAGGAAAAACTGTGGTATACCCATTTTTCTCATCAGCCAGTTGGACTCGCTGATCGTATGATTTGTGATAAACTCCAAAACGCACCATATCTTGTCGTCGCCAGCCTTCCCATACTAACTCCAACAAACGCTCTTTCAATATGTTCTCAAGCGTAGCTTCTCGATATGGCATACCAACACGACCTCGGACTTCGTTCAACTCCAACGAGCCATCCTCACCATTACGTACCTTTGCCTCGGACTTCATCAGGAGAGCATCGGCATAGCGGAATAGCACGATGTCGTTATCCGGTTGTCTACCGTCGGAATGTGAGGTCCTATCAACCTCATATTTTGCCATACGAGCACCAGCTGTCTTGACATAGGAGCTTCCCGTAAGATTCAACTTTAGCTCCAATGGGAAATACTCCAACTGCTGTCCATTGTCCATCATTACAGGCTTTCCATCAACCTCTACGATGCCGGCATAGAAGTTCTTTTCAAAGCGAGCATCTACATCATCTGTGCCGTATCCGTTGGCTAAGACTGTTGAGATATTGGCACTGGTACCATTTTCCGATGAGCCCCCCAACGCACCGCCATGGTTGTAGTGTCGTGATCGGAAGAGATACCAGAACTGCGCAGCATAGAGGTTCTTATCCAACGGAATGGTGAATATGTTTTCGTTGGAGTTCTCGTTATGCACAGAGAAATTATAGCTATAATCGTCCTCCAACCGATAACCTACCTCGGCAAGTTTATTGCAATATTTGATACAGGTCTGCCAAGCGTTGAGTTTCTCACCATCGACGGTGAAAAATATCTCTTTACCGTTCCGTGGAACGCCATCAGTCCAATTATCATCACAATATATCTCGGCATTAAGAGCCAACTTAGCCAAAAGGAAATTAGCTACAGGTGTTGTTATACGACCATAGTAGTTACCCATCTTATTACTACGCTCATTTGGCAACAACTCGGCAACCTCCTGCAACTCATTCACGATAAAACGGAAAACCTCGCTACGCTCGCTCTGCACAACTTCATCCTGCGGTTGTTCATAGGATGTTACGATGGGCACTCTGCCATACATATCCATAATGTAGTAGTAGAAAAGTGCTCTCAGAGCTCGCACCTCAGCTTCGTAGGCCACTCTCTGCTCCTCAGATAGGTTATGGCTATACTTATCGATGATATGCAGAGATTTGTTCGATAACACAACAACCTTGTAGAGGTATTTCCAAGTATTGTAGAGTGGTAAATCATTAGGACTCCACTTATGCTGATACATATTCGTCCACAAACCTCCATCGTACCAGTCGCCACCACGAATAGGTATCATGGCTTCGTCTGTAGTAAGTGTGTTATAGTCATAAATCCCACGACAGGTCCCCTGTAAACCCTCACTGTCTGCACTGCCACCAATGTAATTGTAGAGCACAGCCACTGCATTAATATATATGTTGTTGGCATTGTTGTAAATGTCTTCTTCATAAAGTTGATCTCTAGGGTCTTCAGTAAGACAAGAGGTCATCATCGTTGCCAAAGCAACCATCAATATGTTTATATATCTTTTCATAACTGTAAGCGGTTAGAATTGAATACTAAGACCTAACGAATAGGTACGATATAAAGGATAGGTGCGTTTGTCGTCAATGCCCAAAGTGTTGCTTACTACATAACTGTTTATCATTGGAGTAAGACCGCTATAGCCTGTGATTGTTGCAAGGTTGCTAATGCCTGCCGAAAGACGCAATGACTTCACAGCCTTGGATTTCATTGGAATATTGTAGCCTATGGTAATATGTTCAATATTTACATAGTCACCTTTTTCCAACCAATAGTCTGAAACATTCTGATCAATAATATTTTTTTCAGGAGCACCCTTCAATACATTGTAGTCAGGGAATATAGACATATTGGTATAAGCCAAGCCCGTGCCATTGAATATCTTATGACCGAAAGCACCATTTATCTGCATGGCAATATCAAAGGACTTGTAACGGAAACTGATGTTTGATCCAATAGTTACCTTGGGGGTTGCCTGACCTGCTATATACCTGTCTCCGCCATCGCTAAAATCAATCTCGCCATCATCATTCAAATCTTCAATATCGTAACTGTAGCCACCAAGTTCATTTTCTTTAAGCCCTTTGCAGTGAGGTAGATAGAATACCCCCAATGGCTGACCTACAATCTGATATACTACATTATTGTCTCCACCGTTCTGACCTGCACCATAAAGCGAGCCAATCGGAGTAATATCTGAAGCTGTCATATGCATACCATTATACTCTCCACTAAGCGAAAGTAACTTATTCTTCTGGTAGGACATATTGAAGTTGATATTCATCTCCATATCCTTTCGTTGAATGGGAACTACCGAGATTCCTAGTTCGACACCCTGGTTAGACATCGAGCCGATATTTGCCATCAGTTTATCGAACGCAAAGGTCGGAACGGGAACATCATACTCATAGAGCATATCCGTTGTCTTTGAGTAATATAATTCCGAGGTAAGCATCAACCGATTATCCCATATACCTAAGTCAAAACCGATATTAAATGTTGAACGAGTCTCCCACTTAAGGTCCGGATTCGTGTTGCGTATACTTCCCATTGTTACGGTAGGTGCACCGTTGATGGATACGATACCATTCTCCTTTACGGTATTAAGTGTTGTATAGGATGTTATACCTCCAAGATTTCCTGACCGACCATATCCGGTTCTTAGTTTCAACATTGTTATAAAGTCAGTATCAGAGAGGAAGCCTTCTTTTTTTACATCCCAACCCAGTGATACTGATGGGAAGAATCCGAAAGTATTGTTATCGCTTACCATTGAAGAGCCATCTCCACGGAGTGCTGCCGCAATAGAATATCTATCCTTGTAACTATATGTGACACTACCCATTATTGAAGCAAGTGACGGGTCTTCATAGCTACTGCTCGTACCACCGAAAGGACGCGATGATGTTGCTCCGATGTTATTATAGGAGAAATCATTTGTTGTTATTCCTTTTGCCTGCACCCATAAACCAGTCCTTACCTGTTTAAGATATTCTGCGCCAACAACAGCATCAAGGTGTGAGTCTCCCCAAGCATTGTTATATGAGAGGGACACATTTGTAAAGTAGTCTTCACCCTTGAACTCTCCACGATAAACATTGCCTTGCGCCCACACCCATGTAGGACAAAATTGAGCATTTCCCGTAGATGAATATGAATAAGAGCCGAAAGCCGACAATATCAAATTGTCAAGGATATTAAATTTCATCCCCAAATGTGTATTGAAATTCCGTTCTTCGGAGTCATTTTTCTCATAGAGGAGTGCTCCGGGGTGGTTGATGTGTGATGCAGCCGAGTTCTTCACCCAGTTGCCATTAACATCAGTTCCTGCTGGATATGTAGGATTCTGTGCAGCTGCCGAGTAAAACAGCATTCGTGTATCGAAAATGTCGTGTATCTTTGACGAGTAGCCATATACACCAAAATCGCCAACTAAGCGACCATCGAAAGCCTTTTGTGTAGCATCAAGTTTTACCACTAAATTTCGGTAATCGTTAACTTTGACAATTGTATTATGATCCATAAAACCGAACGATGCTCGATAGTTTGAGTTTTCCGAACCACCGCTAAAAGCCAAGTGATGCTGATGTATCAAGCCCGTACGAGTAATTACATCGTGAAAATTGGTGTTGTAGCCACCATTATTGTAATCTAATCCAAGTGCCTCTGCTGTAGCTATATACTCCGGGCCGTTGAGCATTTGCAGATGTTTATACATTGACTCGAATCCGTAGTTGCCATCATATGATATTTCGAAACCTCGCCCCGTTCCTTTCTTGGTCTTAATCTCAATTACACCTGAAGCACCACGGGAACCGTACATTGCCGTTTCGGTAGCATTCTTCAAAATAGTGAAACTCTCGATGTCTGCGGGATATATGGTAGATAGCGTAGCGATGTCAGATGTCACTCCGTCAATAATTACTAACGGGTCATTGCCACCCATAATGGATGTGGTACCACGCACACGGATACTATTCAGCATAGCGAGCCTGTCAGTCCCATTAGTGGTGACGTTCACACCGGCAGACTGACCACTCAATACATCCAAAGCATTATTCAATGGTCCCTTCTTGATATTCTCGGGCCTGATATGCTCTAATGATTTAGTCGCCGAAATGGTATCTTGTTTCTCTCTGATATTCTGTACTTGTGCATCAATTTTTTGAGCACTACAGATGAAGAACATTATGACAAGACAAAGACTGACTCTTCCCATCTTGATTCGTTAAATCTCTGTAGATTCCCCAGACCAGACAGTTAATAAATCTTATACGCAATGTATTATAAAGAGGGGGATTGGGAATCTGTACTATTTCCCTGCCTGTCCGTCCGCTTAGCCATTGTATATTTTTTTCTGTTATTTCATATCAGTGATGCTGATAATCCAGGCAAGAACAGAGTAAACATCTACCTCTTTTATACATAAATCCTTTCCAAGGACTTTATAAGCGCAACCATTAACTATATTACATTACAAATGTAACAATAATTTGTCATTTGAAGAAATTTAGAAAAAAGAAAAAGTCATTATGCGTGATATTTTTTATTTAATTACGACATTTATCAAATACAAAAAATCATAGAAGGACAAAAATCTTTAAATGATTTGATTATAAACAAACTTTAAATAGTTAAATTGCAATAATACTATACCATGGTTGTTCTTTACCTTAATGTAATACTACTGTTATATATCTGGTCATTTATCTCCTTTTGTCGGATGCAAAGGTTGCCAAACCTCTTTTAGAAAACGAAAAGTTCAAGCGGTAAACCATTTGGAGCAGTTTCGTCCTCCGTTGGAGAGTAAACAGCTCCAAAACCTTTTCTTATTCATCGGCTTGGCTGAAAACTGCATCCGGCAACGGAGATAAACGACTGACGAAATAATAGCATAAAACAGCATAGCCCCCCCTTAATAAGGCAATTTTATCAATGCTGTTTTCATTCTTTTCAGAGGACTATTATTTTCGACAGAGAGAAATTTGGCAAGCGGCAGATTTCACTCCCTCAAAAATAATAGATTTGAATTGCTGTCCTCTTGCCTTTATTGGAAATTGTAGTACCTTTGTAGTGGCTTGTGCGAACGAGCCAAGCAATGTGGAAAGATGGGAACATCGAACCATCAATAAAGTACCGAAAAGAGGGAAAATACCCTCTACCACCGCTCTTTGAGTGTTAAGAAATAATAAAAAGGTTAAATCTTCACCTTTTAGAATGTACCCCTAAAGGTTATGCCTGTAGATACTAATTGAAAAGTGCGCCAATATTCCAGTTGAAAATTGCGCCACCATAGGATAAGTATAATGACCTTTGTATAATCCAAATGCAAAGGTAAAATGAAGACTATGGTAGAAAGACAATCAATAATACACATGTATAGAGTATGCGGTTATAGCAAACGGCGTATCTCTCGTGAACTTCATGTCAGCCGTCATACCGTTGACAATATTCTTTCAAAGTACGAATCAGCCATCCGCACGGACAATCCAGAAGAGGCTTTGAGTGATTTGCTTACCATCCAGCCCAGGTATGACAGTTCCAGACGCCGTCCTCGCCGGCTCACACAAGAGATTAAGGATAAGATAGGATTTTGCCTGAAGAAGAATGCCGTTAAGATAGCTACCGGACTTCGCAAACAGCGCATGTTGAAAAAGGATATCCACCAGTTTAATTGTCGGGAAAAGGCAATTTCGTGCTTTTTTAATTTTTCCGACTATGGTAGTAGCTTATTTAAGGGTCAGCACGGGAAGGCAGACGCTGACTAACCAACGACACGAGATCACGAGATTTGCCGGTAGTAGAAACATGGTGGTGGATTGCTGGGTCACGGAAGTCGTGAGCGGCAGCAAGAAAAGACGCGACCGGAAACTCGGGGCAACGGTAAAGCGGTTAAAAGCCGGGGACACGTTGATCGTGACAGAACTTTCCAGGTTAAGCCGCACGCTTACCGATATTATGACGATCGTGGGGGAACTGCTCGAAAAAGGCGTGTTCCTGTACAGTACCAAGGATCGCTATTCTTTTGACGATACCATCAACAGCAAGGTGTTATGCTTTGCGTTCGGCCTGGTGGCCGAGATCGAGCGAAACCTCATATCCGCCCGCACCAAAGAGGCCCTGGCGGCACGACGGGAACAAGGCGTCATACTGGGTCGCAGGAGGGGAAGCTATACCAAGCTCCAACGCCTGATCGACGCGGGAGAAGAAATAGCCGGCTTGTTAAATGACGGGCGGACGATCGCCATGATATGCGGGAGGTACGGCGTCGCAAGAAACACATTCGACCGTTTCAGGGCACTATTTCTGCAAGCCACGGTTATAGAGGGCAAGCGAAACTACAGTTTCGATCCTGATATACGGATAAACAAGTGAAATACTGTTAACTCCAGGAGTATAGATTCGACACACAATAACTAAAATATCATGTGAATATGAATAAAATTACTTGTATTTGCCTTGGTGTCCGCAACATGAGCCTTGCAATAAGATTTTATCGTGATGGACTCGGTTTCGAAACCTGCGAGAAAGGAGATGAACCACAGGTTATATTCTTCAATACACCAGGTACGAAGTTTGAGCTTTATCCGCTGGGGCTGCTCGCCAAAGACATCAGTGAAACGAATCCACCGAAAATTGCCGAGGGCTTTGCGGGAATTACACTCGCCTACAATGTGGAAAGACGTGAAGAGGTGGATGTGGTTATAGAAAAAGTATGCAAAGCAGGAGGCAGAATCGCGAAAGAACCCGCGGAAACTTTCTGGGGCGGTTATCATGCCTACTTCTCCGATCTTGACGGGTATTATTGGGAGGTGGTGTGGGGGCCTATGTTCGAATACGATGAGAATGGTCTGCTAAAAGATTTGTGATTTTTAATCAAGCGAATTGGATATAAGGTGAAAACTGTGCCTAGCTCATGTTGTCTCGTATGCAAAGAAACCGAAGTGCAACGAAATTAGGATGAAGACGATTCTAATAATCATCGCAAAGAGTAAAGTACAAACTCATCTGATTTGCCTGACGTTGAGGAGTTGAATGTTTTACTGTTTTTGACTCAATAAAACAAATAATAAAAATGGATTTTTCAAATGTTACAAATGGGATTCTACGGTATATTGATACTTGGGAGCAAAAATTGATTGATTTACCAGTTGATACAATTACAAAAAAGAGGAATAAACAAAACAGGACTATCAAACAGATACTGGATCATTTGGTTGATTCTGCTGCAAATAATCACCAACGCGTGGTTCGATTACAGTACAACGATAAACTTGACTTTCCCGATTATCAACAGGATAATGACTTGTGGATCGCTTTACAGGATTATCAAAATGCTGATTGGAATATTACGATTCAGTTGTAGAAGTATTACAATCTGCACATGATTCAAGTGATAAAATCGGTTGACCATACTAAGCTTGAAAATTCATGGCAGAATTTCGAGGGTATTGCTGTAACTCTTCGCCAAGTGATTGATGGATATTTGGGACATATTGAGTTGCATCTTAACGAGATACAGGAATTAATAGAACAATAAAAGCACGACGGTACAAAGAAAATTATTATTTTTGCAGCATAGAATAAATGGGGAAAGAGATATGCGAATTGACTGCATTGACATAGAAATGCTCGCTCCCTGCGGTATGAACTGTATGGTCTGCCATAAGCATTGTCATACACGGAAAACGCAAAAAACTTGCGTCGGCTGTACGCGGGAAGGCAAAGGGAGACCGGAACATTGTCGCAAGGCAGGATAAAGGACTGCGTGCTGCTGAAAGAGATTACTTATTACTATCAGTGTGGCGACTTCCCTTGTAGACTTATAAGAAACCTCGAAAGAAGTTACAACAGCCGTTACAAGGAAAGTCCGGTCGAAAATAGTGAGATTGTAAAGGGAAACGGGGTATTTTATTTCATTTCATGGAAACACACCCCGCTCGATACACCTGCACGGAATGTGGCGGCATTGTCTCATTGCACGACAAGGTTTGCACGGAGTACGGAAAAAGAACACGATAAGAATGAAGATTAAAAAATATATGCCTGTTGGATTTATGTCAGTGATTTGCAACGGTCGAAAAAATTCTATCGCAATATAGGGTTTGAGATAAAAGCCATTGATGGCGACCGGATAGAGTTCGATTTGGGCGAGACATCGTTTGCCATCCTGAAAAGAACCGGAGAGAAAAGGTGAAGTTGTTGCCGGCAAGACAAGGATTATGTTGGAGGCGGAGGATATCGAACTTGTCCGGGATGAGTTGAGAAGCAAAAATGTGAAGATCATCGGCAACATCAGAGAAGAGCTATACGGCGAATTGCTGACTTTTGAAGCCCCCAACGGGCATTGCCGGAGTTTTAGCAAGGAACTCTATGATAAATAATAACGACTATGGCAAGAGCAACGACAAAAGGGGATTTGATAACATCTGCCAACGGACAATTCGACAAGATGTGGAAACTCATCGACAGTATGAGCGAAGAACGGCAGAAGGCAGCCTTTGCCGACGAAATGGCAACGGCCGGGAAAGAAACACATTGGAGCAGGGACAGGAACCTGCGTGATGTGCTTGTATATCTGTACGAGTGGCATCAACTGCTACTAAGGTGGATAAAAGCCAAGCTTGACGGCGGGTACAAAACCGTCCTGCCCGAACCGTACAACTGGAACACATACCCGGCAATGAACGTGGAGTTTTGGAAGAAGCATCAAAGCACGCCATTGACACAAGCAAAAGCGAACTTAAAAGAGAGTCACAAGGAGGTAATGACTCTGATAGGGCAATTCTCCAACGATGAACTCTTTGTCAAGGGGGCGTTCGATTGGCCTGGCACTTCCACTTCCACTTCCACACTCGGTGCTTACTGTGTTTCGACAACGGCAAGCCATTACGACTGGGCGATGAGGAAGATAAGGATGCATATCAAAACAAGCAACAAATAGATAAGATGGAGGAATAAACCAATGGCTTTTGACTACAAAAAAGAATACAGGGAATTCTATATGCCCCCCAGCAAGCCCGGTATCATTACCGTGCCAAGCATGAACTACATAGCCGTTCGAGGACAGGGAGACCCGAATGCAGAGGAGGGAGAATACAAACAGTCGATCGGGCTTTTGTATGGAATCGCGTTTACCATCAAAATGAGCCAAAAAGGCGATCATCGGATCGAAGGGTATTTCGATTATGTCGTGCCGCCGCTCGAAGGCTTCTGGTGGCAGGATGGCGTAAAAGGGATCGACTATGCCCGAAAGGAAAGCTTCAAGTGGATATCGGTCATCCGTCTTCCGGACTTTGTGACAAAAGCAGATTTCGAGTGGGCAATCCGGGAAGCAACGAAGAAAAAGAAAACCGATTTTGCCAAGGTTGAGTTTCTCTCCTGTGATGAGGGCTTATGCGTCCAATGCATGCATGTCGGTTCTTATGATGACGAGCCGGTTACTGTCGCACTTATGCACGAATACATGAAGAGCCGGGGCTACGTCCTCGACATTACGGATAAGCGCATGCATCATGAAATCTATCTCAGTGACGCCCGGAAAGTCGCTCCCGAAAAGCGAAGGACTGTGATCCGGCACCCGATAAGAAAAATGGAAGAATGAAGAATTTTACACTCAACAAATGAATATCGATAACTTATTAAACAAGATACGGCAAATAGAGCATGGTTTTCACCACATCCTTGATGGGGCTAATGAAATCCTTTCCGCATACCCGAGGAAACAATTTTTTGAACTTGCCCTCGAACTGTTCAGGCATGAAGCCTACCAATTCAGGATGCTGGCGACAACGCTATTGGGTAGATTGGCAACAGAGAATAATAATGCTCTTTGTTTTCTGAAAGAGACGGTCAGTATAGACAAGAATTGGCGTGTACAGGAAATGCTTGCAATGGCTTTCGATGAAGTTTGCAAGTATAGAGGATATGAAGCGTCTTTACCGCTCATCGAAGAGTGGCTGAATGACGACAATCCGAATGTTATCCGTGCCGTAACTGAAGGGTTGAGGATTTGGACAACTCGTCCGTTCTTCAAGGAGAATCCGTCAATTGCCATTGCGTTGATCGGTAAGCACAAGGCACATGAAAGCAAGTATTTAAGGAAATCCGTGGGAAATGCCTTGAGAGACATAAGCAAGGAGCACGCAGAATTGATACGGGATGAGGTTCAGCGATGGGAGTTGTCCAATCCCCGAATTCTCTTTACCTACAAACTTGCGGCGAAGTTATTAAACTAAGAAGATAGATACATCAATGAAACAGAAAGTTTTATTTGTCTTGTTAAATGGGTACGCAGACTGGGGGGCTTTTCTCTCCACGGCCCTTCATGTGGCCGTGATACCGGATGGTGAAATCAAGTACGAAGTGCATACCGTTGCACCGACATTGGACACTGTCCGTCCTATCGGCGGTTTCAGAACTTTGCCCGATTATTCTTTTGAGAATATGCCGAAAGACTATGCAGCCTTGGTGCTTATCGGCGGCAACCGTTGGGATTCTCCCGAAGCGGAACTTGTCGCCCCATTGGTAAAAGAGGCTTTGGATAAAGACAAAATCGTCGGGGCGATATGCAACGGTGCTTCGTTCTTGTGTTCGCACGGTTTTCTGAACCATGTAAAGCATACGGGCAACGGTATTGACCAACTCAAAAAATGGGGTGTACAGTTTATACTAACGTAGAAAATTATGTGGAAGCACAAGCTGTCAGTGATAAGAACATCGTTACGGCAAACGGTGTAGGACACTTGGAATTTACCCGTGAGATGCTTCTGTTACTGGGAGCCGACAACCCCGAGCAGATTGACAAATGGTATGATTTCTACAAAAACGGGTGTGTGAGATAAAACAGTAGTTCTGAAATTCTAATTTACCCCTCTGTGCAAACCACCGAAATATAGCGATAATCACACTCATTTACAGTTACTTACCTCCCATTCTCCCTCTAATACCCTTTCCTCGAATAGTTCCGATTAAGTCTTTCATGAAGTAATTACTTTTTTTCGTTTTTACCGCTTGTACTCTTGGTTCTTCCGTTTGAATTACTTATTTTTGCCTCAGATTAAGAGTTATTTGACAGTATTGAGAAATATAGTGGTTCTAAACACTTTCCAATTTCTTATCCGTTGCCCGTTCTCGTGTGAGTTCTTCCCAATCTACTAATAGCCAGTTAAATATATTCTAACTGCATCAAATATACGAAAAAACTATCAATAAACTCTTTTCCTGATTAGAAAAGAAATTGCTATTCAGTAAATTATATAACTTGAACCTTATGACCGCATTTGGCGACTGCATAATATGCACATAAAAAACGGCCTCGAATGATTATTCCGAGACCGTTTCTGTCAAATTCAAGTTATATCAGTCCTTTATATGGCAAGCGCGTTTTCAAAGGTGCGTCTTGTGGAATGTCATAAATATTGCTTTTCTATCTCTTCTGTCTTGTATAGAGGAAGAAAGCCGTTTTTGTCGTAATACTTAAGCACCCTTTCCTCGTTGTACGCATCCACTACGATAAAGCGGCATCCCGTTTTATTGTCCTCGTGACGGAACCAGTCTTTTATAAAGGTCATCAGTTGCTGTCCTACATGGCTCGGTGTGCCCTGATATTCCCGGTTTACCCCCAGTCTTCCTATCAGTACAGCCGGGTAGCTACGCCCACGTTTTGGGTTTACGATATTACGTTACAAACGATTTTTGTCATTGGAAGAGATTAATTTGGTCTTGATGCTGTCATTAGCCAAGGTAAACAACGCTACAATACGGTGCGGAAATTCAGTCGTCACCCAACAATAAGTTTTCCCTAAAAGTTCATCCGCATATAAATCGGCATCATGAAGGAAAAAATCATCAAGATCATCCTCGCCGCAAGTGAAAGGGAGACACTTTTCCCGCACTTCCCTATATAGGCAGGCATGACGCAATCATCGTATAAAGAAATCCCGTCCATTGTTAGTTGAATCGGAATGAACGGGATTTCTCCAATACCTTTTGTAGCCGTTTCTTGGCCGCCACGGACAACTGTGGAGTTACCTTTACGGCATTCTTTTCTGCATTACGCACGAAATCTTCTGCCGTAGCACCTTCCAAAACCGGAATATTCTTAATCGTTATAACCATAATCATTAATTTTATGCAAATACTACTTTATTACCATACAACAAAATGGTACGCAGAATTTAACAATAACAGGGTTATATCAATTCACAAACAATTTGCCACTTTTTTATGTGGTTATTCTAACCATATTACATTCCTCTTACTATCCTGTCGTCGCTCCCTCGCCGGTTAGATTTTCCCATGCAAAGGTACAGCGGTCGTCCGGCGTCAAGCACCACTGTGCTAACGGCTCTTGAATTTGCCCGGCAGCCTTCCGCAAATCAAAGATGGCCTTTCAGTTCCCCGACATGCCGTGCCTGTCGGGTTGGGTATTCCGTGAAATTCCCGGCCGTTTGCTTGCCTTTCCGTCCTTTCCCCGCTGTCTGGCTTGCATGTAAAATCTCTCCCGGCAAGGAAAGCCGAAAGGCTTCCGAAGGGAGGGAAAAGAAAAGCAAGTTCAACAAATTAAAATTCAAGGTTATGCACAGCAAGATTTTTCAAATTACTCGAACACGAGTGGACAAGGACGACTACATGAACGAGGACACCCTCATGCAAGGCGATGACAGCTTTTTCGATTATTGTGCCGAGATTGACGACGAAGAACGCCAGTACCATATCGACAACTTGGTAAACAACATTCTGCCCAAAGGCATGTTCGAACTTGTTTCCGACGATACCATACGCTACAATGGCGGTGCGGCACAATGGAGAGAAGAGTTTGTCGCAGACATTCGAAGCAGGGCGGAAGCCATTACCCCCGAAAGCGTACAGGAATGGATTGGCCCGGTCTATCAGCTTGAAAAATTTCTGAAAAACCCGCTCGATACCGCCTACTGGTTCTACATGGACGAAGAGGGATTGCAATCCCACGCCGAGCAATCCTACGAGTTCCTGCGGCAGGTATGCGAATTTGAACCCGGCACGCTACTCTATATCGGCGGTGTTATCGACTATCATTTTTAACCTCAAAATGCAAAACGATGAAAGGTACGGAACATTTCAAACAGACTATCAAGGAATACTTGGACGGCAGGGCGCAGACAGACGAACTTTTTGCTGTCTCCTATGCCAAAGAAAACAAGAACTTGGACGATTGTATCACGTTTATTCTCAATCAAGTAAAGGCAAGCGGCTGTTGCGGAATGACTGACGACGAGGTGTGGTCGCTCGCCATTCATTACTATGATGAAGACAACATCGACGTAGGAAACCCCATTAGCTGCGGTGTCGTGGTCAACCACAAAGTAGAACTGACCGAAGAAGAAAAGGCACAGGCACGAAAGGAGGCGCTGAAAGCCTATCAGGAGGAAGAAATGCGCAAGATACAGCAACGCCACAGCAAGCCGAAGCCGACTGCCAAAGCCGCACAGAGCAACCAAACAGAACTTTCACTTTTCGATTTCTGACCATGAAAGCACGAACGAAATTCCAACATAAGGTAGTAGCCGCCAACAGGCGGTTACTGCCTATCACGGAGAAGCAAACAGAATGGGCGTTCCGTCATACCGTCGGACATTACGCTTTTCGCACGCCCAGCGGACAAACGACCTGCCTCGATTGCGGGTATCGGTGGAACGAGACGAAAACTAAACATTGCCATTGTCCGAACTGCCATGCCAAACTGACGCTCAAAGACACGCTTTGCCGCAAGACGGACGAGAAAAGTTATTTTTCCGTCATCACCACACAGGACGGATTTCAGGTACAGCGGATTTTCAGAATGACCGTTTATTATCACAAGAGCCGGAAAGCTCGGACGGACGTGTGCGAAGTGGCCAGGTATTGGTTGGACGAGAACGGTAAAACTGCTCTGACGGCCTTACAACGGGCAATGGGACGTTACTTGGATTGTTTTCTGTACGGGTCGGGATTGGAACTGCGGAACGACAACTATGTTTATAAATATATTGCGGATTGTTACGTTTATCCGAGATATACATCTATTCCGAAATTACGACGCAATGGTTTGAAAGGTTCGTTCGCCGACATCGCCCCGCAAAAGCTGATGAAAGCTCTGCTGTCTGACAGCCGTGTGGAAACGATACTCAAAAGCGGACGCAAACGCGACCTCAAGTATTTTATAGACCACCCGCAGGATTTGGATTTCTGTTGGCCGTCCTACAAAATCGTGTTACGCCAGAAGTATCGGATAAAAGACATGGGAATATGGACAGATTATCTCCGTATGCTCGACAGGTGCGGCAAAGACTTGCACAACGCCCACTATGTTTGCCCTGCCGATTTGAAAGCCGAACACGACAAGTACCAGAACAAGGTGCGTATTCTCCAAGAGCAGAAAAAACGCATGGAGCAGATGAAACGGGCAAGGGAAAACGAGGCACGTTTCAGGGAGTTGAAAGGCAAGTTCTTCGGTCTGGAGTTCACGGACGGGACGATAGTCGTCCGTGTGCTGGACAGCGTGGAAGCCTACTACGACGAGGGCAATGCGTTGCATCACTGCGTAGGACAGTGCGAGTATTACCTCAAGCCGAATACGCTGGTATTCTCCGCACGGATAGAAAACAAGAGGGTCGAGACCGTAGAGTTGAGCCTCGAAACATTCAAGGTGCTGCAGTCGAGAGGGCTGTGTAACAAAAATACGAAATACCATAAACGGATTATGAACCTTGTGCATAAGAACATCGCACTTGTCCGAAAACGTATGACCGCCTGATACCGGCTGCTGTCGGTCAACCACCTGCCAATCGGGACAGGTGGTTGTTTATATTCCGGCCGTTGCCGCATACTTTTGTAGGCAGCTATCTTCACTTGAATAGCCCAATCAGCCATTTATATGCCATGAGCAGGCAGGACGTTTATAGTTTGCTTCTCCCTTTTATACCGTCGGATTATCATTTCCTCGAAGCCCGTCACCGCCACAGGCTGTTTTTACCGTGCAAAGGTACGGCGGACGAACGGCTGACCAAGTATCGCAGAGCTACCTTGCTGAAATTTGACGAAAACTTTCCGAAATCACAGATCCCGGTATTTCATAAAATTTCATCGGCGGTTCCTTGTTTGCGGTTCTTGCTTCCGCCGTCGGGTATCGCACATAAAAACCGACCCTGCGGCGGGCTGAAAAGCTCGGAACAAAGGGAAATAAAAAAACGAAACGATGACAACAACAGAACAAATTATCGCAGTAGCCACAGGATTGGGCTGGCAAGCATCGACAACGAAGTACGAAAATAGAGTGGTGTTCGATTTTCAGCAATATACGCCCAAAGGGCAGGATTTCAACGTCTCTGTTGAAATGAAAGACGGGGATTTCGACAGGTTTCTGTGTGAATTGGAAAATTTCTACGAAGGCTTCGACCCCGACTATGAAACCTACCTGTGGATAGGCAATGACGGGCACGGCAAAAACGGTGCGCCCTACCACATCAAAGACATCGTAACCGATATGGAAGAAGCCGAGAAAATGATAGAAACCCTGTATGAAACATTAAAAAAAGCAATAGCATGAGAATGAAAACACTTTACACAAAAGATGCGGAAAGGACAGGAATAAGCCGCTTTCCAAATTTCCACAAGACAGGAAGCATCACCGGAATGAAAGAACTGTATTATGGCAAAAACGCCCTTTTGGTACGTTGTGGCAATTACATCTACAATGTATCGAGCGAACCCGAAATTTATTATAACATAGCACATTAAATGATATTCATTATGGAAAGGACAAGTTGTAAGACGGATTTTCAGAGTTGGAAAGGTATAATGGCTCTAAAATTACTCTGCTGCAATATAATTGCAGGCCGTTTTGATTGGAAGAAATATTGTACGCCACAACCTTACTGTGGTCAGGATATTTGCGTCATACCATTACATTGCTCCTACGGACAGATAGGCTATACCGTGTATTTCCCTTATGCTGATATGCCGGAAGTGGAATACGATTGGGAAATGAACAAATTAACTATCGACAAAGAGAACTGGGAAAGCTATTTAACGTGAGTATAATTCAAATATAGCCAGTTGCCCGTCTTTGAAAAACATACATCAATGGCGGGCTTCTTTCAAAAAACAGTATGTTGTTATGGTAGAAAGGGAGTTGGAAATAAAGTTGTATTAAAGGAGCGGGGCATGGAATATTCATTCAACCATATATTTTCCCTGAAATTGAGCAATTTCTTTGCAAAAATCATCTGCTATACGATAAATCTCCGTAACTTTGGTCTCTGAAAACATCATGGTAATTGCTTAAATGTCGTTAATTGAATACTATAAATTCAATGCTTTTATTGCTATGTGCCTAATTTATTTACAGAATTAGAATTGAAAGAATATGACACAGACTTTTTATACCAAATGGCAATCTTCTGTCCTTGCAGATGCAGGGAATTATGTATCAAAGGAATACAATAACTTCCAAACGGCGTTGTTGAGTGAAATATCCAAATATGCAAAAGCCGTGGATGCGGCAGTTGTAGCCGAGAGCAAGGGGCATTACCTTACAAGTTGCTTTATTGAGCGTAACGGTAAATTCGTGTACATAAGCCATTCTTCGGATGCGCGGATGGACGGTGGGGTAAAGATAGAACTTGATTCGTTCCTGATACGGACTGCCCGGCACGTAAAGGATTATACTGGTGGTATCAATCAATATTGCGATATGTCACAGCTACAGTCAATGATTGACAAACTGTTGTCTTAATGTAATGTATAAGAATGTGAGGTGGCTTCACTTCAACGCCACCTCACACTCGTTTCCGTTATCGGTGCAGACCGCTGATGTAGCTTTCCTCTTGCACTTCGGCCTGGTATTCTTCCATACCCTCCAGTTTCTCGTTCACGCTTTGCAGGTTGGCTTCCATCGACAGACAATGGTTGTAAGCGAAGCGGTGTCTGTCGGGTATATCCGTACCGGTAAACGGTCCGGCATTGAGCGTGTCGGTTTCCCTGTTATACCAGACGAACAGATGTTTTCCGTTCGGCATCTCGAACATCGGGAGTTTCTGATGTTTCAGGACATCAAACTCTTCCGCCGCCATATCCTTGGCCACCTCTTTCACATCATCGCTGGCGCGGTCGGTTCCGTAACGCCGGATATGGTCTCGCACCTCCTGTTCCGTGTACTTCAGCATGATGTCGTAAGTGCCCCCGACACTTCCGTTGTACACTACGGCAAAGTCTTTATCCTCGATTAGCAGATCATCTCCCCGGTTCTGGAGGGGAGAAGCGAATGTATGCTGCTCGTCCATACCGTTGCCGTCGTAATACTCCTTGGCGAGTGCCAGCAATCCCTTGTAGTCGCCTTTGTCCTTCAATTCGTCCAGTTGCGTCGTGTCATCGGTGGATTGGAGATAAGCCACCGATGCGTAAAAGATACGTTCCTTGGTCGAGTGTTTGTTCTCTTGCTCTTCAGTAACATTTTGTTCCAACTCCTGTGCAATCTTATCCACCTTTTGAGTAACGATTGACGAAGCCCTTTTCACGTCCAGAAGCGTCGTCTTGATAAACTGTGGCGATTCCTTCAATTCATCGAGCCACCCTTTGAGGTATGCGCAACTGTCTTCCTTGATATGCTTGGTCATGCCATAGCGTTGTGCGATCAGTGCACTGCCGAGTTCGGCCACCAGTTCCTCGCGGGCATACTCTTTCGAGCCGAAAGATGTCGGCTGGAGGCGGTCGAGAACACCCTCGGCGCCGGTGGAGTGGACCATTTCATGAAACAGCGTTCCGTAAAAGGCTTCTCCGGACTGGAACTGTTCTTTTTCGGGCACGATTATCTCGTTTCTCGTAATCGAGTAGTATGCTTCGTCCTGATGTCTCGGTTTGATAGGACAAATCCAAAGGTTATCCCGAATCATCGTATCGACGGGCGCGAAACTGAAATGTTCGCCGTTTTCGATCCTTTTCCCGTTCTCTACCTCCAACTGCTCCCACAACTCCGGTCGTGCCTCCCGCAAGTTGGTCTGGGCGACATTGAACACCCGGAACACCTGCATTTTGGGATAGACGTTGTATTGCGCCTTCTCCTCGTCGGAGAGCTTCTTGTAATCGTCATACTTGATTTTTTCCTTTGTCTCCTTGTGTATGCAGGTGAATGTGGTCAGCATCACGGGAAAGGATTTCTCGCCTTTCAGCACAGATACCCTTGGCAGTTCTTGTCCGTCCTTACCGGGTTTGTTGAGCCGCTGCACGCAGTCGAACGTACAGAAACGGGGAATCTTGTACCCTTCGTTCTCACAATGCAGGAGCAGCATCAGGGCGTTCATACCGTTGTACTCGCGCCCCGACAGGTTACGCGGCCATTGCAGTACACCCTCGGTAAACCACGGCTTGTGCCAATCTTTCTGGATGCTTTCGATTTTCTCGATCATCATCTCGGCAAAGAGGTCCAGCGCCTTATCCTCGCTGTTCGGTCCCTCTGTATTTCGCTTTCTATAACCGGCCATGACTGCTACTGATTGGAGTTATCCGATTCGGGAACATATTGCATCAATTCTTCCACTCGGCAGGAGATGTCCGGCTTCCCGTTATGTACCGAGACCGTCAGTTCGCCCTTGGCCTCTACCTTGACACCCGGTTGCAACCACTCTTCGCGTTGCCTGTCGAAGCAGAAGAAGCGCACCCACTGGTACTCGAAATTCTCATCGACCTTCTTGATGCTGAATGCCGAGAACATCGTGTAGGGTTTGTCGTTCCTGTCTTTCCGTTCCTCGATATTTTTGCCCACTTTACCGCGAAATGCCATATCTCCTTTGAGAAAATCCGCCGTGTCTGAGGCAACCGGATCGATACGGTCTGCAAAAAGGTTGAAATAGAGTTTGTCACCCCTGCGTTTCAGAAACAGCGTTCCTGTAATCTCCACGTGCGAACCGTTCCGATAACCTGATGCCTCCTCTTGGGAGCCGTCTTTGCTGACACTGATTTCGATAACTTCGTTTTGACCGTCTCGGTCCGGAATCGTGACACGTAGCGGAAAAGACAGAAACGAATTTCCTTCCTTGTTTGTTCTCGCCGAAGCATTGCGGCCTATCGTGCCGCATACCGTAACATTACATTTAATCATTTTGCTTTTGTCTTTTAATGATACACATATACCATCTGACAAACAGGGTCCTATGAATTGAAGTTGAACAGACTGGTGGCGGCCCTAATCAGGAGCACGTATCCTTATGTAGATGAATCCTGCTGCAATCAGCAACTGCACCCCCATGACGACGAGCGTTGTCACCCAGCCCAGCAGCAGGTAACAGAGCAGAATGTGCAGGACGCAGACGGATAGTCCGAATAGATACCCGCATAACCGTATCATCACGCGTTTTATCATGGCTTTCGGATTTTATCGTTTCAGGATTTCCGTCTGTCCCCGTTGCTCGGCCATTCCCTGCTCGAAATTCAGCGAGGCTGCCTCCGAGAGGATGACCGTGTTCAACAGTCCAGTCACACGCAGTCGTTTGGCTTCTTCCGAAAGAGAACCGTCGTTAAGCGTCACCGACAGGCGGCTTAACTCGGCAGAGGTCAGTTCCCGCGATACCTGGACGCTTCCGTTGTCCGCTTGCAGGACAGCCCGCCCGTTTTCCCCGATCACGAGGTCGCAACTTTTCATGCCGGGCAACAGCGATGTCAGGTCGATTTCCCGGCGGTCCATCGCCTCGGAAATGGCCGCCTTTTGTTCTTCCTCGTTTTTGCTGTCGATTTGCGTCGCCAGCAACATCAGGGAGGTAAAAGCGGTCATGGCCATCTCCACGATAGGGTCGCTACACCCTGACAGTCCCACGCCGCTGTCCTCCGAGGAGAGCAGTTTTTTCATCCATGCATCGGGTGAAAGGTTTTCCTTGGCATTCTCCGGACTTTTATATTTGGCGAACAGGTCGTTGCCGTTATGCAACACTTGTTGTTTGATGTTGCCCTTTTGTGCGATTTCAGCCAGATACGCTGCCGGATCGACGTCCCGTTGCGTACCGTCCGCATGAATTTGCCGGACACTGAAATGCAGGTGTTCCCCGCTCTTGCCCGATTTACCGAGCCGATTTCCGGCCTGTACTGTATCATCGGTTCTCACGAATACCTCGCCGAGGTTTTTGTAGGTACACTGTATTTTGCAGCCGTCCGCACGGGGGTATTCCACCGTGAGCGATTTGTTTCCGACAGCGACGACCTTGCCGCCTTGTTCCGTCGCCAGCACTGCATCGCCGTTGTTACATCGGATGTCCATGCCTGTGTGCATTCGTTTTGTCCCGTCCTTGGTGTCTTGCCGCATACCGAACGGTGAGGTGACGAAAAGAAACTCTTTCCGTTCCACCGGAAACGAATAGTCCACTGCATTTCCGGCTTCCCGGAGCGGGTTCTCTTCCACACCGAACCGCTTTCCCTGCGCTTCCATCTCCTGCATGACCTGACGGTCGTACTTTTGCAGCCCGTTCTGCTCGATGATACGTTGCAGACTGTCGGCATAATGCCCGCCCGTGGCATAGCCCGCCTTTTCGAGCCCCAGCGTCCAGCCTTTGTAGTCGTCGGGAGAGAGCGAGAAACAACGGGCATAGCGGTTGTTCTCTTTCAGGAAGCGTGAGTGATGCTCATACGAATCGCCCACACTGTCGTAACTGCAGAACTTCTCGTTCGGCTTGTCATCGGAATACAGGCTGTACCGGCCACCCTCGGCAATCCATTCGGGCGTGGCCTTGATACCGAAGTGGTTGTTCTCATTCTGCGCCAAACGGCTCTGTCCGTTGGAACTTTCCAGTATGCCCTGTGCCAGCGTCACGGAGGCCGGAATGCCGTACCGCCGCATCTGTTCCATCGCATAGTCTGCATATTGTTCCGTATATTCTTGATTCTTGTTTGCCATATTTCTACCTCCTCATGGTTGGACGTTGTTCGTTCTCTTCGTCGGTTGTTTCTGCAGGCCCGTTTTGCTGTGCCTTGGACATACCGTCACAATCCATCACGTATGCCCGTAGCGCATGAATTTGCTGCCTTGTTTCCTCATTGTCATGCTCGAATACCAATATGATTTTGTTTGCATCATACGGAACGCGTTCTTTGCTCGGAGGCAGGTTCAGTTCGTTCGCAATGGTCTCCGCATCATACATGGAAGCATAATAGTTGTTCCCATGTTTGAAAAGGACGACCGCTTCCGGTTGTTCTTCTTTGATTTGCTCATACTTGCCATACAGTTGTTCCGGCATATCTTTTATGGACAACTCTTTTAGGGATGAACCGGCTTTCTGGGCTTCCCCGGCGGTTTGTTTAGGATTCTTGTCTTTATCCTGCTGCTGGGTATCCTCTTCTCCTTGTTTCTTTCCGGCACTCTCTTCCTGCGTCTGTCCTTTGCGCAGTACGTCGGCGAAAAGCGTGGCCGCCAGATGGCATTTGTATTTGGCACGGTCCTCCGCCACCCACATGCGT
This sequence comes from Parabacteroides sp. AT13, assembly GCF_002272965.1. Lineage (NCBI taxonomy): Bacteria > Pseudomonadati > Bacteroidota > Bacteroidia > Bacteroidales > Tannerellaceae > Parabacteroides > Parabacteroides sp. AT13. The sequence goes on along the minus strand of NZ_NQMH01000001.1, from coordinate 112,581 downwards.
TGCCATTGTTGCCGGGTGACGCTTCGGGGTTGTAATTTCTTTCCGTCAATGGTCGCCACGCACAGAGTCCCTTCTTGTTTGGTCTTGAACACGGACACCCGCTGAATCCGGTTCAGGTCAATGTCCTGCGCCCCGCTGCTGAACAGGTCCACTTTCAGGTCGGGTTGTGTTTCCGCCAGCGCATAATACTTGTGCGCCAGCTCCATGCGTACATTTTCGATATTGTCCATCGACTGTTTGAGGGTGGAGAAGAAGCGGTTCAGGTCGTCCTTGTCGGGATAGATACTGTACCCGCTCTGATGTTCGGGCTTCAGATACAGTGCCCAGCGGTTCTTGTCGTCCTGAATCATCTGTACTTGGTCGAAGCCGATTTCGTCCGCCCGTTTGACCGCAGGCGTTACGTCCAATGTGGAGAGCATCTCCAGCGCCCAGTTCTTCAGCCGGGCCAGTGACACCTGTTTTTGGGCGAAATAAGTATCATCGGGCCTATACCCCCATGCGCCGTCAGGATTGAAGAAACGCACGTTTTCGATCCCTTCCCTTCGCAAAGCCCTGCCGATACGGGCCTTGTTCATGCCCGGCACTTCATTGTCCACTTCCGGCGACGCACCGGCAGGGAGTATCACATCCGCCGATTTCGAGGACGGGTCGATGACAATGACAATGGTCTTGTCCTCCTTGTTCGGGTGTTTCCGGATCTCGTCAGCTACATAGAAATGCTTGGGTAACTGCTCCTGCATGTCCGAGGTCTGCCGGCGGTTGCGCATCGTGGCATATTCGATTTTCTCGCCCCGTTCTGCCTTATGGATTACTTCGAGGGCGTTGTTCACGTCGCTTTCGAGGGCGTCCACCAGGTTGGGGTTCTCCTTGAGTTCCCGGTTCCAGTAGTCCACCAGTTCAAGGCTTTTGTCGGACAGACGGGCGGGCAGTCCCAATTCCAGCATTTTGATTCCCGAAGCCACCTCCACGATTAGCCGTTCCTGTTTGAGGGCATCTTCCGAGGGACCCATACCGTTTTTCATCACCATGCCTTCACGGGCCAGCCGTTGCTGGTGTCCCGTGGCACTTACGATTTGCCGCAGTGCCTCCTGTACATAATCGTTGTAGTGTCCGAAATCCCGTTGGCGCGGCATATAGACCGCATCGCGGTCTGTCTCGTAATGGGGCATTCCGCTTCCGTCCGAACGCACGGGCACGAGATTGTCCCGCATTTTCAGCAGGAAGTCGTTGAAACGGATATGCAATCGCCGTTCGTCGGCCTCGGAATATCCCCGTTCCACGGCACTGCCGTCTTTCAGCAATACCATATCGTATTCCTCCTTATCCACGTAAGGCAGTGTCGTTTGGTCGATATTGAAAAGTGTGCGGATCTCCCGGTTATGTATGCCCTTGTACTGTTTCTGCACCTCCTCGTCCAGTTTCAGATAGGCGTCTCGGCTGATGATGTCCTCCGGATTGTTGCGATGGACGTACTTATTCCAGTTATAGAACAGGAACGGGACTCCCTGCTCGTGCTCACGGACAGATGTGCCGCGAGCCTTGGCATCGCTGTAAAGGGTAAACAGGTTGGTCTTGCACCCGTTCCGGTCCGAATGCAATGCCATAAACAACCCGTTGAACGGGCTGACGGCGACACCGCGCGGGTAGAATTTTGGAAAACCTTTGCCAGCGGCGTTGAGCCAGTGGCCTCCAGCGTTCGATGCTTCGTTCAAAGCCGTGGAGAGCAACTCTATCTGTCGCTCCTCGGCATTCTTTTCTATCTGCGATTTCTCTTTCATATTCCAAAATTTTTGTCGGTTACGAAATGATATTACTGAATGCCCCGTGTCCGCACGATGGTCTCCTGTTGTCCGTTGTCATAGTTCTGCGAAGCCATCTGGCGAAGTCGGTCGCTTTGGACGAGCACGGCATTGGCCAGCGTGTTCAGCGGCAAGGCACCGGCACGGTAGGCGTCCGCCACCGTGGAATTAAGCTGCACCGTGCAGGGCACGTGGTCTATCGTGGCAATAAGGGTATTGCCTTGCAGTACCGGATTCACAATACGTGGATTGAGCGGCTCATCGGGATAGCGTCTGTACTGCACCTTTTTGTCGGTCGTGGCCACATTTCCGTTTCTCTCCGTCCTTTCTTTTCCCAGTGCCTCGTGCCCCGCCTTGTTCAGCAGGTTCGCACCACCCAAGCCGATAAGCAACATCTTTAGCATCGGATTCTTGACGAATATGCCCGCCACGATACTCGCTATCGGCAGCAGGTTTTCTTTCAGTCCCAGTGATTGCGTCTTGCCTGTGAATATACCCAATAGCATGTCTGGCAGCATGGCCAACACACTGCCCGGATTACTCATGACTTCGCTGAAACCTTCCAGTCCGAGGAAACGGGTCAGTCCATCCCAACCGTTCTCGTTGGTCTGTATGGTCTGCGGTTCTTGCCCGGACGGCTCTTCCCGTATCGTTTTCTCGGTGGAGACTGTGGAAACCTGCACTTCTTTCGCCTCTTTTTCCCTCTGTTCGGATTCCTGACCGGCTTGTTCCGTTTCGGTATTCCCTCTTTCCAAGTCTTGCAGATAGGCTTCCTCCTGTCCGGGAGCGACCACCATCGGCACATCTTTATACCGTTCCGCCCGCTTCCGTTCTTCCCCGGCAGTTTCTTCCCGCCACGGCATATTTATACTGTCTGTTTTCCACCAATCCATAAAATCGAATGTTATAATCGGTATCTTTTTCTGTAACTCTCCGTTGGCTTCGGCCAAGAGTGTGTTCTCTTTGGGTGGAATCGCCGCTGCTTCCTTACGGAATCCCTCGAACACATTGCTTTCGCTGCCGAACACACCCTTGCTGATACACTCCTCTGCAGAGAGCGTCTGTGTCTCTTCTGCCCCGAAGTGATCGGCAACGGCCGAGATGGCTGTATCCGCTCCGATGAACCGTGCGAAGCTCGCCCACGAACCTGCACCGCCCAGCATGACGGTATCGGCTGAAGCCCCCAACACCCAACCTGCTCCTTTTTCCAACTTGCTCGGACGATAGGCGGCCTCTCCGCGTTTCTCTATCTCTTCGGCCAGCGGCGAGCGGCTCAACGCCTGAGGCAACCCCAACAGGCTTGATTCAGCCGCTTTGCGGATGATGTAGTCCGCCGAGGACTTGGGCATACGTTCCTTCACCAGATGGTCTATCATCAGTTGCTCCACGCGGTAGTCCACGAAAACGTAGGCGAGGTCACAGCCCAATTCCTGCGACAGTTCGTCGTAACGCTCGCGTCCGACTTCCTGCACGACGGTATCGCGCCACTCTCCGGCCATGTAGGCGAGATCGTGCTGTATTTCTTCCGACGAGAGAATCCGTTTATTGCACATCTCGATGTAGTCCTCTGTCGTTTTGGAGTTCCATTCTCCCGTTACCTTGAGTGTTTGGTACGGGTCGGAGAGCGGTTGGCCCGCCGACGCCATCATGCCGAGTATGCCGCTTATGGAAGTCGAATACTCCTTCATTTCCTCGCCCTGCTTCTCGGTCAGGTAGGTTTGCGTCTGCGTCATGACGGGGACGAGATGATGGCGGAAATAACTGCCCATGAGGGTCTCTATTTCCGCAAACCTCCTGCTATGTTTGATTTCGTCCATATAATCAATATCTTTCTATATCATGTTTATCTGTTTCAGCAGTTGTTCCTTCGTTTGTTCGATGGCGTTGTGGTACACTTCCATTTGCTTGGGGAAAAACTCTTCGAGCCATGCATCTTTTTCGATACGGTCTTGAATGAAGCGTACCGCCTGTTCCCGTTCGATTTCCACCGAGGCTTCCCCTTCTTCCCTGTTGTTGAACCATGCTTTTGTCCACCAGCGGACTCCGGCGCGGTCGGGATAGACGGAGACAATCCTCGATATGTCGAAACTCTGGATGTCGATGTCCAACTCCGCCAGCGGGTCGATGAGTCCGCAGCCCGCTACAGCTTCGTCATGAAGTTTTTTTTTACCTCGCCGCCCATTGTGGAGAGGTACACCTCATGCCGCAGGGCAAGGTAGTTCAGGAAATCCGCTATCAGCAGGTTCTGAACTTTGCAGGCAAGCGGCATGGCTTTGCGCCCCAGTCCGAGGGGATTGGCTATGCTCGGCATCTGCTCGTAGAAATACTCTTTCATCGCTCCCATCGTGAAGATGTGGCGGAGCGACTGTTCCGTATGTGCGGGCACCGTGTACGCTCCCCGCTGCAAATCCTCCATGTAAAGCGGCAGAAAGCGGAGCATCAGCTCTTCTATTTCCCTTTGGTCCTTCTCGTAGTCGTTTTTTACTCCCGTTTCCGCATCGTAAAAACCTGCAGGGCCGTTGCCGTCGGTTTCCTGCAAAGCCTTGATGTTGCCGTACAACATGGTCAGGAACTCTATCGGGTTCAGCTCCTCGCCCTTGAATTTGACTTCTATATGCAGCCGTTCACCGCTCAAAGCCACCGTTTGTCCGGCTTTCACCCGTTGTCCGAATTGTGCGAACACATTCGACAGAAGACCGTATGTCACCTCGTACCCGCCGTAACGGACTGTCTGGCAAATGCCGTGTACCGGGTCGTTTCCCACGCCCGACACGATGCCACTGGCCACAGCCGACAGTATGTAGTACCGCGCTTTGAAGTCTATCCCGTGATGAAAGAACTTTTCTCCCGTTGTCGGGTGTACCTGCTCGCCGTAACCGAGCGACAGTTCCACGTCTTTTCCCCGCGGCTCTTCGAACGGCATACAGTAACCGCTGTCCGAGTGCAGGATCATTTCTTCCGTATATTTCATTGTGATATATATTTTTTATGTGTTCCTACCTTCTCATTCCTCCGCTTTGCGCTTGTTCCTCCGGAGAGAGTGTCGGCGTCTGTGTCCTCGATACCGTTTCCGAGGGAACCGTGCGGACAACGCCCGCATTGTTGCCGATAAGCATCATGCCCAGGAACAGACCGGCGATTTTACCCAGCCAGCCGGAACGTCCGAACACGAGGTACGCCGCCGCAATCAGTCCTGCAATGTTCAACCCCGACACATTGCCTCCTCCGAGGTTTCGCAAAAAGCCGCTGAGCATGTTGAACAACCCACCGCCGGAGGCTTCCCGCAGGAAGTTCGACACCCCGTTCAGTTTCGAGTCCGCGCCTCCCACAGCCTCGCCTATGGCAGAGACCGTCTCTCCGGCTTTGTCTTTCAGTTCCTTCATGTCTTCGGTCGTACCTGCAAGGGCATCCGTGGCGGATTTGCCGACTACGGCCTCACTGACGATCCGTGCGACACTTTTGTCGGTGGTCAGTTTTTCCCAGCCCACATAGCCGACGGCAGCTCCGGTAGTGGCCATTTTGACCGCCTGCCCGGCTCCCCGAAGGGTCTGCGAGGGATGCAGTACCGCATGACCGGCACTTTTTCCCGTCGCATTGGCGGCCTTGCCCATGCCTTTCATGGCCTTTCCGCCGTATTTCAATATCGTATCCCAAGCTCCCATATTTTTATTCTTTTTTAGGGTCTAACATTTCTTCCATTTTGCCGCCATCGTCTTTGGGCGGCTTTCACGATGTCGTACTTGTCCGCAACAGGGCGTGCACCCTCGTCGATTTCCCGCCAGATGTCGCCCATCCTGGTATATTTCACGGCTTTAGTCAGCCGTTGCAGCGTCCGGTTCATCGACCGGAGTTTCGGACGTATGCCGAACACGATCTCCATACGTTCCCTTTCCGTCATCTTGTTGTCCGACAGGCAGGCCGTGCGGATGTCGTTCACAATCTCCACGCTGTTCAATATCATCTCCCGGTAAATCTGGTTGCGCCGCGTGGAGAGGGCGACAGCCAATGCACCCGTCGAATGTCTGCTCAATTGTTTGGTGAAGTCGCCCATGTTGTCCGTAAGCTGCGATATTTCATGGTAGAAACCGTAAATCTGCGCCGCATAGCAGACAATCGAACGGAACGAGTTCAGGTAATTGTTGAACTCCCGTTGCAAGTCCGTCGTACCTTCCACTTCTTCTTTTGTCCACACATGCCCTGTGGTTTGCATCAGCATGACCTTCTCTTGGTTTTTCAGTTCCTTCTCGGCCTTGTTGGTATAAACCAGAATCATTCCCGCAAGGGTCGCATCGTTCTGCGCCTGTACCTTCGAGATACCGGCGCACAGCAACAGAATCCATATCGAGATTATCCGCTTCATCGTTCTTCGTTTTTTATTGTCCTTTTTTCAACGGGCGGTGGCTGCCGCCCTGCGCCAGCGGGACATGGCCAGACGGGCCACTTCGCCGTTGCTGCGGTCTATCATACCCGCCGTTATGTTGTTCCACACGTCGTTCAGGGTATAATAGCGCAGGCTCAAATAGAGCAGATGCAGTTTCCGGCTGAATGCCGCGAGCTGGTCGTTCAAAGCCCACAGGGTTTTGCTCCGTTCCGCCCCCGTGAGCATGTTTTCCATGCCGCCTTTGGCCACGGCATCGTTCAGCAGCGTGAACACGGAGACCAGTTCCGTCGCTGTCTCGATATAGAGGTTGTTCATGTTCATGCTGGCGACGATACCCTGCGGGTTGTTCCGTATCGCTTTGCCCAATTTTTCCAGTGTGAGGAAAATCCGTACACCGTCATTATAGAGGTGCGTGCAGGCTTTCAGCGACGAGGCATAGCCGCTCGCCGTCTTGAGGTAGCTGTTGTACTGTTTCTCCCACTCGTGTATGCGATTGAACTCTGCTGCGATACTGTTTTGCATCAAGGCGGTCTGCGTCTGTCCTTTGATTTGTTTGTCTATCTGGCCGTTAATCAATTCATTGCCCTCGGCCAACGCCGCCCATTCCAGCGGGTTTGAGGCGGCAATCTGCGCCTTGGCCAGTTGCGGAAGCAGACCGGCAAGTATCAAGACCGCCCATATACTAATGATTCGTAATCTCATAGATTCCCTTTTTTCGTTTATTGATTTCCACACGTTCACGGATAATCGCCACGATGTCGTTTCCGCATCGGACGCCGATAAGGTCGAGCCTTGGCGTGTTCCGGTCCATCGAGAGAATGCGAACCGTCTTTAACCCGCAAATCTGTTGCAGGAGGCTCTGGTGTTCTTGAAAGTCCACGATACGGTACAGTTCCATGTAGTCCACCCTGCGTATGAAAATGCCGTGTTCGCTGACAAGCTGTTCTTCGCCGACCCTGTAACGTATCCGACGCAGGTAGATGAAGCGATACAGCAACACGAGGAGCAGAAATAAGGAAACGATTCTCGCCATACTGCTCAACGGCAGACCTTCCATGCCGCCGTACACCAGCCCCGCCATGCACACGAACATCAGCGGCAGTTCGTCGATGACGAATTGCCCGGTATGCGGCCGCAGAAGGATATTCCGCTCGTCTTGTATGGAATGCTGCATAGTCATCGGCGAAAATGTGTTTGTCGTTCTTGTTCAGGTTCTTCCTCTCTGACCGACTCTTCACGGACCGATTCTTGCTGTTGCTCTGCCAGCAATTGTTCATTCCAGCCTGTATAGCGACAGTCCGGCATTTCACGGGAAATGGCGACATCATGCTCCTTGTCGATACCGAGAAAATCCTGTAATTTCTCACGGAACTCACGGTAACACTTCCTCATGGTATCTATTTGGTCCTGCACATCTTCCGGGGCACACAACCTGCTCGAACTCATTGATATGGCTTCTTCCCGTTCGGCATCGAATCGTATGCAGCTCTCTTGCAAGCCGCCTTTGGGCAACAGATAAAATTCTCCTTCGTCCAGATCATTGCCGTCCGGTATGGAATCGAGATATGGTTTCCGCTCCGGTGTCTCCTCGATGGTGGAGCGTATCGTGCGGCAGATTTCCTTTTGCAGGGTTTGGGCAAACTTCCACCCCTCCCGACCGGTGTCGAAACAGATATGCTGCCGGGCCGGGATCGTAAGCTCAAGCACGCCTCGCATCTGTTTCTCGGTAGGTTCGCCGCCCGTTGAGACGAAGACCGCCTTTCGTAGCTCTTGGTTTTTCGCCTGATGAAGCTGGTAGTAGGCCATTGCCTCGCTGGCACTCTCGAACCAGTAGATATGCTTGGCTTCCGAAAGAGCTGTCCGGGCAGGACTGGCAATCCATACACCTTCCCCCGAATGGTTGCCCTCGGTCATGTCGTCGTAGCTGGAGTTACCGTCCGTGTAGGCGTGTCCTCGCTTCTCGAATCCTACGATCTTATCCGCATCTTCGGGTAACGTCATCGGAAAGGCGAGGCAAGTGCGCCTCTGACCGTCCTCGCTGTGTCGGGTCGCCAGACAGAAGTCCCGGTGAAAGGTTTGCTGCGTACAGAGGTCGATACCCCTTTTCTCGAAATAGGGTGCAAACTTCTCCTGCGTACCCCTGTCCTGCGGATCGAACTTCTGAATGTTGTAGTCCGCAATGTCGAACGGTCGGGTGTCCCGCTGGGGTTGTCCTGTGCGGGTTTCCTGTTCGGGAATAGGGTAATGCAGAAGGCGGTAGCATACGAGTTCCACCAGCCGATCCGGATTTATGCCCTCATGGTATTCTGCAAAAAGATGCGGGTGTTCCTTGATGAACGAAACGACGTTGTATTCCTTCTGCCGGGGTGGCTGGCAACAGCACTTCCCATGCTGTGTGATGACGAACTTGTCGCCCCGGATACGCTTTCCCTCACTGTCCGTGCGGATAAACGAAGAGAGACGCAAACCGAAGCGTCGGTTCTGGCGATAACCGGCATCGAGCAGTACATCCCGGATGTCGAGCCTTTGCAAAAAATCGTCATGTGTCAGTTCTTTGTCATTCATTGTCTTCTCTTTTGTTGTTTCATGTGGGGTGTGCCGCATTGTCATCGGTGGAAACGTGCTTGCCGTTCCTGTTCGGGTTCTTCTCTTCTGGCCGGCTCTTCGTGAACTGATTCTTGCAGCTTGGCTTTTGCCAAGAGCTGTTCGTTCCAGTCCTTATAGCCTTTGTCAGCGGGCTCGTACACGATAAGGTCGGTGCTGTCCTCGCCGGGAGCGGGAAGATTACGGATCGCATCCTCTATGGCCATGATATTTTGTCTCATGCCCTCCAGCGTTTCCTCACTGGCCGAACCCTCGGCAAGAGCCATCTCGTACTCATCTTGGCACACCATGCTCATCTCCTGCAAATATCCGTCGCCGATTGTCCGATAGTCAAGCGTACCATCTTCCCGATAGATTTCTTTGGGACGTAAAAGCGTGCCGACTATCCTGTGAAAGTCGAAGGGTTCGAGTTTTACTTCGTAGTTTTGGTTCTCCTCGCCACTGATACGGACCAGCAGTTTGTCGTCTTTCGTCACGTTACTGGTGAATGTCTTGCCCGCATGGGTGAGCGCGAAGTTGATGGCGAAGATCTGCCCGGCACGGTCCCCGTCGAAGCAGAGATGGTGGTAAGCGTGTGGAGTGGCCTCTATCATGGCTTTGAACTGTTGCTGGCTCGGTGCTCCGCCAGTAGAGACGAACACTCCCTTTCTAAGTTCCTTGTCCCATTTCTGGTTAAGCTGGTAATAAGCCATTGCGTCGTAGGCACTCTCGAACCAATAGATACGCTTGGCTTCCGCAAGTGGGGTCTTGGCAGGGCTGGCAATCCACAGCCCCTCGCTCGAATTGCTGCCCTCGGCCTTGCCTTTGTAGCTGCCGCTTCCGTCCATTCTTGCACGTCCCCGTTCTTCGAAGCCCACGACCGTACCGTCGCCTTTGGGCAAGGTCAGCGGAAAAGCGAGATTGGTGTATGCCGCACCGTCCTCACGATGTTTCGTCGCCAGACAGAAGTGGCGGTGGAAGGCATATTGCGTGTAGAGGTCGATACCCCGGCTCTTGAAATAAGGATAGAACTTCTTCTGTGTCTCCCGGTCCTGCGGGTTGAACTTGTGCAGGTCGTAGTTTGCGATGTCGAACGGGCGGATGTCCCGCTTGGGCTGTATAATCCGCGTTGTCCGGTCCTCGATAGGATGGTTCAGCAGCCGGTTGCACACGAGGTTCACCAGTCGGTCGGGGGACATGCCCACACGGTATTCCGTGAAGAACTGCGGGTGCTCCTTGATGAACGAGATGATGTTATAGACTTTCTGCTGCTGGGCTTGGAAGCAGCATTTTCCCTGTTGCGTCACGATGAACTTGTCGCCGCGGATACGCCGTCCCTCGCTGTCTATACGAACATACGAGGGATAGCGCAGGCCGTCGCGCCGGTTCAGGTGGTAGCCCGCGTCAATCAGCACGTCCTGAATGTTCAGCCTTTGCAGGAAGTCGTCGTAGGTAAGGTCTCCTTCTCTCATAGTTGTCTTTATCTCCCTCTTCTCATATCGTTAATATCCTGATTCATCTGTGCCTCGAAATTGCGTATGGCCACGTCTCTCGGCGTATCGACACCGGGTTTGAAATACGGGTGTGGCGGGCCACCGAAACGCTCGCCGTAGAACTCCGGACCGTGATGATGATGCCGCAAGCCGTGGACGACGCCCGCCGTGATGACCGTTCCCGCTGTGAGGGCGGCGAAAATTTTCACGCCGAGACTGCGCTGCGCTTCCGGCCGCATCTTCATGTCCACCTCGCTGAATATCTTCGAAAAGATTTTCATGCGATGGTAGTCATCGACCGCAAGGAATTTATCGTAATCCTTCTGGCTGATCTCGTGAGTGATGACTTGCCCGTCGATGACGGCCGTCATCTTGTACTTGCCCTCTATGGGGGATGGATGTACGGCTATTTCGCCGACCTCGACCTCCCTGCCGTGCCGTTCTTCCCGATACCAGCCCTTGCGCTCGTCGAGCACGGAAATATCCCGTCCATCGACGGAAGCGGTTGCGCCATACGGCATCTCCTGCCGGAGCTGGTTTTCCAGAGGGGAGAGGATTTCCTGCTCCTGTTGCTGGCGTTGCGTCAGTTCCTCCTGCACTTCGGGGTGCAAGCCGAGGGCGATACGCCGCTCGCTGTCGAGATCCGCCATTGTTACCTTGTCGGCGAAATCCGCCCTGATTACCCCGTTCAGGACTTCCAGTCGTTTCTCGACAGGTTGTTCCTCGATGGAGTTGGAGGTCAGGACGGCCGTTTCTTCTTTCGTCAGGTCATAGACCATATCGGCGGCCACCTTTTCGGACTGTACGGTCAGGGTCCGTGCCTCCTTATCGACGATAAGACCGTGGGAGGCAAGACACTCCTGCCATTTCTCGTTGGAAAAATAGACCGGAGAAGCAATCAACTCCTTGTAGGTACGGGCCGGTTCTGTACTGCGCGGACGGCTGACTATCGGCGTGATGACCGTTTGCAAGTCCTGCAGGACATCGGTCTGTCGTGCGGACTGTATAGGCTGCCCGTCCTTGTACTTGTAATAAAATCCGTAGCCGCCCGATTGCAATTCGCCCGGCTTCATGCGCCCGTCCCACCGTTCAGGGACAATGGGTGGTCCCGGATAGAACAGCTGTCCGCCGACCCGCCGCAGATGGAAACCCCACTGGTGGCGTGGCGTCCAACCGAGGAACGGAGGCGGCATACCCAGCCGTCCCACACGTCCGTATTCGCCCATACCGATACGGTAGCCGTGCAATCCCATAGCGACACGGCCGTTGGCGTTACGGGTATGGACGAAGTTCTTGGGCATATAAAAGTCTTTCCCTACAATGCTCGTGAACACGTTGTAGGCTTTCTTGTTGGCCGAGTTTGTCCCCCAGTCCGTCAGGGCCAACATCTGACGCTCGGTAAGGTCGTAGGTCAGCAGCGGCGAGTCGTGGCCCTGTACCACGAGCCGGTAGCCCGTGCCGTCACTGACCACGTGGGCCTGCATACCGTTACGCCTCAATATGTCCTGCATTTCGGGTTGCAGGTCCATCATTCGGGGGTTGGTATTCTTTCGTATCGCCATAATCCGTTGTTAAAAAGGTTTCCGTTATGCGTCTCCGCTCTCCATCGCCGCTTCCAGTTGTTCGTCCTTGTAGTGGACGAACTCGGCGGCCGATTCATTGCCCACCATGAGACCGTGCTCCTTGCAATAGCGGGTATATTCCTCCTGCCATTCGGGTGAGAAATGATTCACATAGTCAAGCCAGCCGTACTGGCCGCGCTCCATCTTCTCGATAAGTACCTCTTCGGGATAATATTGGTGTTCTGCCATATTTGATGAATGTTAAGATGTTATTTGTGAAGTCCCGCCGCACGGTTACGCTCGGCGCTTTTCTTCTGTTCGTTCCACAGTTCCTCGGTATATTCCTCTTCGGGAACGTAGTCGAGATTGCCGTCGTCGTCCATCACCCAGCAGCCGTACACGCCGAAAGTGTATTTGTCCCACTCGCGTTTGGGTTGTTCTTTCCATTTTTGGCTGTCGCCCGAACAGAAGCGGATGCCGGTCTTGTCGTGCAGGTCGATACCCACTGTGACGGGTTCGTCGTCTACGACCAGCGTCAGCGGTTCGCCGTTCTGCATTCCGTTTACCTCTACCGGACCGAGATGCATTATTTCGGCCAGCACTTGCAGGTTGCGCCCGATAATCGGCGTGGGAACATACATCACTTGCTTCGTTCCCTCGTCTATCTGCACGAATGCCTTGCTGTGCCGCCCGTCCGCCGTCCCCACGTCCGCAATGATGGCTTTGCCGTCAAGAAGCTGTTTCTGTTGCGCCTCGTCATAGCGTTCCAGCGGCGAGGATTCCAGAACGGGATAGAACACCACGTCCGGTCGGCCGTCGTCCCTGCGGACAAGGGCGAAGCGGCTGCGGCTCTCTATCAGTTCTCCTTTCTCGTCACGGACACGCACCGGAAGCACGGGAGAGTGTCGACCGTCGCAAATCTCATCAAGGACACGCATCGGCAAGTCCTCGATCATCTCCTGTGTAAGCCCGAATCGGGCCAGTGTCGGATAGGGCAATTCAATTAGTTCAAATCGTACTGTATTCATAATTGATTTTGTATTTTGAATTATACTTTGCAAAGATAGATTCTTTTCATTTCGCTGTATATAATAGAATAATATTAGTGTATTAAGAGTGTTTATTTTTATGTTCAAAGTATGATTTTACACATAAATTCATACTCTGAATGCTTTTTTTGTTGTACTTTGGTCGAAAAAGGTCGTGGAAACGGGACATCTTGGGCAGAGCTGGTTATATTTGCCGCATGAGAAAGAAACTACTGTTTTTGATGGCGGGTGCTGCAAGTGTCGCAGGCCCCGTTCAAGCACAATTCAATACGGTTTCGACCGTGCCGTTCCGATACAGGGTTGAAGTCGTTTCTGCCGGTAGGGATAATGCGGTAACCTTGCCCGGATACACGCTTTCCGTCCAAGACACCTTACCACCGTCAGGAGACGCTGCCCCGGCATTGTCTGCCGACACCTGCAAGCACGTATGGATAGAACGCTATCTTAGCGTAAGCTATCCGCTGCGCCGGATGAAAATCAACTCGCTTTATGGGTATCGGAAAGACCCTTTTACCGGAAAAAGAAAGTTTCACAACGGAATCGACCTCCATGCGCGGGGCGACGAGGTAATGGCCATGATGGCGGGAGTGGTAGTGAAAGTCGGGCAGGACAAATCCTCCGGCAAGTATGTAACCCTCCGGCATGGAAACTACACGGTCAGCTATTGCCACCTGTCGCGTATCCTTACCCGGAAAGGGGCTGCTATCGGGCCGAGGGATGTCGTCGGCATTACCGGTTCTACAGGACGCAGCACCGGTGAACACCTGCATATTTCCTGCAAGCTCGACGGCAAAAGTGTCGATCCGTTAATGGTACTGGATTACATCAAGTCCATACGCGAAGAGTGCGTGGCGGCACTGGCCGAATCCAGAGAAACTTCCTCATTAAGTCTTGCAGATGAAAAATACAGATAATTCTCGTTTATTTTTGTTAATTATTTTATGGAAATGGTAAGAAAGGGGGGCTATGCTTACCCTATGGAAAGTAAAATTAAAGCATAAAAGGGTCCGTTGTTGTTCTATCGTTGGTACTGACGGCTTTGGTATGCAGTTCCGGTGCGCAGCATGTTCCGGCGGCCGGTGTGGCGGCTGCGCAGGAATGTTGTGTCCGAAATACGGACAACGCCTCTTTTCTGCAATTTCATGACAGAAACTCTATCCGGCAAAAAAAGGACAGCGACATAACAGGCATAGTCGGAGAAATCCCCGATGTGGCTTGCCGTGCCGGCGCATAGGTAAATGGGGTGCATCTTCGGTACATATCCGTGGAAACGGCCCATCTTCTCCGAACTTTACAGCGGTATCTCATTTGCCGCATGAACAACCTGACCTATTGTTGTACCCTCGTGCATGACTCTTCCCGTAGCCCGAACTGGGACAATGCCTGCGAGCATTATATTTTCGGGATGAGACGGATTCTGATTTAGCAGTTTGTTTTTCATGGTTTATACTGATGTCTACACTTGGCTGAAAAGCGAGGTGTAGCTGTTCGTGGTGAATATATTGAATAATCAAAAAAATAAAATTTTCGCACGGTATGAATCAAAATATTTTCGCTTCCGAAACGCTGTTCTCGGCGGCATATCTCAATATTGAACAAACTACTGATATTTCACGTCATTATCTCCGTTTCTCTCTGCACGGTCGGACTGTTCATCTTGTTTTGTTGTTGGGACTGCTACGGGCAAGCCTGACGGTGTTTCCCGTGAGGCGAGCAACCCAGTATGACCCGTCGGTATGAAGCTGGACATCATTTAATCTGAGCGGAAACAGGAGCAATATTTCGCTTTATGCCTATGCGGCGATAGATAAAAAAGAGTGGGGTTGGTGTGGATTGGATGCCAGCCCCCTTGTTATACAGAATAAACATACAAAAAGCAATGGCTTGTCCCGCCGGAACAACAGGCTTCGTGTCCGGCTACAAGTCTTCTACGAAATGATTGGTTGCCTCGTCCCAATATTTCCTGTACACGAACTCGTTGTCGCCATTCAGGTTTAACTGGTACATTCTGAATATCACGGGGAAGTTCTTGGGTTGCCACAGTTCTTCGTATGAGTAACGGTACGTCATGCCGAGCTTCCGCATCACGTTTCCGCTTCTCGGGTTGTTCCTGTCGTGCGTGGCGGTGATGTAGGGCAGACCGTCTTTCCTCACTTGGGCGATGACGGCTCCGCCCGCTTCAGTGGCAATCCCCCGATGCCAGAACTCCTTGCGGAGCCCGTAGCCGAAATCGTGGTGTTCCTCCATATCGACTTTCACGTAGCCTATCGGGAAATTGTCCGTTTTCAGGCAGATGGCATAGGCGTAGGCTTGCGGCTGTCCGTATTTCGCCGCATACCTTTCCTGATAAAACCGCCGGGTTTCTTCGAGGTCTTTCACCGGATACCAAGGCAGGAATTTATTGGCTTCTTCGTCTTTGAGTATCAGGAAGAGGGCTTCCATGTCTCTTTCCGTGAACTTCCGCAGTATCAGGCGGGAGGTTTCCAATATAGGTGTATTCATAAGCTTATCTGTCTAACCATCCTTTCAGCTCCGCCGCCCTTTCCCGGCTTACGATGATTTCCACATCGGGATACTTCTTCAAACGAATCTTCAGTCGGGAGTTGAACCAGTTATTGATACTCAAGATACTGTCTATATGGATGAGGTACTGGCGGTTGGCGCGGAAAAAGACATCGGGGTTGAGCTGGGATTCCAGCTCGTCGAGAGAATAAGGCACGGTCTCGGACGTGCCGTTGTTCAGGCAAAGGAGCGTATTGCGTTCGTCCAAAGCGATGTGGCTGATATCTTTCACCTGCACGGAAATATAGCCGTCGCGGTAAGGCAGAAGAAAACGCTCGCGATAACGGTAATTGCTTTGCCGCATATATTCCAATAGCTGGCGCACCTCTTCGCCGTTTGTCTGCGGGGAACTTGCGCGGCGCACTTTTTCCATGGCGGCGGCAAGCTCGTCGGCCTTGACGGGTTTCAGCAGATAATCGAAACTGTTGTATTTGAAGGCCTGGATGGCATACTCGTCGTAAGCGGTGGTGAAGATGACAGGCGAGGGCACTGCCGTCCGGCGCAGCACGTCGAAACTCAGGCCGTCGGACAGGCGGATGTCAGCGAATATAAGCTCCGGGGCAGGATGTGCCTGTAGCCATTCCACCGCCTCCACAATGCTTGCCAACGGCCCGTCGATGCGGAATGTGCCGTCGATTTCTTCCAACAGCCTTTTCAGCCGGTTGAAGTTCCGTTTTTCATCTTCTATGATCAGGATGTGCATAATCGTCGGGTATAATAGGTAATTTGACTATATATGAATGTTCGCTTTTCTTGATGACAGGCTTTTCCTCGCACAACAGGAAGTAACGCTCGATGATGTTCCGTTGTCCGATACCGGTAGATGACAGGTCGGACGACACGGGGCAAAGGTCGTTTTTCACCACAATGTGGTTTCCTTCCCGAAAGACGTGAATATGCAGCGGTTGGTGTACCGACAAGCGGTTGTGTTTGATGGCGTTTTCTACCAGCAGCTGGAGGCAGACGGGGGGAATCCGGCCGTCTGTCCGCTCCAGTTGTTCATCCACATCGACGCTTATGGCATTCTCGTAGCGCATCCCTATCAAGTAGAGGTAGGAACGCAGGAAATCCAACTCTTCGCTTACCGGCACGGTGTCGCGCTTCAAGTTTTGGATGACGTAACGGTAAACGCTCGACAGATTCTCAAGGAAGCGTTCCGCCAATGTACGGTTTTCCACTATCAGTTCGGACAGAATGCTGAAGTTATTGAACATGAAATGCGGGTCTATCCACCAAACTGGCAAAAGAAATGAATATCACGATGAATGACCGTCTGGAGTTTGCCCATGACGAGAACAATCCCAAAGAATGGTTTCTGCACAAGACCGCCGACAAACAAGGTTTCCCGCTGCAGTTCAACAGGGGAGGAACACGCTTGAGGAATAAGTACATCTGTAAGACCATTTTGGATATAGCGAAAGTCAAGGAGAGCGCGACATTCTTGGTATCGAAAGACCCGGTAAAGACCGAGCTGGGGTCATTTTACAGAATAATACTCTCTTGTCCCATTCTCCCGAAGAACAAGCCCAAACTATAAGCCTGTAACCTCTGTGGTCTGTCCGAAGGGCGAATGCCTTTCGGACAGATTGCAGGGCAACCGATACCTTTTATAGCACGATTATCTCCTTTTTTACCTTCAGGCTGTTTTCCCTGTTATACGTCGGCTTTCCCAACCCCGTAAACAGTTGGAAGTCTGTGCCGTAACAAGTCGTCAAGGAAAGGGACGGGAGGCCGTTCCAAACCGGCGGCAGCCCGGATCGTGCCGTTCCATGCCGGAGCTTCGACCTGTCGAAACAACACGGTATTCCACAGCCCGACCGGTCTTTATGCCGCTGGTTTCGGACTTTCCGCCTCCTGTTCCGTATCTTTCCCTTGTGACCTGCCACGTCAAGGGCAAACAGCGATACTTCTTATCCGCCCCGCGCTTTCATTCCGCCCGGTCGAAATTCAGGCGTGGAGCGGATAAGGAGAATCCCGTTCGTGTTTGCCCCGGCAGACCCTTGCTTGACCCGCCCAAGCCGCATTCTTTTCTATTTCATTTTCTCCTGCATTTATATCCGGCAAGGCCGTACCCCCCTTTTTACCATCATATTTACCGGCCTGTTCCGGTTTCCTCTCCGCCATCGCCGTCCGGTTTTCCAGCTGCAAAGGTCGGCTGCCGCGCTTGATCCGGCGGCTTGAAGTGCATTCCCTGCAAATTCTTCCTTTCTGCGAAAGAGTAATTGGCCGGGAAAACCGCCGTATGAAGCCCTGCCGGCAGTCGTGTACCGCATCTGTAAAATCCCGGAACGGTTCAGGCAGAGAAAAGAACCGAAAAAAGGGTAAAAAACAGATGTTTCACATAAAAGACAAGAGATGGACAAGAAAAACTGTAAAACAGGCAAACGCACAAAACGGCAGGTTGAAAAAATCCTGATGGTTATCGACGTCAAACGGGAAATCATAGATATTCTTCAGATAACCAATCGGCGTTTTATGTACAATCCGCAAACGGGAACTTTAATTTTAGGAGATGAAATGTACGGCAAAAGCATTTGCAGCTCCCATGCTCAAGAGTTCCATGCGTCACAAGCGGAAGGACGCTTCGATGATTATTTGCGTGGGTGGATAGGTGTCTCGAAAAGCTATCCCCACGGTATTGTTCATTTTGCCCCCGCTGTCAGCATGGAACAGTTCGACTGTGGATTTGACGCGTTGCAAATGTTCGCCAGACTTGAAGGTGTAAACGAAGATACTATCGTTCGTGGATTTTGCACTATGCCGGAACAGAGGATGGGGGATTTGCTGCCTTCCTCTCTTTAAGATACCGGCCCGGTCAAAACTGGCTATAAACGGGAATCGTGCCTATGGCAACACCATTGGCGGAGGGCACGATATCCGTTTATAAATACCGCAACTCCGTTGTCGGCTTCCTTTTATACCTCTCTCTTTCCCTCTGCTCTTATACTTTGGCGAAGCCCTCTTCCTTTTATATCAGTTATAGGTATAATCTCTACGGTCTCCTCTCTGCCGTCGCCGTCCGGTTTTTCAGATGCAAAGGTCGGCTGCCGCGCTTGATCCGGCGGCTTGAAGTGCATTTCTTGCAAATTCTTCCTTCTACGAAGAGTAATTGGCAAGAAAAGCCGTCGCATGAAGCTCTACCGGCAGCCATGTACCGCATCTATAAAATCCCGGAACGGTTCAGGCAGAGAAAGGAACCGAAAGAAGGGAAAAAATAAACAGTTTAGGTAACGCAGGACCAACCACCTTGCCACAAACAATTTTCTATTATGTTACATGTTCACACTATCGGACGCATCGGCAAAGACTGCCAGGTTATTTCAGGAGTACACGGCTCATTCATGGCTATGGACATAGCCGTTGACGATTATTCAAGAGGACAAAACACTACCACTTGGATAAGGGTACGCAGCAACAAGGACAACCATATCCATTTGTCCGAATATCTGACGAAAGGAAGACTCATACTCGTTGACGGTACACTGTCATCTTCCCTGTGGAAAGACAAGAACGGCGAGAGCCAGATACAGCTCTCCATCACGGCAGAAAGCATTGCCTTTATCAATACCGGAAAACGCGAGGATGCGGCAGCCGGAGCGGACAACGATGTAAACGGTGCAGACAGCGTACCCGTTCCTCCCGCCGATTTTCCGCAGGACGAAAAGGAGGATTTGCCCTTCTGATAAGATAATAACTATCTGAAAATAAGCAGATACTAAATATAGTATTTACTAATCATAGTAAAATAGGAAATTAGTAAACCTATTCTTGTTAAAATTAGTAGATACTATATTTTTGTTTTTTAGTTTCGTCCTTTCTTAAGAGTTCATACATCTCAAACATTTTTTCTATCCTTACAGAGTTTTTCAGAAAATGTTAGCCCATTATTTAATAGATTTGTCTTTCTTGCAGTTTATTTAATATTGGTTTTAGAACAATAGACTTAAAATCCACTCATAACTTTAAGAAAATCACGGTATATAAGGTCCTGTTTCATGAAATTTCACTACCTTTGTGCCGGATTGAGGAAACTCTTTCCAAGACATATTAGAAAAGAAAGAAGCGTTATGCTTATCTCGAAGTCGGGAACGTAGGAAATTCAAGACTATTCAGAGGGAAAAGCGTAATTGGTTTCTCACGCTATAGCGTGGGCTGCTATTACCATACTCTGAATAAAGGTTATTCCTACGACCTCCGACTTAGAACGTGGCATTTGCAGTTCCACGCTTCGTGGTTTAATCAAGCAGACTCTACGGGACTGCAAGAGTCTTAATTTATGATGAACAGATATAGCCAGCAAAGTATTTGTATGCTGAAGAATATGTTCGTTAGCAGAAACATTATTAAATGGGTTTTGTTTCTAATCCTTAATTTTTCCCTATGTACGCAATCTTTTGCAGATCATTATCGAGTGACCGCTCCCAACGGTCTTAATGTACGAGCTTCAGCCAATAAAAACGGAAAACTATTAGGACAATTGTCTAAGGATAACGTGATTGATGTTGTATCTATAGAAAACGGATGGGCTAATATCAATTATAATGGCTGGCAGGGTTATGTCAGCGCATCGTATCTGGAAGCCGTAACAGAAACAGACGAAGCGGGTACTTCCACCAAAGAAGAGTCATGGGACTTAACCTCTTGGTTGTTTGATTCCGAAGGAGAATCGGCTTGGTTCACAGCGATAAAGTGGATACTGTTTTTAGGCATAGCCATCTACATTATTAAGATTGTGTTACAATTCTTCGCATTGATGCTGGTTGTAGGTTTGATTGTTGGAGCGATTGGATTGGCAGTAGGTTTTATTCTTGATTGGCTGGGTTGGATAGACTCTGGTACCATGTGGGATATGGCCCAATGGGGATTCAGTATAGGCAACGGGATAGGTCTTATTATGGGTATTCTCGGTTTTAAAGACTTGCATAAGGGAGCGACGGAGTCTTGGAGCGGTTCATCATCAAGCAGTTCAAGTGGTTTGAAAACAGCAAGTTTTACTGATTCTGGAACATTATATCATCTTACACAAGATTCTCCCTATAGCGAGTGTGATTACACCGACCAATTTGGCGGCAAATGGGGACGCGACAGTTCCGGATTTTATCGCAAATAAATGAATAATGTAACGTATTGATAATTAAACAATAAAACTGTATGAAAAAACAAATTATTTTGAGCAGTTTACTATCCGCACTGCTGATTGGCAACTGTTTGGATACACAGGCTGCAAATGAGGCAAGAACTATCAATGATTTGCCTTCGATGGCAAAAGTTTCCCAGAACAAGAGAGAGGTGTCTCCGGAATTTCCCGGTGGTATCACCGCATTGGTACAATTTTTATCAAAGAATCTAAAGTTTCCGACAGTTTGCAAGGAACAGAAAATACAAGGCAAAGTGTTGGTGAAATTTACAGTCAAGAGCGATGGCTCTATCTCAAATATTCGTGTTACCAAGTCTGTAGATCCTTATTTGGATAAGGAAGCTGTCCGCGTAGTGAAGTCCATGCCTCGTTGGATTCCCGGTACACAGGATGGCAAACCGGTAAATGTGGAATACACTCTGCCTATCACGTTTAAACTCTGATGAATCTAAAAACTATAAAACGATATACGTATGAAGCGATTTTCTATTTTACTATGCCTCATTGTCTTAGGGGCATTCTTCATGAGTCATGCGACTTTTGCGCAAACAAGTTTTTCCATTCCTCCCAAGAGTTATCCGGTAAATGTGCCGTTCAAATGCGATGCCGGAGTGGATCGTTATTGGCATGTTACCAGCGTTACTTGTACGGGACGCGCTAATGGCGGCTATAAATTTCAGATAAAGGGAGTGGCACAGAAGACAAGCCGCAGTTTGCCCATAGACTTGTTCTACCTGATGCCGGGCAATCGGATAAAAACAGCGGGTACTTATTATTTTCCACGTATCGAGGAGGGAAAAACATTCAGTTTCGAAGTGGTATCGGCATTCTCCGGGTACGCTCCTTCTAAGTTCAACGGTTTTCTTATCTCCAGTGAAGTGTTGCAAAGAACATTACAACAGGAATTGGAAGAGCAAAAAGAAACAGACAAAGATACTCCCGAAAGAAGATTTGGTATGCCAACCACTCCGAAGGAAGATAGACGAGAACCGGCACAATCCAAGGTAAGCCCCAATAAGGTGTACAAAGGCAGCGAGGTGGATAAGGAGCCGGAATACCCCGGTGGAAACCAAGCATTGCTGGCGGATATTGCCCGAAGCATACGTTATCCCATGATCTGCAAACAGCAGAAGATTCAGGGCGATGTGCTTGTTTCCTTTATAGTGGAGAAAGACGGTTCGGTATCTGATGTTACGGCTGTGAAAAAGGTTCATGCCAATCTCAATACCGAAGCCGTAAGAGTGGTCAAGTCCTTAAAGGAATGGACACCCGGAATCAAAGACGGACAGCCTGTACGGGTACAGTCTGCCGTATATGTCACTTTTAGTCTTTAATTTTAACCATATAAAGCAACAGCATAATGAAAAAATTGATATGCCTAAGTTTGATAAGCCTTGTTTGTGGCTTCTTGAGTGTACACGCGTCTATACAAGCAGATGACACAAAACCCTTTGTGGGCAAATGGGAATATTGGGAAGGCAACAGCCAAATTCAGTTGGAAATAGACCTTTACAACACACCGACAGATGGCAGTTACGGTGCTTACAATGTGTTTGAAGGAGGCTATGGGCTTACCTATAGTATTGTAGACGTCTATCACATTGATAATACAGAGGCTTCGGTTGCCGTAGAAAGCAGTATGGGAAAACAAAAAGCGGAGTTCAAGTACAATCCCACCACGAAGGAACTGTCCTTCTTGCCACCCGGTTCAGAGCCGGTAGTGTTTAAGCAGAAAGATAAATGTAACTACGTATTCATCAGTGGAGGAGATAAAATCAATGTCCGTTCCACCCCTGTATCGGGTAGTTCTTTAATGAAAGCCAACCGTGGACAAAGCTTCAGATTCTTGGGGAAAGAAAAGGGATGGTTCAAGGTAGAGCTTTCTGCCCAAGACAAACGTATCGGATATATTTCTCCGAAGTATGCTTTTTACTTGAAAGATAACACCATCCCAGAACATGCTTTTTCAAAAAGTTATGCCAATGCTCTGACATCGTTCACACTGGAAAAGAAAGGAGAACAAGTTTTTATGGTCAAAACGACCATGTATCCTCCACAAGGTGAAAGCATTCCTATGTCAAGCGTGGAGTCGTATGCCGGAAAAATAGAGGGTAACGCACTGGTCTTTACCTATTTTAGTGGAATGCCCACGCAGGACATCAATGAAATGTCGAAAGTAGAGCCTTATGTGGTGTATTACTGGAAAGAGTCGGGAATGTTTATCATGGAGGGCGAGAATTATGCAGCAGATATGTAAAAAGAGCAGCAGCATGAAAAGAATGGTTTACCTTGTCGCTTGCCTGCCTTTTTGGCTGACATCGTGTGAAGAGAAAGTCACCGCCTTGCATTTCAACGAGGCGGAACAGGTATTTGAAATCGGAAAAGAGAGTGAACTGCGTTTCCTGAACGAAACGTTCGAAATCAAGGATAAAAACATGGAAGCACAAACGCTGCTCACCGATGCAGGCAAGGAGATTCCAGCAGATGAAGTGCGGATTAAACTGGTGAAGGACATCGAAATCAGCGGTGAATGGACACCGATTAAATTCCCGGTTAGGGAGTTCGACGGCAACGGACATACCATTACCTTCGACGGAATACGGGTGGTCATTGAAGAGAGCTCCAAAGGAGTATTTGATGTCGGTCTGTTTGAAGAAATGGGTGGTGAAAAAGAAGCTGTGGTCAAGGATCTGACATTGGCAGGTGACATGACCATCGACGCTCAAAAGAGAGAAGACGGTTATAGCCTGCTTGCCGGTTCTCTGGCGGGAGAGTTCAAGAATGGATGTATCGAGAATTGTACCAGCAAGGTGGATATCTCATTCGCTGACAATAAGGGTATCTGTACACTCTGTCTGGGTGGACTTGTCGGAGACCTGGATAGCTACGGCTCCGAAGTGGAAGTGGCTTTGCGTGGCAAGATAATCAATGAGGGCAACCTCACCGTTAATCCGTGCAGTGATGCCTACATAGGTGGAGTCATCGGGAGGGCCACCAATTATGGTAAAATCTTTATCAAAGAGAATGTCTGCGTCGAGAATAAAGGCGATTTGACCGTGCAGTGGAAGGCCGATGCCCAACCTGATCATAGCTACATCGGTGGTGTTGTCGGACTTTTCAAAACCAATGAAACTGATATAGAGCATCTCCATAATTGGGGAAACATCCGCTTGGACACACAGAATACATCTGCTACATTTAATATCGGAGGGGTATGTGGCGAACTGACACCTCACAACTACGAACGAATCTATCCGTTGGATCTGTACAATGCAGGCAACATCGAAATCAAGCATGACCTGCTGGCTGAATTTTCCGCCATCGGAGGAGTAATCGGCAGTTTCGGAGGTTCCTCTTTCCATCAGGTGGTGAATGAAGGCAAAATCATTGTGTCGGGAAAAGGATGCAAATACATCTCCGGATTGCTGGGTTCGGAAAGCTCGATACACGGGAACTGTTATCTGCATTCGTGCTGTGTAGATAAGGTCGGAGCTTATCCCGTCTGGAATATCTCTTATCATCCTGTCACCAAGCAGGTCCCCTGCAAGGAAAATCATCCAACAAATCAAAAATAACGGAACATGAAAGCATTACAGACCATACAAGCTGTCGCTCTTTCTTGCTTGCTGTCGATAGGAGCAGCAAGCTGTGGCAGTGAAGAAAGCAACCAGCCTTATACACCGCTTCAGGTGTATTTTGATCCGGTAAGAGTGGATATGAATGCGGAACATCTGATGCCTTATTTCGTAAACTATCCTACGGATTGGGCAAAGATGGGATTGCGCAACTATCCGAAGCTGGTCACCTACGAATACCACAATGCACAATGGGGGGTGACAAGCACCTCGCAATACGAGTTCTTGCCTAACGGCCGTTTATCCGAACAGCGGCGCACTTCTTTCAATGTGGGTGCAACCGGATTTGATGTCATTTCGTATGAATATAACGGCAATTCCAATCTGACCCAAATCAAATCGGTAGATGACGGACGTTACAAACGCCGGAAAAAAGATGACGGCTTCACATACGACAGTGCAGGTCGGTTGATACGTCGCGACAAGAACGGGCGGGGACATTATGACACAACCACTTTTCTGTATGCCTATCACGGTAATGGGGTATTGCAATCCATCCTGCCCGAAAAAAAGAATGGCACGGTCAATGAATCGGGCGTGACGCTTCATGAGATGCAGTTTGACTCGCTCGCTCACTTGAAGTCTTTTGAAACACCGAAGACCACGAACATGTTCTTGAAAGACATCGACAGTTACAAGACAGGACAATCGGTGACAACCTATGTCTATACAGGCCATCTGTGTACACAAGCCGTAGAGAAGATTCCCGTTGAATTTGACGGGGGGAACGAAACACTGACTTGTACCAGCAGCTTTGCGTATAACTCACACGGAGACTTGGCTACTTGGACGTATAGCGGAGGTGTATATAAAAGTAAAGGCAACAACTGGCGGGTGGATGACATGACGTTTACCGTCTCCTACGATTATGTATATGATGAAAAAGGAAACTGGACACAAGCTACCGTTACATTCCCGGCTAACATCGATGAGATACCTGCATTGCGTACCTACTATAAGGCTTTCAGAGACGGATTTACATCGAATCGGGATCGTTCTTCTGCTGTCAAAGCGGGTGAGACTCCCAGCCTGACAGTTGTCCGCAGCATTGATTACTGGGACGATGAAACGATTGCTTCCATGAAAGCTGCAAAAGAAAACGGTCAACCTGTCCTAATGGGTAGTTTACGCTACAAAGGAACGGATATTTATGGGTTGTCCGGTAAAGTCAAGTCGGTAAACGGCAATGAGGAATCACTCAAATTTGACCAGGCGGGCAATCTGATTGCCATGCAGAACAAGTTCGGAGACGAAGCGGCCTATCAATATGTCACAGCTACTTCCTACAAAGTGGAAGGATGGGGAGATTATGTGGTGAACATCGAATCAAAAGATGGTATGCGGACGGATATTTGTCCGGATGCTGATACCAACACGGAACTTGACCAGACCTATATGTTTGATAAGCGCAATCGTATCATCAGTCATCAGTTTACTTCGCACATGGCATACGTCACTTGGAAATACAGCTATGAAGGTGACAGCAAATACCCGGCCACGATGATACAGGAGCACCCGGAAGAAGGTAACACCACTTATCGCTATACCTATACCAAGTTCGACAAGCACAAGAATTGGATAGAGCGGAAGGTAAGCTACACCACCGAATACGATAAGTATGATGACAATGGGAACTATGTCGGCGATGAATATACTGCTCCAGAAGAATATACAGAGAAACGAACCATCGAGTATTGGTAAATTTGTAAAATCTCTATTGATTTACTTTCTGACCCTTTCTCATTTGAAATTTGCTGATAAATAAACCAAGCCTTATTAGACAAGAGAATCTATTGCTACAATAATTGCTATGGATTCTCTTGTTTTTTTGTACTCATCTGTAAAGTGTACTCGAAGGATTTTTTCTGAAGAATACACTTAATTCTTGCATTTAAAAAGTACTGTAGTACAGAGCAAATCTGCCTTACTGTATAGTATATACTATATTTAGTATAATAGTAAATACTATAATACTAATATACTAAAATTATATATTGTAGTAAATTAGTATATACTAAAATTAGTAATTACTAAAAATAGTATTATCTTTGTATTGAATTTAAAGGCAATATGTTATGACAAAAATAATTGCGGTTCTAAACCATAAAGGCGGGGTCGGAAAGACGACCACCACCATCAATCTGGCTGCGGCCTTGCAGCAGAAGAAAAAGCGCGTGCTGGCTATCGACATGGATGGTCAGGCAAATCTCACGGAATCCTTCGGCCTCTCCATTGAGGAGGAACAGACCGTGTACGGGGCGATGAAAGGCAAATACCCCTTGCCGTTAGTTGAAACGGCAGGAGGTGTTACCGTCGTACCGTCCTGTCTCGATCTCTCGGCTGCCGAGGCCGAACTCATCAACGAGCCGGGACGGGAACTGATATTGAGCGGGCTAATAGCCAAATCGCTCGATCACCGGAAATTCGATTATATCCTTATCGACTGTCCACCCTCGCTGGGATTGCTTACACTGAACGCCCTTACTGCGGCAGACTACCTGATTATCCCGGTACAGGCACAGTTCCTCGCCATGCGCGGCATGGCCAAAATCATGAACGTGATTGCCACCGTCCAGGAACGCTTGAACCCGAAACTCGCCATTGGCGGTATCGTCATTACGCAGTTTGACAAACGCAAGACGCTGAACAAGAGCGTGGCCGAACTCGTCAAGGATTCATTCTGCGACAAGGTGTTCAAGACCGTTATACGGGACAATGTATCTTTGGCCGAAGCGCCCATAAAGGGCAAGAACATCTTCGAGTACAGCAAGAACAGCAACGGGGCTAAGGACTACATGGCTCTGGCGCAAGAGGTACTGAAATTAAAATAACCCCGATATGAGCAAGAGCGATTTACTGAAAGACAGTATGAAGGGCGGACTGGACGGGTTGCTGTCGTCCACGAAAAAATCTACCGGCGGAAAACAGCCGGTAGCAGCCCCCACGGAGAAAGAAACGGCGGTTCATTGCAACTTCGTCATCAACAAAAGCATTCATACCCGTATGAAATTCCTCGCCATCAAGAAGAACATGTCGCTGAAAGACATCGTGAACGAGGCAATGAAAGAATATCTGGAAAAGAACGAACAGTAAACAGGCATGGCTGCCGCATCTGCCCACCCCGGAGACGGTAGCCATGCGTCCTTTTTTATCCGCCCGCTGTTTTCCATAGGGCGCATTCCACCTTTATAGTCTTACCATCTTTTTCTTTTTACCTGCCCGCAAGTACAGGCACATTGCCCGTTTTATCCCTATTCTAACCCTGACGGGCATATCCCTTTTTTACCGATTCCTTTACCGCTGTCCCGGCTTCATTCTCTGCCGTCACCGTTGTGTTTTATCAGATGCAAAGGTCCGCTGTCGCGCTTGATACGGCGGCTTGAAGTGCATTTCCTGCAAATTCTTCCTTTCTACGAAAGAGTAATTGGCAGGAAAAGCCGTCGTATGAAGCTGTACCGACAGCCGTGCACCGCATCCGTAAAACCTCAAAGCGGTTCAGGCAGAGAAAGGAACCGAAAGGAGGGAAAGAAAAAACAACGTAAAATTGACAGCGATATGGATAAAATCAAATTGGTAGTTTATAACGAGTACGCACTGGGTTATATCATGCCCGAACAACCCGACAAAGTTTGTACGTTGGTGGATAGGATAACGCTCGGCGCACCGTTTCGGACAATGAATGAACCCTATTTCATCGGGAAAAGAGATACCGTCAGACTGGCGGGCAGAAAGGACTTTGACACTTTTCGGGTAGTGTTCGACGGGTACGACAATCCGCAGGAGTACGAGTTTGACACCGCACAATAAAGACAATAGTAATCAAACAATCTAATGTAATAACAAATTAAAATTTATGAATTATGGAAACAGCAAACATTCAATCAGTAGTAGAGAACAACATCGTATCGGTTGCATTGATGAATATTCAGCCGAGCAGTTATAACCCACGCAAGCACTTTGACGAGGTGAGCCTTGCCGAACTGGCCGAGAGTATTTGTCAGCAGGGAGTGTTGCAACCTATCGGCGTGCGCCCCATTGCGGACACCGACCGCTTCGAGATTGTTTTCGGAGAGCGCAGGTATCGTGCCGCCCTTATGGCAGAACTGACCGAGATTTCAGCCGTCATCTTGCATGTTTCGGACGAGACCGCCGCCGAAATGGCCGTGACGGAGAATCTGCAGCGCAAGGACGTTACCCCCATAGAGGAAGCCAACGCCTACCAAAAACTTATGGAGAGCGGTCGCTATGATGTGCAGTCATTGGCCGAGCAGTTCGGCAAGAACGAGAACTATATCCGTACCCGTCTGAAATTCGTCTCACTGATACCCGAAATAGCCGAACTTTTGGAAAAGGACGAAATTACAATCAGCGTGGCGAGTGAGATTTGCCGATACGGTACGGATATTCAAAAAGAGGTGTACTACAAACATTTGAAAGACAGCGACAGCATGTTGTACGACTGTTGGCGAGGACTGAAAGCCGCCGAGGTGGCAAAGTTTATCGAACGGGATTTCACGACAGACCTTAGCCGTTACGCATTCGACAAGACCTTGTGCGCCTCATGCCCCCACAATACCAACAACATGATGTTGTTCTGCGAGGGTGGTTGCGGAAATTGCGCCAACCGGAGTTGTCTGGCCGAAATGAACGCTTCCTATCTCGTGGAGAAAGCCGTGCAGTTCGTGGAACAATACCCCTCCGTATCGCTATGCTACCAAGATTTCAACAACAACATGATTGCGGTGGAACGCCTTACCGCTATGGGGTACGAGGTCGAGCACCTAAATACCTATGCCACGCCATACCCCGAAACGCCGGTAGCTCCCGAAAAGGAAGAATACGACACTATCGAGGAATACGAGGAGGCATACAAGGAGTACGAGCAGGATTTCAGCAACTATATGGAAAAATGCAAGTCAATCCATGAACGAATTGACACGGGCGAACTCACGTTTTATATTAGTATCGGACAGAAAGAAATTACGCTGTGTTATATGGCAAGTGCTGCCGCCAATGCGGACATGGCTACCGAAAAACAACTCTCCCCGGTGGAAAAACTGGAGAAGCAGGACAAACGTAACAAGGAAATAGCCGTCGAGAAAACCGTTGCAGACGCTAAGAAACAGATTTTGGACGTCGATATGTCCGAAAGCAAATTCACGCAGGACGAGGAAAAGATGATATATTTCTTCCTGCTGTCGTCTCTCCGCAGGGAACACTTCGGGGTATTCGGTATCGGGGAGAAAAAAGCCTACCAACACCTTGAGGACGAAGAAAAGATGAACATCATCGCCAACCTAACGGCCAAGCAGAAAGCCGTTATCCGCAGGGATTTCTTGATAGACAACTTCAAAGGCGCATACGGCAATAACGCTACTGCCACCCTCTTGCTCGATTTTGCCCGTAAGCACATGCCCGACACGCTCGCCGAAATTGAAAGTGGATATAATGAGGTGTATGAGAAACGCCATAAACGTATCGAGGAACGCAAAGCCGCCTTGTTGGCAAAGGAACGGCAGACAAAGCCCGAAGAAACCGCCGAGGCGGAAAATACACAACCCACGGCAGAGGTACAACCCGAAGAACATACGCAAACCGAAGAGGTTGCTGCTTGACCATAATTCAATAGCAGGACGGAGAAATCCGCCCTGCTGGTTTCTAAAAAGAGGTAATGATGAAATGTAAGGACTGCAAACATTACAACGGTGCAACAATGCCCGGAGCAGGATTGTGCAATGCGACACAGGCACGTACCTTTGCCACGACGGTTTGTTTCAACGGATTGTTTTCTCCGAAGAAACGGAAAGACAAGCCGGATAGCAAGGCCGGAAAAAAATAGCGCAACGCTACAGGGAGATAGCCGCAGGAGTGGCTGTCTTTTTTAGCACTGCCGCCGGCAGATCTCCCTTTTTACCCCTTCGTTTTCCTTTTGTATGGAAATCCCTTCGCCGACGGCTCTGCCCGTCGGGACATGCTTTTTCCGGTGCAAAGGTATTGCCTTGGAGGAACATTCAAGTACCGCTACGCTATTTGAACACAATTTTTCAGCAGCTTTCCCGATTTTCAATCGTCCATATTTCGCGGACGCTCAATACCGCAACTATAAAATTCTGCCCAAATTCCTTGCCTGTTTCTCCCTGAAAGGCAATCTTTGATGCACGTAAAAATCAAATCCCGACGGGAGAAGCCTGAAGGCTTCCGAAAGGAGGGAAAAAATAAACAGATTGTTCAACTGATTAATGTTAAAATTTTATGGAAATTCAATTTGCTATCGTGCGTTCCGAAAACAGAGAGTATTTGTGCTACAAAGCAGGTGAAGCGTATGTAGATGCCAGTAACCCTATGATTGCTTTTGCCGCAGGTGAAGATGAATTTGAAATCGTAGAGCCGGACAGCTCTTTCAGGCAGAAAGAATACGAGTTCAGAGGCGAACAGTATTACCTCGTACCAGAGTTTTACCGCAATGGTTGGTTGGCTCTCACCTTGGTAATGGTGGAAGATGAAGACGAATATATCGTGCTTTCCGTTAATTTGGAGGAAATGGACGCACTCGGTCTGCCGGACCGTACATTTATCGACGTCAATCATTACCCCGAAGCAATGGAGTTCTTGGTGAAAAACGGACTGGCGACCGATTCCGAGTATAAGCGCAGGAGCGGCTTCGTGGAATACCCTATGGCTATGTTGAACCTGCCGCTTCTTTATCAGCATAACCCGCAAATTTTCCAAAAAGCGAACATCGAGCTATTCGGAGAAGAATGTTTTTGAAAAAGGATTGTTCCACGAATAGAAAAGCATCGGGTTCCGAAAATTGAATGTACAAGATAGCGTACCGATAATACAGTCAGTGCGCTGTCTCCTTTGTCTTTATCGCCCGCCTTCGTCCTTTTATAGTCAGCCTCCCGGATACCCCGCCACCGCCCATTTCCTCTTATAATTGCATTCTTTCCCTTTTGTAGCGGTATGAACCGCCTGTTCTTCCCATCCGACTTTTCCGGCCCTCACCGCACGGGTTTTATCCGATGCGAAAGTCGGACGTCGCGCTTGATTCGCCGGCTTGAAGTGCACTTCTTGCAAATTCTTCCTTCCCAAGTGAAGCGTAATTGGCAAGAAGAGCCGTCGTATGAAGCCGTGCCGACGACCGTGCATTGCATCTGTAAAACCTCGAAGCGATTCCGAAGGAAAGGAATCGAAAAAAGGAAAATAAATAATCAATAACTCACAAGACAATGGGAAAATACGATTTTATCAAGACCGGGAATCTGCTTTATTGGCATGACCCGGACAACGGTTTGTCCGACGGGGCTTACCGAGTGATTTCTGCACCGGAAAACATGGAAGACGACAGCATTATTCTGATTTCGTCCGGTACTTCGGAAGCGGAGGTTTTGCCTTCGGAATTATCACCGATAAGTACGGGCAGAAGTCACAAAGAGGATTTTTTGCGCTGGAAAGCGGAACGTGAAGCCGAAGGCATGGAGTTTTACAATCGCCTTTCCGAAGTCATGGATACGGAGGACGATTTGGCTGTAGGCGACATAGTGGCATTTACAAACGATTATGGAGTAGTATTCGGCCCCCAAGAGGTATTAGCTTTCAGGAAGCCTTGGAACGGTGACAGATGTGTGTATCTTGACAGCGACGCCTATTGGTTTCCCGACCGTCCCGACCAGTTGACCCTCCTAAGCAAGAAAGGGGCGGAATGACAATGACAAGAGAGTGTGTCAAAACTCAATTTTTGAAGCTATGAACTTAGAATTTGAAATTTGAGTACCCTCAAAGGCTAAAAAAGGGTCGTATCATTACTCAATACAGAGCTTAATACGACCGTTTTAAAATGTCATAGTTACAATCTATAACTTTTCGGAGGGGACATTTTAGTTTTGACACACCCCCTCATTTCCCCTACATGAAATCCCACGCTCTATTTTAATCGGTCTGCCCGGTTGTCGCTCACGCACTCTATTCGTGCGGCGATTTCCTTTTCTATCGTTCCTATCCATTCCTCTCCGACACCGGCCTCCCGGCCGTATTCCGGGTAATGCGAGACGATACCTATGGCCTTTTCTATGAACGGCTCTGCGGCCTTTATACCATACCGGCGGGCTACTTCCAGCAAATCCTCCGCAGTAATGCCCTCCGTCTTGTTGTTGACTGTCATGCTGTGGCGGTTGACGTAATACGGTGCGTCCGGATCGACCGAGAACGTGTAGTCATAGGCCGGAGCAACGTGCCAATGCCCGTCGTCGTCCATCAGGAAGCTGAAATTCTTGTTATGGTCATCGACGTTCCCGCCCAGAACGTTCAGCACCATCGAGCGGAACAGTTGCCGGAGTTCCCCCGGCGGCACGCCGATACGGCAAGCTGCCTCGAACAGTGCTTCGTAAGAATCCGCCGAGGGGTTCATGGCAGCCAATGTCTGGATATGCACCTTCTTGCCGTTCTGGCGGTCGAAACGCTCGGTCAGGAAGTGCGCTGTCTGCTCGCCTTCAAGCAGGCGGCTCGGCATCATCTGAAGCTCGGCATCCACAGCCATCAGGTAATAGCTGTATTCTATCCGTGTCGTCGGCATCTTCTGGTGTTCGTCGAACTTGACGATCATCGGCGTGTAGCCCGGATAAGGGGTCGCCACCTGTCCGGAGTAACATTGTCCCTCCTCGAAATTGACGTTGACCACTGCCTTGGGCCGTCGCCCTCCTGCGGACGTACCCACCTTGAACAGGCTTTCGACCATCAGGTTGCCCGATACCGGGACGTTGAACCGTCCGGCTTCCTCGAAAGCCTGCCGGGCCAGTTGGTAGAGATCGGCGATCTCGACCTTGAACGGTGTCTCCAGTTCCTCGGCAGTGGGCGGGACGAACTCCAATGCCCCCATGCCACGCCGTCCGATATAGGCGAGACGGTCGAGGGCGGACAAGTCCCTCATACGGATATGATGCACTTTGGCCCATTCGTTGAACACGGTGTTTCCCCAATGGTCGGGCAGTGAATCGGCTATGAACGACGGCAGGCCGCCGAAAAGCCGCTCTTCATCGGGATAGACCGGCAGGCCGCGCTGTGCGGCAACCCCTTTTACCGGCGCACGGAGCGGGGCGATATCATAGCCGTTGCGGACATAATCGCTGTCGAAGTAGAAACAGGCTTTGCTGCGGTGTCCTTCCCGGTTGGCGACAAGCGTGCCGACCTTTTTATCCCATAGGATTACATCGAGACTTTCTATCATTTCTTGCCCCTCCTAACTCGTTTAGGTATCAGTTTCTCAATTTCCCGAAGTGCCATCGGCGGCATGGGCAGTTCCGGCAGGATTTCCGCGAGCCGCTGTTCCTGACCGAGCGCACGCAGCAGGGAGATGAAATTGGCCAAGGTTAGGTTACGGCTGACCCCTTGTTCAAAATGGCTGATTGTCGTCTGGCTCACGCCCGACTGTTCGGCCAGCTCCTTCTGGCTCATGCGAGCTGCCAGACGGTACTCCTTGACACGCAACGCCAGAAGCGTCAGCATATCGCTGTTTGTGGTATAGTTCGTTGCTCCCATAATATCAATATATCACTATTTATATGCAAATATAGCAACAATTATCCATATATAGATATATAATTTTCTTTTTTAGTTTCCAGCCGTCCTTTTCTACCACTTTCAGGTCTCCGTATTCTCTTCCGTCTGGCTTTCCTGTCCGTCACCGCATCGGTTTTTATCGGTGCAAATATGGGCTGTCGCGCCTGATTCCGTCGTTTTGAATTGCATTTCTTGCAAATTCTTCCTTCTACGAAGCGTAATTGGCAAGAAAAAACGTCGGAAAGGGCTTTTTCGCCAGCCCCGGAAAGCACCATAAAACCCGAAGCGGCTCCGGTAACAAGGAAGCCGAGCAGAGGGAAAGAAAAACAATCATTAAAAATTCAACAAATGAAGACATTAGAAGAATTATTGCAAGAACTGGGGTGTGAAGGTAACGCATTCGACAGCACCGGAGAATTTACAAAAGCGGGAGAAAAGGCGTATGACCGCTTGGAGCATTTGCTGTATGACATAGAAAGGCTTACAGGCAAAGAGGTGACACCCATAATTAGGGAACTTGACAAAATATGCAACGAGAACTATTAAAATTCAAGAATATGGACATTAAAGAAAGCAAAGAATATCGCCTCGCCAAAGACTGGGAAATGGCGGTAAACAGTTTCAGTTTCAACCCCGAACGGTTCGCAGCGGCAATCCCCGACATGCACCCCACGCTTCAGCAAAGCCTGTATCGCCTGATTAAGGCGTGTATCAAGGTCATGGCGGACGAAACGCGGCACTATGACGAACGAAACCAAGCCTCGCACGAGGAAGCGAAGCGCATCATGGAGTACCTCAATGAACACGGACGTAATATACCATTAAAATAAGGAGGATAATATGAAAACAAATGAAATTCAATTTGGCGGCAAGAGCTATGTATGCCGTATTGTGGAAGCCAACGATGGCGAAGAACTGCTGATTGCCCCGACCACCCTGCTGGATGCTCTGCAGCCCGGTAGTTTCAATGACGAAAACGAAGGTTTCGCCAGTAAAGAAGCCGAAAGCATTTATGACGAAGTTTTCTTCTTTACCGATGAGAGAACCCTTCAACTGCCCGAAAACGAGCTGGTAGCCGAACTCAAAAAGGATAACCCGGACTGGTTCGAGTGAATCATGGAATAATAATTTATAAACTTACAAACTTAGAGTTATGGAAAAAGAATATGTAATGCAGGTTGCACAGATCATTAAGGAACAGTTAGTAGCGTTAACCCCCATGACCGTCCTCATGTCATGGAGTATCGAAGAATTTGCCGCCACTCTATACAGGGATTTGCCGGCACTCCGAATCAAGGTAAACGGACGACTGCACGCGGGATATGTCATCGTCGTGCTCAATGGTTCGGACTATTACAAGGTTTATCTTGTGAAGGGAATGGACGTGGAATGTGTGAACAACGAGGTTTGTTTCGATGAACTGGGCGGTGTCATCGACAGGGCTATCGAAAGCGGTACGGACAAAGCCAAGTATGATAAATTCTGTGAACAGGAGCGACAGAATTTATATGTAACTGTTGTCACTGTCTGATTCCTCTTTTTGGGGGACGAGAGCCGTGCCTTGTCGGTAAACGAACAGGGTACGGCTTTTCTGTATATAATGCAGAAAAGAATAAAAATCTGCCGTTTGTAAATGATTTCAGTCGTTCATAAAACGGATTGTCTGTGACTGCCTGCTCCCTTTATATTTGCGATGCAGGTTCACAAAGTAATAACGGGGGCATTACTCCGGCTATGCCTTCGACCTGATTCCCGTAAACGGCAATATGATGGAATTCAAGAGTTTCTGTCGTGGTTTTCTTAGAGTAAGAGAGTTTGACCAGTTGATTTCCGAGAAAGAAAACAGTCAGGGAGTACCGTCGTGGATGCACATCGGGTATAAGAACTCGGAGGGTAAACAACGCAAGCAGCTGCTGTCTATGATAGGCGGCAAATATTATCCCATGACTTGATTTGACTCGTTTCAGGTAATCACCATCGGTCAGAGTGCAAGCGTCGGGTTCGTGCACCCTCCCTCTATACATTTTAATGCCGTTATTATCAATTCAACAGCAACAAACGACCGGTGTCTCCTGTATTTTTCCTATATTTGTTTCCGATTTACAGTCAGATATGGAACAATTAGCAAATTCAATACAAAGCATATCCTTTGAGCAGTTGGCTCAAAAGATTATAACCGTCGATGATTCAATGCGTGGGGTGGCGGTTAAAACCATCAATCAGGCAACCACGTTACGCAATTGGATAATCGGATGTTATATTGTTGAATACGAACAAAATGGCAGCGACCGGGCCAAGTACGGGGACAATCTGCTGAAAAGTCTGGAAAAACGTATCGGGCAAAAGGGCCTGAATGTCACCCTTTTCCAACTTTCACGATTGTTTTATAGAGATTATCCGCATATCGGTACACTGGTTTCCGCAAATCATGCGACGGCGTTGCATAAATTGCCGTTATCAGAAATTTATGCGACAGTGTCGCACAAATTGCCGGAAATTGACTCTTTCGCTGTTAATAAGAAAAATGCAGGCAAGCTTTCTGAACAGTTCAATACACCCCCTGAGAATTTGGTTTCTGCACTTTCCTTTTCGCATATCAGGGAGTTGCTTACGATAGAAGACCCGTTGGTACGTTTTTTCTATGAAACGGAATGTATTCGGGGAACATGGAGTGTGCGTGAATTACGCCGTCAGATTGTTTCCAACCTTCACATTCGCATCGGACTGTCGGAGGATAAGATGAAAGCGATGATGCTTGCAGACAGCAAGGCAGAGCGACACACCCCGCTTTTGCAGATACGCGACCCCTATACGTTTGAGTTTCTCGGTCTCCAAGCCAAAGATGTCGTTACGGAAAGCGATATTGAAGAAGCCCTGCTCGGACACTTGCAGGAGTTCTTGCTGGAACTTGGGAAAGGCTTCTGTTTCGAGGCGCGTCAGAAACGCATCATCATAGACGGAGAATATTATTTTGCGGATCTCGTTTTCTACAACCGGTTGCTTCATTGCAATGTCATTGTGGAATTAAAAAATGACGAGTTCCGCCATGAACACATAGGACAGCTGAATGCCTATGTCAGCTATTATGCCGAGAATGAAATGCAGCCGGGCGACAATCCTCCGGTCGGTATTTTGCTTTGTACACACAAAGGAAAGAAGATGGTGGAATACGCCCTTGGCAGTATGGATAATCATCTTTTTGTTTCGACATACCAGTTACAGTTGCCAAACCGTCAGCAATTAGAACAGTTCTTGATGGACGAATGTCGGGAACAGTCCTCGGAAGTGTGAAAAATAGATAGGAAACACCGAAACGCCTGCAATAATCACGGAATCATTGCAGGCGTTTTGCTTCTTTCCATAACGGAAGCCGACTTTCTATTTCGCACCCCTTTTGTTCAGCACGTCCTTTATCATTTCTTTCACCTCTATTCCCACATTCACGAAATTCCGGTAAAGAATGCGTTCCCGTTCCTCCCTCGACTTGAACGTGTAGAACTTCGGCAGTGGTACATACGCAGCTTCCTCCTTCTTGATTTCCTTCATGTCGAAATCCGTTTTGCAGAAGAACTTCGAGGTCTTGAACTCCTCCGATTCCTGTACGTTCATCGAACCTCCTATACCGGTTTTTGTTTGGATGAAGTCCCGTGCCGTCTGACCGCATATCCAGCCCGTCGGCATATCCGAGATTTTCGAGGCGGGTACGAGGCTGTCCATGTTTTCATTCAGGTTGATGGAAGTTTTGTCCCGGTCTATCGTGACACCCTTTTTGATTTGCACCACCTTGCCGAATATGTCGCTTGACAGCCATTCCAGCGTCTCCTTGGCACGGGCTGAACCGCTCACCACATTGCCCACCGTCGTGATGATTTTTTGCATACCCACCTTTCCGTAATCCGCTTCGAGCTGCGGCAGCTCTTGGAAACCGAGCGTCACGCTCACCTTGTTGCTTCGTGCCGTACCGATCAGGCGGTCTATCTTGTGGAAATAAAGTGTCGGCAGCTCGTCCACGATAATGCTCACGGGGATGTTCTTGCCCTGCCCGGTATTTACGCGGGTAACGAGACGGTTCAAAATAAGGGCGTTCAGTGCCCCGATAATGCTCTCCATCTCCGGGTCGTTCGCTATCAGCAGGTAACTCGGATTCTTCGGGTCGCTCACCTTCAGGTCGAAGTCGTCGCCGTCACGATGGAATATCCAGTAACTCTCTTTGGTCGCCAAGCGCGAGGTATAGACACGCAGCGTACCTATCATACCTTCCAGCTGCTCCATTGCCTTGTTTTTGAAAGCCGTCTGGAACGGACCGAGCAATGGGGCTACCTCGTTGTCGGTCTCCAGTACCTCGAAAATGGTTTGGTAACTCTCATTCAGGAACGACAGGATATGCGGCATGTCCGAGTATTTTCCCAGCCAGTAGGCAGGTTCAACGATTTCTCCGCCCTCTTTGTCCCGCACCACACCCGTTGGCTTCCAGAATTTCGTTTCAGGGTCTTGCCGTTTCTCTGCGTACAGTTTGTTTCCTTTGACATCATAAGGCTCGCGCTCGTAGTTCACGAAGAAATAGATGCAGGCGGCGAGGAAGTTCACAGCCGAGGTCTGGAAGAACTGGTCGCTGCCACCGCCTCCCTCTTTCTTGCCTTTTTGCAGGCTCTCCAACAGCGTCTCCGCCGTCTCGCTGGCCGCAGCGAGGTTGTTGATGTATTTCGCCTGAATGGGATTTACCCGGCGGCTGTACTCCACGTCCACGAAATTAATCATGTTGAACTGGCAGCCTTGGGGCAGCTTGCCGAGTTTCTGGTTTTTCTTGTAGTGGTAGTACAGCTTCGTAGCCAGAGTCGGGAACTTATAGTCATAGACCACCATTGCGAATCCCTTGGCCGAGTGCTGCCGGATAAACGGCTCGATGATACTGAATGTCTTACCCGACCCCGGTGTTCCGACTACCCACGTTCCACGGAAACAGTTGGTTATGTTGGTCCAGCCTTTACGAAATTTGCCCTTGTAGTAATATCGCATAGGGATATTCACGCTGTACGGGGTCTCTATCAGTTCCTCGCACTGCTCGAAACTCTCGTTCTCGAAGTTGAAGCGGTCCTTCATCAGTCCCTCCTTGAGGAACTTGGAGATGTTGTCCAGTGCGACATGCACGAGGATAACCCCCACGAGGGAAGTTGTCATATAGAAGATAATATTCAGCGGCAGCGTATAAAGTCGTGCCTCCATCGGATAACCGAACAGCCATACGGACAGCACTAACAGAACAAAACCGCTTATGAGTGGGTACAAGACCTGCCGCCGGGCGTTGAACTCCAAATGTTTCTTGGCTCTGGTGCCTATACATGTAATGCAGATGAGTAGCACCGTGGCGACCTTACTGTACACGAGGTTTCCGTCGTTATAGATGGTCCACTGCTTGATACGTCCGTGAATGTCGCAGAGTATGCCGCCCCAGTGGTCCAGCATAGCCGGGTCGATGGCATACTCGAAAAACTCCATCAGTACGGAGACATATACCACCGCACGGAATATCCGGTAAAATCCCTGTAATTCCTTGCTCTCTTCCATTGCTATGTCAATTCTTTTTAATGCCCCAGAGAACATGGATATGAGGCCATTGCATACGGTTATCAGCAGTAAGCTGGCAGACATGGGAAACTGCATATAGAGGTTTAAGCCTTAAAGCGTCATATATTGCAGAAGCCCGTACTTCCGCTGTAAACTTCTCAAGGAAAATCCGGACAGCATCGTTAGAGCCACAAGTCATGAAATCAATGAAACCTTCAATCAATTCTTCATTGACATAGTAGAGCTGCCCTTGGAAAATATCATGGTAACGGCTGATACGGCCGTTCCATTCCGTCCGGATTTCTTCCCTGCGGTTCTTTGCGGAAGGAAACCTCTCGTAGCAGTCTATTCCATCATCGAGGAATATGTAATTACCGGAAACGTCCTCTTGCTTAGGACATTTGCATCTCAACAGATACCCGAAAAATCCTTTGTCCGGATGTACTATATCCACATATTGTGGTGCATTGAAATCTTTAATTCCGTTCATAATCATAAATTCAGTTGTTGATGGTTATAATGGGACGCACTTTATGCGCCTGCGTCTTGGGCGTTTCCTGCATGGCTCCGCTGGCTGTCGAGTAGAGCCATGCTTTGACCGTCTGCTGTCCTTCCACCTCCGTCGATGTCCAGTACCAGCACTCGTCGGCTTCGGTCGGAAGCGGGTCTCCGCCGCATTTCTCGATGACCGGATTGATAATGCCACGTGCCGCATACAGCAGGCGCATCTGAGCCACCGAGGGAACATAGGCGCTCTGCCCGTATTTCCACAGGGCAAAAACGGCTTCAGCCATCGGCGAGGCTGTCTCTTCTGTTTCATACAAGGCGAACGTGTTCTCATTCCCGTCGTATGCCGTGATGTCTGCTGACGTACCCTGCTCGACACCAAGGCTGTCGGCAAAAGCTTTCGGCGTCATATCCCACAGATAGACGGCATAGCCGTTTCCTTCCGTTTCCCCGTCGGAGCCGATATGGAAGACGACGGCAATCGCCTGTTCCTTGGATTGTTCGTACTCACTGTACGGTATTACTGTCCCGTCCACACAGAGGACGTGTACGGGATATTTTGTTTCTTCGGATTCTTCTATATGTGCGTCGCAGGCAGCCAACGCCCCGGTTATGAGGAGAACCGGCACTACCTGGCACGTTTTTCTGATAATGTTCTGTTTCATCTTTCCCTTATTTTATAGGTAGTTTAATGCCGAGGGCAACCCCTGTACGCAGCACGTCGGCCCCCTTTATCATTACGTCTCCCTTGACTTGCCAGTATAGCGTCCAGCCCGCCCGCAACACATAGTTGTGCTCGTAGCCGAAATGCAGTCCTGCAAGGAACTTCTTCGTGTCGCTTCCGCCCGAAGCCCCGATTCGGAGGCTTCCGTAATGGTTGCGTCCCCTCGTGACGCAGGGTTTGTAAGCCACGCCGAAGCTGTAGGTGCGGTAGTTCCGCCAGAAAGATTTCGGGCATACATGTTTGCAGGATTCGCACTCTGCCCATTGCAGGTAGCCGTTGGCAAAGAACTCCCACGCATGGCGGTAGTTCATCTCGTGTTCGTAGGCCAGCGTCACGTCCAGCCCGTTCTTGTACAGCAGCCCCGCACCGAGTGAGAGGCGGCCGCTGCCTCGCTGTGCATACGCTCCTACGGCGAGGCACATGCAGGCAATCGTCAGGATAATCGTCTTTTTCATCGTCATTCCTCCTCCAGCAATGCCGCGCTGAACGAATCGGCTGACAGCACGTCCTCATAGTCGATATTCAGGCTGATGTTACGCCCGCTGATTTGTTTCTCCGTCATCTCGATGGTCAGCACCTTGTCGTTCGGGAACGTCATTTTCTTGACCACGACCACATTCCGGTAGCCGTGCCGGAACGTCTTGCCCGCCTCCAGCACCAGTGCCGGGGTCAGTTCGATGACCTGTGCGTTGGTCGCCTTGGTCAGTTTCTTGTCTGCCAGCTTCACCCGTATCTCGTCGATGTCGAAGCGGATGTTCGTCCGGTTCTCTATCGAGAAGTCGATGAAGAAATACTCACCCACGGAGTAGATGTTGTTCAGCCGCATGGTCATGCGATGTGCCTTGGTGGCGACGTTGCGGATCTTCGCGGGCGAGTTCCAGATACGCCGGGCGAAGCGTGTCATATCCACGGTGGACATCGAGACCGCCGGGTTGTGATAGGCGTTCCGTTCCTGCAACTGGATTTCCTTGTCAGTTACCGCCTCCCGCACCCGTGTGGTGTAGAGCAGCGCATACTGCGTGCGGTAGCGTTCCGTTACGATAGTCACGATGGCCAGCACCTCGCCGTCCTCGTGTCCGCCCTCTTTCGGTTTCAGGCGGACGATATTGTCTATCGGTTGGTCGCCGACAATCTTATCTGTGGAGATGTCCACGAAGCGTACCGGTTCCGAGGCCGTGATGACCGTCGTTACCTGTTCATTTACCGTAAGTTGTTCCATCTCCTCGTAGGTTCGTTGTGCCTGTACATTCGGCGTTCCCAGCAGCCCTGCCGCCAGAAGAAATGCCGTTACGATTCCTTTTTTGTCCATGTCATTGATTTATTGATTTTGTTTTTCTTCCCTTATCTCTTTTTCCTCTTGTACCTTGTTCCTGCATTCCAGTTCCTCCTGAATCTGCCGCTCGGCAATCTCGCAGTACGCCTGTTCGATTTCAAATCCGATGTAGTGCCGTCCCGTGCGGATAGCGGCCACGGCGGTTGTGCCTGACCCGATACAGTTATCCAGTACAACATCGCCTTCGTCGGTGTAGGTCCGTATCAGGTACTCCATCAACGCCACGGGCTTTTGTGTCGGGTGGTAGAACGCGCCTTTCTTGTGTTCCTTCGGCATGAAGATGACCGAGGTCGGATATTTGTCATCGGCTATGCGTACCGGTGAGAGTTTCATCGTTCCGTAACAACGGTTGGTAAATCCCTCCGTTTTACGCCTCCCGTGATTTCTCCGTTCCGGAGGACACGGTGTCATCTGCGGATGATAGGCCGGCTGTTTTTTATAGAATACCAGAATATCCTCGTGCTGCCGGAGCGGCATACGTTTGGCATTGAGATGTCCCGTCACCCGATCTTTCTGCCACACGAGGTTGTACCGCCATAGCCGGGGTTGCGACAGCATGAGCCATGCGGAGAAAAGCCCCTGCCCGAACAGGATAATGGGGCTGTCCGGCTTGGTAATCCGCCGGTATTGCTCCCACAAGGCTGCTAACGGTATCTGGCGGTCCCAGTTCACCGACGGATTGCTGCGATTTAACACCCCGTAAGGTAGGTCGGCGATTATGGCGTCCACGCTACCATCCGCTATCTGTTTCATGCCCTCCATGCAGTCCATAAGGTAAATGCGATCCGTCTCTATCATATTGCGTCTGTTTTCGGTTCTACAATTTGCCGGGCGCTCATCCAGGTACAGCGT
Source organism: Parabacteroides sp. AT13 (assembly GCF_002272965.1). Taxonomy (NCBI): domain Bacteria; kingdom Pseudomonadati; phylum Bacteroidota; class Bacteroidia; order Bacteroidales; family Tannerellaceae; genus Parabacteroides; species Parabacteroides sp. AT13. Next base: position 69,844 of record NZ_NQMH01000001.1, on the reverse strand, counting down.
TCCGTCCGGGTTTTCCGGATTTCACACTCCCAGAGGGTATTCTTCTCCACATGTTTGAAATTGACCGCACCGTCTCTCGGCCCGTAAAAACCGGTATGCTTCTGGAAGGCGAATAAGGCAATCCTCCGCCCGTCCACTGCCTGAAAGTTGCATATCAGGGCGAATCGTACCCCTTTGTGCCACCATTCGGTACTTACGAGCTTCCCAACGAATGTTTCGGGCTTATCGGGAGCGATGTAGTCTTCGTAATAGAAGCCGTCCGTTCCCTTATGAAGTTTTGATATATCTGTTTCCATTGTCACTGACCTTTTAGTTCCTGTTTTCCCGTCCGTTCACCAGATACACAAACGTCCCGTATTTCAGCTTCACCTTGTTTTTCTTGATGGCCTTGCTGATGGCGTTACTCGTTTTCTGGTAGGCATTGTTCACCGCCTGCATACCCCATTGGGCGAGGCTGTTACCGTATCCGCTGGTATTCATGTTCATGCTGCCCGACATGGCACTGCTCGCCACGTCCTTGCTTGTCTCGCGGAATTGGCTGATGGGTACGTAAAGTCCTTCCAGCCCGTCCGTATCGTAGATTGACAAGCTGACCTTGACCAGTTCGTCCTCCACCAATATGCTGTTGATGCTTCCTTTTACACGTCCGGAAGAGAAACCGCTGACTGTGGCATACAGGTAAGTACCACGCCTGACCACGCTCTCGTTGATTTCGATGTCGTCCAGCAGGCGCAGCCGCACACGCGAGCCGTCCACGGCCTTGATGTTTTCGTCGATGATCGCCTTGATGAGTTTCGGTTCCCGTGCATCTTTCGCCAGTGTGTTGAAGTAGTCCGAAGTCGTCTTTACCTTCTTCACCACCTCGCTTGCCTTGTCCGTCTCCGCAGGAGCTTTGACCGAACGGCTTTCCTCGTCGATGGTTCCCTTGGTCTGCGTCATCGTGTCCGGCGGAGCCACCGTTGCGGTGCTGTCCGTTGCGGACGGCATGACCTCCCGTTGTCCTCTCAACCTCGCTTCGGCGAGTGCTTTTTCCAGTTCTGCGAGAGCTTCCTGCTCCCGCCTCTTGGCATCGGCCGCTTCCGCTGCCAGATCTTTCTCCTTTTCCTGCCGGTCAAGCAGGGCGATATCCTCTTCGGTGTATTGCGATTCATATTCCTCTTGGTTATCGTCCGGTTCGTCCCGCTCGATGTTGTCCACAGCGGAATAATCTTGTATCTTGCCCCATGATTTGGCCATGTTCTCATACTTGCTGCCGATACCGTCGCCGCCCTTGATTTGGGCGTCCGGCAATTCGGGATTCAGGAACTCGGTCGTCTGGAGTGTCTTGTCCTGTACCTCGGCCTTCTCGGTATGGAACAGGTCGAAAATGAAGTACGACGTGCCGAGAAGGGGGATATAGAGGATAGCCGGAAGCATATACTTCGGCTGCCTGAAATTGATTCTCTTGAAGATATTGTTCATTGTTTCCCTTTAATTGAGTTGCACATACTTGCTTATAGTTCTCTCAAACGGCATATTCATAAGCCTGCCGTTCTATTCCGGCCTTTCCGTACCGCTTTCCTTCGTATCGAATCTTCGTACATGCGGTACGGAAAGCATCTTATGCCGTTCCCGGAGCACGGAATCCTGCATTTCCGTGGCCGTTCGGCGGACTGGATGATGGCAGTACACCACCGTCAGGCGGTAAATATTCCATGTCAGCCCGCAGATGGCGAAGCCGAATACGATGACGAGAAACAGCGTCCGGTGGGCGTTGGCGAAACCCTGTACTTTGGCCACTGCCTTGTCGATACGTGTCGCTTTGGCGAAGCGTCGCCCGGCATCCACGTCGCGTTCGTAGCGCTCCTTGTATTTCGGGTCGTTTTTGTCCGGCATCTTCTCGCCGAACAGCATACGTCTGAATCCTTTGATATTCATAGGGCTGGTAGAGTTAATAGTTGCTTTTTGTCTTTTGCTCGATGTCCTTGTTCAGCAGCGTGCGCCAGTTCACGATGAGCAGCCCGTGCGGGTTGTTCTCCGTCCGGGGTACACGCTTGAGCTGTCCCGCCGTAACCAGTTCGCGCATCAGGATATTGCTGCGCCGTTCGATACGCTGCCGCCCGTAGTAAGTGAACTCCATCTTCTCCTTGTTGAAGGTGATACTGTCGCAGAAAATCGAAAAGACGGCACTCGTTCCCAAGATGTTGGAATAGAAGCCTTTCTCCTTGAGCGTATTGTACTGCGCCAAGCCCGTTTCGTCCACTAAGTACATCGCTTTCTCCATCGTGTAGCGGATGTACTTGTCGTCGGGAGCAAGGGTAAAGAAGTAGTGGTGGAACATTTCGACATGGCTCTTGGCTTCCACGTCGAGCGTTTCCTCCATTGTCGTGCGGCGTACCAGTATGGGCACGTTGCCGTCCAGCACATACACTTTCTTTTGAGCGTCCGTAACCATCGTGCGGGCCGTCCAGATACTCGACACGCTGATGATGACGCAGCCCACAAGAAAGGCGGTGCAAATAATTCCGACCAGTTTGATTTTGTTCTCTAAATTCTTGATGACCATTTTGTTTGAATATTTATCGTTACTTTGTTATCTCATTACCGTACCCATTGCGCCTGTTGCCGTCATTTTAGCCTGCTGCGCCACGCCCTCGCCGAAGTTTCGGGTTGAGAACGCCGTGTCACCCTCCGGTATCATCCATGCCGCAAGGTCGGGGACGAGGTTCAGGCATTTTAGGGCCACGATGCTTGCCGCCATCAGATAGCCCGCCGAGAAGAAGGAGTTTTGCAGGTAAGCTGCCATCGTCTGCTCGCTTGTCGTTATCGCCGTCAGGTTCTCCACCTGTATGCAGAGCACGATGTCGAACAGCAGCAGTACGTAGAAGCCCACGAAGTAGAGCATCGCCCCGTAGAAATGCACCGTCAGATACCTCGTGAGCCACTTCGCCCATGCGCCTTCCCATTTGGGCAGGAGCGAAAACGCCCACTGGATAGGTCCGAAAATGGTGAGCATTCCCAAAAGAATTTGCTGGCAGTAAATCGTCGCCCACCAACCGATACGGAACACCACCAAGGCGATAAGTATGATGATTTTGTCTATTCCCACGATGACACCCGATGTCAGCGACGTGAACCACAGCTTCGCTGCATCCTTCTCCATGTTCGTAACCTCGTCCACGCCAGTTTGTTCCATCGTTGCCTCGATAAGGTTGGGATCGGACGTACCCGTGTGGGCGACATCGGCTTGTGCCTGCAGGGCAGTGTACATCGTGTCGCGCACGTAAATCAACTCCTGCACTTTCTCGAACTTGTCCGAGATTTGCGAGGCTTCGGCCTCGTACAGGTCATGTGTGTACGAACCGACGCAGTTCGGGATATAGGAGAGGAAATCTAAAAAGCACCAGTTGCTCCCGCTGTTTGCCATGCCCGTGTCTGCCGGAGGATACCACCAGCAGAGAATGAGCGACACGGCCAGCGGTCTGAAGAGCTTCATCACGTCCAAAGGCTCGTGCTTGACCATCATTTTGTACGCCATGCCTGCCGCCATGACGATAGCGAACAGGGCGGCCAGCGCCATGCACATCTGCAATATCCACCAAAATGGACCTTGCGAGCCGGTAAAGGTCGCGTCGGTCAGGAACTCGTTGGTCTGAAAAATCACGTCGTCGATCTCCTCTTCCAAGAGGTCGATACCGAAATCCGAAAGAATATTTCCGTCTGCCATAGGTTATATGCTTTTAGTTCCCTCTGTTTACCGTCTCGTCTCCGTCACCCGTTCCAATGCCGCCGTCCGACTGTGAACCTCGCACCGCAAGGCGCGATTCGTTCCAGCGGCTCATGGCGTTTCTGACGACGCTGCTTTTGTCCAAGGTTCGGTCGGCGGTTACGTTCAGCAATCCGTCCGTGGCCGTGGCGTTCTGTCTTCGGGCAAGGTAGCCGACCAGAATCTCGTTCTGCCGTACCACGTCTTCGTAGATCCGCAGGTATTCTTTCTTTCGTTGCGCATTGGGCATATAAGCGTCCTTCGTTGCGTCGATGGCACACTGGTACACATGATAGTATTCCGTCCACCGCTCCTTGTCGTCCGTCGTGCCCCCGGCAAGGAGAATCCGGTCTATGTTGCGCTGAAACCGCTCCATTTGAGCGTTTATCTTATCGCCCTCGGCCAGCCATGCGAGGTCAATCTGCCGGTCGGCCACGTTCAGCGCCTCGATTTCGGCACGTTTGACCAGAGCCGAGTCAATGGCTTCCGCTTCATCTGTCTGATTGTAGAGATTGACACCCGCCAGCGTGCGGAACGACAGTTTGTTCTTGCTTGCCGCCGACTTCTTGTACTTGTTATGCAGCAGCGTGTAGTAAAGTTCGGGCGACAGAGCGCCCGTACCGGTTTCCATGACCGTAATCTGGTTCTGTTTCGGCGAGTCATGGTTGTAAGTAACCGACTGCGCCTTGACACCGCTCGTTGCAACTGCTGCAACCGCCATGAGTAAGAGAGTTCTGTTCATATTAATTTCCGGTTATTCATTATTTTACAGTTATTTATATCGTATAGTCATACTTTGAGGGCCTGCTTCAAAGCCGTAAATATTGGTACTCATTCCTGACTCGTTTCTCTCCCTGCGAGAAATGCGTCTCGTCTTTTTCAATGCAAATACATTTTCTATGCGTATAGATACAGGCAATTGCGGTGCTCATGCTCCCCGATGCAAAATCAAGGACAGTATCTCCTTCCTTTGTGTATGTTCTTATCAGATACTGCAATAATGCAATCGGCTTTTGGTTGACATGAATCGTTTTGCCTTCCGATTCCGCTGTTTTGAAGTATATCACACTTCGTGGATACCTTGTCCCTTTGTTTTCATTTCTGAATGTAGGATTGGGGACATTGTTTATTCCTGTCCAATTGCTTCCTCTCTTCGTGCGATTCCCGTAAGGCTCACCTTCCTCCATGATGGGATAATAAGGGATTCTACCTTTACCAAAGACACTTATTAGCTCATGTGCTTTTAGAGGTTGTTTTTTAGCGAGAAGAAAATTGCTTGCTTTTGACTTTTCCCAAACCCAGTCATATTTAAATTCCTCTAAATTACCGCAGCGTAGAAGGCTGCTGAACGGTTCGCTGCCAAATAAGACCGTAGGTGCATTTTCTTTCCTGACTCTCCTGATCTCTTTCCACATTTCCGGGAATGGTATTATTTTATCCCACTGTGAAGCTGTGATTCCAAAGGGGGGATCACATAAAACCAAGTCGATACTTGATTCCGGAAGAAAAGGCATTACTTCAAGACAGTCGGCTTTATATAACGTAATGTCTTTTGCAAAAACAATCTTTTCCATTGCATCAATCTAAATGTCTCTTTATCCCTTGGTTATAATCCCAATAGGCTTGTTCGTACTAAAAATTCTTTCTCTGTTTTTATTTCCCGATGTCGATGGCATGGAAGTCAAACTCCAACCTGTAGATAGTCTGTCTTCTTTCCCTTTCATCGTTCATTAATAATCCAGCCGTCCCGCTTTGCGCCATCGTCCGAAAGCTCCGTCGATAATCTCCTTGACCTTGGGACGGTAAATCTTCGCTTTCCAGTAACCGATACGCACCTGTATGTACCGCCATGTCTCGATATACGCCCGGTTCAGGTGTCGCTCGATGTCGTCCAGCGACGTGTTCACCGCTTCCAGTACCAGCAGCAGGTCGGAGGTCGAGCAGGCCGCCGCCCCGGTGGCATACAGCACAAGGTCGCTCACCGACTTGTAGAGCTGCTCCCCGTCATTGGCGATGTCCCGTATTGCCTTTTCGTTGATGGCCAGTATCACGGCATCGCCGGGGTCGATGCGTCCCCGTTTCACGATTCTCTCGTTGAAGTCCTCCAACAGTTTCTTGTAATCGCCGATACGGTCGCTGACCGCCGTATAAGTGCTTTTCACGTTCAGTACCGTCCGCAAGGACTGGTACATCACGTCGATGACATCGAAGGCACGGGTGTAGCGATCCAAGTCCACATTCAGTTCCTTGTACTCGCCGATCTCCTTGCGGCTGTATTCGTGCAGCAGCTTGTTGCTGTATTCCAGCGTACTGCGGGCCAGCAGCAGGCTCCGCTGTTTCTTGTGGTCGTTGATGTAGGCTTCCACTGACACGATGTCGAAGGTCCATTGCGCCTTGGCGATGCCGGGCAGGAGAACCAGCAGCACGACTGTCATCAGCAGGGCACGTTTCATGGCCGCACCTCCTTTCCGCTGTCTTTGCCGTTTCCGTTCCGCAGGTTTCGCGCATTCTCCACCCAACGTTCGTGGCATTCCTCCACGAGCGTCAGCCTGCGTCCCTCGTCCATGTCCAGTTCGGGCAGCACATCCTTCAGCACGTCGATGATGCTCCGCTTATAGTGCATCATCTTTTCCAGCGACACGAGGTCTGCATATATTTTTGTAATCCGGGAATCCACTTCCCGTGCGATTTCGAGCCGGTCGCTCGACCACAGCAGATGGTACACCTCCCCGGTCGGAGTCTCTTCCAATGGCGGGGTACGGGCGTATTCCGTCGTGATCTTGCACGAAGGGTGTTCCCGTGCAATCTCCGCAATACGGTCGTTCACCAGTTTCGTTTTCTCCGCGTCCGACAGGTTCGGGTCGAGTGTCAGCACGTCGGCTACATACGTGTCGGTATATTCCGTGGTCAGTTCCCAACTGATCTGCACGATGGCACGGTGTATCTTGATACCGAGGAAATATTTCGGTTTGCGGGCTATCGAGACCGTCGCCTTGAACGTGATGACCCCGTTGATGTTCGGCATGGTCGCCTTACGGACATAGGTGTAGCCGTTCCACGCCCCGCCGTCCTGCCATGACAGGCTGTAAGCCGTCTTACAGTCCTGCATGATGGCCGGTATGCGGTAATAGTCGTCCGTTGCCACATCGTTATCGCCCGCCGCCTCGGCTTTTGCGTCGGTGTATTCCCGTTGTTTCTTCTGCCATTCGGACAGCTCGCTTTTCAGGCGGTCTATCTGTGTTTTGTTCGCATTGTACTGCTGTCGGTACACCGCCGCATCTTCCACGCTCGCCTCGGCGATTTTTTTCAGCAGGTCGGCATTCTCATTCTCCAACGCATTGATTTGCGACTGAAGGGCGGCCACCTGGTTCTCCGCCTCCTGCAGCATGGCGTCCAACTCGGACAAGTCCAATTCGTTCTCCGTAACCGTGGTCTGCATGGCACACTCCTTTGAATGGGCGTTCAGGGATTTGCCGCACTTTCTGCACTTGTACTGCGTCGTGCCCTGACCAAGCGTAGCCCCGTCCGAGCAGGTTACGCTGATGGTCACGCTCTCGCAGCCCTGCAACTTCGCAGCGTCCGTCGCCTGATAGTAGTTCCGCGCATCGGATGCGATATAGTAAGTATAACCCTCCTCGTTGTCGTTGAACTCCAAGAGGCGGGCATTGAGTTGCGCCTTGAACGTGTTCAGGTCCATCGAATAGGAATCGAACACCTCCTCGTAAATGATTTCCTCCCGGTTCCAGCTTTTCTTCACATGGATTTCATAGGCATAGGCTTTCTTCGTCTGTTTGCCGCCCCGACTGATGATGTAACCGTTCTGCCAGTAGTCGATGGTGTAGGTATAGCCGTCGTTCTGACTGTTGAGCAGCTGAACCCGGCTTCTCGACCAACCGGCGTACCGTTCCGAATTGGCGAGAACCTGCTCCCGTTGCGAGGCATTGGGATAGAAGCCGGGATCGGTCGTCTCGAAACGTGTCCACTCTCTGCCGTTCAATATGCTGTTGTCGTCCGTCGGCGGGTAGTAATCGCACAGGGCGATACTCCCTTGCTCGCGACGGGCGATATACCACCGTTGCGTGTAGTAGTTTCCCGCTGTCTTGTCCAGATAATCTGTCATCCACGAGGTAAGGTCGTAGTTGCTGAAATCGAACAGTCCCGCCACGTTGTCCTCTCCGCCCACCATATCAATCAGCAGACCTCCGAGGTCATGTTCCGCCTGCTCGAAGAGCGCACCGTAATGGTCATACAGGTCGATGACCTTGCTGACCCTGCCGCCCATCAGATCATGGAAAGAACTGGTCTGCAGCAGGACGTCACCGATATTTCCGATACCAGCCGAGGCGAGACCGACACCCATGTTGTAGAGGTTGTCGATGTCGTGTTGCAGGTTCTCTTTCGTAAAGTTACCCGGCACGCTGGCGAGATCGTCCAACATACGTTGCCAGTCGATGTCGCCCACTTCCGAGAGTTTCAGCAGAGGGGCGATGTTTCGGTTGATTTCCAGAAACACGATGTCCGAAAAGCCCAGCGTGCTGTTCGTCACCACACTCTCGAACTGCATACACAGACTTTTCGTCTCGTCGCAGATTTTCATCAGGTAGCTGCCCCAGTAGATAGCCGTTTGAGGCGAGCGGAGCATCAGTTTCGCCACCACCCATATCTTCGGCATGATTTTCTCCGAGACCATGCGGTAAATGCGGCGGTAGTAGTAATTTTCTGTACTGCTATTCCAGATACCGAGGTCGGAAAAGGCTTTATGCTCCAAGAACTTGGAGGCAAAAATCCCCGCCGTAGCCACTTCCGCCGCATTGTAGTGCTTGAGAATGTCATCGACCTGCTCCCGGTAATAGCTTTCCGCCACGGCTTCCGTACCGAAAGCGGTAGCCATTGCCGCCACCGTGCGTGCGTCGTAGTTCACGCTGTAATACTGCGCGTGGACCTGCTGCACAACGGCGAGCGACAGGAGTATAAGGATAAGTGACAGCCGTTTCATCATGGATTCCTCTCCGGTTAAAAACAGATATCCGTCAACGGTGCGTCATGCCTCTTAGTGCACGTATCAGTCCGTCGGCCTCATATACGGCGGAATTTGCCACCAGACGGTGATGTATGAATACCTCCTTGGCGATCTCGTACCTGCGTTGTTCCCACTTCGCCTCTTCTTCCTCGTCCTGTACGGAATTTTCTATGCCGGCGTATTCGTCCAGTTCCTTACCGAGCATCCCCAACCGGAGATTGTATCTTTCCAGAACATCCTCTATTTCCTCAATGCTTTTTCTTCCCATGTCGCGTACCCTTACCAAGTCCTTTCCGGGCCATTGGCACAAATCCCGGATGGTCTTGATGTCGAACTCACGGAATATCCGCTGGATACGGGCTTCATATTTGCTCCCGAACTCAAGTGTCTTTACACTTTGGCTAATGTCTATCTTTTCCATTTTTGTAATTAATGATTTGATTGTTATTGTTTTACATGAAGGTTCAATACCTGCCCGGCCTCGTTGACCTTTTGGGCGAACGGCAGGGACTTCCCGATACCGCTGGCGTTCCAGTCCCGGCAGTACGCCTCAATAGCTTCCTGATGACTGCACCGCAGTTCCCGTTTATAGAGTTTCAAGGCTTCTTTCTCCGCCCGCTCCGTGGTGTAGGTCATGTAACATTCTCTTGGTTCTTCTACACCGTACACGCCGCTGGTCGTTCCCCGGCGGATGAACACCTCGCGGAAGAAACTGCGCCCTTCCTTGTTTTCCAGCCGGTTGATGGTGAATATCTTCTTGCAGTCCACGTCAGTAAGGCCGAGGATAGCCTTGATTTCATCGAACCGCTCACGGAACTTGCTCTGGTCGAGCAGCATCACCACGTCCGAGTTGTTGATGATGGCTTCCTTGACGATAGGGCTGCCGATGATGTCCTGTATCTCCTGTGTCACCACGCCGACCGAAGCCCAGAACTTACGGGCCGTCTTGTACATAAACTTGATGTATTCGGCCATGAGCGGGCTGGCAATCGCCTTCCACGCTTCCTCTATGACCAGGACTTTGCGGTTCTTCTTGATACGCATCTTCTGTAAGAATACGTCCATGATAATCAGCGTGACAAGAGGGAACAGGAGAGGATCATCTTTTATACTGTCGATTTCGAAGACGATGAACGTCTCATCAAACAGTGAACTGTCCATGTTCTCGTTCAGCGTCTTTTCATGATTGCCTCCCCGGTAGAAGTCCTTCATCATGTAACGGTACGTCGAGATGTCGATGCCCGAAATGTGGTTCTCGGTACAGATGTCGGGGATGCGCTGCACGGAAAACTCATAGAACGAGTTGAACGACAGCTCTTCCACTTTTAGCTCCTTACGGCGGCGTTCCATCTCGTCGATCATGCGCTCGATACGCCCGGCCCGCTCTCCTTCGTCCTCGTCCCGCTTCTCGGTACGGTTACGGTCGTCGATGAGCAGCCCCTTACGCAAATCCTCCCGTTGCAGGGGCGTGAAGCCGTCGAAACCGTTGAAATAGGTGTCGTAATACTCCGTGATGACCTGTTCTATCAGGCGGTCCTCCGTCTTCGTGACCGTACCCTGCGAGCCTTTCCAGATGAGCAGTACGAGGTTTTTCAGGAAGCCCGTTTTCTCCACATTCATTTCAACCCGGTTGATGCGGAACGGGTTCATGGTAATCGGTCTTTCCTCGGTATAGGAAATGTACTTGCCGCCGAGGTATTCGCAAAGGCCCTCGTAGCTGTTACCCGTATCGACCATCACCACGTCTGTGCCCTGCTCGTACAACTGGCGCACGACAGAGTTCATGTGGAAGCTCTTGCCGCTGCCCGAAGGCCCTAAACAAAAGAAATTCGAGTTGTCCGTCAGTTTGTTTTTCCCTTCCTTTCCCGTGATGTCGATAGCTACCGGCACGCCTTGGCGGTCCGTGTAGTAAATTTTCAGCGGTGTTTCTTCGCTGTGCTGTATGTGCTCCTTATACATCAGGCACACCGCCGCGTCACCCAGCGTCAGGAAGCGGTCATAGTCCTCGTTCATGCCGTAGCAGTTACCCGGAAACGAGTTTACGAACAGTTCCAGCTGGTTGTACGCCCTTTTGGAAATATGGATACCCATACGTCCGAAAGCATTCTCCAAATGGTTCGTGCATTTTTGCAGGTCCGTACCAGTCGGTACGGCGACAATCAGGTTGAAATGAGTGTACACGAGCTGCTTGCTTTCCCGCGCGATGACCTCCTGTACCCGCTTGATGTCCTCCACGGCCATCTGGTTGCTCGGATTGGGAATACTGGCGTGCCGGTTCTTCTTTTTGTCCAGCAGGGCCAGTTCCCTTTTCTGATTGGGCAGGAAGACAATCTGGTTATAGATGACAGCCTCCGCACTCGGAATGCTGTCAATGGCAGCCAGCAGGTCCACGGGCATATCCGTGTTATTGACCTCTATATTGGTATAAGGTCTTATCAGTGAAGGCAGTGCGGCGCAGTCCACATCGACAAGACTATATACCTTGCAGCGTTTGTCGCCCATCGAGACTGTCTCGTCGTCTGCCTTGAAGTTGGTCATCGACACGATCCGGTCCTTGAAGTTCATGGCGAAATAGCGGTCCACGTATTCGCTCGCCTCGGCTTTGTTCAGGAACTTGGCCTGTACCCCGGCATCGTGCAGCTGGTCATGCACTTTGCGGATCTTGACCAGAAAATCGCGCCACTTCTTGTTGTCGAACGAGAACAGTCGGCTCTTCTTCGCCTCCTGTGTGATAGTCAGGTAACACACGCTGTCCGTGTAGTTGCGCCCCTTGAAGTAACGGAAGTAGGCCGACGAGAGGAACTCGTGTTTGTCGCCCGTCTCGTTCTCGAACTGTTTCCTGACGAAGATGTCCTGTTTGTGCAGGGCATATCCTTCGCCGAGCGTCTGTGCGAGGGCGGTGAAAAGGTGCGTGAACTCATAGTAGCTGTCAATGTTCGCGCAGTATTTTTGCACGGGGTTCTCTATTTTCAGGATAGCAGAATATTCGCCCGTCTTGGTATAGAGCACGCCCACGCCGTTCGTCTCTTCCACGGAAAAATAGATGTCCTGAAAGATACGCTTGCGCTTGCCTCCGGTACCGAACGCATAGACCGACAGGGCCATGCCGGCACACAAGGCGATAAAAAGTAGAATGATGTACAAAGTCATCTTAAAATACGATAAAAAAGGCCGGGCCGCCCGGATTTCAGGCGGCCGGCCCGCGTTCAACATTCAACAAGACCACACGTTGCCCGTGATGGTTTTTCTTTTCTTCTCACAGCTTCTTCGAGTGGGCGTAGATATACACCCCGCGCCCGTCTTTCTTGGTATGCAGCCCTTTCCGCTGTTTGAGCATGATAAGGGCGATACCCGTCGAGACGACCGCAACCAGCACGACCAGTCCGACCACGAACCCTGCGAGACAGTAGGCGATGATAAAGCCGACGATGGCTCCGCCGGCAACGCCTGCCGCCCAGTAGGTATAGCGTCCCTGGATGCCCATGAACTCCAAAGGCCGTTGAAGACCTTTGAACAGCGGGTAGTCAGGGTAACGTTCGTCCTTGCCTTTCATCGTGCGGAAGGTTTATGCGCCGATACCGAAGAACATCGGAAGTGCTTGTGCGGCAGCGATTAAGAAAATACATGCGCCCACGACCATCATGATTTTCTTCTTCACGTCCTGTTCCTCGTTGTGTGGGCTAAGCACCCAGCGCCATACCCACCTTGCGGTGGGCGGTTTCCGAGTACTCGCCCCCAAACCGTACTTACATGTCTCCATGTATACGGCTTTCCATTAGTAACATTACTCTTTACCATAGTTCTGAATCATAGAGTTGCAGTCCTCACAGACAACCAGTGTCTTGCGATGTCTTTTGAGCATCAGTTTCTCCCACTCATTATTGCCTTTCAGCTTGGTGAGAGTCCTCACATGATGCATGACTACTTTTCCTTCCTTACCACATAGTTCACATCTGCCATCCTTCAACCTTTCCACAAGGCTCGGATATGGCACGTACATGGTCTGTGGCAGTTTGTCATAGTCAACATCGAACTGAGCATTTCTCTTTTTGAAACCCTCATTGTAGAAGACTCTGTATTTCTGCTTTCCCTTGGCATCGTTGTACGGAATGACAAAGTCCTTGTCCTTCTGATACTTCTGGCGAACTTTCCTTGCGGAAGTGTTCAGTTTCCAGCCAAGTGTCTTGAACATACTCATCTTCATAATGAAGGCGAAAGATGCACATTCTTTGGACACGTTTGCAGCAAGTGAATAGTAGTTGTAAAGTCCTCTGGTTTCCGCATTGTATTGGGCAAGAATATCTTCGGGCTTCATTGGAGTCATATATCTGCGAGGCTTTGACCACCAAATGTCTTTGCCATCAATGTTTCTGACCTCCAACGCGTTGTACTCAGTGAGCTTCTTTTGTATCACAGCCGAGTTAAGGGTTAACACCACTGCGCCGTTGAAGTCTCTTTTGAGAACTCCGTCCTTATTCCTTTTCACTGCGTCTGACTTTCTGATGAAGATTTCATATCCAAGGAATTTCGCCTTGTCTTGTGCGTGTGTTATCAAAGTTTTCTCATCAGACAATTCAAGTTTGAGTTGTTCTCTCATGAATTGGGTGATGTCCGCTTTGATGGTCTCGCATTCAGACTTGCTTCCGATAACCGATATAAGGAAATCGTCCGCATACCTTACATACTGCATTCTTCTAAAGTCCGCATCCATTGCATCCTTGTGAGGAGTGGACAGCATCTGTTTGCTCAGTTGGGCAATTTCATACAGATAGCTTTTCCGTATCTGCTCATCGGATGTTTTCTGCAACTTCTTTTTCAGCCAGTTCTTCTTATTGTTCAAACGCCAGTATTCGGGATTGATGCTGCGTCTGTCACCTTTGCGGAATTTGGCTGCGTACTCCTTGATGTACTTGTCGAACTTGTCAAGGTAGATGTTAGCCAGCATGGGGCTGATTATTCCACCTTGCGGAGTTCCTGAGTACGTCTTGTTGTACTTCCAGTCCTCCACATACCCTGCATTGAGGAATTTACGGATAAGTCTGAGGAAGCGTTCATCTGATATGCGTTCACGAAGAATGCTAATCAGTACGTTGTGGTCTATGTTGTCAAAGAAGCCTTTGATGTCTCCCTCGATAAACCACTTTGCTCCCGCAAAAGACTTCTGTATCATACCCAATGCCGTGTGGCAGCTTCGATGCGGTCGGAAACCATGTGAAGTGCCTTCAAAATGACCTTCATAAATAGCTTCAAGCAGCAGTCTAACTACCTCCTGCACCAATTTGTCCTCGAATGAGGGAATACCGAGCGGACGTTTCTTGCCGTTCTTCTTCGGTATGTACACTCTGCGTGCAGGGTGGGGTTGGTAACTTTCGTCCTTTAAGGACACAATCAATCTTTCAATCCTTTCAAGACTCATCTCATCGATGGTCTTGCCGTCAGTTCCGGGTGTCATGTTGCCTTGCTTCGCATAGATGCGTTGGTAGGCTACAGCGAACATCTCTTCACTGAACAGATACCGATACAGTCGCTCGTATTTATAATCCGAACTTTGACTGTGGTCACTTAGAGCTTTTAATACTCTTTCTGATTTTTCCATACGTCTTACACGTTTTCAAAATTTGTATTAAAACATTACTAACTGTTCCCCTTCGCCATGTACAAGGCATTACCTTGCTCGGACTACTATGGGAACTCCGTTACCATATTGGATATTCAGAGCCAAAGCCCATAGCCACTTTCATGGCTTTCCAACTTAGGTAATCTCCGTTTAGCTGTATGATAACTATTAGCACGACAGATTGTCGGATACGACTTCCGCCCTTTTCTCCGCTTACTGCGGTTGCGTTGTGGCTGGTTCTTTGCTATAACACCAATGACGTTGTCTTAGTGCCACAATGCGACGTTTGTAAAAGCCTTCCGTCGCAGCTACATCTTTTGCCGCTGGGCTATCGTTCAATCAGTATGGACTTTATCCTCATATCTGTCTTTCTCCCTCGCAATTCAGTCGCAGTCTGGCTTTTGACTGACTTATTGCTTTCCCAAAGTGCTATTTTCACCTTTAGGTTTCCCCTCGGGCTTATTTGGGTGGAAGTAGATCACTTGAACCCTGACCTATCCTCTTGCTAAAGAGGAATTTATCATGCAACCATTACGGACGCACTCATGGCGATGTACACCGAGATAGCGCCTACGATAGCCACAACACCGGCAATGGCGTAACACAGTTTGACCATGATGGGAACGTACTTGGCGATTTCCTCCGTCACGGTAGCCAGTGCAGTCGTACCGGCGGAATAATCGCCTGCGGAGTTCTGGGCCATGACGGCCGTCGTGCCACACAGCAACATCAGTGTGAGCATCTGTACTTTTTTAGCAGAAAACATTTTTTTCATTTGTCTTTTTGTTTTTTGAAACATGATTATTTATTTTAGGGTAAGTATTGCAGTTCTTTCGAATCGTTATGGCGGTACTTGATTCCTGCCTCCCGTTTCTATATGCGATAGCCGAAAAAGGCAGGAAAGACGAGGAACGCACCGATCAGGAACAGGCACGCGCCCACAAGCGTTACGACGGACTTGGTAATGCCGTCCTCGCCCGTGTTCATCTTTACGTAAATCTGGAATCCGGACACAATCACACAAATCCCGGCGATGGCACAACAGAGAGCTTGGACGTAAAACATCATTGTTACCACGTAGTCGTGCATCGTCGCCAGCGCATCCGCACCCCAACTGTAATTCACGCTGCCGCTTTTCGCCAGAGCTGAACAGGGGATGATGGAACAAAGCGCACATAGTATCTTTTTCGTTTTCGACATCTTACAGCTTATCTTTGACCGGTCTCCATTTCAGGCAGGGACGGTTGTCCAAGCGTCCTTTGGAAATCAACGCCTTATACATCTCTTCGTCGGTAAAGCCGTCGGACAGGTAGGGAGCGATCTCTTCCATCTGCGCCTCCGCCTTGGCCTTCAGCCTTTCAAGCCGCTCTTTCGCGGCTGCCTCCTTTTTCCCTGTATCGCCGTCTTGTACCGCAGGCGGGGCAGCTACGGCTTCCGTGTCGCATGTCTCATTTCCGATACTAAACCCGGTCTCGTTCTCCGAAACCTCGACACTCTCTTCCGTGGCATCCATCGGACCGAGGTCGAAAACTTCTTCGTCAGTCTTCTCCGTTCCCTTCTTTCCATACAGGTCACGGGTAATATTGACCGCGTAATAGACGATGTACAGCACCGTCAGTACAAGGGCGAATATAAAGTATGAACTCATCTGTTTTAAGTATGAAATTAAACTTTAATTGAACTTTGAAAGTACAAAAGCAAAGAAAAGTATTATATTTGATATAATGAAAACTCTTTATATCAAACAATATTTTATTACGTATAAATAAGTATGAAACATATAAATTGAACTTTAATTTCATACTTTAAGGCGAATGTACCGGGAAAAACGGGCATAAAAAAAGCCCTCCGGGAGGAGAGCTTTCAAGGGAGGGGTAACGATAATGCCTTACCGTTTCTTTCCGCGCAGGTAATCGTTCAGGTCCTTGTACTCGTGATAACGGAGTGCTTCGTTGTGCACCCGCTTGCCGTACATGCCGGCGATGGTCTCTTCCGTTTTCTGTCCGGCGAGATCATTGTCGAGATAACAGTGTATTTCCTCGTACACCTGCAAGTGTTCCAAAGCCTTTTTCAGGTTGTTCACCGAGTTCATCACGAGGTAATCGCAAGGTGCGCCGATGCAGACCGTATCATCACCCGTCTGTTTCAGCGTCAGGTAAGAGAGAAAATCCATGAAGCCTTCGAACACGCAAACCCGGTTCTGTGCTTCACTATGAGAATGCCTGATGACAGAGATGTCCTTACACCGGATACAGCCCTTATAATAAGGATTGCGAACCTCGTACCCGCCCGCCACGTTACCGAAGGCAAGGGCGAAGTAGCGCCGTTGCCGCAATTCATAATGGACCTCCCGGCAGAACATGCGGCCGATGTCTCCGTCGATTCCACGGGAATGAAGGTACGAGAGCAGCGCATGGTGCTGCAACGGTACGACGAGCACGTCCTTCATGTCGGCTTCGACGGGTCGGGGCGTTGTCCCCGGAATCCGCACCCTTTGTATCGGGATAGCGTTCTCGTGCTTCCCTATATAGGCAAGCACTTCGCTCACGCTGTCCGTCTGGTAAAGGTGTTTGCCCAGTTCCACAAGGTCTCCGCCCGTCGCTGCGCCAAAGTCATACCATTCGTTGAGCCGGTCATTGACCTTGAACGACGGGGTACGCTCATTGCGTAGCGGCGACAAATACCAGTATTGTTTCGATGTTACACTCTGGGGGTGGTAGCCGAGACTGGCAAGATAGTCCACGATACGCAGTTGTTTTGCTTCCGCTATGGTCATGTCATTTTCTTTTCACTTGTTTTCAAAAAACGGTTTACTTTGGTTTTTCTCCTATATATACCCGGACCAAAGTAAACTAAATTATTTTTCACCTTCTGCGTCCTCGCATTCTTCGTCGAAAAGCAAGGCTTCGGTCGGGGTCACATCGTAATAAAAGAGCTTGTCCCGTTTGACGATCAGCTTCAGGTTTTCCGTCAGGTACTGCAGCAGTTTTATCATGACGCTGCGTCCCCGTTTGAACCCGATAGCCTCATAGGAGGCCATGAGAGCCTGCAGTACGTTCTCGAAACCTTTGATGGGCCTGTCCCCGAAAGCGGCGGAAAGCGCCTCCCGGTGCTGCTCGATGGACAAATCCATGAAGCTGCTCCGGGCCTTCGGTCTCACGCTGCCATCAAACGAATAGTTATCCACCATGACCGGCAATCCTTCGTCATCAACGGAAAAAGCAAACGGTTTGAACTCCTTCTCGCGGATATGCAGCGCATGAACTTCACTGATAACGGGATTCTCCGCACTCTTGGTGATGACCAGCACCGTTTCCGCCTTATTGCTCATTTCCGTGCCGATATGCCCGCGCACATTGTTGTCGCCTTTATTCAGGTGCAGCACACAATGGATATGCAGGTCGTATTTCGACGACCATTCCATCATCTTGTTGATAACCTCCACCGATTCGCTGGTGCTGTTGATGTCGAGCATCAGGTCGCGGATGCCGTCAATGATGACCAGCCCGTACCCTTTGTTCTGTCGCAGAGCGTAGTCGATGACCTCAATACGCACGGCCGGCGTGTATTCCCGCAGGCAAATGAAATCGAGATTCTCGTTGTCGGTTGTGGTGGGCAGTCCCGCCAGGCGGAGAATACGTTCCAACACGTTATGGCAATGGAAACGGCTCTGTTCGGTGTCCACGTACAAGATCCTGCGCTTGCCTTCGGGCAGATGCGCCCGGTAGTTCAAAACCTGCCGGCCCGCCAGTGACGCAGCGACAATAGCAGAGACATTAAACGTCTTTTTCGCCTTCGCCTTACCCGTCGAAGCGCTAAAATTGCCGAGCGTCGCTATGGTGGAGTTGTCGATCCATATAATCTGGGGCGGAGTCACGTAGGTGTCCGTGGCCTTTATCTGCGATGCCGTGAGAATATCCGACAGGCGATTCTCGTCCAGTTCCGCCCACGAGTTACGGTCAGTTCTTTTTTCGTTTTCCATAGCGCTTCTGGTTAAAGAACGGTTGGGTTGCGGATACTTCCGTCGCCATACGCATGGCATCGTCCACCGTAGGTTCGTAGTTTTGCAAGAGCCATGCGTCCAGCTCTTCCTTCGCGAAGTAAAGCATCTTGCCGCGAGGTTTGTAGTGCGGGATTTCCTTGTTCGATGTGAGTTTGTACAACATACTTTCGGACACGCCGATATACATGCACGCCTCTTGAAAAGTGAAGACTTTCTTGGTCGTGTAAATGGTATTTTCCAGTAAAGCCACACGCTCCAACAGACCTTCCACCGGTTCCAACTTCTTGAGAACCGCTTCTATGGCGGTCAGCCGTTCGCTTAACCGCTCCATGAATGTTGTTCTGTTTTGCATAAAATACATGTTAAAATTAGACAATGGAGAGTTACCTCCGTTATGCAGCGCGCTAACGGAGGTCAAAGTTATGTGATGTGAACCGGACAGCCGGAAATTCCGGCATGATACTATGCACGTATCACGGCAACTATCACTGTTTTATCTTTCACATACTTGGCTTTTTGGCACTTCGTGTCATATTTTCAGCCGACTGATGGCTTTTCGTATGCCGAGGTTTGCCGATGTAATGTTGTTCCTCGCCGCAGAGAGGGCAGACGAGAGGCTTGAAGCGGTAACATATCTTGTGCCGTCTTTGGACAACAGGAACCGCCCCTTGTCGAGAACCGACTGCCAGTGAGGTAGGATAAAGGTGTTTTCGAGCAACGCATCGAACAGAACCGCCACATGGCGGATATTGTTCACACGTATACAGAAATTCTCCTTGCAGGCAAAAAGCGCTTCCATGTCCTCGATGCGGAGAGTGGAAACGCAAAACAGATGATAAGCGTTGGCGCAAGCCACAATACCTGTCATCTGTTCACGGGAAAAATTGCAACCAAAGGAGAGAGGTGGAGCGTTTCTGGAATCTTCTATACGTGAAGAGTCGAACCATACTCCGGCAATGTCGTACTTTTGTTTCAAGGCCATGCACTCCTCGAAAGAAAATGTTTCTGCGGTAAAGAGGCTTTTGACGAGACTTGTACAATCGAGCAACAGCCCTCTGATGATATGAATGTTCATTTCATGGCAATTCCTGCAAACCGCACTGTTGCAGTCGATGTACCGGTGGCTGTTTATAAAGTCATCCACGTAGCGGCCATATCGTTTGCCGCCTGTCATGACGTCTTGAAGATAAAGCTCCCTTGCTTCGGAGAGCAACTCGTAAAATTCTTCCGCTACATCCTGTTCCGTAGCGAAGTGGTGCAGATGTGGTCTCCCTTCAAAAAAAGAGAGGACCTGTTGTTTTGTCCTTTCATGTCGAATTGTTTTTTATGGGTTTATACTTATTATAATAGTGGCATTACTTCGACCATTTGAAATATCGGAGAAAAGCCGGAAATATTTACCTTAAATTGAATTTGACATGTATGACTACATCAGTCGAATAGGCCGTTAACCAAATTGACTGCTTCGTCTTTTTTCTGGTTGATGATTTTGGCGTACACCTGTGTCATTCTCACGGAGGTATGGCCAAGCAGCTTCGATACGGTATAGAGATCCGCACCGAGCGTCAGCATCATGGTCGCGAATGTATGCCGGGCGGTGTGAAAAGTAAAACGCTTGGTGATTCCGGCCGCTTCGGCCCACGGTCTGAGATACTGATTGATATTTGAAGGCAGGTTGAACACAGGATCGTCTGCAGCCTTGTCCTCACGCTCCGGCATCCATTTCAACGCCTCGTTGGAGAGTGGCAGGTAAATCGGTTCTTTGGTCTTCTGCATAGCTACCGCCAGACGGTATTGGCCGTTATCGACAAAGACATTCTTCCATTTCAGGCCGACAATATCGCTGATACGCAGTCCGCAGAAGCAGGAGAACAGATAGGCATTTTTTACCCTCCCTTCCTGCATCGGAGTGGCAATCAATGCCCGTACCTCTTCGATGGTCATATAGGACCGCACGCTTTCCGGCATTTTGGGCTTCTCCGACTTTTCCATCTCGTTAAACGGATTTCTCAACAACCGTTTAGCCCGAACGGCAGCATTCAGGGCGCCATTGAATATCTGATAATAGGTGTTGCGTGTAGAAGCTGCTATCGGCTTTCCTTTAGGGCGGAAGGTTGTCAGCATGTAGTCGATATAGCCTTGGCAAAAAGCGAGGTCAACCCGATCCAATATAAATCTTTCCCCTGCATATTCTTTCAGGATATGGGTAACGGCTTTGATTTGACCGATGCCCTTCTTGTCGCGTTTCTCTTGGTACTCCAGATAGGTTTGCATCCAGTCCAGCAGATAAATCTTATCCGTATGGTTCACGATACCGGCTTCACCACTGGTCAGCTCGATAATACGTTTCGACTTGATGGCATTTGCGGCAGCCATTGTTATTTCATTTTGCCGACGGGTATTGCTGTCCGTTCCCGGAATAAGATACAGCTTCAGGTACTCGTATGTCCGTTTGCCGTTGCGGTATATATCCAGATACAGACTTTTGCTGCCATCGGACAAATCCTTCATCCGAAGACGGATTGGTTCTTTTACTTTTTTAGGCTTCTTTATTCGTGGCATAATCGTATTCTTTCATTCGTTATTTTTCGTATGCAAATGTACGAATTAAAACTGAAATCAAGAAACAAACAAGAAACAAAAATGTACCCAAAAAGAACCAATTAACAGAAAATAGTGAAAACAACTGAAAGAAATAACTACCCTATAAAGAACTGATATAAAGCATATTTAGTTGTATTTATTTGGATTTTATTTTCATCTTTAATATGCCTGTTTGTTTATTGCAAATAAAAAAAGCAGTCTGCCTATAAGCCGGGTCCTGTACCTCTTTGGAAAGAGGCGCCTGCCATTTATCTTGTCTTACCGTCGCCGGTAAGCTTTAGCGGTCTACCCCCCGGCATCGGACGAGCCATCCTACATGCGCCGGTATACATGACCTTACAACCCATAAGACGTACGGCATCCCGTATCGCTACGGGACCCGGTGAGCTCTTACCTCACCTTTTCACCCTTACCGGACGAGTCCGGCGGTTATTCTCTGTTACGTTACTCTACCCTCACGGACAGCTTCCCGTTAAGAAGTATGGTGCTCTGTGTTGCCCGGACTTTCCTCACACCCGAAGGTGAGCGACAGACCGGCAGACTGCGATAGGACAAAGATAGGTATTTTAGTTGACAGTTGACGGTCGGCGGTTGACAATTATTTTGGAGACGCATCGGAGAGATAGGATAACATTTTCTTTTTCAGCCGTAAACATATTCTGTCTCCTAGGTGTTTTTTTATACGAACAGGGATTCTAGATTGCCAGTAACCGACTGTCATTTATCAATTGTCGACTGTCAGTTATCGCATGTCAACTGTCAATTCGTCTGCTGTTTAATTGTTAAAAAGGTACTTTGCAATACACAGTACTGTTAAGTGCGGTTAAGCCTCTGTGATGCCTCGTTAAAAGTGATAAAAAATACGATGGAAATGGAATATCCGCACAATTTTTGAGTTTTCTTTGCCGTAAAGAAACTGTTAAATTTAAGTGTTTAATTAAATAAGAAAAGTATGAAAAATATCTGGAAGAATGTGCTTGGTGTTGCTCTGATAGCAGCCATTAGTTCTGGTGCCGCGATCGGAACGAGTACTTACCTGATGAATAAGAATCAACGTCCGGCGGAGTTGGCCTCCGGAGTTGAGAATACCTTCAAGCAACCGTACCGATTGACGAATTATGGAACCGTGGCCGCCGAGAATATCGATTTCACTACGGCCGCCGAGAGCGCCATCCACGGGGTTGTCCATATCAAGGCCACGGCTAATGCGCAAGCCTCTAACGGGGACGGCGGTCAGCAGTATATGGACCCGTTCGAGTATTTCTTCGGCTTCGGTGGCCGTGGAGGGTTCCAACGTCCGCAACAGCAACCTCGTGTGGGCGCCGGCTCGGGTGTCATTATCTCTACGGATGGTTATATCATCACGAACAACCACGTGATCGACGGAGCAGATGAGCTGGAGGTTACCTTGAACGATAACCGGAAATTCCCGGCAAAGATTATAGGGGCTGATCCGACAACAGATATCGCCTTGATCAAGATCGAGGCAACCGACTTACCTACGATCCCCTTTGGTGATTCTGAGAAGTTGAAAGTAGGTGAGTGGGTGTTGGCGGTAGGTAACCCGTTTAACTTGACCTCTACCGTTACGGCAGGTATCGTGAGCGCTAAGAGCCGTGGTAACATCGGCGCCGGTGGCAAGGATCGTAGCAAGATCGAGTCGTTTATACAGACAGACGCCGCCGTGAACCCGGGTAACAGTGGTGGGGCGCTAGTGAACACGAAAGGCGAGTTAGTCGGTATCAATACCGCTATCTACTCCGAGACCGGTAACTTCGCCGGATACTCTTTCGCCGTGCCTATCAGCATCGCCGGTAAGGTGGCTAACGACTTGAAGCAATTTGGAACCGTGCAGCGTGCTGTATTAGGCGTATTGATACAAGACCCGCAATACGTGCCCGACGCTGAGAAAGAGAAAGTGAAAGTATTCGAGGGCGCTTACGTAGGTGGTTTCGCCGAGCGCAGCTCCGCTAAGGAAGCCGGAATCGAGAAGGGTGACGTGATTGTAGCTGTGAACGGCGTGAAGATCAAATCGTCTAGCGCTTTGCAAGAGCAGATCAGCAAATACCGTCCGGGCGACAAGGTAGAGTTGACGATCAACCGCAACGGTAGCACGAAGAAATTCACGGTAGAACTCCGTAATGCGCAAGGTAGCACCAAGGTCGTGAAGGGTGGCGACAGCGCAGAGGTTATGGGCGCAGCGTTCAAGGCTTTGAACGACGAGCAGAAACGTAAGTTAGGTGTAAGTTATGGTATCGAGGTCACCGGTCTGACCAGCGGCAAACTGAAAGACGCCGGTATAAAGAAAGGCTTCATTATCATGATTGTAAACAACCAGAAGATCTCTGCTCCGGAAGACTTGGAAAAGATTGTGGAAAGCATACTTCAAGGACGTACGGAAGATCAAGGCCTCTTCATTAAAGGCTTCTACCCGAACGGACGTACGAAGTACTATGCGATAGATCTTGCCGAATAAGATAAACAAGGACTGTAGTCTTATAGGTGTGAAAAGATTGTTAAAGGTTTTTAATTGGCTGGATGTGGGGTGCATCCAGCCAATTCTTTCAACAAAAATGGTTATCTTTGCACCCCGTATTCTCAATTAAACAAATTGAATGAGACAATTAAAGATCACAAAGTCCATTACCAACCGCGAAAGCGCTTCGCTGGATAAATATCTTCAAGAGATTGGTCGAGAAGATCTTATCACGGTAGAAGAGGAAGTGGAATTGGCACAGGCTATCAAAAGAGGAGACCGTAGGGCGTTAGAGAAATTGACCCGTGCGAATCTCCGTTTCGTCGTTTCTGTGGCTAAGCAATATCAGAACCAAGGTTTGAGTTTGCCCGACCTTATTAATGAGGGTAACTTAGGCTTGATCAAGGCTGCCGAGAAATTCGATGAGACGAGAGGTTTCAAGTTTATTTCCTATGCTGTATGGTGGATTCGCCAATCTATTCTGCAAGCTTTGGCAGAGCAGTCAAGAATCGTGCGTCTTCCGTTGAACCAAGTAGGCTCGCTGAACAAGATCAGCAAGGCCTTCTCCAAGTTCGAGCAGGAAAACGAGCGCAGACCGTCTCCAGAGGAACTTGCTGATGAGTTGGATATCCCGGTGGATAAGATTTCCGATACCTTGAAGGTGTCCGGACGTCATATTTCCGTGGATGCCCCGTTCGTGGAAGGCGAAGACAACAGCCTTTTGGATGTGCTTGTGAACGATGACGCTCCTATTGCGGACCGGTCGTTAATGAACGAGTCATTGGCTAAGGAAATTGATAGAGCGCTTGCTACACTGACCGAAAGAGAATGTGAGATAATCAAGATGTTTTTCGGTATTGGCTGTCAGGAAATGACATTGGAAGAGATTGGCGACAAATTTGGCCTCACTAGAGAGCGTGTCCGCCAGATCAAGGAAAAAGCAATCAGAAGATTAAGACAAGGAACTCGTAGCAAGCTTCTAAAATCGTATTTAGGCTAATTTAAGGAATTATTGAGTTGGCGAAGGCTCCGGTCCGAAAAGGATTGGGAGCCTTTATTTTTTTTCTTAACTTTGCCACTGGAATATAATACCATAAAAACTATATAAATGACTACAAGACGTAATTTCCTGAAAACAGGATCTATTTCCTTGGCCGGCCTGTTGGTTGGCGAGAAGGTATACTCCGCCGTGAGTACGCCCGACAATAAAAAGAGTTTTAGCACGATCGCCTCTAAGGTGACCGGCGATTACGCCAGCAAGCGCCCGGCTCCCGAGGCCCGTAAGTTTACCTCCAAGGCGGTAGAGGAGCAACTGAAGGCTTCCAAGGCCCGTATCAAGGACCCGAAGCTGGCTTGGATGTTCGAGAACTGCTACCCGAATACCTTGGACACGACCTGTGAGTTCAAGATGGTAGACGGCAAGCCGGATACGTTCGTGATCACCGGAGATATTCACGCCATGTGGTTGCGTGACTCCTCGGCGCAGGTTTACCCCTTCGTCACCTTGGCGAAGAAGGATAAGGACTTGCGGCAAATGCTGGTCGGAGCTATCAATCGCCAGACCGCCTGCATCCTGATCGATCCCTACGCTAACGGCTTCAACGAAGGCCCTACCGGGAGCGAGTGGGAGAGCGACCGCACGGAGATGAAGAAAGAGCTTCACGAGCGTAAATGGGAGATCGACTCGCTTTGCTACCCGATCCGCTTGGCGTATCATTATTGGAAAGAGATTGGCGATACCTCCGTATTCGACAGCAAATGGGAGCAGGCAATGGAGGCCGTTTACCGTACCTTCCGTGAGCAACAGCGCAAGGATAGCCTCGGGCCGTACCGTTTCTCCCGTGTGACGGACCGCCAAGGCGATACCCTCTTGAACGATGGTTGGGGTAGCCCAGTGAACCCGGTGGGCCTAATCGTCTCTTCTTTCCGTCCTTCCGACGACGCTACGCTGTTCGGCTTCTTGGTACCATCGAACTTGTTCGCTATCACCTCGCTTCGTCAGGTGGCTGAGATTCTTCGTGTCGTAAGAAATAACACGGACTTGGCCGGCCGTTGCGAGGCGTTGGCGGGTGAGGTAGAGGAGGCCGTGAAGAAATACGCTATCGTGGAGCATCCGGAATTCGGTAAGGTATACGCCTTCGAGGTGGATGGTTATGGTGGACAGGTATTCATGGACGACGCTAACGTACCGAGTTTGCTGGCTTTGCCGTTCTTGGGTTGCGTGGACGTGAACGACCCGGTTTACCAGAATACCCGCCGCTTGGTGCTGAGTCCTTCCAATCCTTACTTCTTCAAGGGAAAGGCCGGCGAGGGCATCGGCGGTCCGCATATCGGTTTCAACTATATCTGGCCGATGAGCTTGATCATGCGTGCTACGACTTCCAACGACGAGAAGGAGATCCGGTATTGCATAGAGACGCTTCGTGATACGGACGGAGGCACGGGCTTCATGCACGAGTCTTTCCATAAGGACAATCCTTCCGATTACACCCGCTCGTGGTTCGCTTGGACGAATACTCTGTTTGGCGAGTTGATCGTGAAGCTGCAATCCGAAGGCAAGCTGAAAGACCTCCTCGGCTAATACCACCAAGGTTAATATCACCAATTGTAGAGACGGGACATGCCCTGTCTCTACAAGTCTGTAGCTGAGTGTATTTAGGCAAAATCAATCAAAACAACATAAATCTAAGCGGAATACATGAAAACAAATAAACTATTCATTCTGACAGGTCTGGCGGCGATAGCCTCCACCTCCTGTAGCCAAAAAGAGAATACGTCCGGGCAGCCCGCCAAGCCCATGAATATCCTTTATATCATGACGGACGATCACTCCTTCCAAACCATCAGTGCCTACGACAAGCGATACATCCAAACCCCCAACATCGACCGCATCGCAAACGAGGGCGTACGTTTCACCAATAGCTTCGTAGCCAACTCCATCAGTGGCCCCAGCCGTGCCTGCATGCTGACCGGCAAGCACAGCCACAAGAACGGCTTCATCGATAACGCCCATACCTTCGACGGCTCGCAGCAGACCTTCCCGAAGCTATTGCGTAAAGCTGGCTACCAAACCGCCATGATCGGTAAATGGCACCTCACCTCCGATCCCACCGGTTTCGATTACTGGAACATCCTCGTAGGCCAAGGCGATTACTATAACCCCATCTTCATCGATAACGGCGAGAAGCGTCAGATCGAAGGGTACGCCACGAACATCACGACCGATCTGGCTCTTGATTGGCTGGACAATAAACGAGACAAGAGCAAGCCTTTCTGCCTCCTGCTGCACCATAAGGCCCCGCACCGTACTTGGATGCCCGATACCTGCGACCTGCGTCTTTACGATGATGTGACCTTCCCGCTGCCCGAGAACTTCTACGACGATTACGCCGGCCGCATCGCCGCCTCGGAGCAGGAGATGAGCATCATCAAGGATATGGATATCGTATACGACTTGAAAATGGCCGATAAGGAGAACGAGATCCATTCCTCCAACGCCGATCTGGAGAAGTACGGCCGTGAGCTTTATAACCGCATGAATCCGGACCAGAAAGCCGCTTGGGACGCCTATTACGATCCGATCATCCAAGACTTCAAGGCGAAGAAACGCACGGGTAAGGAGCTGGCCGAGTGGAAATACCAGCGTTATATGCACGATTACCTTCGGGTGATCCATTCCGTGGATCGGAACATCGGTATCGTGCTCGATTATCTGGAGAAGAACGATTTGCTGGATAACACGTTGATCGTCTACACCTCCGACCAAGGCTTCTACATGGGCGAGCATGGCTGGTTCGACAAGCGCTTCATGTATGAGGAATCCTTCCGCACCCCGTTGCTGATGCGTCTGCCGGGTGGCAAGAAGGGTGATATCCCGCAGCTCGTGCAGAATATTGATTACGCCCCCACTTTTTTGGAACTGGCCGGAGCCCCCATCCCAGCCGACATCCAAGGCGAGTCCTTGCTTCCCTTGCTGAAAGGCGAGCGGCCGGAGAACTGGCGTAACTCCCTTTACTATCATTACTACGAGTATCCCGCCGAGCATTCCGTGAAGCGTCATTACGGCGTACGTGACGATCGTTATAAATTGATCCATTTCTACAACGACATCGACGTATGGGAGCTTTACGACCTCCAAGAAGATCCCCACGAGATGAATAACCTTTACGGTAAGCCCAGTTACGAGGCAGTGATGAAACGCATGCGAGACGAGCTTTATAAGCTGCAAAAACAATATGATGATCCTGTGGGAATACGCTTCAATGTGTCGGACTGATGAGAGCGGACATTCGTGTTCTGTTATCAGATTTTTTAATTAGTTGTGGATTAAGGTGCATAAAGGACTTGGAACTTGGGGGATGAGAAGTTGAGTCTTTGCGCTTGATGACTTAGCTCTTTGCGTTCTTTGATTTAAGTCATTGGCTTGAAGGAATTAAGTCTATCGTATGGCTCTTCTTTGCTTATGCGTGTATCGAATTAAAAAATGACTATAGGCAGGTTTCAAGTTTCAAGGTTTCATGAAACCTTTTTCTTCACACACACGATACGTACATTATATAGGTTTCAAATAAATCCCTTTATGTTTGTTATGCGGGATGGATAGCCTCGAAGAACTTGCGTAGCCACGACATGATGTTTTTACCCGAGGCGGACGGAGCGATCATGAGGAACTGTATTATATGTACTTGTGCGTGTGTGAGGAAAAGGGGTTCGTGAAACCTTGAAACTTGAAACCTATTTCCATGCCCATCCAGATATTGTCAACATCAGTACAGATAAATATATGTGCCTTTATCGTGTGCGTACATTAAACGTAAGGATTGTTGAGCCATGAGAAAAAACTTGAAAAATAATGCCGAAAATGTTTGGAGGTTATGTTTTATAGCGTTACTTTTGCACCCGCATTCGAGAGAGAACGGCGATACCGAAATAATGAAACAAATTTTTCTTGAAAAAAGTTCTGAAATAATTTGGAAGTTTAAAAGAAAAACACTTATCTTTGCATCCACGTTCGCAAAACGAAAGCGACAAAAGAGTTCTTTGATAGATTTACATAATTCAACAAGTAGTACAAGTATTGGAGAAGAGATTCTCCGGATTAATACCGTCAATAGAAGTATGACTTTGGACTACGATAAACGGATTCCGGAGCGAGGATATTAAGAAACAATTTAAACAACGAAGAGTTTGATCCTGGCTCAGGATGAACGCTAGCGACAGGCTTAACACATGCAAGTCGAGGGGCAGCGGGGGTAGCGATACCCGCCGGCGACCGGCGCACGGGTGAGTAACGCGTATGCAACTTGCCTATCAGAGGGGGATAACCCGGCGAAAGTCGGACTAATACCGCATGAAGCAGGGGCCCCGCATGGGGATATTTGCTAAAGATTCATCGCTGATAGATAGGCATGCGTTCCATTAGGCAGTTGGCGGGGTAACGGCCCACCAAACCGACGATGGATAGGGGTTCTGAGAGGAAGGTCCCCCACATTGGTACTGAGACACGGACCAAACTCCTACGGGAGGCAGCAGTGAGGAATATTGGTCAATGGGCGTAAGCCTGAACCAGCCAAGTCGCGTGAGGGATGAAGGTTCTATGGATCGTAAACCTCTTTTATAAGGGAATAAAGTGCGGGACGTGTCCCGTTTTGTATGTACCTTATGAATAAGGATCGGCTAACTCCGTGCCAGCAGCCGCGGTAATACGGAGGATCCGAGCGTTATCCGGATTTATTGGGTTTAAAGGGTGCGTAGGCGGCCTTTTAAGTCAGCGGTGAAAGTCTGTGGCTCAACCATAGAATTGCCGTTGAAACTGGGGGGCTTGAGTATGTTTGAGGCAGGCGGAATGCGTGGTGTAGCGGTGAAATGCATAGATATCACGCAGAACCCCGATTGCGAAGGCAGCCTGCCAAGCCATTACTGACGCTGATGCACGAAAGCGTGGGGATCAAACAGGATTAGATACCCTGGTAGTCCACGCAGTAAACGATGATCACTAGCTGTTTGCGATACACTGTAAGCGGCACAGCGAAAGCGTTAAGTGATCCACCTGGGGAGTACGCCGGCAACGGTGAAACTCAAAGGAATTGACGGGGGCCCGCACAAGCGGAGGAACATGTGGTTTAATTCGATGATACGCGAGGAACCTTACCCGGGTTTGAACGCATTCGGACCGAGGTGGAAACACCTTTTCTAGCAATAGCCGTTTGCGAGGTGCTGCATGGTTGTCGTCAGCTCGTGCCGTGAGGTGTCGGCTTAAGTGCCATAACGAGCGCAACCCTTGCCACTAGTTACTAACAGGTAAAGCTGAGGACTCTGGTGGGACTGCCAGCGTAAGCTGCGAGGAAGGCGGGGATGACGTCAAATCAGCACGGCCCTT
>NZ_NQMH01000001.1:0-35000 GCF_002272965.1 Parabacteroides sp. AT13 | reverse complement strand
ATGCGGATGGCTCCCGAGGATCGGACAGCTTTCCTGAAAGAGACTTTCTCTGATACGGAGGGGATGGGGTATAGCTATATCCGTATCTCGATTGGCTGCTCGGACTTTTCTTTAAGTGAGTATACTTGTTGTGACACGAAGGGTGTCGAGAATTTCGCCTTGCAGAGCGAGGAGAAGGAGTATGTGATACCGATCTTGAAGGAGATCTTGGCGATCAGCCCTTCTATAAAAATCTTGGGATCGCCTTGGACTTGTCCAAGATGGATGAAGGTGGATAACTTAAAGGATTTGCGCCCATTCGAGTCGTGGACTAGCGGACAGCTGAATCCCGCCTATTATCAAGATTACGCTACCTATTTCGTGAAATGGATACAGGCGATGGAGGCCGAGGGGATTCCTATCGAGGCGATAACTCCCCAAAACGAACCTTTGAACCGAGGAAATTCCGCTTCCTTATTTATGGGATGGGAGGAGCAACTCTCTTTCGTGCGTGACGCTCTAGGCCCTAAACTGAAAGAGACTGGCCTCAAGACGAAGATCTACGCTTTCGACCATAATTACAATTACGATAATATGTTGGAGCAGCAAGGCTATCCGATGAAAATCTACGAGGATGAGAATGCCGCTTCTTTCCTGACAGGTGCCGCTTACCATAATTACGGGGGCGACCGGGAGGAGTTGAATAACGTAAACGGCAAGTTCCCCGATAAAGAATTAATATTTACGGAAACTTCTATCGGTATGTGGAATGATGGACGTAACTTAGAGAAACGCTTGATGGAAGATATGGAGGAGACGGCCTTGGGTACGGTGAATAACTGGTGTAAGGCAGTTATCGTATGGAACTTGATGCTGGATAACGAGCGGGGACCGAACCGAGAGGGTGGTTGCCAGACTTGTTATGGTGCCGTGGATATCGATCGCTCGGATTATAAGACGATTACCCGGAATTCTCATTATTATATTATCGGTCATTTATCCTCTGTGGTGAAACCGGGGGCAGTACGGATCGGCTCTAAAGGGTATACGGCTGATGGGATTATGTATTCCGCCTTCGAGAATTTAGATGGAACGGAAGCGCTCGTATTACTAAATAATACGGACGGGACTAAAAATATAACGGTAAACAGTGGCGAACGTTCGTTTACCTATGAGGTTCCCGCTAAAGCAGTCGCTTCTTTCCGTTGGAATCTTTACTAATAGGAGGGGGTGTTAAAAGTTGGTATTATGGCACGCAGATTTAGCAGATTTACGCAGATAATATATTGATTTTCATGTCATAAATCTGCGGTCATCTGCTCAATCAGCGTTATCTGCGTGCCATGTTCACACTTTTGACACACCCCCGAATGTCCAATACTTTATCTATAGTGGCAACAAGCCGGTAGCTTATCATATACGGCTTTATCCGCCTTATCCATATCCGTGTCATGGCCTACTTTAGCGATCGCCTTGCTGATCGCTTTTGGGGAGGTCTTTTGGGGATTGTACTGGAGATGGATCATCTGGGTATCTTTGTCCCAATGAGCGGATAACACACCATTTACTCCTTTGGCCGCTTTCTCGATACGTTCCTTGCACATATCGCAAGAGCCTTTGACACCGAACATGGCATGCTCGGAGGCTACCCCCGTGGCGCTTTGCGCATGCATCATATGCCCCTCATGCCCAATCATAGGCTTGGCGGGCTCGTCGCCGTTATTCATCATGGAAGTTTTTCCCTCCAGCTGTGCGCTGGCGTCTATGGCGAAGACTCCGTTGGTTACGATTTCCTCACCTTCTCGCAAGCCATTCAAGATAACATAAGAGTTACCAAGGGAAGGGCCTAGCTCCACCTCACGCATCAAGAAAGCGGGGGTATTCGTATCCGGTTGCTTTACGTACACGATAGCACGTTTACCCGTCCAGAGCACAGCGGTTTGCGGTACGACGATCTCGTTCTTATAGTTGCGGAGCGGGGCGCTTACGTTTGCCGTGGCGTACATCTCGGGCTTGAGCTCCAAAGAGGCGTTCGGTACCTCTACACGGACCTTGGCGGTACGGGTCGTCGTGTTCAAGATCGGGTCGATGAAAGATATCTTACCCGAGAACTTCTTGCCGGGTAGCGCTTGCAAGGTAAATTCCACCGGATCACCTTTGCTAAGGAAAGGGAGATCCATCTCGAAAGCGTCGAACAAGGCCCATACCTTCGTGAGGTTCGCCACGTCGAAAAGGATAGCTCCTTGGGATACATAATCGCCTTGGCTTACCCGCTTGGACAGGACGATACCGCTCGTGTTCGACTTGATCTCTACAACCGGGGAGATAGAGCCGGATTTCTCGATAGCGGCGATCTGGGCGTCTGTCATCTTCCATAAATATAGTTTTTCACGGGCGGCCTGTATCAATTGAGGTTGTCCCATGCGGATCGCTTCCAACAATTCTTGCTGGGCGGTGAAAAGCTCGGGGGAGTAGAGGGTAGCGAGGGTTTGTCCGGCACGCACCGTCTCACCTGTGAAATCAACGTTCAAGCTCTCGATGCGTCCGCTTACATGGGCTGTTTGAGATTGCAGGCTACGCTCGTCCGGTACGATCTTGCCGTATAAACGGACTTGCTTGACCGGATTCTGGCGGGATACCTTGGAGGTTTGTACGTCCGCTAAGGCTGCTGCTTCTTCCGAAAGCTGAATGGCGTTGGGATCGATGGCCTCGTCCGAGAAGGAGCTCTTACGTACGGGGATCAAATCCATGGCGCAGATAGGGCATTTACCCGGCTTGTCTTGGCGAATTTGGGGATGCATGGAACAAGTCCACTCGCCGGCCTCGTTCTGTTGGAGGTCGTGGCCATGCGTAGGGTTGTGAACTTCCGTGCCGGTCTCGCTCGCTTGTGACGCATGGCTGTCGGTATCGGAGTTATGGAACAGGAGCCAGCCCAACAAGAGGCCGCCCGCTAGGAACAGGATATATATCAGGTACTTGGATTTTACGGTTTCATTTATATTTTTCATTTTCTTATTCGTTTACAGAGGTGGATATTAATTTCTCGATTCCGGCGATTTGGGTATTATATTCCGCTATCGCTTCGCTTTTCTTTAAGTGATAGTCCAACATTTGTCGCTCCACTTGGATCACGTCGGTCAAGGTCGTTCTTCCTGTCGAGAATTCCCGGACGATCAGTTGGTAGGTGGCCAACGATAGATCGTATTGTTTCTGGTACAAATCGATTTTCCGTGCGGCATCTTCCAATTGCTGGGTAATACGGATATACTCGGCTTGCAGTTGGTTCATCGTGTTCTCGTACTTCAACTCGCTGGATTTCCAATAATGCTTGCTTTCCCGTTGCTGTGCGTTATATTTCTTACGGAAGATAGGAAGGCTGATCTTTAGCATGGGCATGAACATATCCTTTCCGTTCATACCGGACATAGAGCCCATAGACATATCCTCTGGTTTCTTCCCGATCAAGGAATACTGGAGGCCGATACCTAGCATGGGGTAACTCATTTTCTTGTCCATCTCCGCCTTGGCCCGGTAAGCGTTTCCTTCCGCCTCCAGCATGGTAAGCATGGGGTTGTTGGAGATGACGCTGTCGAGAGCCATCGACTCACTCCATGAGAGAGGAAGCCGTTCCAACGAGTCGGGGACGGAAATCGGGGTAGCTAGCGACTGATTGAGCAACGTATTAAAAGCAGCCTCGGCCGTTTTCCGTTGCGATAACAAGGAGGCTAGCGTATTCTCCAGTTCTACCTTCTCCATCTGGATTCGCAGTACGTCCGACATTCCGCCCATGGAGTTGCCACTTCCCATAGAGCCTCCACCCATAGGGCTATCGCCGGACATTCCGGACATCGTACTACCGGATGCTCCCGTGCTTTGTACCGTAGGGCTTCCCATGCTACTGCCTCCCATACCCGACATACCTCCACCGGATACGGCGGGAGGAGTCGATGGAGCAGAAGATACGGGGGAGGGTAGGACGGAGGAACCGCCCGCCTTCGCCGACGGAGCGGAGAAGCGGTTCAATGCCAACTGTTCCAACTGGTCTAGCAGACGAAGGTTCGCCTGCGTATTTTTATATTGCTCGCTGATATTGCAAAGCTGGTACCATTGACTCTTCACCTCGTAATACAGGTTGTTGCGACTGTTACGGAATTGTTCGTAAGCCATCCGGGCCATCTCGGTCGCCTCGTTGCGGGCCGCCTTCCGGGTACCGAACCAAGGGAACATTTGCATCAAGGTGAAATCCGCTATTTGCTTTCCTGACAAGATCTCCATCGGTTTCAGGAAGAAACCGATCTCCAGTTCCGGGTCCGGATAGGCTCCGGCTTGCGGGACTTTCTCCAAAGATGCCTTATACAGGGAGAAGTCGGCGTTGATCTGCGGATTGTTACGTGCCGCCAGTTCCAGATAATAGCCTAAACTATCGGCCGGCTGGGAGTAAGCGAAAAGGACGTTTAGCATCCCCAGTACACCTGCCATGATGATTGATCTGATTCTTTTATATCTCATAAGTCGTTACCTCCTCTTGAATTTTATTCTTTTGTTCTTTCTTTATAGCGTTCTCCCGCCACCAGCATTGCAGGACGGGAACGACAAACATGGTCATGCTCTGGATCAGCATACCCCCGAACGTAGGGATAGCCATCGGTACCATGATATCCGCCCCCTTACCGGTAGAGGTAAGTACGGGGAGTAAAGCTATCAGGGTAGTGGCTGTAGTCATGGCCGCTGGGCGTACCCGTTTCAGTCCGGCGGCTACTACCGCTTCCCGGATATCGTGCTTGGTGCGGGGGGCTCGCTCGAGGGATACATGATGGATGTAGGTTCCCATCAATACCCCATCATCCGTAGCCACACCGAACAAGGCGATAAAACCGACCCAGACTGCCACGCTCAGATTGATCGTGTGCATCTGGAAAAGATCCCGCATATTCTCTCCGGCGATGGAGAAGTTCATGAACCAATCCTGTCCGTAAAGCCATAGCAAGATAAAACCTCCGGCGAAGGCCACGAACACCCCGGAGAAATGGATCAGTGAGGCAGTGACCGTCTTGAATTGAAAGTATAGAACCAGCAGGACGATCAACAAGGCGAGGGGAACGACGATCATCAGCCGGCTGGTGGCACGCTCCTGCTGCTCGTAATTGCCGGCGAACTTATAGGATACGCCGGGATCAAGGTTCAACTCGCCCTCCTTTATCTGTTGCTCAAGGATGCGGGAAGCCTCTTTCACGACATCCACTTCCGCCTTCCCCGCCAGTTTGTCGAAGATGACGTAGCCTACCAAGAAAGTGTTCTCGCTTTGGATCATCTGCGCTCCACGGGTATAGTTGATATCGGCTAGCTCTTTAAGCGGGACTTGCGCCCCAGTGGCGATCGGTACGAGGATCATACCTAGCGCCTCCGGATTATCTCGAAGCTCACGAGCGTAGCGTAGGCGCACCGGGAAACGTTCCCTGCCTTCCACAGTGCGGGTCAGTACCATGCCACCGACAGCGGCACTTAATATCTCTTGCAAGTCCTCCACGTTTACGCCGTAACGGGCCATATTCTCACGGTTCAGTTCGATCTCCAGATAAGGGGCGCCTACCGCACGGTCGTAAAATACGGAAGAGGGGATAACGGAGGGTACCTCTTTCAATGCCTTCTCGATCGCCTTTCCGGCTTTCTCGATCGTCTCCAGATCCGGGCCATACACCTTGATACCCATCGGGGCACGCATACCGGTGGATAACATGACGAGACGGGCCTCGATAGGCTGCAGCTTCGGGGCGGAAGTCAATCCCGGAAGATGGGTGACGTTCACGATCTGTTGCCAGATATCGTTCGTGTTCTTGATCTCCGGTCGCCATTGGCGGAAGTAATCGCCTTTAGCGTCTGGGATCAGGCTGTCTGAGGGAATCAGCCGGAAACCGTCTTTGGGGTTATATACGCCTCCATCTTTTAGGAGATACTCCCCTTGCCGGTTTACCTTGAAACGTTCCCTTTTCCCGTCCTCATTCAGGATACATTCCGGACGGTAGTTGATCATATTTTCGAACATCTGTACCGGCGCTGGATCGAGGGCGGAGTTTACACGGCCCCATTTACCGATGGCGGTCTCCACCTCGGGGATAGAGGCCAGCCGTTTGTCGAGCGCCTCTATATAATCAAGGTTTTGCTCGATACCGGAATGCGGCATGCTAGTCGGCATCAGTAGGAAAGAACCTTCGTTCAGGCTAGGCATAAACTCCTGTCCGATGCCTCTCCATATCCAGAAACCGAATACGATGGTAGCTCCCGGAATCAACATGAATTTCCAGCGGTTATCCAAGCACCAGCGCAATATCCTCTCATAATAAATAACGAGCAGCCACAGGATGCTTAGGATGATGGCTACGCAACCCGCCACGAACAATATATTGGCGAGCATCCCTTTTTGCGGCCCCATCGGCAACCATTCCTCGGATAGGTAATAGATCGTGACAAAGAGGGTGATACCGATATTGATATAAGTGCTCGTTTGAGGCTTCTTCCAATAACCGGACAATAGATTATTCACCCCGACTGCCGTTAGCCCGATAGCCGGAATACTTCCATAAATAATAAGTAAGGCGATTCCGGCCACGATCAACAGGTAATTCAGTATTTTTCGTATCAGCCTTGAATGGATCTTTATCGAGAACAACCAATACGATAGGGAAGGAAGCAAGATCAATCCCAGCACGAAGGCGGAAGCCAAAGCATACGTCTTGGTATAGGCCAAAGGCGAGAACATCTTCCCTTCCTGCGCCTCCATGGTGAAGACGGGGAGGAAGCTGACGATCGTCGTGATCATCGCTGTGCTGATTGCCCCGGACACCTCGCTTACCGCCTTATAAATAAGGTTGACAAACGCCTTTCCCCCCTGTATATGCCTGTTCTCGGGCATCTCCCGGTAACGGATGATACTTTCCACGAAGACGACCCCTACATCCACCATCACGCCAATGGCGATCGCTATACCCGATAAAGCCACGATATTCGCCGCTATCCCCGTATAACGCATGATGATGAACGTGGCGAGCACCGCTATCGGTAGCATGCTGGCGATAACGATAGAGGCCCTCAGATTGAGCACCAGCACGATGATGACGATCACGCAGATCAATATCTCGTGGGAGAGGGCGGTCTCCAACGTCCCGATCGTCTCCTTGATAAGCCCCGTACGGTCGTAGAACGGTACGACGGTTACCTTGGAGACCGTCCCGTCCGCCAGTACCTTCTGGGGTAATCCCGGTTCCATCTCCTTGATCTTCGCCTTTACGTTATTGATAACCTCCAAGGGGTTGGAGCCATAGCGGGCTACGACCACTCCACCCACGGCCTCCACACCCTCCTTGTCCAGCCCTCCCCGTCGGGTTCCGGGGCCGATATTCACGAACGCCACGTCCGATATGCGAACCGGCACGCCTTCCCGCACGGTGACGACGGCATTCTCTATATCCTTTACATTCTTGATATACCCCAAGCCCCGGATCAGGTACTCCACCTTATTGATCTCCATCGTCTCGGCGCCGATATCGAGGTTGTTCTTCTTGATGGCGCTCATGATATCCATCACGGAGACGTTGAAGGCGTACATGGCATCCGGGTTCAACTCGATCTGGTACTCCTTCACGAAACCGCCCGCCGAGGCAACCTCGGATACCCCCTCGGCGGAGGATAAGGTGTACTTGACGTAGAAATCCTGTATCGTACGCAACTCCTCGGCGTTCCAGCCTCCGGTAGGTTTACCGGTCTTGGGGTCCCGTCCTTCCAGCGTATACCAATAGATCTGCCCGAGGGCGGTAGCGTCCGGTCCCAAGGTAGGCTGCACGCCTTCCGGCAAGGTTCCCGGAGGCAGGGAGTTCAGCTTCTCCAATATACGGGAACGGCTCCAGTAGAACTCTATATCGTCATCGAAGATGATGTATATGAAGGACATCCCGAACATGGAGGAACTACGGATCGTCTTCACTCCCGGGATACCTAAAAGAGAGGTGGTCAGCGGATAAGTGATCTGGTCCTGTATATCCTTCGGCGAGCGGCCCATCCATTCTGTGGCCACGATCTGCTGGTTATCGCCGATGTCGGGGATGGCATCTACCGGAATCGGATTCCGGGGAATGATCCCCCCGTGCCAATTGAAGGGAGACGTGGAGATGCCCCATACGATAATCAGCACTAGTAAAAGTAAGGTTACCACCCTGTTCTCAAGGAAGTAACGAATGATTCTGTTTAACATTTGAATGAGCTTTTATGATTTGAAAACATATGAGAACGCTTATTTGTTCGTCTTTGAAGGCAAGCGATCACATGAGTACTCGTGATGCTTTACGCCAGTACTCGCAATGGATTACTCCAGTACTTGCGGTGGATTACTCCAGTACTCGCAATAGATTACGCCGGTACTCGTGCGTAAACAGACGTAAATCGCCTTTTAAAAAGGAAGCCTATACGCTAAATCAAAAAAGTACAATGATGGACGAATAACGGGATAGCGCTATTCTCCTTGGGTGGATTAATAAAGGGATTGGAACGTGTTGTCTCGTCTCGCCCGGCGATCTTATAGGAGTCGAGTAGATCGAACAACAAAACTACAGCAACAGGAGCGGACAATTGCACGAGCGTATTCGCCACATCCTGATCGACGGATAACTTAACATATTCCGTCTCGGTAGAGCAGCACTTATGGGACGTGCCCGCCTCACCGCAACTGGGGCAAGTGTCAAGATACTGCAAACTCACCTCCGCCAACTTACCCATACAATAATGGTAATTCAGCGCAAACCCGGAGGAAACCCCGAGGTAAAAAACAGCGAGTATGAACAATAAAAATCTTCTCATCCCAAATAATATATTCCGCAAATATATGAATATTTTTTGAACGGGCAATAGGGTGGAAAAAGTGCTCGTAGGGTTGTTAAAATCAGAACCTTTTCTTTATAGCCTTGTTCAAGGTAGGTAATTAATCTAAACAAAACACATTTATGAGACTATTTGTACAAGGAGCAGTATTACTGCTAGGTATGGGATTCTTATCGGCTCCCGCTAAGGCTCAAAAGGTGGTCATCGAGGATGATGCGCCAAATTCGATAGTCCTTGTCAGCCAAGACAAGGCAGGTGATGAAATCGTGAGGATAATGAATGAGACGCAGAGCCCTCGTTTCCACGACCCGAAAGCCCCCCGCTTCGTATTGACCGATCGTAAGGGACGTTTCGCCTTGGGTATCGGCGGTTACGTGAAGGCTACGGCGGAGTATGATTTCGGCGGGATCTCGGATGATGTCGATTTTTATCCGTCCATGATCCCGAATGGTGGGCAGAACTACGTCCGTAACCAGTTCCAGATGGACGCTACTACCAGTACGATATTCTTGAAATTAGTGGGTCGTACCAAACACCTCGGGGATTTCGTCGTGTATACGGCGGGTAACTTCCGGGGAGGCAGCAAGGTCTTCGAGCTCCAGAACGCCTATGTGTCTTTCCTTGGTTTCACGATGGGTTACGATTATAGTACCTTCATGGATCTGGCCGCTCTTCCGCCCTCGATCGATTATGCGGGGCCTGCCGGACAGGTTTTCAGCCGTGCCACCCTGTTACGCTATGAGCGTGCTTTCGGTAAGGGATGGAAAGCGGGTGTAGGTATCGAGATGCCAGTGGTGGATGGCATCACGAACCAAAGCGTGAATATCAGTAACCAACGTATGCCGAACTTCCCTGCCTATATCCAATACGCTTGGAATAAGAGCAGCCATATCCGTGTAGCTGGTATCGTACGTAATATGACGTACGAGAACTTGGTGGCGCAACGGGCCGAGTCTAAGGCCGGCTGGGGCGTGTTTGCCGCCTCTACGTTCAATGTGACGAGCAAGCTGAACTTCTACGGTCAGGCTACTTACGGCCGGGGTATCAGCCAGTTCTTGAATGATATCAGTAATCTGGACGTGGATCTGGTTCCGGACCCCGAGGCCAAAGGCAAGATGCAAGTGCTTCCGATGATGGGTTGGTATGCTGGCTTGCAGTATAATATCACGCCGAAGGTATTCGTCTCCAGTACCTATAGCCAGACTCGTTTATACAGCGAGAATGATTACCCGGTTACTCCGTCGGATCAATACCGCTACGGTCAATACTTGGTAGCCAACATTTTCTGGAACGTGAACGCCAATCTGCAAGTCGGCGCCGAGTACTTGAGAGGTTGGCGTACCGATTTCAACGATATGACCCGCCACGCCAATCGACTTAATGTTTCCGCTCAATATAACTTCTGATAATGTAGCGTTTTGTAAATGTGCCACACCGGGGGATTCTTGGTGTGGCATTTCTTTTCGAGGCGATTGGCAGATCAGCGATTAATAGATGTTCGCCATGCTAACCAGCGGCTCATACAGCTTCTCGATATCCTGCGAATCGATCTCGATCTCTACCTGATCGCCGGGGATAAGGGTCTGTCCAGCAGGAGCCAAGTCCTTGCGATCCCGGTGAATAGTCTTGATGATACAACGTTGGGGGAGGGTGAGGTGATCTACCTCCTTCCCGTCGAAATAGGCACCTGTCATGATCTCGACGAACAGGCTGGAACGCCCTTCGGCACGGAAGGCTGGAGTCGAGATCATCTCGTCATAGAGAACCACGTTAAAGGGCTTTATCTGTAGCATTTCCGTGAAGTAATACGTAAGCCCGCCGACAATGATAGAGGGGTAGAATACATCCAGATGCCCGGTTATCTCCGTAATCAAGACGATACCCGTCAGTGGTGTCCGGACTACCGCCACCAAGAAACCTACCATGCTGATTAACATGATATAGCTGATGCTCTCCGTCTCAATGAAACCATACTTCACCAATAATAAGGCGATGATCTGCCCGAACAATCCCCCGGTAACTAGTGTAGGGATGAAATTCCCTCCCGGCAGTCCGGAGGAGAAAGAGAGAGACGTGAATATCAAGTGGATGAGCATCATCGCCGCTATCCATAAAACGGGGTGATATCCATGCATCGCTTGCATGATAAGGAATTGCTCGCCTCCTCCTGTCAAGTCGATCTCCGTCAATGAGATCGTATACGCTATGATAAGCAGGTACAACATCTTCATATAAGGAGGATGCTTCAGTCTGGTAAAGAAATCCTTGCACCAAAGGGTAAACATCGAGTAAATTTTCCCGAAGACGGAAATAACCACGGCCAGAAATAAGAACAACTTCAGTTGATCTATAAAAGTAGCCTGCGGGGCAATAGCGCTAATCTGCGAGTAGGGGTTGAAGGGAAAAATCAAGCTCGCTACGCCTCCCGCCACGACCCCTGCCAGCAAGGTGGTAATGGCGGTCTTGGGAGCGTCGAACCGTTCGATGGACTCGATCACCAAAAGTGAGGAAGCGAGGGGAGCGGCGAAAGCGGCGGCCAATCCGGCACCTGCGCCGGCGGCCAAAAGTTGCTTGCGCTCTCCAGCCAATACGTGTCCCCATTTGGAAATGATATTCCCCACGTAAGATCCGATCTGTACGCACGGCCCCTCACGACCAAGGGACAGGCCGGCGCTGATTGCTAATATCCCTCCCGTGAACTTGGCGATTAATTGTGTCAACGGGTTCTTATAAGTGATCCTGCCATTGATAACCGCCCGTGTCTGGGGAATGCCCCCACCGGTAATCAGCGGCATCTTCTTGACCATCCAATTCACACAAAGCAATATACCCCATAGCGTGAAGAAGAACAAGACATGGAAATACCAAGGGTAATGACCGTCGAAAAAAAGTTTCCGGCTATTGAATAACTGCTGGAGCAGATAGTGATAAGGTACCGCTACCAACCCGGTCAGCAATCCCACGAAAATGCTTACAAAATAAAGCCTGGCGTCAATAAGTTTCAATTTCCAGATCCGCCAGCGCCTCAATTTTGTTATATCTAAGAGATCATTATCCATCGGACTCACCTTGTTTTCGTTTCCTGTTACAACAACCAAGGTAAATAAGAGGTTTAAAATCTCATTCCATTGAACCTTTTTTTAAAAGCCTTGTTATTAAGATATAGTGTTTTTCATGGTATTAGAATTAAGTTAGATTAGGTTATCCGTCTTGTTCGTGAGAATAGGGCGGTTTTCCTGTTTATAGGGGTTTGTACTTTGAGGCGGTTAGGATTTCTTGGGCGTCGTTGTTTTGCATCAACGCCTCCGGGGTAGATCCCGTCTCCTTTATGTACTGGTTGATGATCTGCCAGCCTATCCAAGTCCCGATATTCCCGGGAGCGTCGTTCCCGGGGAAAATGGTCGGGGTATCCTCGAAATATTGGGAAGTCGTCAGTTGATCCGGGGTATAAAGATGCTTGCGCTCGATGATTGCTTTCCAGATTGTTCCTTCGTTGTCCTTGCACCAGTTGTAGGCCTGTTCGGTGTATCCCATTAGCTCGGCGGCATCGGGAACGCCTAAGGCTTGCGAGAGCAGGTATTTGATTTTTCCCTCGTAAATCATCCGGTCCAGCAATACGTTCTCTTTTCCTGCGAAAGGATATTCGGACATGAGCCAACCCGCCAGATAATCCGGGACTACAAGTCCACGTTGCATTTTCAATTTCTGGGAGTCATAGAAGAAATCCTGATACAAGGGATAGTCCTTTCCCATATACTTATCGATGGAAAGGGAAAGCAGGCTATCGCCTACCAATACGTTCTGGTTGAAACCAGATACATGCATATAGATAGCAGGGATCTGCATCGAGGGGAAATTCTCCTTTAGATAGGCGAATCCGTACCCCAAGGATTTCTCGATATCCTCCACGGAATCATATTGGGTGATAGCGTCACGATACAAGCCTTTCAAGGTAGGCTCCGAGTAATAATTCCGCATTTTCTCGAAGAAGCCGGGAGTCTCGATGGTTTGCAGGTTTAATATGCCTTTCCCGATGATATCCAGCATTTCCGGGTATTGTTTGATTAGTTCGGGTTGCAAGGTGGTATCTCCCGTATCGATCAGCCGGAATAAATCCTTGTCAAAACGATTGATATGCAGGGGTTCGACGGTAGCGTAGTTGATCGTATTTGTGTTTTGCCCGTTGCAGCTCAATAGCGTAGCGGACAAAATGCAGGCCATGATGAGTTTTGTAACCATATCTCTTCGTATAATAATGTAATATGATAAGAAACGGATCGCATGGGGTAATATTGTGTGACTGGCATCTTATTACTACCTTTGCCTCCCTTTTATTTAAGATTCATCATGCGATATACGAACAAACAAATTCTAAAGATCACGTATCCGGTATTAATCAGCTTGCTCATGGAGCATATGATCGGATTGACGGACACCGCTTATCTGGGACGTGTCGGCGAGGTTGAGCTAGGTGCCTCCGCCTTGGCAGGAGTCTATTATCTCGTGATTTATATGCTGGGCTTTGGTTTCAGTGTAGGAGCTCAGGTGCTGATGGCACGTCGTAATGGTGAGGGGGAGTATAAGCGGATCGGCGAGGTTTTCACGCAAGGCGGGCTATTCCTTTTTCTGCTGGCGGCGGTGTTGTTTACGGCCTCTAATCTGCTTACGCCCTATCTGCTCCACCGGATGATCGGCTCAGAAGAGGTGTATCGGGCGACGATGAGCTATCTGGACTGGCGGGTGTACGGGTTCTTCTTCTCTTTTATAGCGGTGATGTTCCGTGCGTTTTACGTGAGTACGACGAATACGAAGATCTTGACGGCCAATTCGGTGGTGATGGTGCTTACCAACGTGGTCTTGAACTATATCTTGATATTCGGTAAGTTCGGGTTCCCCGCTTTGGGGATAGCGGGTGCCGCTATCGCTTCCTCGATCTCGGAAGCTGTTTCCGTATTGTTCTTCGTGATTTATACTTGGAAGAAGATAGATTATAAAAAATATGGTCTGTTCCGTTTTACGAGAGTGGATTTTAGGATGCTGGGACAAATACTGAGTGTCTCTATCTGGGTGATGATCCAGCATGGGATCGCTTTTGGGGGATGGTTTATCTTCTTCATCGCTATGGAGCATCTGGGCGAGCGGCCGTTGGCGATTACGAATGTGGTACGTAGCATCTCCTCGTTCCTGTTTATGTTCGTGAATGCTTTCGCCTCCACGAACAGCTCGCTGGTAAGTAACTTGATCGGCGCCGGGGAGTCGGACCGGGTGCTTCCGCTTTGCCGGAGGATGATCGGGCTATGCTATGCGTTCGTGCTACCGATCGGTATCTTGATCGCTATGTTCCCGTCTACCGTATTGCGTATTTATACGGATAACCCGGATCTGATCGCTAGCTCGATCCCCTCGCTGTGGGTGATGCTGTCCTCTTATCTTTTCGCCGTTCCCGGTTTTATTTATTTCTTTAGCGTATCGGGGACAGGCAATACCCGCCGTGCGCTGGAAATCGATATGGCTAGCATATTCGTGTACGTATTATATATATTGTATGTCGCCGTATGGTTGCGTGCGGACGTGGCGGTTTGCTGGACTACGGAGTATGTATATAATATCATGATCCTTTCTTCTTTCTTCTATCTATGGAAAGGAAATTGGCGTAACAAGAAAATCTGAAGACTTATCTTTTGATTAGTACGGTAATTCGTAAGGATAAATCAAAAAAGACCATCTTGGCATTCACGTTCTGTGTGATATGGCGTTCCGCTTTCGCCAATTCTTCCATCAAATCGATCACGTTTCGCTCGTTGACGAAAGGGGAGAACTTAACGGAGAAGCTAGCCTCGTCCAGATTCATATAATTAAGTTCCGGCGATTGGAACCGGTACATGAAGTTCTCCCGGATCAAATGCTGACAATAGGAGAGGAAGTTTTTTTGTCGTTCCCGTCCGATCCCTGCCATGACGTCCGCCATCGCTTTCATGCCTTTTACGTTTCGTGCCCATGAGTTTCGCATCATGGCCTTGAATTGCTCCAGAAAGAATTTATTTTCCTCGCCCAAGCTAATCGCCTCCATCGCCTTGATAAAACTTCCGGAGGAGAGGTGAGCGACGTGTTTAGCGTCGTCGGGCGAAAGCCCGAAACGGGATACCATGGCATTCATGATCGCATCGGTCTCAATGGGACGGATGTGGATGCGTTGCGCACGGGATTGGATGGTCCCGAGGATAAGGTCCGGTGTCTCGGATACCATA
Organism: Parabacteroides sp. AT13; assembly: GCF_002272965.1. Taxonomy (NCBI): domain Bacteria; kingdom Pseudomonadati; phylum Bacteroidota; class Bacteroidia; order Bacteroidales; family Tannerellaceae; genus Parabacteroides; species Parabacteroides sp. AT13. Next base: position 19,905 of record NZ_NQMH01000001.1, on the reverse strand, counting down.
AGGATAACCGTTTTCATAGGAGGCTCCTCTATGATTTTCAAAAGCTTGTTGGCGCAAGTAGGATGTAGTTTCTCCGGCAACCAAACCATCAGGATACGATATTCCGCCTCATAAATCTTTAGGCTCAGTTTATGGATAATCTCATCGCTTTCCTTGGAATAGATGATCGCTTGTGAGTTTCCGGCCTCGATATAATCCAGCCATTCATCCATATTGAAATAGGGATGTTCTTTGAGGAACCCACGCCATTCACTGAGATAATCATCGCAGACCTCTTTCTTTTTCTCTTTCTTGGCTACGATCGGGAATACGAAATGCAAATCGGGATGTGCCAATTCGTCATATTTAAGGCATGACGGGCAACGTCCGCAAGCGTCCGTCTCCGTCCGGTTCGTACAATTCAGATAACGGGCGTAAGCCAAAGCCAGCGGAAACGCCCCGGCCCCCCCTTGCTCCGTGAATAACTGCGCATGGGGTACGATCCCTGTCCGAGTCGATTGCCTCAACCGTTCCTTTACTTCCTCTTGCCCGATGATATCTTTAAAATACATGAGATATTTCCTTTTCTATAGAATAAGGAACGAAGTTACGGAAAAGTATTCAGATATCAAAAGGTGCGGGGTTTTGTAAATATCAATTGACATATATAGAGTAAAACTAAAAACGGATACAATAACAAGTCAAGTCCAATAAAGAATATGTATTTCATTACCTTAGAATTTTAAAAATAACCATACTTAGTACATGATTGTTCAATCGTGTACTTCTATTAGACAACTCAGCGTGGAAAAACCCCTATTGTATCTCAATAAATTTCTTTTGCTATTTTGTAAACGCTATCCGAGGCCATCATTGTGTAGAAATGTAAGCTCGGTACGCCATGAGCGATCAGATCCTTGCACTGCTGTATACACCATTCCACACCCACCTCTTTCGCTTCCGCATCATCTTTACATTTACGTAATTCTGTCGCGAAAGGCTCTGGGATATCCGCACGGAATATCTTCGGAAGAACCGTTAATTGGTTCTTGAAAACGATCGGTTTGATACCGGGGATGATGGGAACCGTGATACCTTCCGCACGGCAACGATCCACGAACGCATAGTACTTGTCATTATCGAAAAACATCTGGGTTACCAGATATTCAGCGCCATTTTTTACTTTCTCCTTTAAGTAATAGATATCGGATTCCATATTGGGTGCTTCCTCGTGTTTCTCCGGATAGCAAGCCATGCCGTACGAGAAGGGAGTCTCTATACCGTCTATCTTGGAACCGTCTAACGCAATACCTTCGTTGAAATGATTTACCTGCTGTTGTAAATCAGTTGCGTGGTCGTGATATAACTCCGGTTTTTGCTGGGAGGCCTCTAAGGTCTTTATATCTCCCCTTAATATTAAGAGGTTGTTTACGCCAAGGAAGTTCAAATCGATCAAAGCGTATTCCGTCTCGTCTTTCGTAAAGCCTTTACATATAATATGGGGTACGGCAGGAATACCGTATTTATTCTGGATAGCCGAAGCGATCGCTACGGAGCCCGGACGTTTACGGATGTTTACTTTCTGGAAACTTCCGTCTGGTAAGGTTTTATAGACGAACTCGCTATGATGGGAGGTGATATTTATGTATTTAGGGTCGAATTCCTTCAACTTGTCAATCACATTATATACCTTCTGGATACTGTTACCTTTCAGCGGCGGTAATATCTCGAAAGAAAAAGCGGTACTCTTACTATTCCTTATCAGATCAATGACTTTCATATTTTAATTATTTTTGACGCGAATGTAGCAAATATACTTCGAAATAGCTTACATTTACGATCATTAATCTAACAAAGCGGCTAACTGAGCGCTTTCGTGTAAACTAAGGTTTTTTAAAGCATGGACTTAACTTACTTAAAAACGCTATTGGGCTTTGTCTCGAATCGTACCCATGATACAACAACTAGTATTCTGGCTTACTGGGAAGTGTTGGAATATTTTCAAGAGCTGTCATTCCCTCAGGCTTCTAAATCTGGTTTACCGGAGGATGAGGTACGGGTAAGATATGTGAGATCGGAGGATGAGTTGAAGTATTTCATATATGCTCCATACAGGGATGCGGATAGCTTCCGTCTGTATGTGGGAGGTGTTCCTAAATATGATCTTTTGTCCGAGCTATATCGTTTGATTCCGGCGGATAAGGATAATGAGCGTTTTCGTAAGCTGTTGGAGAAGAATAAATCTGTAAGCGTGCTCTATACGATTGATTTATCCCCGTCCGGAGAGTACATAGAAGGCTCGTTCCAACTTTCGCCTTATATCTGGGCGATCAGCTGCTTAATTCATGACCGGGAGGTTGATGAGGAGTGGTTGGAGGAACTACTGGAGGATGGAAACGACTTCTTTATGACAATTGAGGATGAGGAAGGGATAGAGTTCTTCTCTCTTTTGCGGCAGAAGACGGTAGAGTTGCTAGATCGACTGCGGATCCGGAGTCTATTTACCGTAAATGATGGATTTAGAAGGAATGATTTGGAGCGGGTTTGTGCCCGTGCGCTAAAATCGGATGATACGGACTTAAGCATAAGCTTCTATGCGAAAGATTTAAGCAGGGTTCGTAAAAGTCTGCTGGATAAAAGGCCCAATCGTTTACTGGTGAACTATATAAATGCTCCTTTGATGAGTGGAGGGAATCGTCAAAGTATATGCTCAATAGAGAATTATAGGAAATGGTTAGGTCCGGAAAGATATCCGCTGGGCCGTTGGCCTTCTGAGTTCAGCCCGGCGTTGATGCAACAGATGGCTATTAATATAGCGTTGGCCGAAGAAAATGCGGGAGGCTGTGGCATTTTCTCCGTGAATGGCCCTCCGGGAACGGGTAAGACAACATTGCTGAAAGATATTATCGCCGAGTACGTGGTACGGCGTGCCCGGTTATTAGCGGATTTGAATCAGCCGGATGATGCCTTTACAGAGACTCCGCTTTTAGTGAAGTCTTTGGAGGCAGGTAAAAGTCAGAAGACATTTGGTTTGCAGACGGGACGGGGATTGGCCGATTATGGAATTCTTGTGACATCCTGTAATAATACGGCTGTAGAGAATATCACCTTCGAGTTACCCGAGACGAGTAAACTACCTACCGCTGAAGCCATGTCAAAAGCCGGGCACTCTCTAGTCTTTAGTGAGGGTAAAGATTTATTTTTCGGAGATTTGGCTTCCAATATGCTCAATGGAAATACCGATCCGGGAAAACATACGAAACAGGCCTGGGGATTGATATCCGCCCGTTTAGGAAAAGGGGATAATATCCGTTCTTTCAGCGAAATGGTATTAAGGCCGTTTGTTTCCAAGATGAGTCCTAAAAGAGACAATGAGAAGGTTATGCGGGAGTTTAAGAACCGTTTCCCTTCTTTCGATATCGCTCAACAAGAGTTCTTGAAGCAATATCGAATAGTGGAGCGATTGCGGCGGTCGGTCTCTTGTAACGAAGAGGTATTTAGGATGGCGGACGAGAAGATGCAGTCCTCGAATCCTTTGAAGAACGCTGAATTCGACAAAGCAAGGGAAGATCTATTTTATCAAGCTTTGGTCCTGCATGGCTCTTTTGTGATCAATTCCTACAAATGGCGTTGCAACCTTTATTCGCTGTTGGCCTTTTGGGATAATAAATATATGCCGGAGGAGAAAGAATTGATATTCTCACATGTGTTGAATAGCTTGTTTTTCTTGGTGCCTGTGGTATCTACCACATTCGCTTCCGTACAGAAGATGCTGGAGTACATGGGTAGGGAGCAATTGGGATTGTTGATCGTGGACGAGGCCGGGCAAGCCGCTCCCCAATGTGCGGTAGGCGCTTTGTGGCGGGCAAAGAAAGCGATCATCGTGGGAGACCCGAAACAAGTGGAACCGGTAGTCACCACCGATGAGACGTTGATGACTCTCTATCAAAAGAAATGTGGTATCGTATCCTTGTCTTCTTACCTCTCGAAATCCCATTCCGTGCAAGGTTTCGCCGATTTGATAAACCGTTATGGGTCTTGGATTGGAGAGACGTGGGTAGGCTGTCCGTTGGTCGTGCACCGTCGTTGTATCAATCCTATGTTTAGCATCTCCAACCGGGTGTCGTACGACGATACGATGATTCTGGGAATGAAAGATGCGGTGAAAGACGAGGAGAAAAGTCAATTGTTGCTAGATCATTCCTTATGGATCGATGTGCCCGGTAAGAAAGGTACTAGCGCTAAAGGGAATAATGATCATTACGTGGCGGAGCAAGGCGAGGTATGCTTGCGCTTGATATTGGCGTGGATGGGAAAACACCGGGAGAAAGAGGATACCCGGAAATTATATGTGATCTCCCCCTTCACCACGGTTGTGAAAGGCATTAAGGCTGCGGTTAAAGCCGTCTTGAATACGGAGGAGTATAGTGGGCTTAAAGGTAAATTTAAGGGGTGGGAGACTGCCAACTGCGGAACGGTCCATAAATTCCAAGGAAAAGAAGCCGAGGAGGTTATCTTCCTGTTGGGATGCCAACCTTCTTCAACTGGTGCGATAGGTTGGGTAAATAGCAATATCCTGAACGTGGCGGTTACCCGGGCGAAGAAGCGGGTGTATTTTATCGGGGATTATGAGGTGTGGTCTCGGCAGAACCGGAATTTCAGCCCGGAGATTATCTGTTTTTCCGAGGAGGATACAGGGCTTCAACGAATACATTTCTCGGAACTTCCGGATTTTGGGGAGATCGAGGCCATGGAAGAGACTCCAGACTTAGAATTCCCGGGAGCAGAGGATAGCCAAGTAGAATATTTATTGGAAGAAGATGAGATCGATCCGGAAACAACGGAACCGGAGGATAGAAAGCAAGATATACGCCCCATTCCAAGATACTCATTCTTGACTGGTCCGGAATACCATCACCGTTACCGGGTGATTTACTCGCATCCCTATCAACTGATATTTGAGGTCTTGATGACCGATCCGACGGAGACTTTACCGGATTTACCGGTTTCTTTTTACCGTAAGTTGTCCGATTCGCCTTCCTTATGGATGTGTTTGATCTATCCGGTCGCCCTTGATTTCCCAGCGCAAGAGTTGGAGAATGAGTTCGACCAAGTGATAGATTGGTATAATTCGTTATAGGCCGAAATGTAGCCTTCTGCTTGCTTTTTTTAGTTTATAGGCCGAACTATATATAAATTAGCGTATATTTGCGGTACACAAAATCTCCCATAGCGACGGCTATGGGCGTTTTTGCTTTTGAGCGATATTATTAACAGTGTAATTTGTTAATTTTAAACTAATTACAGCAAATTGTATAGATATGGAAAATTTAAATTGGTCTGAGCTGGGATTTGGTTATATCAAGACAGACTACAATGTAAGATGCTACTATCGTGACGGCAAATGGGGTGAGTTGGAAGTTTCTTCATCCGAGATTATCAATATTCACATGGCCGCTACTTGCTTGCATTACGGACAAGAGTCTTTCGAGGGCTTGAAGGCCTTCCGCGGGAAAGACGGTAAGATCCGTGTATTCCGTATGGATGAGAACGCTAAACGTATGCAATCTTCCAGCCGGGGTATCAAGATGGCTGAGTTGCCTGTAGAGATGTTCGAGGAAGCTGTACGTAAGGTCGTGAAATTGAACGAGCGTTTCGTTCCTCCTTATGAGAGCGGTGCCGCTTTATATATTCGTCCGCTGATGATCGGCTTGGGCGCTCAGGTGGGTGTGAAGCCGGCTCCCGAATATATGTTTATGATATTTGTCACTCCGGTAGGTCCGTATTTCAAGGGTGGATTCCAGCCCTCGAAGGTATGCGTACTTCGTGAGTACGACCGTGCGGCTCCTAACGGGACAGGTACGATCAAGGTCGGTGGTAATTATGCCGCTAGCTTGGTAGCCGGCGAGATCGCTCATTCCAAGGGATACGCCGCCGTATTGTATCTGGATCCGAAAGAGAAGAAATATCTGGATGAGTGCGGTCCGGCTAACTTCTTCGGAATCCGTGGCAATAGCTATATCACTCCGCAATCCCACTCGATCTTGCCTTCGATCACGAACAAGAGCTTGCAGCAATTGGCCGAGGATATGGGCTTGACGGTAGAGCGTCGTCCGGTTCCTTTCGAGGAGATCGCTACATTCGACGAGGCTGCCGAGTGTGGTACCGCCGCGGTTATCGCTCCGATCTCGCAAATCGACGATTTGGACGAGAACAAATCTTTTGTTATCGCCAAAGATGGCAAACCGGGTCCTGTTTGCGAGAAACTATATCATAAGCTACGTGCCATCCAGTATGGCGACGAGCCGGATACTTACGGATGGATCTCGATCATTGAATAATATCTTTTGTTTCGTAAGGACTGGAGTGCGCTCCGTCTTTACGAGACAGAATACGTTGATAGGCAATTGTTAGTTTGAACTTTACTTTTTGCAATAAACAAACAGGCATATTAAAGATGAAAATAAAATCCAAATAAATACAACTAAATATGCTTTATATCAGTTCTTTATAGGGTAGTTATTTCTTTCAGTTGTTTTCACTATTTTCTGTTAATTGGTTCTTTTTGGGTACATTTTTGTTTCTTGTTTGTTTCTTGATTTCAGTTTTAATTCGTACATTTGCATACGAAAAATAACGAATGAAAGAATACGATTATGCCACGAATAAAGAAGCCTAAAAAAGTAAAAGAACCAATCCGTCTTCGGATGAAGGATTTGTCCGATGGCAGCAAAAGTCTGTATCTGGATATATACCGCAACGGCAAACGGACATACGAGTACCTGAAGCTGTATCTTATTCCGGGAACGGACAGCAATACCCGTCGGCAAAATGAAATAACAATGGCTGCCGCAAATGCCATCAAGTCGAAACGTATTATCGAGCTGACCAGTGGTGAAGCCGGTATCGTGAACCATACGGATAAGATTTATCTGCTGGACTGGATGCAAACCTATCTGGAGTACCAAGAGAAACGCGACAAGAAGGGCATCGGTCAAATCAAAGCCGTTACCCATATCCTGAAAGAATATGCAGGGGAAAGATTTATATTGGATCGGGTTGACCTCGCTTTTTGCCAAGGCTATATCGACTACATGCTGACAACCTTCCGCCCTAAAGGAAAGCCGATAGCAGCTTCTACACGCAACACCTATTATCAGATATTCAATGGCGCCCTGAATGCTGCCGTTCGGGCTAAACGGTTGTTGAGAAATCCGTTTAACGAGATGGAAAAGTCGGAGAAGCCCAAAATGCCGGAAAGCGTGCGGTCCTATATGACCATCGAAGAGGTACGGGCATTGATTGCCACTCCGATGCAGGAAGGGAGGGTAAAAAATGCCTATCTGTTCTCCTGCTTCTGCGGACTGCGTATCAGCGATATTGTCGGCCTGAAATGGAAGAATGTCTTTGTCGATAACGGCCAATACCGTCTGGCGGTAGCTATGCAGAAGACCAAAGAACCGATTTACCTGCCACTCTCCAACGAGGCGTTGAAATGGATGCCGGAGCGTGAGGACAAGGCTGCAGACGATCCTGTGTTCAACCTGCCTTCAAATATCAATCAGTATCTCAGACCGTGGGCCGAAGCGGCCGGAATCACCAAGCGTTTTACTTTTCACACCGCCCGGCATACATTCGCGACCATGATGCTGACGCTCGGTGCGGATCTCTATACCGTATCGAAGCTGCTTGGCCATACCTCCGTGAGAATGACACAGGTGTACGCCAAAATCATCAACCAGAAAAAAGACGAAGCAGTCAATTTGGTTAACGGCCTATTCGACTGATGTAGTCATACATGTCAAATTCAATTTAAGGTAAATATTTCCGGCTTTTCTCCGATATTTCAAATGGTCGAAGTAATGCCACTATTATAATAAGTATAAACCCATAAAAAACAATTCGACATGAAAGGACAAAACAACAGGTCCTCTCTTTTTTTGAAGGGAGACCACATCTGCACCACTTCGCTACGGAACAGGATGTAGCGGAAGAATTTTACGAGTTGCTCTCCGAAGCAAGGGAGCTTTATCTTCAAGACGTCATGACAGGCGGCAAACGATATGGCCGCTACGTGGATGACTTTATAAACAGCCACCGGTACATCGACTGCAACAGTGCGGTTTGCAGGAATTGCCATGAAATGAACATTCATATCATCAGAGGGCTGTTGCTCGATTGTACAAGTCTCGTCAAAAGCCTCTTTACCGCAGAAACATTTTCTTTCGAGGAGTGCATGGCCTTGAAACAAAAGTACGACATTGCCGGAGTATGGTTCGACTCTTCACGTATAGAAGATTCCAGAAACGCTCCACCTCTCTCCTTTGGTTGCAATTTTTCCCGTGAACAGATGACAGGTATTGTGGCTTGCGCCAACGCTTATCATCTGTTTTGCGTTTCCACTCTCCGCATCGAGGACATGGAAGCGCTTTTTGCCTGCAAGGAGAATTTCTGTATACGTGTGAACAATATCCGCCATGTGGCGGTTCTGTTCGATGCGTTGCTCGAAAACACCTTTATCCTACCTCACTGGCAGTCGGTTCTCGACAAGGGGCGGTTCCTGTTGTCCAAAGACGGCACAAGATATGTTACCGCTTCAAGCCTCTCGTCTGCCCTCTCTGCGGCGAGGAACAACATTACATCGGCAAACCTCGGCATACGAAAAGCCATCAGTCGGCTGAAAATATGACACGAAGTGCCAAAAAGCCAAGTATGTGAAAGATAAAACAGTGATAGTTGCCGTGATACGTGCATAGTATCATGCCGGAATTTCCGGCTGTCCGGTTCACATCACATAACTTTGACCTCCGTTAGCGCGCTGCATAACGGAGGTAACTCTCCATTGTCTAATTTTAACATGTATTTTATGCAAAACAGAACAACATTCATGGAGCGGTTAAGCGAACGGCTGACCGCCATAGAAGCGGTTCTCAAGAAGTTGGAACCGGTGGAAGGTCTGTTGGAGCGTGTGGCTTTACTGGAAAATACCATTTACACGACCAAGAAAGTCTTCACTTTTCAAGAGGCGTGCATGTATATCGGCGTGTCCGAAAGTATGTTGTACAAACTCACATCGAACAAGGAAATCCCGCACTACAAACCTCGCGGCAAGATGCTTTACTTCGCGAAGGAAGAGCTGGACGCATGGCTCTTGCAAAACTACGAACCTACGGTGGACGATGCCATGCGTATGGCGACGGAAGTATCCGCAACCCAACCGTTCTTTAACCAGAAGCGCTATGGAAAACGAAAAAAGAACTGACCGTAACTCGTGGGCGGAACTGGACGAGAATCGCCTGTCGGATATTCTCACGGCATCGCAGATAAAGGCCACGGACACCTACGTGACTCCGCCCCAGATTATATGGATCGACAACTCCACCATAGCGACGCTCGGCAATTTTAGCGCTTCGACGGGTAAGGCGAAGGCGAAAAAGACGTTTAATGTCTCTGCTATTGTCGCTGCGTCACTGGCGGGCCGGCAGGTTTTGAACTACCGGGCGCATCTGCCCGAAGGCAAGCGCAGGATCTTGTACGTGGACACCGAACAGAGCCGTTTCCATTGCCATAACGTGTTGGAACGTATTCTCCGCCTGGCGGGACTGCCCACCACAACCGACAACGAGAATCTCGATTTCATTTGCCTGCGGGAATACACGCCGGCCGTGCGTATTGAGGTCATCGACTACGCTCTGCGACAGAACAAAGGGTACGGGCTGGTCATCATTGACGGCATCCGCGACCTGATGCTCGACATCAACAGCACCAGCGAATCGGTGGAGGTTATCAACAAGATGATGGAATGGTCGTCGAAATACGACCTGCATATCCATTGTGTGCTGCACCTGAATAAAGGCGACAACAATGTGCGCGGGCATATCGGCACGGAAATGAGCAATAAGGCGGAAACGGTGCTGGTCATCACCAAGAGTGCGGAGAATCCCGTTATCAGTGAAGTTCATGCGCTGCATATCCGCGAGAAGGAGTTCAAACCGTTTGCTTTTTCCGTTGATGACGAAGGATTGCCGGTCATGGTGGATAACTATTCGTTTGATGGCAGCGTGAGACCGAAGGCCCGGAGCAGCTTCATGGATTTGTCCATCGAGCAGCACCGGGAGGCGCTTTCCGCCGCTTTCGGGGACAGGCCCATCAAAGGTTTCGAGAACGTACTGCAGGCTCTCATGGCCTCCTATGAGGCTATCGGGTTCAAACGGGGACGCAGCGTCATGATAAAACTGCTGCAGTACCTGACGGAAAACCTGAAGCTGATCGTCAAACGGGACAAGCTCTTTTATTACGATGTGACCCCGACCGAAGCCTTGCTTTTCGACGAAGAATGCGAGGACGCAGAAGGTGAAAAATAATTTAGTTTACTTTGGTCCGGGTATATATAGGAGAAAAACCAAAGTAAACCGTTTTTTGAAAACAAGTGAAAAGAAAATGACATGACCATAGCGGAAGCAAAACAACTGCGTATCGTGGACTATCTTGCCAGTCTCGGCTACCACCCCCAGAGTGTAACATCGAAACAATACTGGTATTTGTCGCCGCTACGCAATGAGCGTACCCCGTCGTTCAAGGTCAATGACCGGCTCAACGAATGGTATGACTTTGGCGCAGCGACGGGCGGAGACCTTGTGGAACTGGGCAAACACCTTTACCAGACGGACAGCGTGAGCGAAGTGCTTGCCTATATAGGGAAGCACGAGAACGCTATCCCGATACAAAGGGTGCGGATTCCGGGGACAACGCCCCGACCCGTCGAAGCCGACATGAAGGACGTGCTCGTCGTACCGTTGCAGCACCATGCGCTGCTCTCGTACCTTCATTCCCGTGGAATCGACGGAGACATCGGCCGCATGTTCTGCCGGGAGGTCCATTATGAATTGCGGCAACGGCGCTACTTCGCCCTTGCCTTCGGTAACGTGGCGGGCGGGTACGAGGTTCGCAATCCTTATTATAAGGGCTGTATCCGGTGTAAGGACATCTCTGTCATCAGGCATTCTCATAGTGAAGCACAGAACCGGGTTTGCGTGTTCGAAGGCTTCATGGATTTTCTCTCTTACCTGACGCTGAAACAGACGGGTGATGATACGGTCTGCATCGGCGCACCTTGCGATTACCTCGTGATGAACTCGGTGAACAACCTGAAAAAGGCTTTGGAACACTTGCAGGTGTACGAGGAAATACACTGTTATCTCGACAATGATCTCGCCGGACAGAAAACGGAAGAGACCATCGCCGGCATGTACGGCAAGCGGGTGCACAACGAAGCACTCCGTTATCACGAGTACAAGGACCTGAACGATTACCTGCGCGGAAAGAAACGGTAAGGCATTATCGTTACCCCTCCCTTGAAAGCTCTCCTCCCGGAGGGCTTTTTTTATGCCCGTTTTTCCCGGTACATTCGCCTTAAAGTATGAAATTAAAGTTCAATTTATATGTTTCATACTTATTTATACGTAATAAAATATTGTTTGATATAAAGAGTTTTCATTATATCAAATATAATACTTTTCTTTGCTTTTGTACTTTCAAAGTTCAATTAAAGTTTAATTTCATACTTAAAACAGATGAGTTCATACTTTATATTCGCCCTTGTACTGACGGTGCTGTACATCGTCTATTACGCGGTCAATATTACCCGTGACCTGTATGGAAAGAAGGGAACGGAGAAGACTGACGAAGAAGTTTTCGACCTCGGTCCGATGGATGCCACGGAAGAGAGTGTCGAGGTTTCGGAGAACGAGACCGGGTTTAGTATCGGAAATGAGACATGCGACACGGAAGCCGTAGCTGCCCCGCCTGCGGTACAAGACGGCGATACAGGGAAAAAGGAGGCAGCCGCGAAAGAGCGGCTTGAAAGGCTGAAGGCCAAGGCGGAGGCGCAGATGGAAGAGATCGCTCCCTACCTGTCCGACGGCTTTACCGACGAAGAGATGTATAAGGCGTTGATTTCCAAAGGACGCTTGGACAACCGTCCCTGCCTGAAATGGAGACCGGTCAAAGATAAGCTGTAAGATGTCGAAAACGAAAAAGATACTATGTGCGCTTTGTTCCATCATCCCCTGTTCAGCTCTGGCGAAAAGCGGCAGCGTGAATTACAGTTGGGGTGCGGATGCGCTGGCGACGATGCACGACTACGTGGTAACAATGATGTTTTACGTCCAAGCTCTCTGTTGTGCCATCGCCGGGATTTGTGTGATTGTGTCCGGATTCCAGATTTACGTAAAGATGAACACGGGCGAGGACGGCATTACCAAGTCCGTCGTAACGCTTGTGGGCGCGTGCCTGTTCCTGATCGGTGCGTTCCTCGTCTTTCCTGCCTTTTTCGGCTATCGCATATAGAAACGGGAGGCAGGAATCAAGTACCGCCATAACGATTCGAAAGAACTGCAATACTTACCCTAAAATAAATAATCATGTTTCAAAAAACAAAAAGACAAATGAAAAAAATGTTTTCTGCTAAAAAAGTACAGATGCTCACACTGATGTTGCTGTGTGGCACGACGGCCGTCATGGCCCAGAACTCCGCAGGCGATTATTCCGCCGGTACGACTGCACTGGCTACCGTGACGGAGGAAATCGCCAAGTACGTTCCCATCATGGTCAAACTGTGTTACGCCATTGCCGGTGTTGTGGCTATCGTAGGCGCTATCTCGGTGTACATCGCCATGAGTGCGTCCGTAATGGTTGCATGATAAATTCCTCTTTAGCAAGAGGATAGGTCAGGGTTCAAGTGATCTACTTCCACCCAAATAAGCCCGAGGGGAAACCTAAAGGTGAAAATAGCACTTTGGGAAAGCAATAAGTCAGTCAAAAGCCAGACTGCGACTGAATTGCGAGGGAGAAAGACAGATATGAGGATAAAGTCCATACTGATTGAACGATAGCCCAGCGGCAAAAGATGTAGCTGCGACGGAAGGCTTTTACAAACGTCGCATTGTGGCACTAAGACAACGTCATTGGTGTTATAGCAAAGAACCAGCCACAACGCAACCGCAGTAAGCGGAGAAAAGGGCGGAAGTCGTATCCGACAATCTGTCGTGCTAATAGTTATCATACAGCTAAACGGAGATTACCTAAGTTGGAAAGCCATGAAAGTGGCTATGGGCTTTGGCTCTGAATATCCAATATGGTAACGGAGTTCCCATAGTAGTCCGAGCAAGGTAATGCCTTGTACATGGCGAAGGGGAACAGTTAGTAATGTTTTAATACAAATTTTGAAAACGTGTAAGACGTATGGAAAAATCAGAAAGAGTATTAAAAGCTCTAAGTGACCACAGTCAAAGTTCGGATTATAAATACGAGCGACTGTATCGGTATCTGTTCAGTGAAGAGATGTTCGCTGTAGCCTACCAACGCATCTATGCGAAGCAAGGCAACATGACACCCGGAACTGACGGCAAGACCATCGATGAGATGAGTCTTGAAAGGATTGAAAGATTGATTGTGTCCTTAAAGGACGAAAGTTACCAACCCCACCCTGCACGCAGAGTGTACATACCGAAGAAGAACGGCAAGAAACGTCCGCTCGGTATTCCCTCATTCGAGGACAAATTGGTGCAGGAGGTAGTTAGACTGCTGCTTGAAGCTATTTATGAAGGTCATTTTGAAGGCACTTCACATGGTTTCCGACCGCATCGAAGCTGCCACACGGCATTGGGTATGATACAGAAGTCTTTTGCGGGAGCAAAGTGGTTTATCGAGGGAGACATCAAAGGCTTCTTTGACAACATAGACCACAACGTACTGATTAGCATTCTTCGTGAACGCATATCAGATGAACGCTTCCTCAGACTTATCCGTAAATTCCTCAATGCAGGGTATGTGGAGGACTGGAAGTACAACAAGACGTACTCAGGAACTCCGCAAGGTGGAATAATCAGCCCCATGCTGGCTAACATCTACCTTGACAAGTTCGACAAGTACATCAAGGAGTACGCAGCCAAATTCCGCAAAGGTGACAGACGCAGCATCAATCCCGAATACTGGCGTTTGAACAATAAGAAGAACTGGCTGAAAAAGAAGTTGCAGAAAACATCCGATGAGCAGATACGGAAAAGCTATCTGTATGAAATTGCCCAACTGAGCAAACAGATGCTGTCCACTCCTCACAAGGATGCAATGGATGCGGACTTTAGAAGAATGCAGTATGTAAGGTATGCGGACGATTTCCTTATATCGGTTATCGGAAGCAAGTCTGAATGCGAGACCATCAAAGCGGACATCACCCAATTCATGAGAGAACAACTCAAACTTGAATTGTCTGATGAGAAAACTTTGATAACACACGCACAAGACAAGGCGAAATTCCTTGGATATGAAATCTTCATCAGAAAGTCAGACGCAGTGAAAAGGAATAAGGACGGAGTTCTCAAAAGAGACTTCAACGGCGCAGTGGTGTTAACCCTTAACTCGGCTGTGATACAAAAGAAGCTCACTGAGTACAACGCGTTGGAGGTCAGAAACATTGATGGCAAAGACATTTGGTGGTCAAAGCCTCGCAGATATATGACTCCAATGAAGCCCGAAGATATTCTTGCCCAATACAATGCGGAAACCAGAGGACTTTACAACTACTATTCACTTGCTGCAAACGTGTCCAAAGAATGTGCATCTTTCGCCTTCATTATGAAGATGAGTATGTTCAAGACACTTGGCTGGAAACTGAACACTTCCGCAAGGAAAGTTCGCCAGAAGTATCAGAAGGACAAGGACTTTGTCATTCCGTACAACGATGCCAAGGGAAAGCAGAAATACAGAGTCTTCTACAATGAGGGTTTCAAAAAGAGAAATGCTCAGTTCGATGTTGACTATGACAAACTGCCACAGACCATGTACGTGCCATATCCGAGCCTTGTGGAAAGGTTGAAGGATGGCAGATGTGAACTATGTGGTAAGGAAGGAAAAGTAGTCATGCATCATGTGAGGACTCTCACCAAGCTGAAAGGCAATAATGAGTGGGAGAAACTGATGCTCAAAAGACATCGCAAGACACTGGTTGTCTGTGAGGACTGCAACTCTATGATTCAGAACTATGGTAAAGAGTAATGTTACTAATGGAAAGCCGTATACATGGAGACATGTAAGTACGGTTTGGGGCGAGTACTCGGAAACCGCCCACCGCAAGGTGGGTATGGCGCTGGGTGCTTAGCCCACACAACGAGGAACAGGACGTGAAGAAGAAAATCATGATGGTCGTGGGCGCATGTATTTTCTTAATCGCTGCCGCACAAGCACTTCCGATGTTCTTCGGTATCGGCGCATAAACCTTCCGCACGATGAAAGGCAAGGACGAACGTTACCCTGACTACCCGCTGTTCAAAGGTCTTCAACGGCCTTTGGAGTTCATGGGCATCCAGGGACGCTATACCTACTGGGCGGCAGGCGTTGCCGGCGGAGCCATCGTCGGCTTTATCATCGCCTACTGTCTCGCAGGGTTCGTGGTCGGACTGGTCGTGCTGGTTGCGGTCGTCTCGACGGGTATCGCCCTTATCATGCTCAAACAGCGGAAAGGGCTGCATACCAAGAAAGACGGGCGCGGGGTGTATATCTACGCCCACTCGAAGAAGCTGTGAGAAGAAAAGAAAAACCATCACGGGCAACGTGTGGTCTTGTTGAATGTTGAACGCGGGCCGGCCGCCTGAAATCCGGGCGGCCCGGCCTTTTTTATCGTATTTTAAGATGACTTTGTACATCATTCTACTTTTTATCGCCTTGTGTGCCGGCATGGCCCTGTCGGTCTATGCGTTCGGTACCGGAGGCAAGCGCAAGCGTATCTTTCAGGACATCTATTTTTCCGTGGAAGAGACGAACGGCGTGGGCGTGCTCTATACCAAGACGGGCGAATATTCTGCTATCCTGAAAATAGAGAACCCCGTGCAAAAATACTGCGCGAACATTGACAGCTACTATGAGTTCACGCACCTTTTCACCGCCCTCGCACAGACGCTCGGCGAAGGATATGCCCTGCACAAACAGGACATCTTCGTCAGGAAACAGTTCGAGAACGAGACGGGCGACAAACACGAGTTCCTCTCGTCGGCCTACTTCCGTTACTTCAAGGGGCGCAACTACACGGACAGCGTGTGTTACCTGACTATCACACAGGAGGCGAAGAAGAGCCGACTGTTCTCGTTCGACAACAAGAAGTGGCGCGATTTTCTGGTCAAGATCCGCAAAGTGCATGACCAGCTGCACGATGCCGGGGTACAGGCCAAGTTCCTGAACAAAGCCGAGGCGAGCGAATACGTGGACCGCTATTTCGCCATGAACTTCAAGGACCGGATCGTGTCGATGACCAACTTCAAGGCAGACGACGAGACAGTCTCGATGGGCGACAAACGCTGCAAGGTATATAGTCTTGTCGATGTGGACTGCGCCGCACTGCCTTCACTGATAAGACCTTATACCAATATAGAGGTCAATAACACGGATATGCCCGTGGACCTGCTGGCTGCCATTGACAGCATTCCGAGTGCGGAGGCTGTCATCTATAACCAGATTGTCTTCCTGCCCAATCAGAAAAGGGAACTGGCCCTGCTGGACAAAAAGAAGAACCGGCACGCCAGTATTCCCAATCCGAGCAACCAGATGGCCGTGGAGGACATCAAGCGGGTACAGGAGGTCATCGCGCGGGAAAGCAAGCAGCTCGTGTACACTCATTTCAACCTGATTGTCGCCGTACCGACTGGTACGGACCTGCAAAAATGCACGAACCATTTGGAGAATGCTTTCGGACGTATGGGTATCCATATTTCCAAAAGGGCGTACAACCAGCTGGAACTGTTCGTAAACTCGTTTCCGGGTAACTGCTACGGCATGAACGAGGACTATGACCGCTTCCTGACGCTGGGTGACGCGGCGGTGTGCCTGATGTATAAGGAGCACATACAGCACAGCGAAGAAACACCGCTGAAAATTTACTACACGGACCGCCAAGGCGTGCCGGTAGCTATCGACATCACGGGAAAGGAAGGGAAAAACAAACTGACGGACAACTCGAATTTCTTTTGTTTAGGGCCTTCGGCAGCGGCAAGAGCTTCCACATGAACTCTGTCGTGCGCCAGTTGTACGAGCAGGGCACAGACGTGGTGATGGTCGATACGGGTAACAGCTACGAGGGCCTTTGCGAATACCTCGGCGGCAAGTACATTTCCTATACCGAGGAAAGACCGATTACCATGAACCCGTTCCGCATCAACCGGGTTGAAATGAATGTGGAGAAAACGGGCTTCCTGAAAAACCTCGTACTGCTCATCTGGAAAGGCTCGCAGGGTACGGTCACGAAGACGGAGGACCGCCTGATAGAACAGGTCATCACGGAGTATTACGACACCTATTTCAACGGTTTCGACGGCTTCACGCCCCTGCAACGGGAGGATTTGCGTAAGGGCTGCTCATCGACGACCGTAACCGTACCGAGAAGCGGACGAGGACGAAGGAGAGCGGGCCGGGCGTATCGAGCGCATGATCGACGAGATGGAACGCCGCCGTAAGGAGCTAAAAGTGGAAGAGCTGTCGTTCAACTCGTTCTATGAGTTTTCCGTGCAGCGCATCCCCGACATCTGTACGAGAACCACATTTCGGGCATCGACATCTCGACGTACCGTTACATGATGAAGGACTTCTACCGGGGAGGCAATCATGAAAAGACGCTGAACGAGAACATGGACAGTTCACTGTTTGATGAGACGTTCATCGTCTTCGAAATCGACAGTATAAAAGATGATCCTCTCCTGTTCCCTCTTGTCACGCTGATTATCATGGACGTATTCTTACAGAAGATGCGTATCAAGAAGAACCGCAAAGTCCTGGTCATAGAGGAAGCGTGGAAGGCGATTGCCAGCCCGCTCATGGCCGAATACATCAAGTTTATGTACAAGACGGCCCGTAAGTCTGGCTTCGGTCGGCGTGGTGACACAGGAGATACAGGACATCATCGGCAGCCCTATCGTCAAGGAAGCCATCATCAACAACTCGGACGTGTGATGCTGCTCGACCAGAGCAAGTTCCGTGAGCGTTCGATGAAAATCAAGGCTATCCTCGGCCTTACTGACGTGGACTGCAAGAAGATATTCACCATCAACCGGCTGGAAAACAAGGAAGGCGCAGTTTCTTCCGCGAAGTGTTCATCCGCCGGGAACGACCAGCGGCGTGTACGGTGTAGAAGAACCAAGAGAATGTTACATGACCTACACCACGGAGCGGGCGGAGAAAGAAGCCTTGAAACTCTATAAACGGGAACTGCGGTGCAGTCATCAGGAAGCTATTGAGGCGTACTGCCGGGACTGGAACGCCAGCGGTATCGGGAAGTCCCTGCCGTTCGCCCAAAAGGTCAACGAGGCGGGCAGGTATTGAACCTTCATGTAAAACAATAACAATCAAATCATTAATTACAAAAATGGAAAAGATAGACATTAGCCAAAGTGTAAAGACACTTGAGTTCGGAGCAAATATGAAGCCCGTATCCAGCGGATATTCCGTGAGTTCGACATCAAGACCATCCGGGATTTGTGCCAATGGCCGGAAAGGACTTGGTAAGGGTACGCGACATGGGAAGAAAAAGCATTGAGGAAATAGAGGATGTTCTGGAAAGATACAATCTCCGGTTGGGGATGCTCGGTAAGGAACTGGACGAATACGCCGGCATAGAAAATTCCGTACAGGACGAGGAAGAAGAGGCGAAGTGGGAACAACGCAGGTACGAGATCGCCAAGGAGGTATTCATACATCACCGTCTGGTGGCAAATTCCGCCGTATATGAGGCCGACGGACTGATACGTGCACTAAGAGGCATGACGCACCGTTGACGGATATCTGTTTTAACCGGAGAGGAATCCATGATGAAACGGCTGTCACTTATCCTTATACTCCTGTCGCTCGCCGTTGTGCAGCAGGTCCACGCGCAGTATTACAGCGTGAACTACGACGCACGCACGGTGGCGGCAATGGCTACCGCTTTCGGTACGGAAGCCGTGGCGGAAAGCTATTACCGGGAGCAGGTCGATGACATCTCAAGCACTACAATGCGGCGGAAGTGGCTACGGCGGGGATTTTTGCCTCCAAGTTCTTGGAGCATAAAGCCTTTTCCGACCTCGGTATCTGGAATAGCAGTACAGAAAATTACTACTACCGCCGCATTACCGCATGGTCTCGGAGAAAATCATGCCGAAGATATGGGTGGTGGCGAAACTGATGCTCCGCTCGCCTCAAACGGCTATCTACTGGGGCAGCTACCTGATGAAAATCTGCGACGAGACGAAAAGTCTGTGTATGCAGTTCGAGAGTGTGGTGACGAACAGCACGCTGGGCTTTTCGGACATCGTGTTTCTGGAAATCAACCGAAACATCGCCCCTCTGCTGAAACTCTCGGAAGTGGGCGACATCGACTGGCAACGTATGTTGGACGATCTCGCCAGCGTGCCGGGTAACTTTACGAAAGAGAACCTGCAACACGACATCGACAACCTCTACAACATGGGTGTCGGTCTCGCCTCGGCTGGTATCGGAAATATCGGTGACGTCCTGCTGCAGACCAGTTCTTTCCATGATCTGATGGGCGGCAGGTCAGCAAGGTCATCGACCTGTATGACCATTACGGTGCGCTCTTCGAGGCGGAACATGACCTCGGAGGTCTGCTGATTGATATGGGCGGAGAGGACAACGTGGCGGGACTGTTCGATTTCAGCAACTACGACCCTTACCTCGTGGATGACAGATTATCTGGACAAGACAGCGGGAAACTACTACACGCAACGGTGGTATCGCCCGTCGCGAGCAAGGGAGTATCGCCCTGTGCGATTACTACCCGCCGACGGACGACAACAGCATATTGAACGGCAGAGAGTGGACACGTTTCGAGACGACCGATCCCGGCTTCTATCCCAATGCCTCGCAACGGGAGCAGGTTCTCGCCAATTC